>NZ_JBIUBW010000012.1:0-257847 GCF_044548465.1 Streptomyces sp. NPDC052023 | reverse complement strand
GACATTGCCCGCGTCCGTCTTCAACGCCGCGTAGTCCAGCTCCAACTGCGCCAGATCACCGGTGAACTGAGGAATCTGCTCCGGCTTGATCACGCTCAACCGCCCCCGCTCGTCCGCGCGACATCGGATCAACTCTCAACAGGATCCGATCATCATATAAAGGGCGCGCTCGATGGCTGACGGGGCGAGAGGTTTGTTACGAGAGCGGGAAGTTGTGGCGCCCGCGGGTGCGCGGGCCGCCGAAGCTCGCGGGTGGTCCGGGAGTCGGGTCATCGCGCAGCAGGATGCCTCCCAGGAGCGCCCCGCCCACGCCGGTGGAGTGCGGGGTCGCTTCCGGGGTGGGCGTGCCGTGCGTACGGACGTCCTGTTCGGCCAGGTGCAGGGCGGTGCGGGCGAGGGTGTCGGCCGTGAGGGGCTCCTCGGCAAGGAGCCGTCGCGCGGCCGCCAGGCGTGTGCGGGCCTCGGCGCCCACCGCACCCCGGTGCGTCGCGACGAAGTCGGCCGCCCCTGCCGTCGTGCTCCGGGCGACCAGCTCCGCGGCCACCAGGAGCACCCCGGCCCGTGCCGCCGTGACCGGCGCGACGGCCCGCACGATGCGGCGCAGGGCGTCGAGGGGGTCGCACGGCCCGCCGGTCAGCGTTTCGCGTACGGCGGCCAGTACGGCGTCGGCGTGCATGACACGTGACGTCAGTTCGCCGGCCGGGACCCGGGCCCCCGGCGCCTGCGCACCGCCCGCCGGCTCCGCCATCCGCCGACGCGCTCCGGCGATCTCCGCCTCCGCCCCCGTGAGAGCGGCCCCTGTCAGCTTCCCGGCGGTCGACAGCTCCCCGGCGAGGCGCTCGACAGCCGTCTCGAAGATCGCCGCCTGGGCGATCGCGCCCTCGGCCGCCCGCAGGTGGGCCGCGGCCCGCCCGGGTTCGTTCGCATCGGCTGACTGACGGGCCTGGTTGAGGTGGACGGTGGTGAACACCAGGCGGTCCTTGGCCTGTTCGACGAAGCCGACGACCGGGGCGTACGCCGTGGCCGCGTACCGCCTGCCGAGCTCCGCCAGCGTCGACTCGGCGGTGGACGTCCGGCCGGCCACCTCACGGAACCGGGTCTCCGCCGCCTCCAGTGCCGCCCCGATGCCCCGCTCCAGGCCGCGTACCACGTCGAAGCCCGCCGCCTCCGCGTCCAGCCGCCGCCCGGCCTCCGCGCACCGGCCGACGATCCCGGCGAGGGCCTGCCGCCGGGCCGACGCCTCGGACGGGACGCCGTCGTCGTACCGCTGCCGCATCGCGAACGCGGCCGAGAGCTCCCATTCCGCCTCCCGTAACGCCCGCGCGAACGGCTCCATGGCCTCCGGGGCGGAGGTGGCTGCCGCGGAGGCGAGTTCCTCGCGGCTGGTGCGTACGCAGTCGTCGGCCTCGACCAGCAACGCCTGTGCCCGTGCGTCGAGTTGGATCAGGGGATGGGTGAGGGTGGGTGCTGTGGCGGACGCCGGGGCGCCCGGGGTGGTGCGGGTGCGGATGCGCCGGGTCCGGCGGACGTAGGCGTACGTGGCCACCGCCGCCGCCGCGAGCAGGGCGGCGAGCGGAAGGACGAGGTCGGCGGTGGAGGTCTCCTGCACCTCCTGCTGCGGGGCGCGCGGGGCGAGCGCGGCCGGGCGGTCAGTGCTCGGCGAGGCGGTCAGCTCGGGCCAGACCAGCCACAGGATCGCGATCACTCCGCCGAGCAGCGCGTGCGCGACCTGCACGGATATGTGCGAGGTCGTACGCCGGGGCCGGCGGCGGATCGAGGAGGGCGTCACATTTCGGAGCGTATGAGCAGGAATGCTGCTCCGCGAGTGGTGTGCGCCCCTTGTGGGGACCGATGCGTGGACCGATGTGTGGACCGATGTGCGGCACGGCAGGCGCGCGGGCAGCCGGGCCTCGGGGCCGAAGGTGTGGTGGCCGCAGGGGTTGCGCAGCCGCCGTCACCCGTTCGCGTGAGCGCGCAGGGGCGTCCGCACCCCTGGTGTCACCGATTCGTCGGGGAGTCGTCATGTGCGCTTTGCCCGTAGGGGTGCTCCCGTTAGTTGTGGAGTGGCTGCGGGCGGCCTACGTTCCACGGCACTTCCCCCAATCCTTGTGAGGGTCACCGATCCATGCGAGCTCTACTCACCAGCAAGGTCGCCCGGCGTGCCCTGCGGCCCGTCACCGCACTCATCGACCAGCGCATCCAGCGTGAGGTCCGGCGGGTCGTCGGCAACACCTCCTACGACGCCGTGCAGCAGGAGCTGAAGAAGGTCCGCAACCGTCAGCGGCCCCTGGAGCTGTTCTTCGACGGGACCGGGCGCGGGGCGTCGCGGCTGCCGTCGACGCCTCATCTGAACCGGACGATCGGGGAGCTGACCCATGTCACCGGGAACGGGGAGGGCGCGGAACGGGCCGTCGCGCAGGCGTTCCGGCTGCTCATCGCGATGGAGGCGCTGGGCGTCGGCCGCATAGCCGGCGGCACGATGAACATCTGCGGCAAACTCTCCGCCGTACCGCTGCTGGACCCGCCGAACGACGAGATCCTGGAGATCGGCACGCTGTACGGCATGTTCGGCGCGGCCCTGATCCGGATGATGGAGCGGGAGGGCCGGGATCCGCGGCTGACGATCGTCGACCCGCTGGCCGGTCAGCAGCTCCAGCCGGGCACCAGCATGGGAGGGGACGTCACGGGCACGCCGGTGCGGGAGGCCGCCGTGCGCAGCAACCTGGCGCTGGTGGGCGCGGCCGGTGCCGCGACCCGGATCCAGCAGGGCTTCTCCGAGGACCCCGAGGTGCGCGCCGCGGTCGCCGACCGCTCCTACGGCGTGGTGATCGTCGACGGCGACCACTCCGCCGAGGGCGTGGCCAAGGACCTGGAGTGGGCGGAGCAGATCGTCGCGCCCGGCGGCATCGTCGTGCTCGACGACTTCGGGCACCCGAAGTGGCCGGGCATCAAGGAGGCCTTCGAGAAGCACATGACCACCGACACCCGGTTCACCTTCCTCGGGCAGGTCGCGCACTCGGGTTATCTGCGGGCCTCAGCCACCTGACGACGCGGGCCGTCGGCGGATCTTGTCGCCCAGCCAGACCAGCGGGTCGTACTTGCGGTCGACGGCCCGCTCCTTCAGCGGGATCAGGGCGTTGTCGGTGATCTTGATGCCCTCGGGGCAGACCTCCGTGCAGCACTTGGTGATGTTGCAGTAGCCGAGTCCGTGTTCGTCCTGGGCGGTGCGCCCCCGGTCCAGGCCGGACTCGGCCGCCGCGTCCAGCGGGTGCATGTCCAGTTCCGCGACCCGCATCAGGAAGCGCGGGCCCGCGAACGCGGGCTTGTTCTCCTCGTGGTCGCGGACCACATGGCAGGTGTCCTGGCACAGGAAGCACTCGATGCACTTGCGGAACTCCTGCGACCGGTCCACGTCCTCCTGCATCATGCGGTACTCGCCCGGCCCGAGCCCGGCCGGCGGGACGAAGGACGGGACCTCCCGTGCCTTGTCGTAGTTGAAGCCCACGTCCGTGACGAGATCCCTGACGACCGGGAAGGCGCGCAGCGGAGTGACGGTGATCGTCTCCTCGCGGCCGAACACCGACATCCGTGTCATGCACAGCAGCCGGGGCCGACCGTTGATCTCGGCGGAGCACGAACCGCACTTGCCCGCCTTGCAGTTCCAGCGCACGGCCAGGTCGGGGGCCTGGGTGGCCTGGAGGCGGTGGATGATGTCCAGCACCACCTCGCCGTCGTTGACCTCGACCCGGAAGTCCTCCAGGCCACCCCCGTCCTTGTCCCCGCGCCACACCTTGAAGCGGGCCTCATAGCTGCTCACTCGTACAGCTCCTCTTCGGCGAGGTACTTGACCAGCTCCTCCTTGTCGAAGAGGGCGAGCAGGTCGGGACGGATGGGTTCGGTGTTCTCACGGGTGAGGGCGATCTGGCCGCTGACCGGGTCCGACGCGGGCCCGCCGGTGGGGTCGGTGAGCCGGCAGAGCAGGTTCACCCGGCGCCACCTGCGCTCCATCGAGGGGTGGTCCTCGCGGGTGTGCCCGCCGCGCGACTCGGTCCGCTCCAGCGCGGCCCGCGCCACGCACTCGCTGACCAGCAGCATGTTCCGCAGGTCCAGGGCGAGATGCCAGCCCGGGTTGAACTGGCGGTGGCCCTCGACGCCCGCGCGCCGGGCCCGTAGCCGCAGCTCGGCCAGCTTCTCCAGGGCCTGCTTCATCTCCGTCTCGCGGCGGATGATGCCGACCAGGTCGTTCATCGTCTGCTGGAGTTCCTGGTGCAGGGTGTACGGGTTCTCCGGCGGGCCCCCGGCCGGCTCCTCGATCTCGGCCTCCGCGGAGAAGGGGCGCAGCGCCTCCGCGGCCGCCGAGGACACCTGGGCGTCGTCCACCCGGGGGAGGTCCGCCGCGGTCCCGGCCGCGTACTCGGCGGCGTGCAGTCCCGCCCGGCGCCCGAACACCAGCAGGTCGGACAGCGAGTTGCCGCCGAGCCGGTTCGAGCCGTGCATGCCGCCGGCCACCTCACCGGCCGCGTAGAGCCCCGGCACCCCGCGTGCCGCGGCCGAGTCGGAGTCGACGGCGATGCCGCCCATCACGTAGTGGCAGGTGGGTCCGACCTCCATGGCCTCGGCCGTGATGTCGACGTCGGCGAGCTCCTTGAACTGGTGGTACATCGACGGCAGCCGGCGCTTGATCACCTCGGCGGGCATCCGCGTCGACACGTCCAGGAAGACGCCGCCGTGCGGGGAGCCGCGGCCCTCCTTGACCTCGGCGTTGATGGCCCGGGCGACCTCGTCGCGGGGGAGCAGCTCGGGGGGGCGCCGGTTGTTGTCCGGGTCCTCGTACCAGCGGTCGGCCTCGTCCTCCGTCTCGGCGTACTTCTCCTTGAAGACGTCGGGGACGTAGTCGAACATGAACCGCTTGCCGTCCGAGTTGCGCAGCACGCCGCCGTCGCCGCGGACGGACTCCGTGACGAGGATGCCCTTCACCGACGGCGGCCAGACCATCCCCGTGGGATGGAACTGCACGAACTCCATGTTCAGCAGGGGCGCGCCGGCCAGCAGCGCCAGCGCGTGGCCGTCGCCGGTGTACTCCCACGAGTTCGACGTGACCTTGAAGGACTTGCCGATGCCGCCGGTGGCGATCACCACGGCGGGGGCCTGGAGGACGAAGAAGCGGCCCGACTCACGCTCGTAGGCGAAGACCCCGCTCACCCGGGTGCCGTCCTTCAGGACGCGGGTGACCGTGCACTCCTGGAAGACCTTCAGGCGGGACTCGTAGTCGCCGGTCTCGCGGTGGTCCTCCTGCTGCAGGGCGACGATCTTCTGCTGGAGGGTGCGGATCAGCTCCAGGCCGGTGCGGTCGCCGACGTGGGCGAGGCGCGGGTACTCGTGGCCGCCGAAGTTGCGCTGCGAGATCCGGCCGTCCTTCGTACGGTCGAACAGGGCGCCCCAGGTCTCCAGCTCCCACACCCGCTCCGGGGCCTCCTGGGCGTGCAGCTCGGCCATCCGCCACTGGTTGAGGAACTTGCCGCCGCGCAGGGTGTCCCGGAAGTGGGTCTGCCAGGTGTCGTGCGGGTTGGCGTTGGCCATCGCGGCGGCGATGCCGCCCTCGGCCATCACCGTGTGCGCCTTGCCGAACAGCGACTTGCAGATCACGGCCGTGCGGGCGCCGCGCTCGCGCGCCTCGATGGCGGCGCGCAGTCCCGCGCCGCCCGCGCCGACCACGACGACGTCCCACTCCTGTCGCTCGACCACGGACATCAGAAGGCCCCACTCATCTAGAAGAAGCGCGGATCGTCGAAGACCCCGGACGCGACGAGATAGACGTAGAAGTCGGCGAGCGCCACGCTCACCAACGACGCCCAGGCGAGCAGCATGTGACGGGCATTCAACTTTCCGACCCACTGCCACATGCGATAACGCACCGGGTGCTTGGAGAAGTGCTTGAGCTTGCCGCCGACGATGTGCCGGCAGGAGTGGCAGGAGATCGTGTAGGCCCAGATCAGCACGATGTTCACGAGGAACACCAGCGTGCCGAGGCCCATGTGGCCCCACGCGTAGTTCTCGTCGCGGAAGGCGAGCACGGTGTCGTACGTCAGGATGCCTGCGACGAGGATGGCGGCGTAGAAGAAGTACCGGTGGATGTTCTGCAGGACCAGCGGGAAGCGGGTCTCACCGGTGTACTTCTTGTGCGGCTCGGCGACCGCGCAGGCCGGAGGGGACGCCCAGAAGCCCCGGTAGTAGGCCTTGCGGTAGTAGTAGCAGGTGAGCCGGAAGCCGAGCGGGAAGATCAGGATGATGATCGCGGGGGAGATGCCCCACCAGCTGCCGAAGAGCTCCCAGTTGGGTCCCCCCTTCATCGGCTCGCAGTTCTCCGCCAGGCAGGGGGAGTAGAAGGGCGAGACGTACGGGGCCGCGTAGTAGTCGGCGTTCGCGAAGGCCCGCCAGGTCGAGTACACGATGAAGGCGAGCAGGCCGGCGGCGGTGGCGGCCGGTGCCAGCCACCAGCGGTCGGTCCGCAGATGCGGGGCTCCGATCGCGGCGCGGGCACCCGACCGGACGCCGCCGCCGGGGGGATGGGGATCTGTGGTTGTGGGTTCCGTACCAGTGGCCAAGGTGTGACTCCGGTCGGTCTGGACTCGGGTCGGTCAGGGTGCGCGTCGGTCGCGGGCGCCGAGTCCTTCGTCGTCCGTGTCGACCCACAGGCTGTTGTCGTACGGGGTGTCGGGGATGGTGACGAGCTCCGGGCGCCGCTGCGCGGCCGGAGAGGTGGCCGCCTCGCGGAGCAGCGCGACACTCTCGCGCAGGTGTTCGCAGTCGGTGCGGACGCGGCGGATGTCGAGCCCGCCGGTGCCGAGCTGCTGCTCCAGGCGGCTCAGCGACCGGGACAGGTCGTCCAGGCAGCGCTGCACCGATGTCAGTTCGTCGTGCACGGACATGACGTGACCTCACTTCCGTCGGCACGGAGGCCGTGGGTGGCAACGGTCATGCGCCTGCGAGTGTTGCGCGTCACACCTGCCGCTGGGAAGGGACGTGCACCGATTGGCCGAGGCGCGCAGGTGCATCCCGTGGTGTGTTGCGCCGCACGGGTGGGCTTCCCGGCCGTGGTCGCCGTGTCGCCCGGTGTTGCCGAACCCTTTCCTCTTCAGTGGCCGTATTAAGCCGAAAACATCTGATCAGCTCCATATACCACCAAAAGTGATCGTAACCCCCGCGGCTCCCGGAGGTAAGCAGAGATGTCCCACGACGGCGTCACACTGCGCGCGGTGATGCGCTCGGTCGCCTTCCTCACCGCGGGCGTCCTCGCGGTGCCCGCACTGGCCGGGTGCGGCTCGGACGACGAGGCCGGCAAGCCGCTGGCCGGACAGGACATCGCACCGGCCGGCCGGGCGGAGGTCGCCGACGGTGGCACCCTGGTCTGGGCGGTCGACGCCGTGCCGGAGACGCTGAACACGTTCCAGGCCGACGCCGACGCGGCCACGGCGACGGTCGCCCAGGCGGTGCTGCCCTCGCTGTTCCGGCTGAACGAGAGCGGGCGGCCGGTGATCAACCCCGACTACCTGGAGTCGGCCGAGGTCGTCGAGACCGAGCCCCGGCAGGTGGTCCTGTACAAGCTCAACCAGCAGGCCGTCTGGAGCGACGGCCGGGAGCTGGGAGCCGCCGACTTCGCCGCCCAGTGGCGCGCCCTGTCCGGGAAGGACAGCGCCTACTGGACCGCGCGCAACGCCGGATACGACCGGATCGAACGGATCGAGCGGGGCGGCAGCAATCTGGAGGTCAAGGTCACCTTCAGCCGGCCGTACGCCGACTGGAGATCGCTGTTCTCGCCGCTGTACCCGAAGGAGATCATGGGTACGCCCGACTCCTTCAACGACGGGGCCCGCACGAAGCTCAAGGTCACCGCCGGGCCGTTCACGCTGGAGAAGGTCGACAAGAAGCAGAACGAGGTCGTCCTCGTCCGCAGTGCCCGCTGGTGGGGGGAGCCGGCCAAGCTGGCCAAGATCGTGCTGCGCGCCGTACCGCTGGAGGAGCGGGCCGAGGCCCTGGCCGCCGGCACCGTGGACCTGGCCGGCATCGACGCCGCCACCGCCCGGCTCATCGACCGCGCCGGGCAGCCGAAGAGCACCTCGACAACGCAGAGCGGGGCGGCGGTACCGGCGGACCGGCAGGCGCTCGCCCGCTACGAGGTCCGCAAGTCCCTGGAACCGGCCTACACCCAGCTCGCCCTCAACGGCGCCGGCGGCCCGCTCGCCGACGAACGGGTCCGCCGCGCCGTGGCCCGCGCCCTGGACCGCAAGGAGCTGGCGGAGGTCGTCCTCGAACCGCTCGGCCTGCCCGCGCAGCCGGTCGGCAGCCACCTCGCGCTGTCCGGGCAGGAGGCCTACGCCGACAACAGCGGGGCCCTCGGCGGACAGGACACCAAGGAGGCGCAGGCGCTGCTCGCCGACGCGGGGTGGGTGCGCGGTGGGCCGCTGAAGGAGCAGAAGAAGGAGAAGGCGGCGGGACCGGAGGGGAAGTCGGCGTCGCCGGAGAGCGGGGAGCCGGCGGGGGAGGACGACGGGACGTACATCGTGGGGGAGGACGGGAAGGCGAGGGAGGACTCCGAGGGGCGTGACCACCGGGACCCCGGGGAGGGCGCCGGGCAGGACCGCGCGCAGGAGGGGCGGGACCACGAGGAGGACCCGCGCAACCTCGCGCAGGACGGCAAGCAGCACGTCCAGCAGGGGGGCGGAGCGCAGGGGGCGTACGCGCCCAAGGGCACCGCGGCTCCGGGCGCCGCGGCCGGGCCGCTCGCCAAGGACGGCAAGCCGCTGATGCTGCGCTTCGTGCTTCCGTCCGGGCCCGGGTCCGGCACGCTGCACCGGGTCGCGGACCGGATCTCGCGGATGCTGCAGCGGGTCGGGATCACCACGGAGACCAAGAAGGTCTCCGAGGAGAGCTACTTCAAGGACCACATCGCCAACGGCGAGTACGACCTCGCGCTGTACTCCTGGCCCGCGTCGGCGTTCCCCGCGACCGACGCCCGGCCGATCTACGCCAAGCCGGTACCGGCCGCCGACGGCTCCCTGAGCATCGAGCAGAACTACACGCGGGTCGGCACGGACCAGGTCGACCAGCTCTTCGACCAGGCCGTGGGCACACTGGACGCGGAGGAGTCCCGCGACCTCGTCCGCAAGGCCGACTCCCGCATCTGGGCCGCGGCCGGCTCCATCCCTCTCTACCAGCGCCCCCAGCTGACCGCGGCCCGCAAGAACCTCGCCAACATCGGGTCCTTCGGCTTCGAGACGCCGGTGTACCAGGACATGGGCTTCCTGAAGAAGCCGAAGAAGCCGGCGAAGCCCACGACCGAGGACTGACCCGGCCTTCGGCCCGGCACGGCCCCGGGGCGCCCTTGGCGGGCCGCTCCGGGGCCGTCGGCGTGCTGGGCGTCCGGACGGGGGCCGTGCGGCCCCTCCACCACCCTGGCAAGGCCCTCACCTGCACCGACGTATCCCCGCAAGCCCCACTCACCGCAGCCCCGTACGATGGGGTGAGGCCGTGGCGTGTCAAGCCCGGCAGGGCGCGCGTAACACAGTCCTACGCGCAGCCGTCCTCACCATCCCGGGAGTACGCCGCAATATGGCCACGCGCCACGACATCCGCAACGTCGCCATCGTCGCCCACGTCGACCACGGCAAGACGACCATCGTCGACGCCATGCTCAAGCAGGCCGGTGCCTTCGCCGCGCACCAGCTCGACTCCGTCGACGACCGCATGATGGACTCGAACGACCTGGAGCGTGAGAAGGGCATCACGATCCTCGCCAAGAACACCGCGGTGAAGTACCACCCGAAGGACGGCGGGGACCCGATCACGATCAACATCATCGACACCCCCGGCCACGCCGACTTCGGCGGCGAGGTCGAGCGCGGCCTCTCCATGGTCGACGGTGTCGTGCTGCTCGTCGACGCCTCCGAGGGCCCGCTTCCGCAGACCCGCTTCGTGCTGCGCAAGGCGCTTCAGGCCCGGCTCCCCGTCATCCTGTGCATCAACAAGACGGACCGGCCCGACGCCCGCATCGACGAGGTCGTCAACGAGACCTACGACCTCTTCCTCGACCTGGACGCGGACGAGGAGCAGATCGAGTTCCCGATCGTCTACGCCTGCGGCCGCGACGGCATCGCCTCGCTGACCAAGCCGGACAACGGCACGGTCCCGGCCGACTCGACCAGCCTCCAGCCGTTCTTCTCCGCGATCCTGGAGCACATCCCGGCGCCGACGTACGACGAGGCCGCCCCGCTCCAGGCCCACGTCACCAACCTGGACGCCGACAACTTCCTCGGCCGTATCGCGCTGCTGCGTGTCGAGCAGGGCGAGCTGCGCAAGGGGCAGACGGTCGCGTGGATGAAGCGCGACGGGTCCGTCGGCAACGTCCGCATCTCCGAGCTGATGATGACCGAGGCGCTCACCCGCAAGCCGGCCGAGAAGGCGGGCCCCGGTGACATCTGTGCCGTCGCCGGTATCCCGGACATCATGATCGGCGAGACCCTGGCCGACCCCGAGAACCCGGTCGCGCTGCCCCTGATCACGGTCGACGAGCCCGCGATCTCGATGGTCATCGGCACCAACACCTCCCCGCTGGTCGGCCGTGGCGCCACCGGCAAGGGCGCCGACAACAAGGCGGCCGTCAAGGACCGCAAGGTCACCGCACGCCAGGTGAAGGACCGTCTGGACCGCGAGCTGATCGGTAACGTCAGCCTCCGGGTGCTGGACACCGACCGGCCGGACGCCTGGGAGGTGCAGGGCCGTGGTGAGCTGGCGCTGGCCATCCTGGTCGAGACGATGCGCCGGGAGGGCTTCGAGCTGACCATCGGCAAGCCCCAGGTCGTCACCAAGGAGGTCGACGGCAAGGTTCACGAGCCGGTCGAGCGCATGACGATCGACGTGCCCGAGGAGCACATGGGTGCCGTCACCCAGCTCATGGGCGTCCGCAAGGGCCGCATGGACAACATGTCCAACCACGGTTCGGGCTGGGTCCGTATGGAGTTCGTGGTCCCGTCCCGCGGTCTGATCGGCTTCCGGACGGAGTTCCTGACCCAGACCCGGGGCACGGGCATCGGTCACTCCATCCACGAGGGCTTCGAGCCGTGGTTCGGCGCCCTGCAGACCCGTAACAACGGCTCGCTCGTAGCGGACCGCTCCGGCGCCGTCACCGCGTTCGCGATGACGAATCTCCAGGAGCGCGGCGTGCTCTTCGTGGAGCCGGGCACCGAGGTGTACGAGGGCATGATCGTCGGCGAGAACTCCCGCTCCGACGACATGGACGTCAACATCACCAAGGAGAAGAAGCTCACCAACATGCGGTCCTCCACGGCCGATGTGACCGAGTCGATCGTCCCGCCGCGCAAGCTCTCGCTGGAGCAGTCCCTGGAGTTCTGCCGCGACGACGAGTGCGTCGAGGTGACCCCGGAGGCCGTTCGCATTCGCAAGGTCAACCTGGACGCGCGTGAGCGCGCCCGCGCCGCGAGCCGCGCCAAGCACGGCTGACGGCTCTCCAGGGCCCCTCCAAGGACCCGGCTCCCCTCCCTGACGGAGGAGAGCCGGGTCCTTGTGTTGGGCACATTCAGGAGCCCGTCAGCGGGTCTTGAAGCGCTGTTCGCATATCGGTGCTCCGGCGATCAAGTTTCGGACATGTAAACAAAAATCCCTCCCGCTATGTCCGAATCGCCGGGTTGCCGTCTCACCTGTCAAGCGCGCGCAGGTGTCAATCTTTGCAATTTTTGCTCAAAAAATGAGCGGTAGGGAGATCCCTGTGCCTTCCGCCCTTGACGCGCGTTGATGCACTTGGCGAAAGTTCCCCCAAACCACAGAACCTGCCGGTATCTGTGCTGCGCTCAACTCTCCAACCCCCCGGGGGAAGAACAACATGACCAGTCCAACCAAGGCCGAGGGCTCCGGGTCCGCGGTCGCCTTGGACCCAGAGCTCGAAGCGACCTCCGAGGTCGCCAAGGGAGCGAAGACGCTTGAGGGTCGTTCCCCCGGGCAGTTGATGTGGCAGCGCTTCAAGCGTGACCGTACCGGGATGATCTGCGCCGGCGTAGTGATTTTCTACTTCGTCGCCGCTCTCGCGGCGCCGCTGCTGACGTCGATCAGCGGCACCGACCCGTACACGCTGTACGGCCAGGACCCCACCTACGCGGACCGGCCCGTGCTGGACGACTTCGGTCTGCCGCTCGGCTGGTTCGGCGGTGTCTCGGCCGACCACTGGTTCGGTGTCGAGCCGCAGTACGGGCGTGACCTGTTCGCCATGCTGATGTACGGCATGCGTACCTCGCTGTTCATGGCGCTGGGCGTGACCTCGCTGCTGATGGTGACCGGCATCATCATCGGTCTGGTCGGCGGCTACTTCGGCGGCCGTACGGACTACTGGCTGGGCCGGGTCACCGACTTCTTCCTCTCGTTCCCGCAGCAGCTGTTCTTCATCGCCTTCATGCCGGTCGTGACCGCGTTCTTCGTGGACCCCCGGGAGGAGACCCCCACGTACTTCCGGGCGCTGGCGATTCTGATCGTGCTGTGGCTGCTGGGCTGGATGAGCATGGCGCGCATCGTCCGCTCGACGGTGCTGTCGCTGCGTGAGAGGGAGTTCGTGGAGGCCGCCAAGGTCGCGGGCGCGTCCCCGTGGCGGATCGTCCGCAAGGAGATCCTCCCGAACGTCGTCTCCCCGATCCTGATCCAGTTCACGTACCAGCTCCCCAGCACCATCCTCACCATCGCGTTCCTCTCCTTCGCCGGTGTCGGATTCGTCGAGCCGACTCCGGACTGGGGACGACTGTTCGCCGCCGGCGCCAAGTACGCCGAGCAGGACCCGGCGTTCATGTTCTTCCCCGGAGTGGCGCTCGTGATCTTCATCCTGTGCTTCAACCTCCTCGGAGACTCCGTACGGGATGCCTTCGACCCCAAGTCCGGGCGGTAATCGTCCATTGGTGGGGGGTGACTGCCGCCCCCGCGACGGCCTACCAGCCGCGTCAGGCAGTACTCATGGATAACAACCGACAGGTAGGTGCATACACCGCTATGAAGTCGCTCACCTCGCGCAGAGCGCGTGCCATAGTCGTCGCCCTCGCGGCCGGCTCCCTCGCGCTCACCGGGTGCTCCGAGAACAAGGGCACCAGCTCCAACAAGGACTCGAAGAAGGACCAGAAGGAGGCCGCCACCCAGTCGAAGGCGGTCACCTACGCCGACGCGGCGGCCTCGGCCGGCCCGGCCGAAGAGGTCCCCGGCGCCAAGCCCGGCGGCACGATCACCGTCTACCAGGAGTCGGGCCTGTCCCACCTGGACCCGAGCCAGATCTACGTCTCCGACGCCGGCCAGGTCGCCAACCTGCTCTTCCGCGGGCTGACCAACTTCGAGGAGGACGGCAAGGGCGGTGTCTCCGTCGTCGGTGACCTCGCCACCGACTCCGGCAAGTCCACCGACGGCGGCAAGACCTGGACGTTCACGCTGAAGGACGGCGTCAAGGACCAGAACGGCAACGAGATCACCTCGGCCGACGTCCGCCACACCGTCGAGCGCCAGTACGCGGAGTTCATCTTCGACGGCCCGACGTACCTGCAGACCTGGCTGAGCGGCCCGAAGTACCGCGAGGCGCTGCCGGACGGCGGTTACGGCAAGAAGCACCTGCCGGACTCGGTCCTGGAGACCCCGGACGACAAGACCATCGTCTTCCACTTCGACACGCCGCGTCCGGACCTCCCGCAGACGCTGGCCATGCCGGGCTACTCCATCGTTCCGGAGAAGACCGACACGAAGGAGAAGTACGACAAGGCCCCGGTCTCCACCGGCCCGTACAAGATCGCCGAGTACAAGATCGGCAAGGTCCTCAAGCTGGTCAAGAACGACCAGTGGGACCCGAAGACCGACTCCGTCCGGCACCAGTACGTCGACGGCTTCGACTTCCAGTTCGGCGTCACCGAGTCGACCCAGACCAAGCGCCTGATCTCCGACCAGGGCGTCTCCAAGAACGCCATCCAGCTGACCGGCGGCGTCGAGTCCACCCAGATCCAGGACGTCGTCGGCGACCCGGCGGTCAACAAGCGCACGATCAAGGGCTACCAGCCCTACGTCCAGGTGCTGAACTTCAACCTGGACCGGGTCAAGAACAAGGCCGTCCGCGACGCCATCACCTACGCGGTGAACTCCAAGTCGCTGATCGCCGGTGAGGGCGGCGCCTACGGTGGCGACGTGGCCCCGAACCTGTTCGCCCCGACCCTGCCGGGCTACGAGGCGGACTACGACCCGTACGGCCGTCTGAAGACGCCGCAGGGCAACCTCGCGAAGGCCGAGGAGCTCCTGAAGGACGTCCCGGCCGCCGAGAAGAAGCTCGTGTTCGCCTACAACAACAGCGAGCAGGGCCAGAAGCGCAAGGTCGCCGTCGAGGACGCGCTGACCAAGGTCGGCTTCGACATCGTGGCCAAGGAGGTCGACTCCGCGAGCTACTACGAGCAGATCGGCAAGGTCGACAACCCGTACGACATCTACATCTCCGGCTGGGGCCAGGACTGGCCGTCCCCGGCCACGGTCGTGACGCCGGTCTACGACGGTGACCAGATCGCCGAGGGTTCGCCGAACTACTCGCACATCAACGACCCCAAGGTCCAGGAGCTGATCAAGAAGGCTCTGACCCAGGAGCCGACCGAGGCCGCCAAGACCTGGATCGAGGCGCACCACTACATCCTCGAGAAGGTCAACCCGGCTGCTCCGCTGTGGTACACCAAGCAGTTCCAGCTCTACGGCTCGAACATCGGCGGTGCCCGCTACAGCACCGAGTCCAGCTACATCGACGTCACCCGACTGTTCCTGAAGTCGTAACTCTCTACGGCTGATCGCGGGGGTGCGCACCAGGCGGAGCGCGCCCCCGCGGTTCCACGCAAACCTCCCACCGTCTCCGCAGAGAGCAGCCTTCCCGCCATGCTTCAGTTCATCATCCGGCGCACGGTCGGTGCCGTCGTCACCCTGTTCCTCATCGGGGCCGCAACCTTCTTCCTCTTCGTCGCGGCGCCGTCCGACTACGCCTCACTGGCCTGTGGCAGGGACTGCTCGCCCGAGAGACTCGAGGCCATCCGGCACGCGCTCGGCCTCAACCTGCCGGTCACCACGCAGTTCTGGGACTTCATGTCCGGCATCGTCGTCGGCCGTGACTTCCCCGACGGTCATTGCCCGGCCCCGTGCCTCGGCCAGTCGTTCTACTCGGGCGACCTGGTCTGGGACACGATCATGGACCGCTTCCCGCTGACCATCTCGCTGACCGTCGGCGCCATGGTCGTCTTCCTCACCATCGGCATCGGCGCGGGCATGCTGGCCGCCTACCGCCGGGGATCCGCGGCGGACAAGATCGCCACCGGCACGTCCATGGTCCTCAGCTCGATGCAGATCTACTTCCTCGGCCCGATCGTGCTGCTGATCTTCGTGTACAGCACCGGCTGGGTGGAGGACCCCAAGTACGTGCCGTTCACCGAGGATCCGTTCGGCTGGCTGGCCGGCCTGTGGATCCCGATGGCCGTGATGGCCACGATCTTCACGGCGCAGTACACCCGTATGGCGCGCGCCTCACTGATCGAGCAACTCGCCGAGGAACACGTCCGCACGGCCCGCGCCAAGGGCATGCCGAAGCGGTACGTCTTCTTCCGCTACGCCTGGCGCGGTTCGCTCATCCCGATCGTCACCGTCCTCGGCATCGACATCAGCTCCCTGCTCGGCGGCGGCGTCGTCACCGAGCTGACCTTCTCGCTCCAGGGCATCGGCCGCCTCGCGGTCGACGGCGCGGTCACCAAGGACCTCCCGCTGACGATGGGCGTCATGCTGGTCGGCGCCTTCGTCATCCTGATCCTGAACATCCTCGTCGACATCGTGTACGCCTGGATCGACCCGCGCGTCCGTCTCTCCTAGGAAGAACGAACCACCGTGACCACACTGACCAAGACCGAGGACGCCCCGGCCCCGACCGGGCCTGAGAGCTTCCTCTCGGTCCGTGACCTGCGGGTGCAGTTCTCCACCGAGGACGGCATCGTCAAGGCGGTCGACGGACTGTCCTTCGATGTCGAGCGCGGCAAGACCCTGGGCATCGTCGGCGAGTCCGGCTCCGGCAAGTCCGTCACCAACCTGACGATCCTGGGCCTGCACAGCCCGCGGACCACCACCGTCGACGGCGAGATCGTCCTCGACGGCAAGGAACTCGTCACCGCCGGTGAGAAGGAGCTGGAGCGGCTCCGCGGCAACAAGATGGCGATGATCTTCCAGGACCCGCTGACCGCTCTCTCCCCGTACTACACGGTGGGCCGGCAGCTGTCCGAGCCGTACATGAAGCACACCGGGGCCTCCAAGAAGGAGGCCAAGGCCCGCGCGATCCAGATGCTGGAGAAGGTCGGCATCCCGCAGCCCAAGGTGCGCTTCGACGACTACCCGCACCAGTTCTCCGGCGGTATGCGCCAGCGCGCGATGATCGCCATGGCACTGATGTGCGACCCCGACCTGCTGATCGCCGACGAGCCGACCACCGCGCTCGACGTGACCGTGCAGGCGCAGATCCTGGACCTGCTCAAGGATCTCCAGCAGGAGTTCGGCTCCGCGATCATCTTCATCACCCACGACCTCGGGGTCATCTCGCAGATGGCCGACGACCTGCTGGTGATGTACGCGGGCCGGGCCGTGGAGCGGGGCAGCGTCAAGGAGGTGCTGCGCACTCCCAAGCACCCGTACACCTGGGGCCTGCTCAGCTCCATGCCGCGACTGGACGGCGACATCCAGCAGGAGCTGACGCCGATCCCGGGCTCCCCGCCCTCGCTGCTCAACCCGCCGTCGGGCTGCCCCTTCCACCCGCGCTGTGCCTTCAAGGACCGGGTGTCGGGCACCCTCTGCACCGACGCACGGCCGCCGCTGGGCGAGGGCCGCGCCGCGGCGTGCCACCTGACGGCCGAGCAGAAGCAGACCATCTTCATCGACGAGATCCAGCCCCGGCTGCGCTAGGGAGAACCGAGATCATGAGCGAGAACCTCACCCTCCCCGCACAGCAGGGCTCCACGGGCACCGGAAGCGAGACGCTGCTCGAGGTCAAGGGCCTGACCAAACACTTCCCGATATACGGCGGCTTTCCGATCAAACGGAAGGTCGGCGCGGTGCAGGCCGTCGACGGCGTCGACCTGACCGTCGGCGTCGGCGAGAGCGTCGGCCTGGTCGGCGAGTCCGGTTGCGGCAAGTCGACGACCGGCCGGCTGATCACCCGGCTCCTGGAGCCGACGTCCGGCCAGATCACGTACGCGGGCCAGGACATCACGCACGCCTCCCGGCGGCAGCTCGCGCCGGTGCGGTCCGAGATCCAGATGATCTTCCAGGACCCGTACTCCTCGCTGAACCCGCGGCAGACCGTCGGCACGATCATCAAGTCGCCGATGGAGGTCAACGGGATCAACCCGGCGGGCGGCCGGGAGAAGAAGGTCCGTGAGCTGCTGGAGCTCGTCGGCCTCAACCCGGAGCACTACAACCGCTTCCCGCACGAGTTCTCCGGTGGCCAGCGCCAGCGCATCGGCGTGGCCCGCGCGCTGGCCCTGAACCCGAAGCTGATCGTCGCCGACGAGCCGGTCTCCGCGCTCGACGTGTCGATCCAGGCGCAGGTGGTGAACCTGCTGCAGAAGGTGCAGCAGGAGCTGGGCATCGCCTTCATGTTCATCGCCCATGACCTGGCCATCGTGCGGCACTTCTCGCAGCGCGTGGCGGTCATGTACCTCGGCAAGGTGGTCGAGGTCGGCGACCGGGACTCGATCTACAACCGGCCGCGGCACCCCTACACCCACGCCCTGCTGTCGGCCGTGCCCGAGGTGGCCATGGACGACGAGACCGAGCAGCGCGAGCGCATCCGCCTCGCCGGCGACGTGCCGTCGCCGATCCACCCGCCGTCCGGCTGCCGCTTCCGTACCCGCTGCTGGAAGGCGCAGGACAAGTGCGCCACGGAGGAGCCGCCGCTGGTGCAGCTCTCCGGCAACCGCGACGGTCACCTGACGGCCTGCCACTTCCCGGAGGAGCCGACGACGGAGGCCCGCGACGAGGACGTCGTCCTGGACCCGGCGCTGAAGGCGCTGGAGGAGGCCCAGGACACGGACTGAAACCGCGACGAGGCCCCCGGGAACCGAGCTCCGGTTCCCGGGGGCCTCGTCGCGTCGTCGGCCCCGTCCGGCAGACGGGGGCCGGTGCCTAGCCTGCCCGCCCGGCGCAGCTGATGATCTCCGGGCTGGAGGGCGTGAACGGCTGCCGGGACCAGTCTCCGTACCGCTGCCGTACGACGAGCCCCGCCTCGTCGAGGAACCGGTCCAGCGCGCTGACGCCGAGGAACCTGACGGTGCTGTGGCTGATCCGCGGCATGTCCCAGCGCGGGCCGTCGAAGGTCTCGGTGAACGACACCCGCTCGCCCCGGACCGGTGTCGCCGCCTCGTGCCACACCCGCACCAGGTCCCCGTCCGGGCCGCGCACCTCCCGGACCCGTTCCGGGGTCCAGGTCTCCCAGGCGCGGGCGGCCGGATTGCGGGTGTCGAAGACGAACTCCCCGTCCGGCCGCAGGCCCTCGCGCACCGCGGCGAGCGCGAGCCGCAGGTCCTCGTCGCCGAGCAGCTCCTGGAACGCGTGCCCGGTCATCACGACCAGGTCGAACTCCTCCCGCCACGCCGTGCAGCGCAGGTCCCCGAGCACCCACTCCACCTCGCGGGTCCCCTCGCGGCCCTGTACGAGCATGGCGGCGGCGGGGTCGAGCCCGGTCAGCCGCCCCTGGTGCCCGGCCTGCCGGGCCCGCCGCAACAGCCGTCCGGTACCGCAGCCCACTCGAGCACGGAATCGGCGGACATCACCAGATCGAGGAAGAAGTCGTCACCCGGACCCCATGGATTCAGCGCGTCGTACAGCCCGGCGAGGGAGGCATCACCGAAGGAACGATCAACCATCCGGGCAGTGTGCCTGCTGTACGGCAGGTCAGTACAGGAATCGGGGATTTACGCCGGGAGAACGGAAGCCGCGCTGCGGCCGGCCTTCCCGGCCGGCCCGTGCCACCCCACCCGCACCACCGGGCGCGCCGGCCTCACGCCACCCGTGCGCACCCGCTAGCCCAAAGGGCCGCCCTCATGTGCATTACCTGACGTATGCGTCGATATTGGCTGATAGCGGGTCAGGATATTGGTCGACAACGGGTCAGCGTCCCGGCGCTGGCGGCAGCCGATCCCGAGGAGGCACCCCATGCGTGGAGCACGGCACGCCCGATGGGCCGCGTGTGCGGCGGCGCTCGCCCTCGTGGGCACCGCCTGCGGCGGAGGCGGTGGCAGTGGTGACGGCGGTGCGGTGCTCAGCTCCTCCTGGGGTGACCCGCAGAACCCGCTCGAACCCGCCAACACCAACGAGGTGCAGGGCGGCAAGGTCCTCGACATGATCTTCCGCGGGCTGAAGAGGTACGACCCGGTGAGCGGCAAGGCCGAGGACATGCTCGCCCAGAGCATCGAGACCACCGACTCACGGAACTTCACCGTCACCGTCAAGGACGGCTGGACCTTCAGCAACGGCGAGAAGGTCACCGCCCGCTCCTTCGTCGACGCCTGGAACTACGGCGCGAGCCTGAGGAACAACCAGCGCAACGCCTATTTCTTCAGCTACATCGACGGCTACGACAAGACGCACCCCGAGGGCGGCGGCGAGCAGAGCGCCGACACCCTGTCCGGTCTGAAGGTGACCGGTGAGCGCACCTTCACCGTACGGCTGCGCCAGAAGTTCTCCAGCTTCCCCGACACCCTCGGCTACGCCGCCTTCGCCCCGTTGCCGCGGGCCTTCTTCGACGACCACGACGCGTGGCTGAGCAGGCCCGTCGGCAACGGCCCCTACGCCGTCGACGCGTACGTCAAGGGCTCGCAGATGTCGCTGCGCGCCTGGGACGGCTACCCGGGCCCCGACAAGGCGCAGAACGACGGAGTCGACCTCAAGGTGTACACCGACAACAACACCGCCTACACCGACCTCATGGCCGGCAATCTCGACCTGGTCGACGACGTCCCCGCGGCGCAGCTGAAGAACGTCAAACAGGACCTCGGGGACCGCTACCTCAACACCCCGGCCGGCATCCTGCAGACCCTCGCCTTCCCCTACTACGACAAGAACTGGAACAAGTCCGGCATGGACAAGGTCCGCAAGGGCCTGTCCCGGGCGATCGACCGCGAGCAGATCACCGAGACCATCTTCCGCAGGACCCGCACCCCGGCCACCGACTGGACCTCACCGGTCCTCGGCGCGGACGGCGGCTACAAGGCGGGCCTGTGCGGCGAGTGGTGCGAGTACGACCCCGCCGCGGCCCGGAAACTGATCGAGGAGGGCGGCGGGCTGCCGGGCGGCCAGGTGAAGATCACGGTCAACGCGGACACCGGCTCGCACAAGCAGTGGGTGGACGCCGTCTGCAACTCCATCAACAACGCCCTCGACAACGACCGCGCCTGCGTCAGCAACCCGGTCGGCACCTTCGCCGACTTCCGTGGCCGGATCACCGACAAGGAGATGACGGGCCCGTTCCGCGCCGGCTGGCAGATGGACTACCCGCTGATCCAGAACTTCCTCCAGCCGCTCTACTACACCGACGCCTCCTCCAACGACGGCAAGTGGTCCAACGAGGAGTTCGACGAACTGGTCGACCGGGCCAACGCCGAGACCGACGCCGCCAAGGCGGTGCAGACCTTCCAGCAGGCCGAGGAGGTCGTCCGGGACGACATGGCCGCCATCCCGCTCTGGTACCAGAACGGCAGCGCCGGCTACTCGCAGCGGCTGTCCGGCGTGAAGCTCAACCCGTTCTCCGTCCCGGTCTACGACGAGATCAAGGTCAGCTGAGGCGGCGCCATGGGACGGTACGTCGTCCGGCGGCTGCTGCAGATGATCCCGGTCTTCTTCGGGGCCACTCTGCTGATCTTCCTGATGGTCAATGTGATGGGCGATCCGATCGCCGGCCTGTGCGGCGAACGCGAGTGCGACCCGGCGACGGCCGCGCAGCTCAGGAAGGAATTCGGCCTCGACAAGCCGGTCTGGCAGCAATACCTGACCTACATGGGCAACGTCTTCACCGGAGACTTCGGCACCGCCTTCAACGGCCAGCCGGTCACCGAGCTGATGGGCAGCGCCTTCCCCGTCACCATCCGGCTGACCGTCGTGGCGATCCTCTTCGAGATCGTCATCGGCATCACCCTGGGTGTGGTCACCGGCCTGCGCCGCGGCCGCCCCGTCGACACCGGCGTCCTGCTGGCCACGCTGGTGGTCATCTCCGTCCCCACCTTCGTCACCGGCCTGCTCCTGCAACTGCTGTTCGGCGTCGAGTGGGGCTGGATCCGGCCGTCGGTCTCCCCCGAGGCCCCCTTCGGTGAACTGCTCCTGCCCGGGCTGGTGCTCGCCTCCGTCTCCCTGGCCTACGTCACCCGCCTGACCCGCACCTCCATCGCGGAGAACCGCCGCTCCGACTACGTCCGCACCGCCGTGGCCAAGGGCCTGCCCAGGCGCCGGGTCATCACCCACCACCTGATGCGCAACTCCCTCATCCCCGTGGTCACCTTCATCGGCACCGACATCGGCGCCCTGATGGGCGGCGCCATCGTCACCGAGCGCATCTTCAACATCCACGGCGTCGGCTACCAGCTCTACCAGGGCATCCTGCGCCAGAACACCCAGACCGTCGTCGGCTTCGTGACCGTCCTGGTCCTGGTCTTCCTGCTCGCCAACCTCCTCGTCGACCTCCTCTACGCCGTACTCGACCCGAGGATCCGCTATGTCTGACGCCCAGGACACCGGCGCACCCACGGGCGCCGTCGCCGGCACCGGCATGGGCGGTGGGATGGACCTCGCCGCCGACGAGGCGCGGACGCTGGAGCGCGTGCCCGGCGGCCCGGACGGCGGCGGCCCCTCCGGCAAGCCCCGCTCCCTGTGGTCCGACGCCTGGCACGACCTGCGCCGCAACCCGGTCTTCCTGGTGTCGGCCCTGGTGATCCTCTTCCTGGTCTTCATCTCGCTGTGGCCGTCCGCGATCGCCTCCGGCAGCCCCTTGCGCTGCGACCTCGCCAAGGCACAGGAAGGATCCCAGCCCGGCGCCCCCTTCGGCTACGACGGACAGGGCTGCAACGTCTACACCCGCACGGTCTACGGCGCCCGTACGTCCGTCGCGGTCGGCGTCTGCGCCACCCTCGGGGTCGCGATCCTCGGGAGTGTCCTCGGGGGGCTCGCCGGCTTCTTCGGTGGCCTCAGCGACTCGCTCCTGTCCCGGCTCACCGACGTCTTCTTCGCCATCCCGGTCGTCCTCGGCGGCCTGGTCCTGCTGTCCGTGGTGACCAGCAACACCATCTGGCCGGTCATCGGGTTCATGGTGCTGCTCGGCTGGCCGCAGATCTCCCGGATCGCGCGGGGCGCGGTCATCACCGCCAAACAGCACGACTACGTGCAGGCCGCCCGTTCCCTCGGCGCCTCCCACACCCGGCTGCTGCTGCGGCACATCGCGCCCAACGCCGTCGCACCGGTGATCGTCGTGGCGACCATCGCGCTCGGCACCTACATCGCGCTGGAGGCCACCTTGTCGTACCTCGGCGTCGGCCTGAAGCCGCCCAGTGTCTCCTGGGGCATCGACATCTCCGCCGCCTCGCCCTACATCCGCAACGCCCCGCACGCCCTGCTCTGGCCCTCCGGGGCGCTCGCGGTCACCGTGCTGGCGTTCATCATGCTCGGCGACGCGGTGCGCGACGCCCTCGACCCCAAGCTGAGGTGAGGAGCCGGCATGCTGCTCGACGTACGTGATCTGCACGTGGAGTTCCGGACCCGGGACGGGGTCGCCAAGGCCGTCAACGGCGTCAGCTACAGCGTGGACGCGGGCGAGACGCTCGCGGTGCTCGGGGAGTCGGGCTCGGGCAAGTCCGTCACCGCGCAGGCCGTGATGGGCATCCTCGACATGCCGCCGGGGCGGATCACCGGCGGCGAGGTCCTCTTCCAGGGCCGGGACCTGCTCACGCTGAAGGAGGAGGAGCGGCGCAAGGTGCGCGGCGCCGGGATCGCGATGATCTTCCAGGACGCGCTGTCCTCGCTCAACCCCGTGCTGACGGTGGGCGACCAGCTCGGCGAGATGTTCGTCGTGCACCGGGGCATGTCCAGGAAGGACGCGCGGGCCAGGGCGGTCGAGCTGATGGACCGGGTGCGCATCCCGGGCGCGAAGGAGCGGGTGAGGCAGTATCCGCACCAGTTCTCCGGAGGGATGCGCCAGCGCATCATGATCGCGATGGCGCTGGCCCTGGAACCGGCCCTGATCATCGCCGACGAGCCCACCACCGCCCTCGACGTCACCGTCCAGGCCCAGGTCATGGAGCTGCTCGCGGAGTTGCGGCGCGAGCTGGACATGGGCCTGATCCTGATCACCCACGACCTGGGCGTGGTCGCCGACGTGGCCGACCGGATCGCGGTGATGTACGCGGGCCGGATCGTGGAGTCGGCGCCGGTGCACGACATCTACAAGGCGCCGGCGCACCCGTACACACGTGGCCTTCTGGACTCCATCCCGCGCCTGGACCGCAAGGGCCAGGAGCTCTACGCCATCAAGGGCCTGCCGCCGAGCCTGCTGAACATCCCGCCGGGCTGCGCCTTCCACCCGCGCTGCCCGATGGCCCGGGACGTGTGCCGCACGGACCTTCCCCCGCTGTACGAGGTGTCCGCGGAGCGGGGGAGTGCCTGCCACTTCTGGAGGGAGTGTCTGCATGGCTGAGCCGATTCTCCAAGTCAGCGGACTCGTCAAGCACTACCCGCTCACCACGGGCATCCTCTTCAGAAAGCACGTCGGCTCGGTGAAGGCCGTCGACGGCGTCGACTTCACGCTCGACCGGGGCGAGACCCTCGGCATCGTCGGGGAGTCCGGCTGCGGCAAGTCGACGGTCGCGAAGATGCTGGTGAACCTGGAGCGGCCGACGGCCGGGGAGATCCGCTACAAGGGCGAGGACATCACCAGGCTGTCCGGCAAGGCGCTGAAGGCCGTCCGGCGCAACATCCAGATGGTGTTCCAGGACCCGTACACCTCGCTCAACCCCCGGATGACAGTGGGCGACATCATCGGGGAGCCGTACGAGATCCACCCCGAGGCGGCCCCGAAGGGCGACCGGCGCGCGCGTGTCCAGGAGCTGCTGGAGGTCGTCGGGCTCAACCCCGAGTACGTCAACCGCTATCCGCACCAGTTCTCCGGCGGCCAGCGCCAGCGCATCGGTATCGCCCGGGGACTGGCGCTGCGTCCCGAGATCATCGTCGCCGACGAACCGGTCTCCGCCCTGGACGTGTCCGTGCAGGCGCAGGTGGTCAACCTGATGGAGCGGCTGCAGGCCGAGTTCGACCTGTCGTACGTCTTCATCGCGCACGACCTGTCCATCGTCCGGCACATCTCGGACCGGGTCGCGGTGATGTACCTCGGCCGGATCGTGGAGACCGGCCGGGACACCGAGATCTACGACCACCCGACGCACCCCTACACCCAGGCCCTGCTCTCCGCCGTCCCCGTGCCCGACCCGGAGGCCCGTGAGCACCGCGAGCGGATCATCCTCGCGGGTGACGTGCCCTCCCCGACGAACATCCCGTCCGGCTGCCGGTTCCGCACCCGCTGCTTCAAAGCGCGGGAGCGCTGCGCCGTGGAGGTCCCGGCGCTGACGGTCCCCGCCGGGTACCGGGTGACCGGCGGGCCCGCCGCCCACCCCTCTGCCTGCCACTTCGCGGAGGAGAAACAGGTCGTGGCACCCGGTGGGACGGGGTAACACGGAGGCAACCCCGGCGACCCGGTTGCGATATACGGACGCGTCACTGTCTTCACGTACGGCCGTGCGGGTGCCGTTGAACGGGCCGGGGTGCGCCATGTCACCCCGGCCCGTCGTCCGTTCACCGGGGCAGGCCGAGCGACCTCTTCAGGAAGTCCACCTGAAGCAGCAGCAGGTTCTCGGCGACCTGTTCCTGCGGCGTCATGTGGGTCACGCCGGACAGCGGAAGCACCTCGTGGGGGCGGCCCGCGGCGAGCAGGGCGGAGGACAGCCGCAGCGCGTGGGCGACCACCACGTTGTCGTCGGCCAGGCCGTGCACGATCATCAGCGGGCGGTGCGGCTCGGCCGGGGCGGACAGCCCGTCGTCGGTGACCAGCGAGCTCTTCGCGTACGCCTGGGGGGCCTCGGCCGGATGGCCGAGGTATCGCTCGGTGTAGTGCGTGTCGTACAGCCGCCAGTCCGTCACCGGCGCGCCGGCGATGCCCGCATGGAAGACATCCGGCCGTCGCAGCACCGCCAGGGCGGCCAGCCAGCCGCCGTAGGACCAGCCGCGGATCGCCACCCGGGTGAGATCCAGCGGATAGGCCTTCGCGAGGTCCTGGAGCGCCTCGATCTGGTCGTCGAGGGAGACGGTGAAGTCGTCCCGGACCGCCTTCTCCCAGGCCGGGGAGCGGCCGGGCGTGCCACGCCCGTCGGCCACGACGACCGCGAAACCCTGGTCGGCGAACCACTGCGAGGTCAGGTGCGCGTTGTGCGCGGCAACCACACGGGGGCCGTGCGGGCCGCCGTAGGGGTCGAGGAGGACCGGAAGGGAAGTGTCTCCCTGGTAGTCCTGCGGCATAAGCACGGCGCACGGAATCCTCCGTGCGCCCCCCACGGTGAGCGTCACGCGCGGCGACATACCGGGATCCTCCGCGTACGACGGGACGGTGGCCGCCTGCTTCCCCCCGCGCAGCACCCGCACCGTGGCGCCCGGCCGGTCCGGCGTCGCCGACACCAGGACGGTCACGTCCCCGGAGCGCACCGCAGCGTGCACGCCCGGATCCTGCGAGAGGCGTTCGACGCCCAGCTCGTTGACGCGATAGACGTGCACCTCACCGGTCTCCGGACCCGCCGCCTCCGCCCCGGCCGACGCCGAGACGAGCACGTCGTCGTCCCCGACGTCGAGCACGGCACGCAGGTGCAACTGCGGTCCCGTCAGCGGGCGTTCACCTACGGCGAGCACTCGCGCGCCGCCCTCGTCGGCGATCCGCACCAGCTGCCCCGAGGGGGACCAGCACGGCACTCCAGGGAAAAGATCAAGCCAAATCGGATCTTCGTCGGCGTGCACCATCCGGGTCGCCCCCGTGTCCGCATCCACGGCCAGGAAGAGCTGGCTGCGCTGGTCACGCGCCTGCACCAGGATCAGCGGCGCGCCCGCCGCTGACCAGTGCACTCGCGCCAGGTACGGATAGCGCGCCCGGTCCCAGGCGACCTCTGTGCGCGTCCCGTCCAGGGCGAACACGAACAGCCGTACGTCCGCGTTCTCCGTCCCGGCAGCCGGATAGGGCACGTGTTGTGGATCACGTTCCGGCTGGGCCGGGTCGGAGATCCACCACCGCCGCACCGGCGCGTCGTCCACCCGGGCCACCAGCAGGCGGTCGGACTCCGGCGCCCACCAGAAACCTCGCGAACGCCCCATTTCCTCGGCCGCGATGAACTCGGCCAGACCGTAGGAAACCGGCTCCGCGTCCGGCTCCGCGAGCGCCCGGTCACCCTCGCCCTCGGCGCCGACCACTCGCAGGGCGCCCCGCGTGACGTACGCGATGTGCCGCCCGTCGGGGGACGGCCGCGGGTCGACGACCGGTCCGGGAACCCTGAGTTCACGCGCCGTCCCGGCCCGCAGCTCGGCCGTGAAGAGCCGCCCTGACAAGGAGAAAGCCGCCAACTCCACGGCGGTGTCGGTGGCGTAGCCGACGATGCCGGCGCCGCCCTCGCGGCTGCGTTCGCGGCGCGCCCGCTCCTCGGGCGGGAGGTCCTCCGCGGCCCCGCCCAGCAGGGCGCGCGGGTCGGCCGCCGGGCGCTCGGCGGAGTCCGCCAGGTCCAGCACCCACAGGGCGTTCGCCCGGTCGGTGCCGGATGGCGAGCGCAGGAACACGACACGAGAACCGTCGGGAGCCACGGTGAACGAACGCGGCGCGCCGAGCGTGAACCGCTGGGTGCGGGCGTGCCGTCGGGGGAAGGAGTCAGGCTCGGTGGTCATGCCCCGACCATATTGGCCATGCGCCCCCTTGTGCGGCCGTGCGCCATTCGATGCGCGCGCACGGATAGTTATGATCACTAGCGCTGCGTGGGTATGAACCTGCTGGCCGCTGTATGGATTTACGAGTTCCCTCGCTCTGTTTTTTCCCCATATTCCGGGTTCTTGGAGGTGAGCCGCCGTGGCACTCTCGATTTCGGCGGTGGTGCTGCTGGCGATCATCGTCTTCCTGCTGATCAAGAAGTCGGGGCTGAAGGCCGGTCATGCCGTGGTGTGCATGCTGCTGGGCTTCTACCTCGCCTCGTCCACCGTGGCGCCCACGATCAGCGAGCTGACCACGAACATCGCGGGGATGATCGGCAGCATCAAGTTCTGAGCCGCCCGGTCTGCTCGTAGGGTGGGTGCCATGACGGAACGGCCCTCCCGGCGTCTGCTCCTGGTGCACGCGCACCCGGACGACGAGTCGATCAACAACGGCGCGACCATGGCCAGGTATGCGGCCGAGGGTGCCCATGTGACCCTGGTCACCTGCACCCTCGGTGAGCGTGGCGAGGTCATCCCGCCCGAACTCGCGCACCTCACCGGCGCCGCCCTCGGCAAGCACCGCCTGGGCGAGCTCACCGCCGCCATGCGTGAACTCGGCGTCGAGGACTTCCGGCTGCTCGGCGCACCCGGCCGCTACCAGGACTCCGGGATGATGGGCCTGCCCGACAACGACGACCCGAGTTGCCTGTGGCAGGCGGACGTCGACGAGGCCGCCGCCCAGCTCGTCGAGGTGATCCGCGAGGTGCGGCCCCAGGTCCTCGTCACCTACGACCCCGACGGCGGCTACGGCCACCCCGACCACATCCAGGCCCACCGCATCGCCATGCGCGCCGCCGAACTCGCCGCCGAGGCCGGCATCGGCATCGCCAAGGTCTACTGGAACCGCGTCCCGCGCACGGTCGCCGAGGACGCCTTCGCCCGCCTCCAGGAGGCGCTGCCCGGCCTGGCCTTCACCAGGAGCGCGGTGATCGACGACGTACCCGGCGTGGTCGGCGACGAGCGGATCACCACCGAGATCGACGGCACCGCCCACGCCGCCGCCAAGGCCGCCGCGATGGCCGCGCACGCCACGCAGATCGAGGTCGCCGAACCGTACTTCGCGCTGTCCAACGCACTCGCGCAGCCGCTGTTCGGCACCGAGTACTACGAGTTGGTGCGCGGCGAGCGAGTCGGGACGGGGCGGGAGACGGACCTCTTCGCCGGGATCGAGGTGGCGTCATGAGCGACCGGCACTCCATGATTTCGCAGCCGCTGCGGCGTCCCTCCGCCGGGCGGACCGCGGCCTACGCCGGCCTGTTCGTGCTCGGCCTGGCGGTCGGCGGCGCCGGGTCGCTGGTGCAGGCCGCCTGGTTCCCGGGCGGACTGCTGCTGGCGCTGGCGGGTGCGGCGGGGACGTTCCTCGGCGGGGCGTGGGCGACCGGCGGCCGGGCCGGAGCCGTGGCGGGCGTGGCCGGCTGGCTGCTCTCCGTCATCCTGCTCACCGCCAGCCGGCCCGAAGGGGACTTCCTCTTCGCCGCGGGCGTGGGCTCGTACGCCTACCTGCTCGGCGGCATGGCCGTGGCTGTGATCTGCGCCACCCTCGCACCGGTCCGGCGGCCGGGCGGCCGGTAGGTCCGACTTGGCGAATGACGTACCGGTTCGCCGTCCTGCCCCGTGCGAGTCCCGTGTGGGTTTCCCCAGTGGTCGCGGGATACCCGCGCGAAGTGGCCAGTATGGTGGAGCCGCCGCCGAGCTGCCCGCGTATCTGAGGTCGTAACGGGCGGTGGAGCCAACCGGGAGAACCTGCCTTGAGTCGTGAAACTGACACTCCGTCCTCCGGGCCCAACGGGCACGGGGGTACCGCATACCCCTCGGGCACGCCGCCCTACGGCACCCCCACGGCTTCCGACAACGGTGCGAACACGGGCCGTTCGGGCGCAGGGTCCGAGGACCGAAAGACCGAGACCACGCTGACGACCCGGATCCGGATCAACATCCCCGGATCGCGACCCATTCCGCCGGTCGTCGTACGCAAGCCCGTCGCCGACTCCGACAACACCGACAGCGGCGACACCGAGGCGGCGGCGCCGGGCGAGGCCGCCTCCCCGGGCACGGTCGAGGCTCCCGCCGAGCAGCAGCAGCCCGGGCCCGGCGAGGAGAAGACCAGCGACTGGTTCGCGCCCCGCAAGTCCGCGCCGGGCAAGGCCGGTCAGGGCGGCGGCGCCGGCAACGGACCGGCTCCGTCCGGCGGTTCGGCCGCCCCGGGTGCTCCGGCCACTCCGGCCGCCCCGGGTGCCGCTCGGCCCGGCGGTGTCGTCGGCTCCATGAACCTGCCGGGCGGCGCCCGGCCCGGCGGCACACAGGGCACGGGCCTGCCCGGCGCGACCGGCGGCCCGGTGGCCCCGGGCCATGGCGGCGGCACCGGCTCCTTCGACGTCACCGAGGCCCTCGCGGCCGGCCCGCAGGGCAACGGCAACGGCTCCCGCCCGGGCGAACCGCGCCGCGACGACCTGCCGTACTTCACGGAACCCGGGCAGAACGGTCAGCGCAGCGGCCAGGGCACGCCCAACGGGCAGGACCCCTACGGCGCGCAGAGCCCCTACGGCGGTCAGGGCCCCACCCCCAACGGCCGGCCCGGCCCGGGCGGCTACGCAGGCCCGCAGGCGCCCGCAGGGCCGACCGGCGGCCCGGTCACCGGCGACAGCCCCCTCGGCCTGCCGAACGGAACGGGTGCTCCCGGCACGGCCCCGCACCCCGGCGCCGGCGGCGGTCTGAGCGACGACACCGCGATCCTCACCCCGCAGCAGCAGGCCCCCGAGCCGCCTCCCGGCAGCCCCTTCGGCGTGCCCGTGGACCATGTCTCCGGGGACACCCTCACCAGCGGCATCCCGGTCGTGCCGCCCGCCGACCGGAGCACGCCGTTCGGGCCGGGCAACCCGGCCGGCGGGGCGGTGGCGCACACCCCGCCGAAGCGGCCCGAGCCGGCGCAGCAGAGCGCGCCCGCCGCGCCCAAGAAGAAAAAGAAGGGCCGCAACAAGCTGGTGCTGCTCGGTGGCGGCGTGATCGCCGTCGCCGGAGTGGCCTACGGTGCCGGTCTGCTGATGAACCACTCCGACGTGCCCAAGGGCACCACCGTGCTCGGCGTGGACATCGGCGGCGGCACCCGAGACGACGCCGTCAAGAAGCTCGACGAGGCCCTCGGGGACCGTGTCGACAACCCGGTGAAGCTGTCCGTCGACGGCGAGACCCTCTCGCTCCGGCCGGACCAGTCGGGCCTCCAGTTCGACACCGACGCCACGGTCGACGCCGCCGCCACCAGCGACTACAACCCCGTCTCCGTGATCGGCTCGCTGTTCGGCCAGGAGCGGGTCGTCGAGCCGGTCATGCCGGTCGACGAGGAGAAGCTGCACTCCGCCCTGGAGACCGTGGCGGGCGGCGCGGGCAGCGCCGGCGACGGCACGATCAAGTTCGAGTCCGGCAAGGCGGTCGCCGTCTACGGCAAGGCGGGCAAGGGCATCGCCGTCGACCAGGCCACCGAGGCCGTCGAGGACGCCTACCGCAGCCAGGTGGAGACCGGCACGGCCACGCCGGTGACGGTGCCGACCACCACCAAGCAGCCGACGGTGCCCGACGCGGAGGTCGACCGGATGATGAAGGAGTTCGCCGAGCCGGCGATGTCCGGCATCGTCACCGTCCAGACCGACCCGGCCCACTCGATCGCCTTCAGCCCGGAGAAGTCCCTGTGGAAGTTCCTCCGCGTCCAGGCCGTCGACGGCAAGCTCGTCGACACCTATGACGAGGCCGCCCTGCAGGAGCTCTACGGCAAGACCTTCGACGGCGTCCTCATCACCCGGGGCACCGGCCAGAAGACCCCGGTCACCGTCCAGGACGTGATCGGCGCCCTGCGCCCGGCCTTGAAGAGCACGACGAACCGCGTGGCGACGATCGAAACAGATCCGAGCTGACGCCACCCCAAGGGCACCCGGAACCCCCCGGGTGCCCGGGGCCCGGTGGGTGCAGCGTCCTGAGGGACGCGGCGAACCACCGATGCCGGCCGCACGGCGCCCTTCAGGGGCGCGGGGAACTGCGCGCCCAGCCACCACGCACCCGCACCCGCGCCCGGCGACTAGTTCAGCAACGCCCGAGCCGCCCGCGCCTCCCCCCGCACCTTCTCCGCCGCACCCTCGTCCACGGCCCCCACCACCTCCGCGTACGCGTCCAGCTCCGCGGCCCCGCCCATGAAGTCCCCCCGCCGCACCAGCACCTGCGCCCGCTCGTACCGCAGCCGGGCCGGATGCGAGGGGAGCAGCAGCGAGAGCTCCACCGCCCACAGCGCCACATCCGACCGCTCGGCCCGCGCCGCGGCCCACGCCCGGATGTTGTTCAGGATCCGCAGCACGACCTCCAGCGGATCCGCGGGCACCAGCATCGAGGGATCAAGCGGCGCCCCCGTGGCCCCCACCACCAGCAACTCCGCGTCGTTGCCGCTCAGCAACCGCCCGCCGTCGAACGGGTCGGCGAGCACCTCCCCGGCGCCGGCCTCCGACGTCTCCCCGAACCCGACGACGAAGTGCCCTGGCAGCGCCACGCCGTACACCGGAGCGCCCGCCCGCCGGGCCACCTCCAGCCACACCACCGACAGCAGGATCGGCAACCCGCGCCGCCGGGTCAGCACGCTGTGCAGCAGCGACGACTCCAGCCGCTCGTAGTCCGCGGCGCAGCCGCGGAACCCGCACCGCTCACCCAGCAGCTCCCGCACCGCCCCGGCCCACGCCCGCGCCCCGCCCGGCCGGTAGGGCAACTGCCCGGCGAGCCGGTCCAGCTCGACCTGCGCCGCGTCGATACCGCCCTCGTCCAGGGTGCCGTCGGCCTGCGCCGCCACGAGCAGACACAGCGTCGCCAGATCGGGCCGCTCGGCACGCGCCTCCTCGGCGAACCGCCGGCGCAGCTCGGCGGTCCGCTCCGGCGGTGGTGGGAAGGGTGGACGCATGGCTATCGGCCCTCCGGCTCCCGGAAGTGGTGGTACGTGTGATGCGCGCCGAAGCCCAGTCCGGCATACAGAGCCCGTGCACCGGCATTGTCAGTCTCCACCTGGAGCCATGCCGCCGACGCCCCCTCGTCCAGCGCCCGCCGGGCCAGCGCGGCCATCACCTCGCCCGCCAGCCCCTGCCGCCGCAGCGCCGGATCCACCTCGACGGCGGCGAATCCGGCCCACCTCCCGTCCACGACGCACCGTCCGATCGCGGCGGGCACATCACCCGCACCGGGAATGCTCGCGAACCACACCGACTCCCCGCTCCCCAGCACCCGCAGCGCCACCTCGGTCACGCCCTTGCGCTGGTACCGCGCCAGCCACCCGGCGTCCGCCTCCCGGGAGAGCACGACACCCGCGCCCTCGGCCCGGTCGGCGACCGGCGCGAGCCAGCCGGTCCACAGCTCGGCGGACACCTCCCGCACCCACCCGCGCCGCTCCAGCTCCGCGCACAGCAGCTCCTGCGTGCCCTCGGCGCCGGTGGCGGCCTGGAGGTAGGCGGGCAGGCCCCGGCCGCCGTACCAGCGCCGTACCGTGCTCAGCGCGTCGTCGAGGGACACGCCCGGGTCACCCAGCGGCAGCACGGAGTTGGCGCGCCGCGTGAAGCCCGCCCGTCGCCGTGCGACCGCCCCCGGCTGACGCCCTTCCGACGGCACGTCCTCGGCCGCCGCCCGCAGCTCCCACTCGCCGAGCCGCTCGCTCTCCAGCGGACGCCAGCCCCGCGCGGCGACCCGCGCCAGCTCCTCGTAGGAGGCGGCGGGTCCCCGTCGCCGGGCCGGTGCCGCGGGCACGACCTTTCCCGCGACCAGCGAGGACTCCTCGATCCTGACGCGTTCGCCGTCCCGCTGTGTGATCACGAGCACACCGTCGTCCCAGGATGTGAGAACACCCACCGTGTCGGTGAATTTCTGCTCCGTGACGCCAGGGTCCCCCAACCGCCGTACGGAGACTCGTTTGCCCACGTCAGCAGTGGTGATACGGACTACGAGGCGTCCTGCCGACGATATTTCCACAGGTCTGTCCACCCCTCCTGTTCGGATCGTGCCCAAGAACGGAGATACTAGGGGCGGGCATCGACGACGCCGCGCTCCCGCGCGCCAGGCGGCGGAGCCTGAGGAGGCCCGCCAGCGCCCTATCGAGGAGGAACGACAGCGTGACCTACGTCATCGCGCAGCCTTGTGTCGACGTCAAGGACAAGGCGTGCATCGAGGAGTGCCCGGTCGACTGCATCTACGAGGGCCAGCGGTCCTTGTACATCCACCCGGACGAATGCGTCGACTGCGGCGCCTGTGAGCCGGTCTGCCCGGTCGAGGCGATCTTCTACGAGGACGACACTCCGGAGGAGTGGAAGGACTACTACAAGGCGAACGTCGAGTTCTTCGACGAGCTCGGCTCGCCCGGTGGCGCGAGCAAGCTCGGCCTGATCGAGCGGGATCACCCCTTCATCGCCGCGCTGCCGCCACAGGGCGAGTGACCCCCTAAGCGGCCCGAAGCGCGCCGCCTCGGTCCCGTACGGCCTGATCACCCCGATCGGCGCCGCACGGGACCGAGGCGTTTGCCGTACCAGAAAGTGAGCCACACACCGTGTCCGCAGTCACCGACCGCCTGCCCACGTTTCCCTGGGACAAGCTCGCGCCGTACAAGCAGACGGCCGCCGCGCACCCGGACGGCATCGTGGACCTCTCCGTCGGCACCCCGGTCGACCCGGTCCCCGAGCTGATCCAGGAGGCGCTGGTCGCCGCCGCCGACTCACCGGGCTACCCGACGGTCTGGGGCACCCCCGAACTGCGTGACGCGATCACCGGCTGGGTGCGCCGCCGCCTCGGCGCCCGGGACGTCACCCACCATCACGTCCTGCCGGTCGTCGGCTCCAAGGAACTCGTCGCCTGGCTCCCCACCCAGCTGGGCCTCGGCCCCGGCGACCGGGTCGCCTATCCGCGCCTGGCCTACCCGACGTACGAAGTGGGCGCGCGCCTGGCCCGCGCGCAGTACGAGGTGTACGACGACCCGGCGGACCTCGACCCGGCGGGCCTGAAGCTCCTGTGGCTGAACTCGCCGTCCAACCCGACGGGCAGGGTGCTGTCCCAGCAGGAGCTGACCCGGATCGTCGCCTGGGCCCGCGAGCACGGCGTGCTGGTCTTCTCGGACGAGTGCTACATCGAGCTCGGCTGGGAGGCCGACCCGGTCTCGGTCCTGCACCCCGAGGTCAACGGCGGCTCGTACGAGGGCATCGTCTCGGTGCACTCGCTCTCCAAGCGCTCCAACCTCGCCGGCTACCGGGCCGCCTTCCTCGCCGGTGACCCGGCGGTCCTGGGCCCGCTCCTGGAGATCCGCAAGCACGGCGGCATGATGACGTCCGCGCCGACCCAGGCCGCCGTCGTGGCCGCGCTGGGCGACGACACCCACGTCCGCGAGCAGCGCGAGCGCTACGCGGCCCGCCGCACGGCCCTGCGCGAGGCCCTGCTGGCCCACGGCTTCCGTATCGAGCACAGCGAGGCGAGCCTGTACCTGTGGGCGAGCCGGGACGAGTCCTGCTGGACCACGGTCGCCCACCTCGCCGACCTGGGCATCCTGGTCGCGCCGGGCGATTTCTACGGCCCGGCCGGCGAGAAGTTCGTACGCGTGGCCCTGACGGCGTCGGACGAGCGGGTGGCGGCGGCGGTCAAGCGCCTCGCGTGAACGCGGCGGAGGGGTCCAGGGAACTCCCTGGACCCCTCCGCTCAGGCGCCCGGCGCTCAGCCGATCGGCAGCCCCTTGGTGGGCAGCGACGTCGTCGGCAGCCCGCCCCTGGTCAGTCCGTCCGTGGCGAGTCCGCCCGTGGTCGCGGCTGACGCGGCGTCACCCACGACGGCACCGGCGGCGCCGGCGGTGTCACCCGCGACCTTCTGGACCACCGGCGTCGCCTTCTTCGCGACCTGGCCACCGGTCTTGCCCGCGGCCGGCACCGCCTTCTTGACCGCCTTGCTGCCGGTGTCGCCGGCGGTACCGGTGACGCTCTGCGCCGCGCTGTCGACGGTGTTGCCGACGTTCGCCGTGTCCAGGGCGGTCAGGCCGCCCAGGTTTCCGGTGGCGGGCAGTTCGGGGGCCGCGCTGGCGGAGCCGGCCGCACCGACCCCGGCAGCCGCTCCCGCTGCGACGAGCAGCGCGGCACGGGCGATCCGGCGGGTCAGGGGGAGGGACATGATGCTCCTTCGACGGGAGAGAACGGTGAAGTGTCCAGCCGTGCCTGGAAGCTGACCCCGCGATCTCGGTCGCGTCCTTCGGTCTCGCTCTCCGGGCTCGGACGCAGTGACTACCGCTCGAAGCCCGCGAAGGTTGCGGCACGCCAATGTAAAGAGTTGGCAATGCGTCGCATTATCGGCTGCGGATAAAAACGGGCAAAGAAGACCCGGTCCGAAAGTCTGCCGAATCCTTACGGCCCCGCGCTCGCAAGGGATTTGGCGGCTACGGGAGTGAGTTCGCGAAAACCTGAGCACCCCGTCGCCCCGAGTGGACGCACGTGACCCGTCGGAGTGATCGTTCGTACTACTGCGCAGTGACAATTCGGACGGCGTCCGCGGGGGCGTCCGCCCGGTCCGCATTCTTCGCGTCCCCCGTCGCGGCGTGCCACCGGCTGTCGGTGTGCCCCGCGACCCACTCCCGGCCGCCGTACGAGACGCGTTCGATGTGCAGCTCCGAGGCGTTGGCCACGGCCCAGTGCGCGTACTGCCAGCCGCGCTCCTCGCTGCTGCGTCCGCCCGTGTCCCCGGCGACCGGCACGGTCACCGTCCGCCCGCTGGTCTCGGTGACCAGGGTCGGTGTGGGCGTCGGCGTGGCGGCACCGACCTCGGCGCCGGCCTGCTGCACGGCGTCCCGGCCGAAGTCGCGTACGAGCGCTGAGCGCACCGCGTCCGGACCGGCGGTCGGGGTGGCCCCGGGCCGGCCCTCGCAGGTCAGCGTGGCCGCCGCGCGACCGGTGAGGGCCGCGGCGAGCAGGGTGGCGTCCGGCTCGTGCTTGGCGTACGCCTGCGGGAAGCCGCTGCGCTGCACGCGCTGGGCGGCCACGGTGAGCGGCAGCCGGGTGTAGCCCGGGACCTTGACCAGATGGTCGTAGAACATGCCGGCCGAGTAGATCGGGTCCATGATCTGTTCCTCGGTGCCCCAGCCCATCGAGGGCCGCTGCTGGAACAGGCCCAGCGAGTCGCGGTCGCCGTGGCTGATGTTGCGCAGCGCGGACTCCTGCAGGGCGGTCGCGAGGGCGATGGTGACGGCCCGTTCGGGCAGGCCGCGGGCGGTGCCGACGGCGGTGATGGTCGCGGCGTTGACGGCCTGCTCGGGGCTGAACTCGTAGGTCGCCCCGTCGTCGTCGGCGGAGACGACCTCGCATCCCGGGCCGCCGGTGCCCCCGGTGATGTACTGCACCGCGAGATAGCCCGCGACGGCGAGGAGCACCACGAAGGCCGCCCCGGCACGGAGGAGGCGGCCGCGACGCTTGAGAGAAGGGGACGGCTCTGGCACGCGTAACAAGGTACTGGAGAGTACGGAGTGACTGGTGCCAGGTGCGGAAAGTACTCCCAGGTCGGGAGCGCTAGGGTCGGCTCATGGCCGACTCCCCGCTTGACCTCACCCTGGACGCCGCCCGGCTCACCGCCCAGCTCGTCGACTTCCCGTCGGAGAGCGGCAGCGAGAAGCCCCTCGCGGACGCGATCGAGAACGCCCTGCGCGCCCTGCCGCACCTCACGGTCGCCAGGTACGGCAACAACGTCGTGGCCCGCACGGACCTGGGCCGGCCGCAGCGGGTGATCCTCGCCGGGCACATCGACACGGTGCCGATCGCCGGCAACGTGCCGTCCCGGCTGGACGAGGACGGCGTGCTGTGGGGGTGCGGCACCTGCGACATGAAGGCGGGCGTCGCGGTGCAGCTGCGCATCGCGGCCACGGTCCCGGCCCCCAGCCGCGACCTGACCTTCGTCTTCTACGACAACGAGGAGGTCGCCGCCGACCTCAACGGCCTCAAGCACATCGCCGAGGCGCACCCCGAGTGGCTGGAGGGCGACTTCGCGGTGCTGCTGGAGCCGTCCGACGGCCAGGTCGAGGGCGGCTGCCAGGGCACCCTGCGCGTCCTGCTGAAGACGAAGGGCGAGCGCGCCCACTCGGCGCGCGGCTGGATGGGCGCCAACGCGATCCACGGTGCCGCCCCGATCCTGGCCCGGCTCGCCTCCTACCAGCCCCGCTACCCGGTGATCGACGGGCTGGAGTACCGCGAGGGGCTGAACGCGGTGGGCATCACGGGCGGTGTGGCGGGAAACGTCATCCCCGACGAGTGCGTGGTGACGGTCAACTTCCGCTATGCCCCCGACCGTACGGAGGAGGAGGCGATCGCCCATGTCCGTGAGGTCTTCGCCGACTGCGGTGTGACCGACTTCGTGGTGGACGACCACAGCGGGGCCGCGCTGCCCGGCCTGTCGCACCCGGCCGCCGCGGCCTTCATCGAGGCGGTGGGCGGCACCCCGCAGCCCAAGTACGGCTGGACGGACGTCTCCCGCTTCAGCGCCCTGGGCGTCCCGGCGGTCAACTACGGCCCCGGCAACCCGCACTTGGCCCACAAGCGGGACGAGCGGGTGGAGACGGCGAAGATCCTCGCGGGTGAGGAGCGGCTGCGGGCCTGGCTCACGGCGTGACACGCGCGCGGGGCGCGAGGGGCTCTCCGCGCGGGCGCTTCGTTGCGGACATTCACATGTCCCCCCTCCGTAACCGGCGTGGATCTACGCTGAGGTGGAAACACCCCGCAAGCGGAGGGAGCGCACATGGTCACCGGCAATCCTGAGGGAAAGCGGCAGCCGCCGGAGGAGCAGCGACTCGGCCCGGTCCTCCGGCGGCGGAGCCAGGTGACGGCGAGCACGACGGACCAGCGCCTGCTGGACGCGGGCGGCCCCTCGGACTGGGTCCACACCGACCCTTGGCGCGTCCTTCGCATCCAGTCGGAGTTCATCGAGGGCTTCGGCACCCTCGCCGAACTCCCGCCCGCGATCAGCGTGTTCGGCTCCGCCCGCACTCCGGTGGAGTCCGCCGAGTACGACATCGGCGTGCGTCTCGGCCGCGGTCTCGTGGAGGCGGGCTTCGCGGTCATCACCGGCGGCGGTCCCGGGGCGATGGAGTCGGCCAACAAGGGCGCGGTCGAGGCGGGCGGCATCTCGGTCGGCCTCGGTATCGAGCTGCCGTTCGAACAGGGTCTGAACCCCTATGTCGACATCGGACTGAACTTCCGGTACTTCTTCGTCCGCAAGATGATGTTCGTCAAGTACGCGCAGGGCTTCGTGGTCCTGCCCGGCGGCATGGGCACCCTGGACGAGCTCTTCGAGGCCCTGACGCTGGTCCAGACCCAGAAGGTCACCCGCTTCCCCATCGTCCTGTTCGGCACCGACTACTGGGGCGGCCTGGTCGACTGGCTCCGCCACACCGTGGTGGCCCAGGGCAAGGCGGTGGAGAAGGACCTCCAGCTGTTCCACGTCACGGACGACGTGGACGAGGCGGTGGCACTGGTGTCCAAGGAGGCGGGCCGCTAGACGGGGCCGTTGCCGGCCGACCGGCGTGGGCGGCGCTCCGGGGCAGGCGCCCCCGGACCCCACGCCGGGCCGGCCGTGCCGGCGGGTGAGTGCGTCAGGCCAGCCCGCGCCGTGCCACCGCCGGGTCACTCCACCCCGCGATCGCCGAGACCATCTGCAGCACCTGCCGGGTCTCCGCCACCTCATGCACCCGGTACACCTGCGCCCCCAGCCACGCGGACACCGCCGTCGTGGCCAGCGTCCCGATGACCCGCTCCTTCACCGGCTTGTCCAGGCTCTCCCCGACGAAGTCCTTGTTGGACAGCGACACCAGCACAGGCCAGCCGGTCCCGACCATCTCCCCGAGCCGCCGCGTCGCCTCCAGGCTGTGCCGCGTGTTCTTCCCGAAGTCGTGCCCGGGATCGATCAGCACCGACTCCCGGGGCACCCCCAGGGACACCGCCCGCTCGGCCAGCCCGAGCGTGACGCGCAGGATGTCCGCCATGACGTCGTCGTACGTGACCCGGTGCGGCCGCGTACGTGGCTGCGCCCCACCGGCGTGCGTGCACACGAGCCCCACCCCGTACCGCGCGGCGACCTCCGCGAGTCGCGGATCCACCCCGCCCCACGCGTCGTTCAGCAGGTCGGCCCCGGCCTCGCACACGGCCTCACCGACGTCGTGCCGCCAGGTGTCCACACTGATGATCACGTCCGGGAACCGCCGCCGCACCTCGGCCACGAACCCGACCGTCCGGCGTGCCTCCTCCCGCGCGGTGACCTCCTCGCCGGGCCCCGCCTTGACCCCGCCGATGTCGATGATCGCGGCCCCCTCCGCCACCGCCTGCTCCACCCGGGCGAGCGCCGGCTCGTCGCGGAAGGTGGCCCCCTGGTCGTAGAAGGAGTCCGGGGTCCGGTTCACGATGGCCATGATCACCGGCTCGCGCGGGTCGAACTCCCGCCTGCCCAGCCTGAGCATCCCGTGTGACCTCTCCTCGTTCGTCCTGGTCCTGGCCCTGTGCGACCGCCTGTGACCCTAACTGTCAGACTCGCATGGCACGATCGGACCCTGACACATCCGACGTCGGCGTACGCCTCGGGTACGCCGCCACACTCCGCGTGGGGACCTCAGCGATGGTTATGTTCTTGTTCCTGGTCGTCGCCCTCGCCGTCGTGGTCGCCGCGGTGACCCTCGCGGTGGTCGGCGGCGGTGAGCACGGCCCGCTCCCGGAGGCCGCGCCCGAACGGCTCCAGGACCCGCTGCCCCTGGACCGCCCGCTCGGCCGCACCGACATCGACGCCCTGCGTTTCCCCCTCGCCGTCCGTGGCTACCGCATGGCCGACGTCGACGACGCCCTGAACCGCGTCGCCGCGGAGCTCGCGGAGCGGGACGCCCGGATCGCCGACCTGGAGTCCGCCCTGGCCGGCGCCCGTGCCGCGGCCCATGTCCCCATGGACAAGCCCGGGCGGGAAGAGGGCCCGCGATGAGCGACGGGACCGCCCTGGCCGGCCCGGACGGCGTGCGGCGCTGCCCCTGGGCCCTGTCCACGCCGGACTACGTGACGTACCACGACGAGGAGTGGGGCCGCCCGGTCCACGGTGACGACGCGCTGTTCGAGCGGCTGTCCCTGGAGGCCTTCCAGTCCGGGCTGTCCTGGATCACCATCCTGCGCCGCCGCCCCGGCTTCCGCGCCGCCTTCGCCGACTTCAAGATCGCAGAGGTGGCCACTTTCACGGACGACGACCGCGAACGCCTCCTCGCCGACGTCCGCATCATCCGCAACCGCGCGAAGATCGACGCCACCCTCGGCAACGCCCGCGAGCTGGCGCAGTGGGCGCCGGGCGAGCTGGACGCGCTGATCTGGTCGCACGCCCCCGACCCGGACACCCGCCCGGTCCCCAAGACCCTCGCCGACGTCCCCGCCGTCACGCCGGAGTCGACGGCCCTGTCCAAGGACCTCAAGAAGCGGGGCCTGCGCTTCGTGGGGCCGACGACGGCGTACGCGCTGATGCAGGCGTGTGGCCTGGTCGACGACCACCTGGCGGACTGCGTCGCCCGCCGCGTCGGCTGACCGGGGCGGGCCGGCTCAGCGCCCCAGGTACTTCGGCTTCTCCTTGTTCACGAACGCCTGGACCGCGATCCTGTGGTCCTCCGACGCGCCCGCCCGCGCCTGCAGCTCGTCCTCCTTCTCCAGCGTCTCGGCCAGGGAGTGGGCGAAGCCGTACGCCACGGCCTCCTTGAGCGCCGCGTACGCGACCGTCGGCCCCTCGGCGAGCAGGCGGGCCACCTGCCCGGCCTGCGCGCGCAGCTCAGCCGCCGGAACGACCCGGTTCGCGATGCCCAGCTCGTACGCCTCCTGCGCCTTGACGCTGCGCGGGAAGAGCAGCAGGTCGGTGGCGCGCGCAGGGCCCACCACGCGCGGCAGCGTCCAGGACACACCGGAGTCGGCGGTCAGCGCGACGCCGGCGAACGAGGTGTTGAAGGCCGCCGTGTCCGCCACGACCCGGTAGTCGGCGGCGAGCGCGAAGCCGAAGCCCGCGCCGGCGGCCACCCCGTTCACGCCCGCGACCACGGGCTTGGCCATGTCGGTCAGCGCCCGCACGATCGGGTTGTAATGCTCACGCACGGTGCTCATCGTCCGCCCGTCGCCCTCCTCCCGGTCGGCGGCCAGCAGCCCGATGTGCTCCTTGAGGTCCTGGCCCACGCAGAACGCCCGGTCCCCGGCCGCGGTCAGCAGCACCGCCCGGACGGCGTCGTCGGCCGCCGCGGACTGCACCGCGTCACGGAGGGCGACCTTGGTCTCGATGTTCAGCGCGTTCATCGCCTCGGGGCGGTTCAGCGTGATCGTCGCGAGCCCGTCGTTCACCTCGTAGAGCACGGTGTCGGCCATGGCGTATCCCCTCCGGTTCGGCGGCTCGGGCGTACCGGTCGGTACGTCCCTTCTGAGGACAGCATGGCGGAGATCACGGAGAACGGCCCCCGGCGTCCGTGTGAGCTGCGTCAAAGAATTCGGCCCGGTTTCCGGTCGGCGGATGTCCGTGCGGCTGCGCAGTATCGCAGCCACATCGCCGAATTGAGTGGTTTTGCTCGCGCGCGTTGCCCAAGCGATGCCGGCCGATGTTGGTCATCGGGTCGTGAGATGCGGGATAATGGCTGGGAAGCAATGTGTTCGATGCCGGTGTCGCGTGTCTTGTTTCACGGACCGCGCGTGCCCATCAGCGGGCGCCGTCGGCCTTGACGATGAGCTGGTTTTCAGGAAGGGGAACGAGCATGGCGGCCATGAAGCCGCGGACGGGTGACGGCCCGCTCGAGGTGACCAAGGAGGGGCGGGGCATCGTCATGCGCGTTCCGCTCGAAGGCGGCGGTCGGCTCGTCGTCGAGCTGACCCCGGACGAGGCCGACGCGCTCGGCGACGCCCTCAAGAAGGTTGTGGGCTGACCCGCAGGCGACCATACCCTTTCAGCCGCCCCGGCACCGCATCCGGTGCCGGGGCCGCTGTTTGCGCCGGTGGGAGCACTGTGCTCACCGCTTGACCGCGCACAGCAGCCCGTCGCCCACCGGCAGCAGCGACGGCACCAGTTCCTGGCTCTCACGCACCGCGCGCAGCAGCTCGCGCAGCCGTAGCACCTCCGTCGGCTGCGGGCCCGAGTCCACCGTGCGCCCGTTGGCGAAGACGCCCTCGAAGACCACCAGACCCCCGGGACGCAGCAGGCGCAACGATTCAGCGAGGTAGTCCAGCACCTCCAGCCGGTCACCGTCGCAGAAGACGAGGTCGTAGCCGGCGTCCGCCAGCCGGGGCAGCACCTCCAGGGCGCGGCCGGGGATGAACCGGGCCCGGTTGCTGGCGAACCCGCAGGCACGGAAGGCCTGCCGGGCGAACTGCTGGTGCTCCGGCTCGGGGTCGACGGTGGTCAGCACGCCGTCCGCGCGCATGCCGTGCAGCAGATGGATCCCGGAGACTCCGGTGCCGGTGCCGATCTCGGCGACCGCCTTGGCGTCCACGGAGGCGGCCAGCAACCGCAGCGCGGCGCCCGTGCCGGGCGAGACCGAGCGCAGCCCTGCGTCCCGGGCCCGGTCGCGGGCCCAGTGCAGCGTGTCGTCCTCGGCGACAAAGGCGTCGGCGAACGCCCAGCTCGTCAGCCGGTTGCCGGTAATGACCCTCTCCTGTCCCCGTGGTTGCCTGGGCGTGACTGTATCCGTTGGTGCCGGGAACCCGCAGATGGGACCGGGCGTTTAGAGGGGTGGGAGACGACGGCGGGGGACACGGTTGGATCACGACGACGGGCGGGGCGCCGAGCAAGTGCTGACGCAGCCGCATGAGCCGTATCAGCACAGATCAATTTCTCGTAAAACCGCTTATGGGGAGCTAACGGGCGAGGTGGCTATGGTAGGGGCTCCACTGGACACCACCAGAGCTGACAGGGGAGGTGCGGCTGCGCCTGTGGACCGCACAGGAGTGCTGAGGCGCTTCCTCGGGTCGGCGGGCAGGCCGAAATCCGTGAACGACACCGCTGCTGACCCCAGCCACGCCGCTGACCACGACCGGACCGCGACGTTCTCCACCGACGCGGACGGGCAGGCGTGGACTCCGCCCACCTGGGAGGAGATCGTCAGCACCCACAGCGGTCGTGTCTACCGGCTGGCGTACCGCCTCACCGGTAACCAGCACGACGCCGAGGACCTCACGCAGGAGGTCTTCGTCCGTGTCTTCCGCTCCCTGTCGACGTACTCGCCGGGGACGTTCGAGGGCTGGCTGCACCGCATCACCACGAACCTCTTCCTGGACATGGTCCGCCGCAAGCAGCGCATCCGCTTCGACGCCCTCGGCGAGGACGCGGCCGAGCGGCTGCCCAGCCGCGAGCCGTCCCCGCAGCAGGTCTTCAACGACGCGCACTTCGACGCGGACGTCCAGCAGGCCCTCGACACCCTCGCGCCCGAGTTCCGCGCCGCGGTCGTCCTGTGCGACATCGAAGGACTGTCGTACGAGGAGATCGCCGCGACCCTCGGCGTCAAGCTCGGCACGGTCCGGTCCCGGATCCACCGTGGCCGCTCCCAGCTGCGCAAGGCCCTGGCGCACCGGTCCCCGGAGGCGCGCGCCGAGCGTCGCTCCTTCGTGCCCCGCGTGCCCGCTCTGGGGGGAGGAGGCGCGTCCGCGTGAGTGGCACACGTCCGACGGCTGCCGAGGAGCGCCTCGCGGAGCAGCACCTGGGAGACCGACTCGCCGCCCTGGTGGACGGAGAGCTGGGTCATGACACGCGTGAGCGTGTGCTGGCGCACGTGGCGACCTGCCCGAAGTGCAAGACGGAGGTCGACGCCCAGCGCCGGCTGAAGAACGTCTTCGCGGAGGCCGCGCCGCCGCCGCCCTCGGAGAGCTTCCTGGCCCGTCTCCAGGGGCTGCCCGGCGGAGGCGGTCTCGACGGTGGTCTGCCATCGGCAGGGGAGGGCTTCGGCGCAGGCGTCTTCGGCATGCCGCGCGGGGAGCGCTTCGACTTCGCGTACGTCCCCACGGCCGCGCACGCGTCCGTCCTGCCCGCCTCCGCGCAGCGTGGCTTCCGGATCCACGACGTCGGCCGCAGCGAGGCCGAGCGGGCGGCGGCCTCGCGGGGGCGCCGGTTCGCTTTCGTGGCCGCCGGGGCGGTGTCCCTCGCGGCGATCGCGCTGGGCGGCGTCAACACGGGCACACCGGGCGACACCGAGACCCGGAGCGGCTCGGGAAGCAACGTGACCCCGGCGCGTCCGGGGGCGGGGACGGCGACGACATCCGAGAGCCAGCGGCGCCGCGGGACCGGCCCGATGCTCGCGCAGATCCAGGGTGGACGGACGCTCGGGGAGACGCCTGCGGCCCCGACCGAGGTGTCCGCACCTCTGCTGCCCGGGGTGGCCTCCCAGCCCGCGCACGCCCTCACGGCGCCGATGGTGGCCGGTGCGGCCGCGATGTCGCCGCTGATACGTCCACTGGCGGCGCCCCCGCCGATCATGCTCACCAGCTGGTCGACGGCACCGGAGGTGACGACGCCCGGCCTGCTCACGGCGCCTGTCACCGACGGGATCGCCGGTCCGTCCGCGTCCTCCACCGTCACACCCCGCTGACCGTTCCCTGCGCCGCGACGCGCGAACCTGGTTGAATCCCAGGTGAACCGCGCCCGCGCCCAGGCGCCCGGCGTGGAATTCTCGAACTGCGGCCACACCGACGACGAGCCGGGCCGCGGCCAGCTGTGGGGAGAGCATGAACGAGGGCACCGCGCCGACGCCGGGCAAGGGGGAGGGCGACTTCGAACTGAGGCGCCCCGAGGACGCACCCGAGGAGGCGCCGGGCGCCGGGGCGCCGCGGGACGAGGTGCCGGGGGACGAGGTCCCGCCGGGCGGCATCGCCGCGTCCGACGCGCGGCCGGACGTCCCGGTTGCCCCGCCCGCCGTCGCGGATCTCAAGCCGCTCCACGATCCCGACCCCTACAGCACCCCGCCCTACGGCGAGCCGGGCCCCTGGGCGCCTGCCCCACCCGTACAGCATCCGGCGGCCACGCCCGCGCAGGGTACGGCGATGACGCCGCCGGTTGCGGCACCCGTGGCGCCGCCGCACGGGGTGCCGGGCCCGGCTGCCCCCGCTGCCCCCGCCCCGGCTGCCGCTCCGGTTGTCCCGGGCCTGGCCGATGCGGCTACCGGTCCGGTTGCGCAGGGCCTGGCTGCGCCGGCTTCCGCTGCTCCGGGGTTGACCGCGTCGGCTTCGGGTCCGGCTGTCCCTGCCCCGGCCGGTCCGGCTGCGGCTCCGGGCGTTCCGGGCCTGGCTGCGCCGGCTTCCGCTGCTCCGGGGCTGGCCGGTCCGCCACACACTCCGGCGCCGGCACCTGTCGTTCCGGGGCCTGCCGCCCCGGCCCCCGCTCCCGCAGTCCCGGATCCGGCTGCGTCGGACCACGCCGCCCCGGCCCCTGCTCCCGTGGTCCCGCATCGGGCTCAGGCCGGACCGGAGGCCGCGCTGTCGGCCCCGGCCTTCGCTCCCGCAGTCCCGGATCCCGCTCAGGCCGTACCGGGGACCGCGCAGCCCCCGCCCTGTGAGGGCCCGGCGCCCGCCACCGTAGCTGCGTTCCCGGCACCGGGCCCGGTGCCCGCCCCCCTGCCCGCTCAGGCCGCACCCGCACCGCCCGCTCCCGCTCCCGCACCCGCGCCGCCCCCGCCGCCCGCTCCCGCATCCGCGGCGCCCGCCCTCGCCCCCGCCCATGACGGCACCCCCACCCACAGCCCGGCCTCCGTATCGCCGGACCCCTGGCATCGCTACGACCCCTGGGCGGGCGGGGCCGTCGGCGGTGCGCCCTCGGCCGCCCCGCTCCAGCAGACCGGTGCCGCGGTGCTCACCGAGCAGCAGGGACGCAGGCGAGGGCGCAAGATACTCGTCGTCGGCACCCTGATCGTCGCCCTCGTGTCCGGCGGCGTCGGCGGAGTCGTCGGCGCCTATCTGGAGCGCAACGGTGGGGTCGGGCAGGTCGAGCTGGAGCAGGCCGGGCAGGAGGACGCGGGGCGGGACGCCGACAGTGTGGCCGGGATCGCCGCGCGGGCCCTGCCCAGCGTGGTCACCCTGCATGTGAGCGGCGGCTCCGGTGAGGCAGGCACCGGCACCGGCTTCGTGCTCGACGGCCGGGGCCACATCCTCACCAACAACCACGTAGTGGAGCCCGCCGGCGAGGACGGCGACATAACCGTCACCTTCCACAGCGGAGAGACCGCGAAGGCCGAGGTCGTCGGCCGCGACGGAGGCTACGACCTGGCGGTCGTGCGTGTCCGCGGCGTCAGTGGCCTGGAGCCGCTGCCCCTCGGCAATTCCGACAGCGTCCAGGTCGGCGACCCGGTCGTCGCCATCGGCGCCCCCTTCGACCTGGCGGGGACGGTCACCTCCGGCATCATCAGCGCCAAGGAGCGACCCATCACGGCGGGCGGCGAGGGCGGCGGCGCCAGCGACGTCTCCTACGTCGACGCCCTGCAGACCGACGCCCCCATCAACCCGGGAAACTCCGGTGGCCCCCTCCTCGACGCCCGGGCCCGGGTGATCGGCATCAACTCCGCCATCCGCTCCGCGGACGGCGGCGGCGACCCGGAGGGCGGTCAGTCCGGCTCCATCGGGCTCGGCTTCGCCATACCGATCAACCAGGGCAAACGCGTCGCCGAGGAATTGATCAACACTGGCCGGGCCACCCACCCGGTCATCGGCGTCACCCTCGACATGGACTACACCGGCGACGGCGCACGCGTCGGAACCAACGGCAGCGACGGCGGCGCACCGGTCACTCCGGGCGGCCCCGGCGCCAAGGCCGGGATCAAGCCCGGCGACGTGATCACCGAGGTCGACGGCCAGCGGATCCACTCCGGTGAGGAACTGATCGTCAAGACCCGCGCCCACCGCCCCGGTGACCGGCTGGAGCTGACCCTGCGGCGGGACGGCGCCGAACGGACGATCTCGCTGGTGCTCGGCTCCTCCGCCGGAGACTGAGCGGACGCGAACAAATCTCACAGACCGGACCGCGGCCCACTCCCACAAGGCAAACAACCGGAAAAACGCTCACTTACCCGCACGTGTGGCGCCCGGGACGGTACCGGTCGGACAGGATCGGCGGGTACCGTGGATCCGGCCCGGGACATCGCAAGGAGCTTTCAGGTGTTCAATGACATAGGACCGCTGGAGCTGGTGACGCTCGTCGTCCTCGCCGTGCTCGTGTTCGGTCCGGACAAGCTCCCCAAGGTCATCCAGGACGTGATGCGCACGGTCCGGAAGATCCGTGAGTTCTCGGAGAGCGCCAAGCAGGACATCCGGCAGGAACTCGGCCCGGAATTCAAGGACTTCGAGTTCGAGGATCTCAACCCCAAGACCTTCATCCGCAAGCAGCTGGACAACGAGGACCTGGGGCTGAAGGAGATCCGCAACGGCTTCGACCTGAAGAAGGAGATGGCCGAGGTCACGGACGCCGTGCACAGCCGCGATGCCGAGCCGCCCGCCGCCCCCGGTTCTTCGGGTGCCCGCGTCGACATGACGAAGAAGCCCGACGACCGCCCGCCCTTCGACGCGGACGCCACCTGACAGCTGCGGACCGCCCGCTCGCTTCCGCCTGCCGGCTGCCTTCTTCCGCGCCACCTGGCCGTACGCGGCGCGCCTCGCTCCTTCTCGATCCACCCCCCAAGGGCTCGAACGCGTCGTCCGCGCGACCCACGCGCCGGGCGCATTCCCGGCTGCCCGCAGAGGTGTGGATATGCTGCCGAGTTGTTGTGCGGACCGGACGAGTACGCCCGAAGGGGGGCGGGCCGTTCGATCCGACGAGAGCGAGGAGGCGTCCGGGCACATGGAGACGACGAGTCGGGCAGTCGCGCAGGCGCCGGCCGCGGAGGGCGGACAACAGGTCCCCTCCGCCCGGCGTACGGTCGACGGCTACCTGCGTGCGCCCTTCCCGTGGTACGGCCTTGACGAGGCGTTCACGGGCCCGCGCTGGCTGATGCAGGTGGGCATGACGGCGGACGGTGCCGTGGAGCACGGTTCGATCGGCCACGGCGACGAGCCCTCGGTGCGTGCCGAAGGTGTCGCCGAGGAACGGGAGCGGTTCGCGGTCGTGGTGACCGTCGCCGCGAATCCCGTGCGGCGCAGTGCCGACGGCACGGGGCTGCTGGAGGCCACGTCGGTCTCCTCGGCCGCCTGGCTGGCGGGTGTGGGACTGCTGTCCTTCACCTGGCCCGGGCAGATGGACCACAGCCTGCGTGACCACTGGCTGGAGCAGCAGACCGAGACCGCGTGGGCGCTGGCCGACGACCTCGCCGGGTCGGAGTGGTCGACGCTGTCCCTTCCCGTCGACGGCGTCCCCACCCCGTTCCACTACCGGGAGTCCGAGTTCGGGTGGGTGCTGGCCGGATCGACGCAGGAGGGCCTTCACCTGGGTGCGTACGGCCGGGGCATGAGCGCGTACGGGCTGGGTTTCGCGGTGATCAAGGACATCACCGACTACGCGTAGGACCTCAACGACTACGCGTAGGACCTCACCGACTACGCGTAGGACCCTCACGACTACGCGCAACGCCATCGCCGACTACGCGTGAGAGGGGGCGCCGCCGGTGTGGGGCGCCCCCTCGCCGCGGGGCAGGGCCTGGCGTTGCGGGTGTGGTGGGGGTTCCCCGTGCCACGGAAGGCCCCCACCCGCACGCGTGTCTAGAACTTGTTGCGCGGCGTGATGCCCAGCGACATGCCCGACAGCCCCCGCTGACGGCCGCCGAGCTTGCCCGCGATCGAGCGCAGGGCCGCGCCCGCCGGGGAGTCCGGGTCGGTCAGGACGACGGGCTTGCCCTCGTCGCCGCCCTCGCGGAGGCGGACGTCGATGGGGATGCTGCCGAGCACCGGGACGTTCGTACCCGTGGTGCGGGTCAGGCCGTCGGCGACCACCTGGCCGCCGCCCGTGCCGAAGACGTCGACCATCTCGCCGCAGTGCGGGCAGGGCAGGCCGGACATGTTCTCGACCACACCGACGATCTTCTGGTGGGTCTGGACGGCGATGGAGCCGGCCCGTTCCGCCACCTCGGCCGCCGCCTGCTGCGGGGTCGTCACGACCAGGATCTCGGCGTTCGGGACCAGCTGGGCCACGGAGATCGCGATGTCGCCGGTGCCGGGCGGCAGGTCCAGGAGCAGGACGTCGAGGTCGCCCCAGTACACGTCCGCCAGGAACTGCTGCAGCGCGCGGTGCAGCATCGGGCCGCGCCAGACGACCGGGGCGTTGCCCGGCGTGAACATGCCGATGGAGATGACCTTCACGCCGTTCGCGGACGGCGGCATGATCATGTTCTCGACCTGGGTGGGGCGTCCGTCGGCGCCCAGCATGCGCGGCACGCTGTGGCCGTAGATGTCGGCGTCGACGACACCGACCTTCAGGCCGTCGGCAGCCATCGCCGCCGCCAGGTTGACCGTGACGGACGACTTGCCGACGCCGCCCTTGCCGGAGGCGACCGCGTACACGCGCGTCAGCGAGCCGGGCTTGGCGAAGGGGACCTCGCGCTCGGCCTGGCCGCCGCGCAGGGCGTTCGCCAGCTCCTTGCGCTGCTCGTCGCTCATCACGTCGAGCGTGACGTCGACGCGGGTGACGCCGTCGACCCGGGAGACCGCCTCGGTCACGCGCTGCGTGATCGTGTCGCGCATCGGGCAGCCCGAGACCGTGAGGTACACGGTGACCGCGACCGATCCGTCCGTGCCGATCTCCACCGACTTGACCATCCCGAGCTCGGTGATGGGCCGGTTGATCTCGGGGTCGTTCACCGTCGCCAGTGCCTCGCGCACCGCGTCTTCCGTAGCCATAAGGACGATGGTACGGCGCCGCACAGGCGCCGCGGAAAGCCCGTCAGCGGTCGTCTACGTCACGCGCCCCCGACCGTTCTGCCGGGAATACGCGCTGACCGTCGGGGTGTCCGTCCTGCAGATCCCTGACCATGTCCTGCAACTCGGAGCGGATCCAGTCCCGGGTGGCCACCTCGCCGAGCCCGATCCGCAGGGCCGCGATCTCCCGCGTCAGGTACTCGGTGTCCGCGATCGACCGCTCGTTCTGCTTGCGGTCCTGTTCGAGGTTGACCCGGTCGCGGTCGTCCTGCCGGTTCTGCGCGAGCAGGATCAGCGGGGCGGCGTAGGAGGCCTGGAGGGAGAGCATCAGGGTCAGGAAGATGAACGGGTACTCGTCGAAGCGCAGCGGCGCCGGCGCGGACACGTTCCACAGCAGCCACACCACGATGACGACCGTCATCCAGACCAGGAAACGCCCGGTGCCGATGAAGCGGGCGATCCGCTCCGACAGCTTCCCGAACGCCTCCGGGTCCCACTCGGGCAGGATCCGGGGCCGCCGGGGACGAGGCTGGTCCAGCCGGGCGCGCGGGCGCGTGGTCGCCGTGGCGCCGGCGGGCATCCGGTCCCGGCCGAGGTCGCGCCCCGCCTCGCGCCGCGCCGACTCGCGCTCAGGAGCCATGGGCGCTCACCCCCTCGCCCTCGTCCAGATCGAACTCGGACTCCCGCCAGTCCTCGGGCAGCATGTGGTCCAGCACGTCGTCCACGGTCACCGCGCCGAGCAGCGACCCGGACTCGTCGACGACGGGCGCCGAGACCATGTCGTACGTCGCGAAGAACCCGGCCACCAGGGGCAGCGCCGCGCCCGGGGCCAGGGGTTGCAGGTCGTCGTCGAGGATCGAGCTGACCAGCGTGTAGGGCGGGTCGCGCAGCAGCCGCTGGAAGTGGACGGTGCCGAGGTACTTGCCGGTCGGGGTCTCGTCGGGCGGGCGGCAGACGTAGATCTGGGCGGCGAGGGCGGGGGAGAGGTCGCGGTTGCGGACCCGGGCGAGGGCCTCGGCGACGGTGGCGTCGGGGCGCAGCACGATCGGCTCGGTGGTCATCAGGCCACCCGCGGTGTGCTCCTCGTACGCCATCAGGCGCCGCATGTCGGCCGCGTCGGCGGGCTCCATCAGGCTCAGCAGCCGCTCCTTCTCCTCCTCGGGCAGCTCGGAGAGCAGGTCGGCCGCGTCGTCCGGGTCCATCGCCTCCAGCACGTCCGCGGCGCGCTCCTCCTTCAGCTTGCCGAGGATCTCGATCTGGTCGTCCTCGGGGAGCTGTTCGAGCACGTCGGCCAGGCGGTCGTCGTCGAGGGCGGCGGCGACCTCGGCGCGCCGCTTCGCCGACAGATGGTGCAGGACGTTGGCGAGGTCGGCGGGGCGCAGCTGCTCGAAGGTGGCCAGGAGGCTCTCGGCGCCCTGCCCGTGCTCCTCCAGGGAGAAGCCGGTGACGCCGGACCACTCGACGGTCAGCGTCTCGCCCTTGGCCCGCCGGAAGGCGCTGCCCTTCCTCCCCTTGCGGACGAAGACGCGATCGATCTCCCAGTCCCGGCGGGCCGGCAACTGCTGCACCGCGAGGTCGAGGACGGTGACCTGCTCACCGGTCTCGACGAGGGTGACGCTCTTGTCGAGCAGTTCGCCGAACACCAGCCGCTCGGTGGGGCGCTGCTCGAAGCGGCGGACGTTGAGCACGCCGGTGGTGATGACCTGTCCGGACTCGACGCCGGTGACCCGGGTCATGGGCAGGAAGATCCGCCGCCGGGTGGTGAGTTCGACCACCAGTCCGAGCAGTCGCGGCGGCTTGCTGCCGACCCGCAGCATGACGACCAGATCGCGCACGCGCCCCACCTGGTCGCCGTTCGGGTCGAAGACGGCGGTGCCGGAGAGGTGCGAAACGAAGATCCGGGGGGCGCCCGCGGCCATGGCTGCGCCTCCTTTTCCTGCCGTGCGTTGCGTTTGCTCCGCTTGTGCTGAATTGCTCGCTCGGATGGCCTTCAGGCTAGCCCGTCCCGATCGGATCCGCCCTGGTGAGCGGTCCGGACGGACTGGCTCCGCCGGCCGCCCGGCACCCCGGTACGCTGCGTTACGCCGCTGAAGGACCGACGTCAGAAAGGCAGCACCACCTGTGACTGCGATGCGCCAGGGCCGTACGCGCCGGACCGCACTGGTGAGCGCGATGTGCGCACTGGTCGTGGCGGGGACGGGGCTGACCGGGTGTGGCAGCGAGGACCCGGACGCGGGCACGAACGGTGTGGGCAAGCTGCCCGCCGAGAAGATCCAGGCCGAGACCCGCGCGGCGGCCAAGACCGCGAAGGCCGTGCGGTTGTCGGGCACGGTGGTCGCGGGCGGGAGCACGTACAGGCTGGACATGCGCCTGAAGGCGGACGGTGGCACCGGGTCGGTGAGCGCGGAGGGGGCGACCTTCCAGCTGCTCCGGGTCGGCGAGCAGCTGTTTCTGATGGCGGACGCGGAGTTCTGGAGCAACGGCGAGGGCGAAGGGGACGGCGAGGGCGGCCCGTCCGACGCCGCCGCGGCCGACAAGCTCGACGGCAAGTTCGTGAAGGTGCCGGAGGGCGACCCCTCGTACAAGCGGTTCAGCGGATTCACCGACAAGGATGTCCTGCTCGGCGGCCTGTTGACCCTGCACGGCGCCCTGGCGACGGACGGCCGTCACGAGGAGGCCGGTGTGCGCACCGTCCGCATCACCGGGGACAAGGGCGCCGGCGGCACGCTGGACGTCTCCCTGGAGGGCCGGCCCTACCCGCTGCGCCTGGTCCGCGCGGGCGGCGCGGGCACCCTCACCTTCTCCGACTGGGGCGAGGACTTCGCCCTCGAGCAGCCCGCCAAGGACAAGACGGTGGACTACGGCCAGCAGCTGCCGACGTCGTAGGCACCGGCGGCGTTCGCGCTCGCGCCCGTCGCGGACCGCCAGGGTGTCAGGCGCGCCTGCGCTTCTTCCGGAAGAGCAGGCGCGGCAGCCCGGCGGGGATCGGCTCACGCGTCGTCACCGGCGTCGGCAGCGGCGCCTCGGCCAGCGAGCCGTCCGGCAGTGGGGCGATCGTGCCGGTCGGCTCCAGACGCACCACACGGCACTCCCGGGCCCACCGCTCGGGCATCGCCTCACCGTCGGGCGCGTTCAGGCGCTTGCCCTTGAGCTCGCCGACGGCCGCCTCCCACTGCTCGGAGTCGGACGGCAGTTCGACCACTCGCGCCGTCCAGGAGACCAGCCGACCGCCCTTGTCCTTGCTGCGCACGGTCACCTCGGCCGTGCCACCGTCGGTCAGTCCCGGCAGCGGCTGCTCGCCCGGTCCGTCGCCGACCACGCAGGCGGCACCCTCGTGCCACACATGCCACAGCGCACGCGCGGCCGGCGCCCCGGCACCCCGCACCCAGATGAGGCCGGACTTCTTCGTGGCCTCCTCGACGAGGGCCTGGCCGAGCAGCTCGCTAGTCATGGGAGCAGCGTAGCGAGGCCGCTCACAGCCAGCCGTTGCGCTTCAGCGTGCGGTGGATGCCGAAGCAGATCATCGCCGTGATGCCGAGCACCATCGGGTAGCCGAACTTCCAGCGCAGCTCGGGCATGTGGTCGAAGTTCATCCCGTACACGCCGCACACCATGGTCGGTACGGCGATGATGGCGGCCCAGGACGTGATCTTGCGCATGTCCTCGTTCTGCGCGACGGACGCCTGTGCGAGGTTGGCCTGGAGGATGGAGTTGAGCAGCTCGTCGAAGCCGGTGACCTGCTCCTGCACCCGGGCGAGGTGGTCGGCGACGTCGCGGAAGTACTTCTGGATGTCGGGGTCGATCAGCCGCATCGGCCGCTCGCTCAGCAGCTGCAGCGGGCGCATCAGCGGCTGCACCGCCCGCCGGAACTCCATGACCTCACGCTTGAGCTGGTAGATCCGCCCGGCGTCGGTACCCCGCGGCGTGCCCTTGCGGCCCGGCGAGAACACCTCCGTCTCCACCTCGTCGATGTCGTCCTGCACCGCGTCGGCCACCGCGATGTAGCCGTCGACGACGTGGTCGGCGATGGCGTGCAGCACCGCCGAGGGGCCCCTGGCGAGCAGCTCGGGGTCGTCCTGCAGCCGGTGCCGCAGCGCCCGCAGCGAGCCCTGGCCCCCGTGCCGGACGGTGATGAAGAAGTCCCGCCCGGTGAAGCACATCACCTCGCCGGTCTCGACGACCTGGCTGTTGGCGGTGAGTTCGTCGTGCTCGACGTAGTGGATGGTCTTGAACACGGTGAACAGCGAGTCGTCGTAACGCTCGAGCTTCGGCCGCTGGTGCGCCTGCACGGCGTCCTCGACCGCCAGTGGGTGCAGCCCGAATTCGCCGGCGATACCGGCGAATTCGGATTCCGTGGGCTCGTGCAGCCCGATCCACACGAAGCCTCCGTCGCGCCGCACCCGGCGCATCGCCTCGTGCGGGGTGAGCGGGCCGGGGGTCTCGACGCGGGCGCCGTCGCGATAGACGGCGCAGTCGACGACGGCGGTGGTGGTCTGGGGATCGCGCGTCGTGTCGTACGCGCCGCCGTCCTTGCGCAGCGCGGGACGCGACGGGCGGACCGCGGCACGGAGGTCACGGATCATCGACATGGCAGGCTCCTTCGCAACGAGCAGCGAGAGGCCGTGGGCGCCGGGTGGAACTGCCCGGAATGGGGACGTCCTGCGGGGATCCCCGCCCATCGGGCCGGGAAGGATGTTTGGCACGTCCACAAAGCGGGGAGCACCGCACCGTCGCGGTGGCGAACTTCGCTACTGGTTCAGCTGCTGATGCAGGTCATACAGATCAGGCAGAGGCAAGACGAAACGAAGTGCTCTTCCGCGGACACCGCAGGAGGTGCGCATGCGAGAGGTGGCGGCAGGCTAGAGCCCAGCAACATCAGCGGCCGGAAGAGCGGGTGGTACTGCACGGTCGACTTCGGTCCATTGCAGCCCCACCTCCTCCGGCCGGTCCCTCGTAAGGGAGTGTCGTCGGCGTCGGGACTTGATCGCGACGCTTCTGCGTGCTGCCCCGAACCACCGGGCAAGAGTATCAGCAGACCGAAGTGTCAAGGCGCTGCTTTGCCTGGTACTGACGAGTTCTATGCTCGCCCCATGGCTGATGTTCTCCCACTGGTCGAGGCCAGGTTGCGCTCCGCGCTCGGCGAACCGGACGCGCGCGCCGCGGTCACCTTCCTCGGTACCGACCGCGTGGAGGTGCTGCGTTTCCAGGAGGGTGACATCGTCCGCTACGCCACGCTCGGCATGTCCGCGCAGCCCATGGCGGACCCCACCGCGGTCCTCGCCGACCCGGTCAAGGGCCCGCGCGCCGAGCTGGTCCTCTCCGTACGGTCCGGGCTCGCCGAGACCGACAAGGTGCTCCGCCCGCTCGCCGTCCTCGCGGCGTCCCCGCAGGTCGAGGGCGTGGTCGTGGCGCCCGGCGCCTCCCTGGAGGTCGGCGAACCGCTGTGGCCGGGGGCCCCGTTCACCTCGGTCCTGGTCGCCGAGCCGGGCGGCCTGGTCGAGGACCTGGAACTGGACGAGCCCCTCGACCCGGTCCGTTTCCTGCCGCTGCTCCCCATGACCCCGAACGAGGCCGCCTTCAAGCGGGTCCACGGGGCCCAGGCGCTTCAGGAGCGCTGGCTCACCAGCGGCACCGACCTGCGCGACCCGTCCCGCCGGTCGGTGCCGCTGGACTGAACGAAGGCGTGAGGAAGCTCACCAAAGTCCTTTCGAGAGCCGTCACTTGGCGAAGACGCCCACACTGTCCTCGGTGGCGTGCCGCACCTGGAGTTCCTCCGCCCGCGCGGTCAGCGCCCCGCGCCTTACGGCCACCACGGCCGCGCCCAGCACCGCGGTGACCGCCGCCACCACGAACGGCATGTGCGCATCGCTCCACTCCTCGATCTTCGGCGCGAGGAACGGCGCTGCCGCCGCCGCGAACCACCGCACGAAGCTGTAGCCCGCGCTCGCCACCGGGCGCGGCGCGTCCGACACCCCGAGCGCCAGCTCTGTGCAGACGGTGTTGTTCACGCCGATGAAGGCGCCGGACAGGATCGTGCAGACGACGGCCGTGGTGTGGGCGCCGTAGCCGAGGACGAGTACGTCGGCCGCGAGCAGCACCAGCGAGCCGCCGAGCACCTTCAGCGAGCCGAACCGCGCCTGCATGCGCGGGGCGACGAGGACCGAGAAGACGGCGAGCAGCACACCCCAGGCGAAGAACACCGCGCCCGACCGGTACGGGCTCATGTTCAGCACGAACGGTGTGAAGGCCAGCACGGTGAAGAACGTGTAGTTGTAGAAGAACGCCGATGTCGCCGCCGAGGCGAGACCGTGACCGAGTGCCCTGAGCGGGTCCAGCAGCGAGGTCCGGCGGGCCGGCTTCGGCTGCTCCTTCAGGAACGCCGTGATGCACAGGCAGCCGACCGCCATCAGGAACGCGGTGCCGAAGAACGGGTAGCGCCAGCTGGCGTCGCCGAGCAGCGCGCCCAGCAGCGGACCGCACGCCATGCCGAGGCCGAGCGCGGATTCGTACAGCAGGATCGCCGCCGCGCTGCCGCCCGCCGCCGCGCCGACGATGACGGCCAGGGCGGTCGAGACGAACAGGGCGTTGCCCAGTCCCCAGCCGGCCCGGAACCCGACGAGTTCGCCGACCGAGCCGGAGGTGCCGGACAGGCCGGCGAACACCACGACGAGGGCGAGGCCCAGCAGCAGCGTCTTGCGGCCGCCGACGCGGCTGGAGACGAAGCCGGTGAGCAGCATCGCGATCGCGGTGATCAGGAAGTAGGAGGTGAAGAGCAGCGAGACCTGGCCGGCGTCGGCGTCCAGTCCCTTGGCGATCGACGGCAGGATCGGGTCGACGAGCCCGATGCCCATGAAGGCGACGACGGAGGCGCCGGCGGTGGCCCAGACCGCCTTCGGCTGCCGGAGGACTCCCGTGCTGCTGCGCATGCCTGGGCTCCCTTGGTGTCCGGTGAGTGGATGGCATTTACACGTAATAAATTAGCATAGCTAATTAATGTACACTACATCTAATGGTTTGGAGTGATGCTTCCGCCCGGACGGGTGATCGTCCTTGACGTGGCGGAGAAGGGGTAGGAGCGTGGAGCCCTATGAGGGGCGAACCCAGTTGCCCGAAGTGTGGTGGCCGGGTCAGGGCTCCCGGACTCTTCGCCGATACCTGGCAGTGCGATGTGCACGGCACGGTGCATCCGCTCCAGCCCGTGATCCCGCCCAGCGTCGAGGCCCTCGGGGTCGTGGTGGCTCGGACGCAGGTGCCGGTGTGGATGCCGTGGCCCCTGCCGGTCGGCTGGCTCTTCACGGGCGTGGCCTGCGCCGGTGACGACCGCAGTGGCGGTCGTGCCACCGCCGTGGCCTGCTCGGGCCCGGGGCCGCTGGGCGGCATCGGTGAGCTGATCCTGGTCGCCGAGGAACTCGGTGTCGGTCTCGGGGCGCGCTATGCGGGGATCGACGGACCCGACCCGGGGCCGTACATGAACGTCGAGAAACCGCCCCAGGTCAAGGTGCTGGCGGCCGGGCGGCCGACGCCGCTGTGGCACGTCACCGGGGCGCCGGACGACCGTGCGGTCTTCGCGGGGGAGGCCCGCGGACTGTGGCTGTGGGCCGTGGTGTGGCCCGAGCAGTCCGGGTTGCTGATGTACGACGAGCTGGTGCTGGCGGATGTGCGGGACGCGGGGGCGGAGGTCGAGCTCGTGCCGTGCGGTGCGCTGTCGCCGCGCCTGCTGCAGCCGTAGAGGTGGTCCGCCCTCCCCGCTCGTCCGGCATGTAGGGGTCGCACCCCGGTTGCGGGTGTGACAGGGGCATACAGGATTACCGGCTATCCTTGGGTGTCCCTTCCGTTCAGTGACCGCCTGGAGTCCGCGTCGTGCGAATAGATCTGCACACCCACTCCACCGCGTCCGACGGGACGGACACCCCTGCCGAGCTGGTGCGGAACGCCGCCGCTGCCGGGCTGGACGTCGTCGGGCTCACCGATCACGACACGACCCGGGGCCACGCCGAGGCCATCGAGGCGCTGCCTGAGGGGCTCACGCTGGTCACCGGAGCCGAGCTGTCCTGCCGTATCGACGGTATCGGCATGCACATGCTGGCCTACCTCTTCGACGCCGGGGAACCCGCGCTGCTCGCCGAGCGGGAGCTCGTGCGCGACGACCGGGTGCCGCGGGCCAAGGGCATGATCGCCAAGCTGAACGAGCTGGGCGTGCCGGTCACCTGGGAGCAGGTCGCCCGGATCGCCGGCGCGGGGTCGGTGGGGCGGCCGCATGTGGCGTCCGCGCTGGTCGAGCTGGGCGTCGTGGCGAGCGTGAGCGATGCCTTCACGCAGGACTGGCTGGCCGACGGCGGACGGGCCTACGTCGAGAAGCACGAGACCGATCCGTTCGAGGCGATCCGGCTGATCAAGGGCGCGGGCGGAGTCGCCGTGTTCGCGCATCCGGGTGCCGCCAAGCGCGGGCGTACGGTGCCGGAGCCGGCGATCGCCGAACTGGCCGCCGCCGGGCTCGACGGCATCGAGGTCGACCACATGGACCACGACCCGGACACCCGGGCGCGGCTGCGCGGGCTGGCCAAGGAGCTCGGGCTGCTGGTCACCGGGTCCAGCGACTACCACGGCAGCCGCAAGACGGTCACGCTCGGCGAGTACACGACCGACCCCGAGGTGTACGGGGAGATCACCCGGCGGGCGACGGGCGCGTTCCCGGTGCCGGGCACCGGCGGAGCCTGAGCGCACCACCGCCACGCTTTCCTCCGTCATCTCATCGCAAGGCCTGTAGCTCCGTCATGTTCGACCTCGCTGTCTTCGGTTCCCTCTTCCTCACCCTTTTCGTCATCATGGATCCCCCCGGGATCACCCCGATCTTCCTCGGTCTGACCGCGGGGCGGCCCGCCAAGGTGCAGCGGCGGATGGCCTTCCAGGCCGTCTGCGTCGCCGGTGGCGTGATCACCGTGTTCGGGGTGCTGGGGCATCAGATCCTCGACTACCTGCACGTCTCCGTACCGGCCCTGATGATCGCCGGCGGGTTGCTGCTCCTGCTGATCGCGCTCGACCTGCTCACGGGCAAGACCGACGAGCCGAAGCAGACCAAGGACGTCAACGTCGCCCTCGTGCCCCTCGGCATGCCGCTGCTGGCCGGACCCGGTGCGATCGTGTCGGTCATCCTTGCCGTGCAGAAGGCGGACGGCATCGGCCTCCAGGTGTCGGTGTGGGCCGCGATCCTCGCCATCCATGTCGTGCTGTGGCTGGTCATGCGGTACTCGCTGCTGATCATCCGCGTCATCAAGGACGGCGGTGTGGTGCTGGTGACCCGGCTCGCGGGCATGATGCTGTCCGCGATCGCCGTGCAGCAGATCATCAACGGGGTCACGCAGGTGATCCAGGGGAGCTGAACCCCTGCTGGGGGGGTGGAGCACCGGCGGCGTTCCGGTACAGCAGGGCCCCGTACGGTGTGTCCGTACGGGGCCCTGAAGCTCGGGGATGGGATCCGCTGTTACGAGGCCGTGGTCTCGGCCGGGCGGATCCAGAGTCGCTGCCCTGTGGCGGCGGCCTGCTGAACGATCCGGTTGACGGAGGCGGCGTCCACGACGGTCGTGTCCACGGGCGTGCCGTCCACGTCGTCGAGTCGCATGATCTCGAAGCGCATGGCTTCTCCCTTCGTCTGGTCATCCTCCTGAGGAGAACTACTGGGGCCCTGGAGACGGGGGTGTCTCCGGTTCCATACCTATGCAACGGCCTGTGGGTGACAAACATTCCCTACGCTAAGGAAATTTTTCGAACGGCTAATTACTGAACGGTAAGCAGCTCTCTTGAGACTAACCGGGACCAGTTGTGTTCGCAGCGTGACCGACGGGACAATGGAAGCAATGAACGACGACCTCGCGGCCCTGTCCGCCCGCATCGACCGCACGAACGAGCTGCTCCAGCGCATGCTCGCCGAGGTGGCGAAGACGCCCTCGACCCACGCCATCTTCGTCGACGCGGGATATCTCTACGCGGCCGCGGGCCGGTTGGTCGCCGGGACCGAGGACCGGCGCGCCTTCGACCTCGACGCCGAAGGTCTGATCGAGGCGCTCATCGACAAGGCCCGCCAGATCTTCGCGGACAGCCGGCTGCTGCGGGTCTACTGGTACGACGGCGCCCGGCGCCGTATCCACACCACCGAGCAGCAGTCCATCGCCGAACTGCCCGACGTCAAGGTGCGCCTCGGCAACCTCAACGCCAACAACCAGCAGAAGGGCGTCGACTCACTGATCCGCACCGATCTGGAGTCCCTCGCCCGGCATCGCGCCATCAGCGACGCCGCACTGCTCGGCGGCGACGAGGACCTGGTCTCGGCGGTCGAGGCGGCGCAGGGGTACGGGGCGCGGGTGCACCTGTGGGGTATCGAGGCGCCCGAGGGCCGCAACCAGGCGGAGCCGCTGCTGTGGGAGGTCGACAGCCAGCGCACGCTCGACCTCGACTTCTTCAAGCCGTACGTCTCCCGGCGTACGGCCGCCGCCTACGAGCCGGCCGTCGCCGCCCGGCCCGCCCGCGAGGACGTGCGCTTCGTCGGCGCGCAGATCGCGGCGAAGTGGCTGGCGGCGCGGGGGCGGGAGTCGCTGGTGGAGCTGCTGCCCGGTCATCCGTATCTGCCCGGGTCGGTGGACCAGGATCTGCTGGTGGAGGCCGAGGGACTGCTGCAGTACTCGCTACGGGGCCAGGCGGATCTGCGGCGGGCGCTGCGGGACGGGTTCTGGGAGCACTTGCAGACGCAGTACTGAGGCAGGGCAGCCGGCTCGTGGTGCGGGGCGTGTCCCAGAAGCTGGAGCTAGTGCCGCAACAGGCAACGTTCGCCCCGTCGCGACGCCCGGCACGCTCCCCCAAGCTCTTCGAGCAGGGGGGATCCCCACTCGCCGCACCGGGCACAAGCCCCAGTACATCCAGTACGAGGGCGTGCACCCGGCACGCCGAGAGCACGCACCAGACGCCGCTCCTTGACGGGCAAACGTTGCCTGTCGCGGCACTAGCCCGTGGTGCGGGTCGTGTCCCAGAAGTCGGCGATCGCCTGGGCCGTCGGCAGGGGCTGTTCCGCGTTCGGTGAGTGTTCGGCGTCCTCGACGACGGTGCGGTGCGCGTGCAGTCGTAGGGCCATGTCGTCCAGGAGCGGCAGCGGCCAGGTGTCGTCCCGCACGCCCGAGAGGACATGGAACGGCAGCGGCACGCCGGCGAGTTCGGCGACGCGGTCCGGCTCGGTGGTCAACTGGCGGCCGGTGGCGATGAGTTGTGCGGGCTTGTTGCCCAGCCAGCGGCGGCGCAGGAGTTCGGGTCCGCCGATGCCGCGAGCGGGTCCGCCGACCTCCTCCGGTGCGCCCATCGACTGGATCACCTCCCAGACCTCGGCCATCGACATCACGGCGAGCGCGTCCCGCAACAGCTTCACGCGCTGCTGCTGGGAGACCGAGATCTGCGCCGGGCCCGAGGACATGAGGGTGAGCGAGACGAAGGGAGAGTGGTCCAGGAGCACCGCGGCCCGGGTGATCTGGCCACCCAGAGAGTGCCCGAGGAGATGCAGGGGAGTACCCAGGGCCGCCGCCTGTGCGAGCACGTCGCGCGCCAACTCCGGCTGGGCGTAAGCCGTTTCGTCGTGCTCCGGACCGTCCGACTCGAACTGTCCGCGCCCGTCCACGGCCACCGTCCGGTACCCGCGCGCCGCGAGCGGCCCCTGCATCAGGCGGAAGTCCTCCTTGCTGCCGGTGAAACCGGGGATCAGCAGAGCCGTGCCGCGTGGCCCGGCGCCGGGGGCGACGGGCACGTCCATGACCGCGAAGTCACCGCGTGCCGTGTGCAGGGAGTAGGCGCGGGCCCCGGGGGGCGGGGTGTGGGCGGCGGGGGTGGTCACGGGGTGAGGGTAACGGGTGAGGGAGTGCGGGGAGGAACGGCGCCGGTGTACAACGCAGATGGGGGGCACGGGCACCGGGTGCGGCCCGACCGCCGCGTGCGCCGCCCGACGGAACGCCGACGGCCCGGCCCCGGGAAGGGGGCCGGGCCGTCGGGCTGCCGTGCTCAGCTGTCCGCTGCCTCCGCGGCGACCGTGGCCTTGCGGGTGCGGCGTGCCTTCGGCTTGGCCTCCGGCTCCTGCGTGGCCTGCGCCGGGATCTCGGCGGCCGCCTCCGGAGCGGGGGCGGTCGCCTTGCGCGTGCGGGTGCGCTTGGGCTTGGCCTCGGCGTCCTCGGTGGTGGCGGCCGTTTCGGGTGCGGCGGCCGCCGTCTTGCGGGTTCGGGTGCGCTTGGGCTTGGCTTCCGCGCCTTCGGCGGTGTCCACGGCGGTTTCGGCCGTGGCGGCTGCCGTCTTGCGGGTGCGCTTGGGCTTGGCCTCGGCGTCCTCGACGGCGGCGGCCGTTTCGAGTGCGGCCGTGGCCTTGCGCGTGCGGCGTGCCTTCGGCTTGGTCTCCGCCTCCGGCGTCACGACGGCCTCACCGCCCTGGGCGGGCACGCTGACCTCGGGAACATCGGTGGCTTGGGCCGGCTCCGCGGCCTTGCGGGTGCGGGTGCGCTTGGGCTTGGCCTCCGCGGTGTCCACGGCGGTTTCGGCCGCTGCGGCTGCCGTCCCGCGCGTGCGGGTGCGCTTGGGCTTGGCCTCCGCGCCCTCGGCCGCATCGACGACCGCCACGGCCTGGACGGGCGCCACCGTGTCCACGGCCTCCGCGGCCTCGACGGCCTGAGCGGGCTGTGCCTCCGCCGACTTGCGCGTACGGCGGCGGCGCGGCTTCGCCGGCGTCTCGGGGGCGTCCACGGCCGGGGTGCCCTCGGCCGTCGCCACGGCGGTCTCCGCGGCCTCGGTCACGGGGGACTCGACCGCCGTCTGGACCGCCGTCTGCGGGGCTCCGCCACGGGTGCGGCGCCGACGGCGCAGGGTGCGCGGCGCGCCGTCCTCCTCCGGGGTCGCCTCGGCCGTCGTGGACTGCGGCGTCTCCGTCGCGTCCAGCGGCGTACCACCGCGCGTACGGCGGCGGCGCCTCGGCGTACGGGCGGGATGCTCCCGGTCGGCCGCACGGGACTCGTCCCGGCCGCCACGGCCACCGCGACCGCGCCCGCCGCGACCGCCCGGCTCGCCCAGGTCCTCCAGCTCCTCCGCGTCGAGCCCGGCGCGCGTGCGCTCGGCACGCGGCAGGATGCCCTTGGTGCCCGCGGGGATGTTCAGTTCCTCGAAGAGGTGCGGGGAGGTGGAGTACGTCTCCGGCGGGTCGCTGAAGTTCAGCTCCAGCGCCTTGTTGATCAGCTGCCAGCGCGGGATGTCGTCCCAGTCGACCAGCGTGATCGCCGTACCCGAGGCACCCGCGCGGCCCGTACGGCCGATGCGGTGCAGGTACGTCTTCTCGTCCTCCGGCGACTGGTAGTTGATGACGTGCGTCACGCCCTCGACGTCGATGCCGCGCGCGGCGACGTCGGTGGCGACGAGCACGTCCACCTTGCCGTTGCGGAAGGCGCGCAGCGCCTGCTCACGGGCGCCCTGGCCGAGGTCGCCGTGGACCGCGCCGGAGGCGAACCCGCGCTGCTTGAGCTGGTCGGCGAGGTCGGCCGCGGTGCGCTTGGTGCGGCAGAAGACCATCGCCAGCCCGCGGCCGTCGGCCTGCAGTATGCGGGCGACCAACTCGGGCTTGTCCATGTTGTGCGCGCGGTAGACGTGCTGCGAGATGTTCGCGACCGTCACGCCCTCGTCGTCCGGCGCGGTGGCGCGGATGTGCGTGGGCTGGGACATGTAGCGGCGGGCCAGGCCGATGACCGCGCCCGGCATGGTGGCCGAGAACAGCATGGTCTGGCGGCGTGCCGGAAGCATGTTGATGATCTTCTCGACGTCGGGCAGGAAGCCCAGGTCGAGCATCTCGTCGGCCTCGTCGAGCACCAGGCACTTGACGTGGCTGAGGTTGAGCTTCTTCTGGCCGGCCAGGTCGAGCAGGCGGCCCGGGGTGCCGACGACCACGTCGACGCCCTTCTTCAGCGCCTCGACCTGCGGCTCGTAGGCCCGGCCGCCGTAGATCGCGGTGACGCGCACGTTGCGCACCTTGCCCGCGGTCAGCAGGTCGTTGGTGACCTGCGTGCACAGCTCGCGCGTGGGGACGACGACGAGGGCCTGCGGGGCCTCGGTAAGGGCCTCGGGCTTGGCGCGCCCGGCCTCGACGTCGACGGGGACGGTGACGCGCTCCAGAATCGGAAGACCGAAGCCCAGCGTCTTGCCGGTGCCGGTCTTGGCCTGGCCGATGACATCCGTGCCGGAGAGGGCGACGGGGAGAGTCATCTCCTGGATGGGGAACGGGGTGACGATGCCGACGGCCTCCAGGGCCTCGGCGGTCTCGGGGAGGATCCCGAGCTCTCGGAACGTCGTAGTCAGGGTGCTGCCTCTTCTGTGTGCGCGGTACGAGGCGAGCGCGGGGGTCGTGTCGGACCGTGCCGGTGACGTCGGCCGCCGTAGGGGCGCGCCGTGGCACACGGGACCTCTGCCAACGCTCCAGCGTTCGTACCGCTGAGGGTGTCCCTCCGATCGTCGTACGCACAGTGCCGTACGGTCAGGGAGGGCTGTCGGGTCGGAGCCGATCGGGCCTCCGACCGGGCATCCTCATACGTGCGGCCTGTCGAGATACGGCGAAGACATCGTCGTACCAGCAGGCGCATTACCACCATACCCCGGAATCGCGCACATGCGATGGCCGATTCGGTCACGTAGTCATCGTCACACTCGCGCGCATGGTCATCCGCGTCGTCGTGGTCACACTGATTGACCAGGGACTTCCACCCCCGGGCGAGCGGGCTATTGTGCGCTGCATGACGACCTCTGACAAGCCTGAGCACGCCGCCGAGACCACCGACGCCGCCGCACACACCGGGGTCGCCGCCCAGGACTGGGCGACCGCCTCCGCCGATCCGCAGTACCGGGCCGCGGTCGTGGACCTGCTGGGCGCGCTCGCGTACGGGGAGCTCGCGGCGTTCGAACGGCTCGCGGAGGACGCCAAGCTGGCGCCGACGCTGGAGGACAAGGCGGAGCTGGCGAAGATGGCGTCGGCGGAGTTCCACCACTTCGAGCGGCTGCGCGGCCGGCTCACCGAGATCGGCGAGGAGCCGACCGCGGCGATGGAGCCGTTCGTCGCCGCGCTCGACGGCTTCCACAAGCAGACGGCGCCGTCGGACTGGCTGGAGGGGCTCGTCAAGGCCTACGTCGGGGACTCCATCGCCAGCGACTTCTACCGTGAGGTGGCCGCACGCCTGGATGCCGACACCCGCTCGCTGGTGCTGGCCGTGCTCGACGACACCGGCCACGCCGGCTTCGCCGTCGAGCGGGTGCGCGCCGCGATCGACGCCGACCCGCGCGTGGGCGGGCGGCTCGCGCTGTGGGCGCGACGGCTGATGGGTGAGGCCCTGTCGCAGTCCCAGCGGGTGGTCGCCGAGCGTGACGCCCTGTCCACGATGCTGGTGGGCGGCGTCGCCGACGGCTTCGACCTCGCCGAGGTGGGCAGGATGTTCTCCCGGATCACGGAGGCGCACACCAAGCGGATGGCGGCGCTGGGGCTGGCCGCGTAGGTGCCGGTGGCCGCTGGTGCCGGGGCTTCGCAGGGTCCCGAGGGTCCGTGGCGCGTGGTCTCCCGGCTCCGTAGGTTCTGGTGGCCCTTGGGGGCGGGGTCGGACCAGGGTGGCGGCGGGTTCGGTTGCGTAGGTGCCGGGCGAGTGGCGCCCGGGTCGGCGGCATCGAGTGGCTGACGGCGAGTGCCTGACCTTGACGGCGGCAGGGCCTGCCCGGGTGGACGTAGCCCCCTACGGCCGGGGGCGTCCGCGGCGGCGGCTCAGGCCGTCGCCGATCGCCGGCGCAGTCTTCCCGCCGGGCGCAGCAGCAGGGAGAGGGACGCGACGGAGACGATCGCCGCGCCGAGGAGCACCAGCAGAACGCCGCCTGCCTCCAGCGCGCTGTGCGTGAGGAAGGCGCCGAAGAGAGCACCGGCGACTCCGGTCGACAGGACCAGATGGCGGGCCGGGAGGCGGTGCGGCAGGCGGGCGGCGTAGATCCATGACAGGGCGAGACCAAGGATCGCGGAGCTGAGTGCTTCCAGGAGCATGTCAGGGTCCTCCCACATGGCCGGCCTGCCCGAAACGGTCGTAGCCCGTCTTACCCCTGACCTGCGGAATGCAATCCTCCCCGCAAACGGTCAAAGCCGGAGAAGACGAAACGGGAGGGCTCGGTGGCTTGCCCAAGCCACCGAGCCCTCCCGTCTGCTCCTGTCGCAGCCTCCGGCTACAGCGCGCCGAAGCCCACCTTGCGCGGCGCCGGCTCACCGAGCTCGACGTACGCGAGACGGTCGGCCGGGACCAGGACCTTGCGGCCGTGCTCGTCCACGAGGCTGAGCAGCTGCGACTTGCCGGCCAGCGCCTCGGCCACCACGCGCTCGACCTCCTCGGCACTCTGACCGCTCTCCAGAACGATCTCGCGCGGCGCGTGCTGAACGCCGATCTTGACCTCCACGGCTATGTCCCTCCGAACGGTCAGTGAAGTGCGCGGGCGTCCGCGCCGTACCCAGCACACATTAGCCCGGTGAGGGGACGTGCACGCTCCACGCGAGAACGCCAGGAGCGAACACCCGACGGGAACAAACGCGCAGGCGTCAGTGGTGCGACTGCTCGCTGCCGTGCAGCGGGAAGCCCGCGATGCCCCGCCAGGCCAGCGAGGCCAGCAACTGCACCGCCTGGTCACGCGGCACGCTGCGGTCGCTGTGCAGCCAGGAGCGGGCCACCACCTGGGCGAGGCCGCCGAGCCCGGAGGCCAGCAGCATCGACTCCGCGCGCGAGAGGCCGGTGTCCTCGGCGATCACGTCACAGATCGCCTCGGCGCACTCGTTCGTGACCTTGTCGACGCGCTCGCGCACCGCGGGCTCGTTCGTCAGGTCGGACTCGAAGACCAGCCGGAACGCGCCGCCGTCGTCCTCGACGTACGCGAAGTACGCGTCCATCGTGGCCCGCACGCGCTGCTTGTTGTCGGTGGTCGACGCGAGCGCGTGGCGTACGGACTGGATCAGCGACTCGCAGTGCTGGTCCAGCAGCGCCAGATACAGGTCGAGCTTGCCCGGGAAGTGCTGGTAGAGCACCGGCTTGCTGACGCCGGCCCGCTCGGCGATGTCGTCCATCGCGGCCGCGTGGTAACCCTGCGCCACGAAGACTTCCTGGGCGGCGCCCAGCAGCTGGTTCCGGCGGGCACGGCGCGGCAGGCGCGTACCCCGCGGGCGTGCCGCCTCAGTTTGCTCGATGGCTGTCACGCCGCCTCCCAATGTCGTCCACATGCGGTGTGCGCCGCGCGGCCATCGTACTTTTCGGTAACCGTGCTGTGCGCGGTGCGAGCGCAGAATTTCACGGACCGGACGGCTGCGAAAGTCACACAGAGCGTTTTGAACGAGTGCAGGGCGGGCAAAAAGGGGCCTCTCTCCCGCTCGATCGCACCGATGCCGTCGTGCGTCACCGATAGTCGTCCTCGTCGAGGCTGACCACCCGGGCCTGCTCCGCGAGGTCGCCTTCGCTCGCCCGGTCCGGTTCCACGCCGGTCAGCGGGTCGTCACGGCTCGGTGCGATGTCCGTGCGCTGTTCGGCGGCGTCGACCTCGGGGGCCTCGACATCGAACTCCTGAGCTTCCTCGATCTCCTCGTCCTCGAAGGTCTCGGGATCGGTGGGATCAATGGCCATGGCGGGCTCCCTTCCTACGAACGTCCCTGAGAGAAGCAGGGGCCACACGCGGGTGCCCTCAATACGAGCGTAGGAGACACCCGATCCGGACGCTATGCGATCCGCGTCCGGATCGTCACGCGCTGCGCACCCCGAGGCCGTGCTGAAGCCCGGGATCCGCGCATGTGTGGATCTTCCGTGTGGGGGACCGTCGTATCCCATGGCTGTGACGGTGATCTCCCGTGTCTGTGTCGGCGAACACATGAACCACCGCGTGATCACCTCGTAACATTGCCGCATGTCTTCGACCGAGTCGCCGTTCGTGCCGACCACCAACGTGCTCCCGAAGGTGGCGCCCGTCCGGGTCGCGGAGGGCGAGCGGCTGAAGTCGGTCCGGCTGCCCGGCATCACACTCACGGTGCGTTCGAGGCCCCCCGCGCGCGAGGGGCTGCCGGCCGCCCTCTACGTCCATGGCCTCGGCGGTTCCTCGCAGAACTGGTCGGCGCTGATGGAACTGCTTGATACGGACGCCGACTGCGAGGCGGTCGACCTGCCGGGATTCGGTGACTCGCCACCCCCGGACGACGGCGACTTCTCGGTCACCGGGCATGCCCGCGCGGTCATCCGCTACCTGGACTCCTCCGGACGCGGACCCGTGCACCTGTTCGGCAACTCCCTCGGCGGCGCGGTCACCACCCGCGTCGCCGCCGTCCGTCCCGACCTGGTCCGGACGCTGACGCTCGTGTCTCCGGCGCTGCCGGAGATCCGCATCCAGCGCTCCGCCGTGCCCACGGCACTGCTGGCGCTGCCCGGGGTGGTCCGGCTGTTCACCCGGTTCACCACCGGCTGGACGGCCGAGCAGCGGGTCCGGGGCGTCCTCACGCTCTGCTACGGCGACCCCGAGCGGGTGTCGCCCGACGGTTTCCGCAATGCCGTGGAGGAGATGGAGCGGCGGCTGCAACTGCCATACTTCTGGGACGCGATGGCGCGCTCCGCGCGCGGGATCGTCAACGCCTACACGCTCGGTGGCCAGCACGGACTGTGGCGGCAGGCCGAGCGGGTCCTCGCCCCCACGCTGCTCGTCTACGGTGGACGCGACCAACTCGTAGGCTTCCGCATGGCGCAGAAGGCCGCCCGTAGGTTTCGTGACGCGCGGCTCCTGACCCTCCCGAACGCCGGGCATGTGGCCATGATGGAGTACCCGGAGACCGTGGCGAAGGCGTTTCGTGAACTGATGGCGGAGGCGGAGTCCAAGGTGAGAGCGACTGACGACGTTGCCTCCGGTGTTGCTGGCTCCGGAGGCGCGCCGGCCGGTGGTGCCGCTCCGGCCGGGCGTGGCTCCGGCGGTGGCGGTACCGAGGGCGGGGCCGAGTCCGCGAGCGCGGGGAGCTGAGGGGCGAGGTGGGACGCCATAGTCGCCGTGGCCCGGCACCCAAGGGTGAGGCCACGGACAAGGGGCCACGTCGCCGCGCGGCCGGGTCCGCCGAGGGGCGGCGGGGTGCGGGGGTGCAGGGGGTTGCCGAGGAGACGCCTCCGCGGGGGGTGCCTCGCTTCCCGGACGGCGGTTTCGGGCCGGGGGCGCCTCGTTTCGCCGATGGCACGCCGGCTCATGGCGTGCCGCGGTTGCCGGAGGGCACGCCGGCGCATGGATTTCAGCGGTTCCCTGACGGCACGCCCGCGCAGGGCACTCCCGCGCGTGGGGTGCCGCGTCTTCCCGACGGGACGCCCGCCCACGGGTTTCCGCGGATGCCGGACGGTACCCCCGCGCACGGCATTCCCCAGGTGCGTGGTGGGCATCCCGAGCAGCGCGAAGACGGGGCAGGCTGGGGTGAGTTGAGGGGGCGCACGGTCGCGGGCACCGGCGCTCCGGTCTTCCCCCGCCAGCGGCAGGCGCCCCCCGGACCGCGTCAGGACTACGTGGACGCCTTCGAGGAGCATGACGACGTCTTCGTACGCCGTGCCCCAGCGCCCACCACGACCACCACCGGGCACCTGTCGGCTCCGTACGGCTCCGTCACCGACCGGGACACGGAGCCCGACGCGGACGACGAGGCACCTCCCACCGGCGAACCCGCGCCCGTCAAGGGCGGCAAGGGCCGGGCCTTCGCCGGTATCGCGGCCGCCGCCGTGACCACCGTGCTGGCCGTCGTCGTCGCAGGCCAGGTCACCGGCCAGGACGACGACGGTGCGGTGGAGTCGCAGTCCGCCGCCGACCGGGCCAGGGACCTCCGGGATCCCGCGTCGCGGGGGGACGGGCGACCGACCCCGTCGAGTTCGCCCAGCGTGGCCCCGCTGACGTACGAGCAGAAGATGGGCCGTACGTACCCGCTGAGCGCGAAGCTCGACGGCTCGGGCGAGTTCCAGGCGATCGCGGGCATCGACAAGGCGCCTGGCGCGGGGCAGAAGTACACCTACCGTGTCGACGTGGAGAAGGGCCTCGGCCTCGAGGGCGAGCTCTTCGCGCAGGCCGTGCACAAGACGCTGAACGACGACCGGAGCTGGGCGCACAACGGCGGCCGCACGTTCGAACGGATTCACTCAGGGAAACCCGACTTCGTGATCACACTCGCCAGTCCCGGCACCACCGCGGACTGGTGCGCCAAATCGGGCCTGGACACGACGGTCGACAATGTGTCCTGTGACTCCGCCGCCACCGAGCGCGTGATGATCAACGCCTATCGCTGGGCGCAGGGTTCGGAGACGTACGGCGACAAGATCTACGCCTACCGGCAGATGCTGATCAATCACGAGATCGGCCACCGCCTCGGCTACGACCACGTCACCTGCGACAAGTCCGGCGAACTGGCGCCCGTCATGCAGCAGCAGACGAAGTTCCTGGAGCACGACGGGATCCGATGCAAGGCCAACCCCTGGCCCTACCCGGAGAGTTGATCCCACTTTCTGCGTTATGACGATCCGTACGCACGTGATCTCCTAGCGCGACGAAACGCGATCCGCACGGGAAAGTTACGACCGTTCACCCCTTTTGGTGGCGCGACGGACAACCGTCCGTCGCGCCACCGGCTTGTCCGCATACGTTCTTTCCCGCTGCGAGCCGCCGGTCCAACGGCGGCTTCCCTTAAGGAAGATCGGGGGTGCATCCGTGCGCATAGGAATCCTCACCGAGGGTGGCTATCCGTACGTGAGCGGTGACGCCAGTACCTGGTGCGACCGGCTCGTGCGCGGGCTCGCGCAGCACGAGATCGACGTCTACGCGCTCAGCCGCAGCGAGGACCAGGAGGGCGAGGGCTGGCTCCCGCTGCCGTCCCAGGTCCGTCGCGTCCGCACGGCACCGCTGTGGACAGCGGAGGAGGACGGGGTCGCCTACGGCCGCCGCGCGCGCCGACGGTTCGCCGAGTGCTACGGCGAGCTGGCGGCCGTCCTGTGCGCCGGAGCGGCCACCGAAGCGGACGAGGGCGATTCCGGGCGGTCGGCCAACTTGTCGGCCCCTGTGGCGGACCGTTTCGCCAGCGCCCTCTACGGCCTCGCCGAACTAGCCCGCGAGGAGGGCGGACTGGTGGGCGCGCTGCGCTCCGAGACCGCCGTACGCGCCCTGGAGCGCGCCTGTCGCGCGCCCGGTGCCCTCCGTACGGCGCACGAGGCGCGCGTACCGGATCTGCTCACTGTCGCCGCCCGTCTGGAACACGCCCTGCGCCCCCTGTCCCTGGACTGGTACGAGGACGACGGGCTCGGTTCGGCCGACCTGTGTCACGCGGCGTCGGGCGGCGCGGCGGCCCTGCCCGGCCTGCTGGCCCGGCACTTCACCGGCGTACCCCTCCTGGTCACCGAGTACGGGGTGCGGCTGCGCACGCACTACCTCGCCGGCGGCGACACCTCGCCCGCCGTGCGGTCCCTGCTCGCCGCCTTCCACGGCAGGCTCGCCGCAGAGATCTACCGCCAGGCCGAGTACGTCACGCCCGGCAACGCGCACGCCCGTCGCTGGCAGGAGCGCTGCGGCGCCGACCGTACGAAGCTGCGCACGGTGTACCCCGGCATGGACGCGACCCCCTTCGCCGAGGTGGGGGAGTCCCCGGAGCGTGCGGCGCCCGGCGCGCTGGTCTGGGTCGGCCGGATCGAACCGGCCAAGGATCTCGTCTCCCTCCTGCACGCCTTCGCGGAGATCCGCAAGGCCGAACCGGACACCCGCCTGCGGGTGGTCGGCGCGCCCACCGGCCCTGAGGGCGCCGCCTACCTCACCCACTGCAAGGCACTGGCCGCCCAGCTCTTCCCCGACGAGGCCGACGGCCCGCACGCCGTCGGGGACAACCCGGTCTCCTTCGAGGAGATCGGCGGCCCGGAGACACCGACCCTCGCCGACGCCTACGCGTCCGGTGCCGTGAGTGTCCTGTCCAGCGTCGTCGAGGGCTTCCCGATCAGCCTGGTCGAGGCCATGCTCTGCGGCCGGGCCACGGTGTCGACGGACGTCGGCGCGGTGGTGGAGGTCATCGGCGGAACGGGGCTCGTGGTGCCGCCGCGCAACCCCCGGGCGCTCGCCGAGGCGTGCGTGGCGCTGCTGCGCGACCCGGAGCGCCGTGAACGTCTGGGCGCCGCCGCGCGCGCCCGCGCACTCGAGCTGTTCACCGTCGAGCAGAACGTCGCGGCATTTCACGACATTTACCTGGAGATCGTCTCCCGCTGCCCTGCCCGCCACGCGGCCCTCGACGACGCCGGTGACCCTCTGCCCTTCGCCGTCCCGGCCGAGGCCCACCTCCCCGGCCGCTGGACCTCCGCCGCGAGCCGCATGGTGGCCCGCGGCGGGCCCGGCTGGGCGGCGGGCCCACCCGTACGCGCCACCACCCGCGTGCCCGCGGCGGAGGCGGCCCGATGACCGACGTACACAAATCCGACGTGCACCAATCCGACGTACACAAGAACGACGTGCACACACGCGAGCTGCCCGGCCCGGAGCAGGATCTGACAACGGAGGCGGCGGCCCGGTCCGCCCCTCATGCCCTCCATTCCCCACAGCGCACCCCGCGCCGCGGCCCCGCGGACCCGGTGAAGGCCCTGATGCACCGTCACCGTGACCTGTGCGAGCGCGCCGTGGACCCTTTGGAGATCGCCGCAGGCCTGGAGGCCCACGGCATCACCGACCGCACGGCCGCACGCTTCCGCCACAAAGACGTCTTCTCCCTGGCCGAGGAGATGTACGCCCGGGCCCCCCGCGCCAACGACGACCCGCGCACTGCCACACCTCCTGCCACGGCCCGCCTCCGCGCTGCCTGGATCCTGCGGACCCTCCTCCCCGGCGCCACCTGCATGGCGACGCTGGCCGCCCTCCACGTCACCGACGGCCAGGCACGCCTCGTCGCGGCCGCGGCAGGCGCCCTGGCCGTCGCCCTCTCCCTCCACGCGGCCCTCGCCAAAGGTCCCCTGAGCGCGAGCAGACCCCAACCCGCTGGCACCCACCTGTGGATTTGCTCGCTCCTCGTCTACGCCACCCTGGGCGACGGCCTTCTCGGAGCAGCCGCCTCCGGAGGCCCCGAAGCCCTCCCTGCCGCCACGCCGGACGCCGCCTGGCCGCTCACCGCGGTCCCTGTCCTCACCCTGACCCTCGCCTGCGCCCCTGCCGCATGGCTGGCCCACCACTTCGCGGTGCGAGCCCGCCACAGACTGACGGCCAGCAGAGAGCTCGAAGACTTCGCCACCTCGGTACGGCCTCTGCTCCTGGGCACGTTCGGGCTGTTCCTGGCGGCCACGGCAGCGCTGCTCACCGTCACCGCCTTGGCGCTCGAAGAACCTGTCCGTTACCCGCAGACCCTCACCCTTGCCGCCCTTCTCTTCCTGGCCCGCCTTCTCGGCGCCCACGGCTTCACTTACGCCCCCACCGTGATCCTCACGGCCACGGCCACGGCCCAGACTGCCGCGCTGGCCAGCCTTTTCACGGCCCGGCTCCCGCACTGCGCCTTCCTCGCCGCCCCCGTCGAGACGCTGATCGACCTCTGGGGCCCTGGCACCATCTCCACCCTGACCTGCGGAGCAGCCACCGCCACCCTGCTGATCCACGCCGCTCGCAAACTGACCCGCGCTTCGGCGCACGCCGGATCGGCAACGCAATGGTGAGCCGAGGCGCACAGGCGACCGCCCCCGGCGAAACGTGGAGGTGGCCGGGGGATCCGGCTCTCGGTGAGCTGGGGGAGCGGCGGCGGGGGACTGCCATTGGCATTCATGGGGAGCGGGGGCGGGTGACCGCCTGCGGCATTCATGGGGAGCGGGGGCGGGTGACCGCCTGCGGCATTCATGGGGAGCGGGGGCGGGTGACCGCCTGCGGCATTCATGGGGAGCGTCGGCGGGTGACCGCCTGCGGCATTCATGGGGAGCGGGGGCGGGTGACCGCCCGCACTGGGCAAAGGAAGTGCCGGCGAGTCTCCGCCCCCGGCGCGCACGCACCACTCACCGCCCGCAGGCGCTGCACGCACCCCCACGACCCGCACGGGCCGCCGCGGGCATGACGGCGCCAGCCGGCACCGAGAGCCGAGTGCGGTCGCCGCAGAGCAGGCGCTGCACGCCGGGCCTCGGGCTCAGGCACCGCGGGCTCCAGCACGTGGCTCAGGCCGCCGGCCCGCAGGACGCCCCGCTCACGTGGCTTCCTCCCTTCCGGTGCCGCAGGCCGACCCACCCCGCGTGGCGTCGCCCGAAACCGGGCGTCGCAGTCCGACCCACCCCACGTGGTCAACAGAAGCGGCTGCGCCCACCGGGCGCCGCCAGTCACCCCGTCCGTCAAGACGTGGCCCCACCCGCCCAGGCGCCGCAGGCCACCCAGCCCCCCTCCCCAAGGAGATCCCCGATGACGACCTCCCGACCCGCCAGCCCGGACCCGGGAGCAGCCCGATGAGAGTCCTGCTGATCGGAGCCAACGGCTATCTGGGCCGCTTCGTCGCCGACCGCCTCCTCGCCGACCCGGCGGTCCAGCTCACCGCCCTCGGGCGCGGCGACGACGCCGACGTCCGCTTCGACCTCGCCTCCGGCAGCCCCGGCGCCCTGACCCGTTTCCTCGACGCCGTCCACCCCGGCGTGGTCATCAACTGCGCCGGCACCACAAGAGGCGGAGCCCGCGAACTCACCCGCCACAACACCGTCGCCGTGGCCACCGTCTGCGAGGCCCTGCGCCGCAGCGGCTGCGGCGCCCGCCTCGTCCAGATCGGCTGCGCCGCCGAGTACGGTCCGAGCCAGCCCGGCTCGTCCACGGCCGAGGACGCCGTCCCCCGCCCGGGCGGCCCTTACGGCGTCAGCAAACTCGCCGCCACCGAACTCGTCCTCGGCTCCGGCCTCGACGCGGTCGTACTCCGGGTCTTCTCCCCGGCCGGCCCCGGCACCCCCGCGGGCTCCCCTCTCGGCCGCCTCGCCGAGGCCATGCGCCGCGCCATGCAGACCGGCGACGGCGAACTCAAGCTCGGCGGTCTCGGCGCCCAACGCGACTTCATCGACGTACGCGACGTGGCCCGCGCCGTCCACGCCGCCTCGCTCTCCGCCGCGCAGGGCGTCATCAACATCGGCTCCGGCCGCGCCGTCCGCCTGCGCGACGCCGCCGCGATCCTCGCCCGTGTGGCCGGCTACGGCGGCGCTCTGCACGAACTCGACGGCCCACCTGGCGCCCTGCGCCCCTCGATCGGCCACCCCCGTCCGGAACCCCTGGCCCACCCCCGCAGCACCGACCCTCTGGTCCACCGCTCGGACGCGGATCACGCCGCTCACGGCTCTCACCAGCCGCACAGCTCCCACCCCCCGCACACCCTTCACTCCACGCACGTCTCCACCCACTCGGCGCACACCGGCCCCGCCGCGTACCCCTACCCGGACGGCTGCGGCAGCTGGCAGCAGGCCGACGTCCGCACCGCCCGCGACCGCCTCGGCTGGCGCCCGCGCATCAACCTCGAAGAGTCCCTCGCCGACATCTGGATGGAGGCGGCATGCCGTATCTGACCAGATCGAAGGCGAGAACGGCCGATACCGGCGTCCACACCGGCTTAGGCGTCCCCGGCCCCGCGCACCCACTCCTCGCAGCCACCGAGTGGGGCGAACTCACCCGTCACGGTGCCGCCCTGCACTGGGTCGTCCTGAACGTCTCCGACGGCCCCGGCGTCCTCCCTGACCCGCACTGCCTGGAAGCGGCGGGCAGGCTCCGCAACGCCGGCGTCCGCGTTCTCGGCCATCTCGACGTCCGGTACGGAGCCCGCCCCTTCGGCGAGACGATCGCGGACGCCCGCCGGTATCTCGACTGGTACCAGGTCGACGGCTTCCTCCTGGACCGCTGCCCGGCCGACCGCGCCGGCCTCCTCGAGGTACACCGCACCACCACGACGCTGCGTGGCCTGCATGACGATGCCCACATCGTTCTCGGCCATGGGACACATCCGTATCCCGGCTATGCCGAGTCCGCCGACCAGTTGGTCACCTTCCGGGGCTCCTGGAGCGACTACCGCTGGTCGCAGGCTGCCGAGTGGACGGCCGACCACGGGCCTGAGCGCTTCTGCCACTTCGTGCACGGAGTGCCCCGCCGTCATCTCGAGGAGGCGCTGCGCATCGCCCGCTGGCAGGGAGCCGCGACCCTCTACTTCACCGACCGCACGGATCGCGGCGGGCACACCGACCCCTGGGAGACGATGCCCGGCTACTGGGACGAAATCGTCTCGCGTATCGGAACAGGTGTCTCGGAATGAAAAAGGCCGTGGCAGTGTTACGCGGAGAACATCCGTAGTGATAGACCGACCAACGGAGTCCCCGTGTCGCTGCCACCCCTGGTCGAGCCGGCCCCCGAGCTCACCGTAGACGAGGTCCGCAGGTACTCCCGCCACCTGATCATTCCCGATGTCGGGATGGACGGGCAGAAGCGGCTGAAGAACGCCAAGGTGCTGTGTGTCGGCGCCGGCGGCCTGGGCTCTCCGGCCCTGATGTACCTGGCCGCGGCGGGCGTCGGCACCCTCGGCATCGTGGAGTTCGACGAGGTCGACGAGTCCAACCTGCAGCGCCAGATCATCCACAGCCAGTCGGACATCGGCCGCTCCAAGGCCGAGTCCGCCCGCGACAGCGTGCTCGGCATCAACCCGTACGTGAACGTGGTCCTGCACGAGGAGCGGCTCGAGGCCGACAACGTGATGGACATCTTCAGCCAGTACGACCTGATCGTCGACGGCACGGACAATTTCGCGACCCGCTACCTGGTCAACGACGCCTGTGTCCTGCTGAACAAGCCGTATGTCTGGGGCTCGATCTACCGCTTCGACGGCCAGGCCTCCGTGTTCTGGTCCGAGCACGGCCCCTGCTACCGCTGCCTCTACCCGGAGCCCCCGCCCCCCGGCATGGTCCCCTCCTGCGCCGAGGGCGGCGTGCTGGGCGTGCTGTGCGCGTCCATCGGCTCCATCCAGGTCACCGAGGCCATCAAGGTCCTCACCGGCACCGGCGAGCCGCTCGTCGGCCGTCTGATGATCTACGACGCCCTGGAGATGCAGTACCGCCAGGTCAAGGTCCGCAAGGACCCCGACTGCGCGGTCTGCGGCGAGAACCCCACCGTCACCGAGCTCATTGACTACGAGGCCTTCTGCGGCGTCGTCTCCGAGGAGGCCCAGGCGGCGGCCGCCGACTCGACGATCACTCCCAAGCAGCTCAAGGAGTGGATCGACGACGGCGAGAACATCGAGATCATCGACGTCCGCGAGATCAACGAGTACGAGATCGTCTCGATCCCGGGCGCCAAGCTGATCCCGAAGAACGAGTTCCTCATGGGCACCGCTCTGGAGTCCCTCCCGCAGGACAAGAAGATCGTCTTGCACTGCAAGACGGGCGTCCGCAGTGCGGAAGTCCTCGCGGTCCTGAAGTCGGCGGGCTTCTCCGACGCCGTCCACGTCGGCGGCGGCGTCATCGGCTGGGTCAACCAGATCGAACCGGACAAGCCGGTCTACTGATCCGGACAGACTTCCCGTCCGGCGGGGGCTTCGCGTGCCATGGGTGCGCGGAGCCCCCGCCGGCGTCATGAGCAGACCTTGCCGTCCTTCGGCACCGTCCCGTTCAGCGCGTACGCGTTGATCGTGGAGTCGACGCAGTCGCTCCCGCTTCCGTAGGCACCGTGCCCCTCGCCCTTCCAGGTGAGCATCACCCCGACGTCCTTGCCCAGCTCGTCCGCCATCCTGCGGGCGCCCTCGTACGGGGTCGCCGGGTCGCCGGTGTTGCCCACCACCAGGATCGGCGCCGCGCCCGGAGCGCTCACCTCCGGGGTGTCGTACTGCCCGGCCACCGGCCATTCGTGGCACCAGCCCGCCGTGTCCCATCCGAGGAACTGACCGAACACCGGCGAGATCTTCTCGAACTCCGGCAGCAGCTTCTCCGCCTCCTCGGGCGTGGGCCGCTGCCTGTCGTCCAAGCACGATATGACCCGTTGCGAGTGGGTCGCCGTGGTGTAGCGGCCCGCCTCGTCGCGCTCGTTGTAGCTGTCGGCGAGTGCCAGCAGCGCGGAGCCGTCGCCCTCTTCGGCGGCCTCCAGGGCCATGGTGAGGGTGGGCCAGCTCGACTTGCTGTACAGCGGCAGGACGATGCCGGTGAAGGCGAGCGTCTGCGTCAGTTTCCGGTCGCTGGACGTCGCCAGCGGTTCCGCGTCGATCCGCTTCAGCAGGTCAGCGATCTTCCGGGAGCCCTGAACGGGGTCCTGGCCGGTCGACTTCAGATAGTCGTCGAGGGCGCGCTGGAAGCCGAGTGTCTGATTCTTGGCGTGGCCCACCGCGTCGGCGCTCGGGTCGACGACCGCGTCCAGCACCAGCCGTCCCACGTTCTTCGGGAACAGATGGGCGTAGACGCCGCCGAGTTCGGTGCCGTACGAGATGCCGAAGTAGTGCATCTTCGGGTCGCCGAGGACATGGCGCATCAGATCCATGTCGCGGGCGGTGTCGGCGGTCGAGACGTGCGCCAGCAGCTTTCCACCGGACGCCTCGCAGCCCTTGCCGAAGTCGGCGGCGTCGCGGAAGTACGCCTCCTCCTCGGCCGGTGTGTCCGGGCTGACGTCCACGGCCTCGGCGGCCTGTATCTCCTTGTCACTGCGGCAGCGGATGCCCTCGCTGGCGCCCACCCCGCGCGGATCCCAGCTCACGAGGTCGTACCGCTCATGCAGCGTCGAGGCGGTGGAGGCGTACGCCGGCATGGTCGACAGGCCCGAGCCGCCCGGGCCGCCGAAGTTGAACAGCATCGAGCCGATGCGGTCGTCGCCGCTCGCCTCGGAGCGGATGAGGGCAAGGTCGATCGTCGCGCCCTCCGGTCGCGCCCAGTCCAGTGGCACCTTCAACGTCGCGCACCGCCACTCGTCGCCCGGGGCAGGGGCGCCGTCGGTGGCCCCGCAGTCGCCCCAGTCGAGCTTCTGGTCCGCCAGTGCGGAGGGCAGCCCCGAGGCCGGCCCGCCGGCGGACGGGGGTGGGGCGGACGTCCCCTTGCCGTTGTCCGACGAATCGTCGGACGCGCCTGCGCAACCCGCCGCCAACAGCCCGGCGGCGACGGTCAGCGCCGTCCACCGTACGAAGCGCGCCATGGCCACAATCCCCCCTCTCATGCCGCCCGTGCTCCATCGCGAACGGCTGTCCCGCCATGGTAGGCGGAGCGAGCATCAGCCGTGCGAGCCTGTGGATAACCCTTTGACCTGCGGGTTTAGGGATTTTCTTCGTGTCGTGTGAGCGTCGTCGCGGCGGTCAGGTGCAGACCGTCCCACCCGTCGGCACCTTCCCGTCCAGGAGGTAGCCGTCCACCGCCTGCTTCACACACTTGCTCTCGCTGTCGTACGCGCCATGGCCCTGCCCCTTGTACGTCAGCTCCACGCCGACCCCCTTGCCCAGCGCCTGCACCATCCTGCGCGCACCCTCGTACGGCGTGGCCGGGTCGCCGGTGTTGCCGATGACGAGGATCTTCGCCGAACCGGGCGCACTGACGTCCGGATGGTCGGCGGCGCCGGGCACCGCCCAGTCGGTGCAGCTCATCATGGACCAGGCAAGGTAGTCACCGAACACCGGCGATGCGGCCCGGAACTCGGGCAGCTTCCCCTGCACGTACTCGGTGGTGTAGCGCGGCTTGTCGTCGGCGCAGTTGATGGAGACGTTGGCGGCGGTGAGGTTGCTGTACTCGCCGTTCTGATTGCGGCCGTTCAGCGAGTCCGACAGCATCATCAGGATCTGGCCCTCACCGTCGTACGCCTGCTCGAGGCCCTCGGTGAGGTACTCCCAGAAGTCCTGCGAGTACAGGGCCTGGGCGATGCCGCTGGTCGCGGCCGTCTGGGTCAGCTGGCGGGGGAAGATGCCGGGAATCGGCTTGCTGTCCAGATTCTTGAGCAGTTCGGCGATGCGGTTCTTGACGTCCTGCGCGCTGTCCCCGACCGGGCAGTCCTCCTCCTGCGACACGCAGTGCTGCGCGTAGTTGTCCAGCGCGAGCTGGAAGCCCTTGGCCTGCCCGAGGGAGCCCTGTTCGGAGTCCTGTGTCGGGTCGACCACGGCGTCGAAGACCGCCCGGCCGACGTTCTTCGGGAACAGGTGGGCGTAGACGCCGCCCAGCTCGGTGCCGTAGGAGATGCCGAAGTAGTGGAGCTTGTCGTCGCCGAGCACCTGGCGCATCAGATCCATGTCCCGTGCCGCTTCCGTGGTCTGCACGTGCGGCAGCATCTTGCCGGAGTTCTTGTCGCAGGCGGCGTTGAACGCCTTGACGTTGTCGACGTACTCGGTGCGCTCGGCGGCGTCGTCCGGTGTGGCGTCCTGCTGGTAGTAGACGTCGAGTTGCTGGTCGTTCTCGCACCACACCCCGGCGCTGCGGCCGACCCCACGTGGGTCGAAGCTCACCAGGTCGTAGCGGGTGCGCAGCGTGCCGTAGCCCTCGGCGAACGCGGGCAGCGTCGTGACGCCCGAGCCGCCGGGCCCGCCGAAGTTGAAGATCAGCGAGCCGATGCGCCGGTCCGCCGGACCGCTGGCCTCGGCCCGGATCAGCTCGATGCCGATGGTATCGCCCTCGGGGTCGTCCCAGTCGCGGGGCGCCTTCATGGTCGCGCACTGCCAGTCGTCGCCGCCAGGCAGCGGAGAGGGCGCATCACCGCCGCCCTGTGCCTGGTCGGGCGCCGGGCAGTCCTTCCAGCTCAGCTTCTGGGCCGTCAGATCCTGGTCCTGGGAGTCCTCGCCGCACCCCGCCAGCACGGTGGACAGCAGCACGGCGGAGACGGTCAGGGCAGCGGCGCGCAGCCGGGAAGGATTCGGCATGCATCCATCCTGCGCCCGCAGCCGCCTGGGCGCTCGCGGTGGGCGGGCCGTACGAGGTACGCCACCTGCGGTGGGCTGTGGGTGGGATACGTACGGGGCCGCCTGCGGGGCGCGGTACGCGCGCGTGGGGTGGCCCCGCGCGGGATGTGCGCCGCCGAGGATGCCCGGCGGGCGGCGGGCGGCGGGCGGCGGGCGGTGGGCGGCGGCGGGCACGGGCGCGGAGCGCGTGCAGGCCCCTGGGCCGACCGACGGGCACGCGCGCGTCTGTGCCTCACCCGCCGCCCGGTACCCGCGTCCTACAGCGCGCCCTTGCGCGTCAGATGGTTGAACGCCAGCCAGCCCGGCAGCACCGGCAGCCACAGGGTCAGCAGCCGGAACAGCAGTACGGCCGGGGCCGCGACCTCGCTGGGCAGGCCGACGGCGATCAGGCCGACGGTCAGGGTGGCCTCGACGGCACCCACACCGCCCGGAGTCGGGGCTGCCGAACCGAGCGCGTTGCCCGCGAGGAACACCACGGCCACGCTGGCGATGCTGATCGACGTCGTCTCGTCCCCGAAGGCGCGGATCGAGGCGTCCAGGCACATCACGAAGCAGGCGGTGAGCAGCAGCATGCCGCCGATGCCGGTGACCAGTTTCTGCGGCCGCTGGAGCACGTCCAGCATGCGCGGCACGACACCCGCGAACAGCGACCGCACGCGCGTGGAGACGAACTTCCGCATGAACGGCACGGAGGTCACCACGAGCACCAGCACCGCCACCGTCAGCAGACCGGCGATGACGGTCCGGGACGGCGACAGGGAGGGGGTCTTCTCGGTACCGGTCAGATAGCCGAACGCCAGCAGCATCAGGATGTGACAGCCGAGCCCGAACAACTGCGAGGCGCCGACGCTGGCCACCGCGAGTCCCGGCCGCACCCCCGAGCGCTGCAGGAAGCGCGTGTTCAGCGCCACACCGCCCACCGCGGCCGGCGCCACGATCTTCACGAACGACCCGGCGACCTGCGCCGCCACCGTCCGCGGGAACGGTACCCGCTCGGGCACGAAGCCCAGCAGGGCCATCGCGGCGGCCACGTAGCTGAACGCCGAGAACAGCACCGCCGCGATGACCCAGCCCCACTCGGCGTTGGCGATCAGCGGCCCGAACTCGATGTGCGTGAGCTGGGTGAGCAGGAAGTACGCGCCGATCGCGCCGGCGATGAAACTGATCAGCGTGCGCGGCCGCACCCGCTCCAGGCGTGCCGGTTCGACAGGCGCCTGTGGCCGGATCCGCAGCACCTCGTGCCGGATCTGCGTGAGCAGGTCGTCCTCGCGCGCCTCGTCCAGAGCCTCGTCGATGGCCCGCTTCTCGGCCCTGTTCTGCGCGCGTACGGCCTTCTTGTCGGGCTTTTCGAGTGCGACCGCGGCATCGTCTCCGGCCGCTTCGAGCCGGGCCTGTTTGGCCTGCCGGGACGCGTCCAGCACCGCCTCGCGCTCGCGCTCCGCCCGCTCCCTGGCCAGCCGGCGCAGCGTCGCGCGCGTGGAGCGGGTGAGGGCGATGGGCTGGAGCATCGGCAGACAGTCGGCCACGGCGTCGGGCCCGAGCACCTCGACGGCTGAGGCAACCGCGCGCTCGGCGCCCACCCGCAGGGCGAGCGTCGTCATCAGCTGGGCGACGTCCATGCGCAGCAACAGATCGCCGGCCGCGATCTCACCGCCGCGCAGATCGGTGAGGATCACGGTGCCGGAACGATCCACCAGGATCGCGTCACCCCCCAGCCTGCGGTGCGCGATGCGTCGCGACTGCAGTGCCCGCACCTGGTGCCAGGTGTGGCGCAGCAGTTCGTCGGTGATCTCCTCGTCGGGCAGCGAGTCGAGGGTGCGGCCGCCGGTGTGCTCGTAGACCAGCATCACGGCGTCGGGGCCGAGTTCGGAGGTGGCGATCAGCTTGGGCGCGTTCGCGCCCGCCGCGATCGCCGCGTACGCCAGCAGGGCCTCCTGCTCCAGGGCCTGGCGCAGCGACTGCAGGCTGCGCCGGGTGGCGAAGCCGCGCAGCGTCAGGTTGCGCCACACCCTGTAGAAGAAACCCTGTGCCTGCTGCTCGCGGTCGACGACCGTGACGTCCAGCGGTCGGCCGTCCTCCAGCGTGACGAAGTACCTGCGGCCGCGGTCGCCGGCGTCCGCGGCGTCCAGGGTGTCCTCACGGGACGCGCTCACCGGGTGGAAGCCGACGGTCCGCAGGCCCGCCATCAGCGTCCGGCCGGTCGGGCGGACGTTGGGAGAGCCGACCGCGTACAGCGTGCCGTAGGCCACGGTCCAGCCGATCAGCACCGTCAGGATGATCGAGAACGGCGTCGTGTACCCCGTGACCAGCATCGAGAAGGCGTCGAGGAGCAGCACGATCCACAGCACAGCGCGCCAGCGGGGTCTGCGGGACATGCCGACGGCCGTCATGTACGCGATGACCGGGGCCAGGTAGCCGTGCACCGGGTCGGTCAGGGCGGTGATGTCGCCGGGGGAGGGCTGGGTGAGCGCGTCCTGGATCGAGCCGGGCGCCGCCCGGGCGACCCACAGGTCGGTCGCGAGCGTCACGCCGTGTGCGAGGACCGCCGCGAGCACGCCGTCGGCGATGCGCAGCCCGTCCCGCTTGATCAGCCGCTCGATCGCGAACGCCACCGGCACCAGCAGGATCGCGATGCTGGACGCAAGCCCCGCGATCTTGATGAGAAGGTCGGGCGCCTGTCCGGTGCCCTTGTTGATGTCCTGTTCGAGCCCCGATGTGGTGCCGTGCGCGAACGCCGCGATGGCGAGCAGCACGACGACGGCGAGCACGCCCACCAGGAGCCGCATCAGGTCGGAGGGGCGGTGCACGCGCGCGGGGAGGAGCGGCTCGTCGCCCTCCACCTCGTCGCTGTGGGGGTCGCCGGTGCCTCGCCCGGCCACGCCGTCCGAGCCGGGGCCACCACGTCCGGAGGTGCCCTCGGCGTCTTCGGCGTCACCTCGCCCGGTCGGCTCTCCTGTCCCCTTCACGCGTGCGGCGTCCGCGTCGGCGGTGTGTGGGCGCGACGAGGCATCAGGGGTGCTCTCCGCGTCCTCGGGGTGCACACCCTGCTGCTTCATGGTCTCTTCTTGATCTCGTATCACCAGTCACCGCCCGCACGATGGTGGCATGCTCCACCGACACAGGGGGGCATCAGGGTGCAAACGCGGGGGCGCACAGTCTGCCCGAAGCTCTGCCCCAGGGCGAGGGTCACGCACAGTGGCGAGCGCGTCGCGTTGTCGGAGGTGTGCGGCAGGATGGGGCGAATGAGCGAGGACAGCCTTCCCGAGGACGCCCGCCCGGAGTACGCGCAGGACCTGCCGGAGTACGCGCAGGACCTGCCGGAGTACGCCGAGCGGGTCCTGGAGGTCGCCGAACTGATTCCGGAGGGGAGGGTCATGACGTACGGGGACGTCGCCGAGTGGCTGGAGGAGGGGGGCCCCCGGCAGGTCGGCCGGGTGATGGCGCTCTACGGGGGTGCCGTTCCGTGGTGGCGCGTCGTCCGCGCGGACGGGGTCCTGCTCCCCGGGCACGAACTCGACGCGCTCGGCCACTACCGCGCCGAGGGCACGCCCCTGAAGGAGGCGGCCCGGGCGGCCGAGGGCCACCTGCCGCGCCTCGACATGAGACGCGCGCGGTGGGACGGCGGCGAACGCGCGGAGGCTCACACCTGACAGCTTCCGCCATCGGACGCCTCCGCGGGAGGCCTCTGATCCGTACGGGGGAAACAGGGCACATCCGTGGCATGACGTACGTTCGTGGTGCAAGGGACGCGCGGGTCGCGTGAGCCGTGTGGGAAGAAGCGGAAGCCATCCTTCCGACCGGCCCGTCGGCGTAGCGTCGGCTGCACGTGTCCCCCTCATCCCGCGGCCACCGCCCGCCACGCACGGCGGTCGGCCCACCAGCACAAACACCAGGACTGGCGAACCACGTGAGCTCCTCTTCCTCCACCAGGCGCCTGCCGCACCACCCGGTGCGGCAGGTGGACCGTGGCGCTTACCGGTTGGTACGTACCCCGCCGGCTCGTTCGGGTCCCCCTCGTCTGGACGCGGCACAGCGCGCCGTGGTTGACCACGGGACCGGTCCGCTGCTCGTTCTCGCCGGCCCGGGAACCGGCAAGACCACCACCCTTGTGGAGGCCGTCGCGGCCCGCATCGCGCGCGGCGTCGACCCCGAGCGGATTCTGGTGCTGACGTTCAGCCGCAAGGCGGCCGTCGAGCTGCGCGACCGTATGGCGCTGCGCATAGGTGCGGCGCGCGCACCCCAGGCCACCACCTTCCACTCGTACTGCTACGCCTTGGTCCGCGCCCGCCAGGACAGCGACCTGTTCGCCGAACCGCTGCGGCTGCTGTCCGGCCCCGAGCAGGACGTCGCCGTCCGCGAGCTGCTCGCGGGCCAGCCCGACCTGGAGAGGCTCGGCCTCGCGCACGTGCGCTGGCCGGACGAACTGCGCGCCTGCCTCACCACCCGGGGCTTCGCCGACGAGGTCCGCGCGGTGCTCGCCCGCAGCCGGGAACTCGGCCTCGGCCCGGACGCCCTGGACGCCTTCGCCCGCCGCATCGGCCGCCCGGACTGGGGTGCTGCGGCCGCGTTCCTCGCCGAGTACCTCGATGTCCTCGACCTGCAGGGCGTCCTGGACTACGCCGAACTGGTCCACCGCGCGGTCCTCCTCGCCCGACGTCCCGAGGTCGCGAAGCAGCTCGCCGCGCGCTACGACGCCGTGTTCGTGGACGAGTACCAGGACACCGACCCCGCCCAGGTGCGGCTGCTGCACACCCTGGCCGGCGAGGGCCGCACGCTCTTCGCCTTCGGCGACCCCGATCAGTCGATCTACGCCTTCCGGGGCGCGGACGTGAACGGCATCCTCGACTTCCCAGGCGCCTTCCCGCGCGCGGACGGCCGCCCCGCCCCCGTCGAAGTGCTACGGACCTCCCGCCGCTCCGCCGCCGCCCTGCTGGCCGCGACCCGGCTGCTGACCCAGCGCATGCCGCTCACCCGGCTCCCGGCGGAGAAGGTACGCGCCCATCGCGAGCTGACCCCCGTCAGGGACGGTGGCCGCGTGGAGGTCTACACGTACCCGACGGCCGGCATCGAACTGGACAACATCGCCGACATCCTGCGCCGCGCTCATCTGGAGGACGGTGTCCCGTGGGGCGAGATGGCGGTCCTGGTGCGCGCGGGATCCCGCACGATCCCGACGGTCCGTCGTGCCCTCACGGCCGCCGGTGTCCCGCTCGACATCGACGGCGACGACGTGCCGTTGCGGCACGAGCCGGCGGTGGCACCGCTGCTGACGGCACTGCGGGCGGTGGCCGCGGCTGAGGCGGGCATCACTCTCGGGGCGGGGTCGGCTTCCGAGCCGGAGCCTGTGCTTGATCAGGAGCCTGTGCTCGAGTGGGAGCAGAGTTCCCTGCCGGGGCCGGTACCCGAGTCGGGGCAGAGTTCCGAGCCGGAGCCGGAGCCGGAGCCCGAGCCCGAGCCGGAGCCCGAGCCCGAGTCGGAGCCGGCTGCCGGGCCCGAGCGCGCCCCCGCCCCCGAAGCCTGCTGGCTCGACAACGAGACCGCCCTCACCCTCCTCGCCTCGCCCCTCGCCGCCATGGACGCCGCCGACCTGCGTCGGCTGGGGCGCGCCCTGCGCGACGAGGAGCGTGCCGCGGGCAACCCCGTGCCGCCGCCGTCGGACGACCTGCTCGCGCGGGCGCTTGCCGAACCCGAGCGCCTGGTGGCGCACGATCCGGCGTACGCGCGAGGCGCTCAGCGCCTGGGCGCGTTGTTGCAGAAGGCGCGTGAACGGCTCGCGGGCGGCGGTACGGCGGAGGAGGCGCTGTGGGACCTGTGGGAGGGCACGCCGTGGCCGGCGCGCCTGGAGCGGGCAACGCGCCGCGGCGGCGCGGCCGGACGCAACGCGGACCGTGATTTGGACGCCGTGTGCGCGCTGTTCGCCACCGCGGCCCGCGCGGAGGAGCGCACCGGCGGCCGCGGCGCGCTGAACTTCCTGGAGGAGCTTCAGTCCGAGGACATCGCCGCCGACACCCTCGCGGGACGCGCCGTGCGGCCCGACGCGGTGCGCCTGATGACCGCGCACCGGGCGAAGGGGCTCCAATGGCGCCTCGTCGTGGTGGCGGGCGTCCAGGAAGGGCTGTGGCCGGACCTGCGCCGCCGCGGCTCCCTGCTGGAGGCCGACCGCATCGGCCGGGACGGGCTCGCCGAGCCGCTCACCCCGGGCGCGCTGCTCGCCGAGGAGCGCCGCCTGTTCTACGTCGCCGCCACGCGCGCGCGTGAACGCCTCGTCGTCACCGCGGTGAAGGCTCCCGCGGACGACGGTGACCAGCCTTCCCGTTTCCTGACCGAGCTCGGCGTCGAGCCCAGGGACGTCACCGGCCGCCCGCGCCGCCCGTTGTCCGTCGCCGCGCTCGTCGCCGAGTTGCGTGCCACGACCGTAGACCCGCGCGCGTCCGGGGCCCTCAGGGAGGCGGCTGCCCGTCGGCTGGCCCGCCTAGCCGCCCTGGCCGACGAGGACGGCCGGCCACTGGTCCCCGCCGCGCATCCGTACCGCTGGTGGGGCATGTTCGAGCCGACCGAGTCCAAGGTGCCGCTGCGCGACCGCGACCAGCCCGTCGTGCTGTCGGGCAGCGCCCTGGACCAGCTCGCCAACACCTGTGCCCTGCAATGGTTCCTGGGGCGTGAGGTGAAGGCCGAGGCCCCCGCGACCGCCGCACAGGGCTTCGGCAACGTGGTGCACGTCCTCGCCGACGAGGTCGCCTCCGGCCGTACCCCGGCCGATCTCGACGTCCTCATGGAACGCCTCGACTCCGTGTGGAACGCCCTCGCCTTCGATGCCCCGTGGAAGTCCGTACAGGAGAAGCAGCACGCGCGTGTGGCGCTGGAACGCTTCCTTCAATGGCATGTGATGGACCGCACCGGCCGTACGCCCGTGGCGAGCGAGCACGACTTCGACGTCACTCTCGAAGCGGGCGACTACCAGGTGCGCATCCGCGGCTCCATGGACCGGGTCGAGGCGGACGGCGAAGGACGCGCCTATGTCGTCGACTTCAAGACCGGAAAGCAGGCGCCCACATCCAAGGAGGTGGCGCGTCACCCCCAGCTGGCCGTCTATCAGCTGGCGGTGCGCGAGGGCGCCGTGGACGAGGCGTTCGACGGCGTGCGCCCCGAGCCGGGCGGCGCCGAACTGGTCCAGTTGCGTCAGGGCGCCGCCCGGCGGGACGGCGGTGAGACGCTGCCCAAGGTGCAGGCCCAGGAGCCGCTGAAGGGGGAGTGGGTCGGTGAACTGCTGGCGACGGCGGCCGGCAAGGTGCTTGACGAGCGGTTCCGGCCGACGACCGGTCAGCACTGCGCGCACTGCGCGTTCCGGGCGTCGTGCAGCGCCCGCCCCGAGGGACGCCATGTGATCGAGTGATGTAAGGCACCACATGGGCTGACCTGTGCTTCTCCTGTCCCGGCGATCGATACGGCAAGCGTTGTCAGTGCCCGCCGCTAGCCTCTTTGGGATGTCCGCACCTCTCACCGAACCCGAGCAGCTCAAGGAGCTCCTCGGGATCCCGTTCACCCCGGAGCAGACGGCCTGCATCATCGCGCCGCCCGCCCCGCAGGTGATCGTTGCCGGAGCAGGCTCCGGCAAGACGACGGTGATGGCGGCACGCGTGGTGTGGCTGGTCGGCACCGGACAGGTCGCGCCCGAACAGGTGCTCGGCCTCACCTTCACCAACAAGGCCGCCGGTGAACTCGCCGAACGGGTCCGCAAGGCGCTCGTCAAGGCCGGCGTCACCGACCCCGACGTCATCGACCCGGACAATCCGCCCGGCGAGCCGGTGATCTCCACGTACCACGCCTTCGCCGGACGTCTGCTGACCGACCACGGTCTGCGCATCGGGCTCGAACCGACCTCCCGTCTGCTCGCTGACGCCACCCGCTACCAGCTCGCCGCACGCGTGCTGCGCGAAGCCCCGGGCCCCTACCCGGCGCTGACCCGCTCCTTCCCTGACCTGGTCAGCGACCTGCTCGCCCTCGACTCCGAACTCGCCGAGCACCTCGTACGGCCCGAGAGCCTGCGCGCGTGGGACGCGGAGCTGCTGCGCACGCTGGAGGGCGCCAAGCTCACCAACGCCGATCTGCGCAAGGTTCCCGACACCGCCGCCGCCCGCCGGGAGCTCGCCGAGCTGGTCCTGCGGTACCGGGCCGCCAAGCGCGAGCGGGACCTGCTCGACTTCGGCGACCAGATCGCCCTCGCCGCGCGGCTCGCCCACATCCCGGACGTCGGCCGCGTCCTGCGTGACGAGTTCCGTGTGGTCCTGCTCGACGAGTACCAGGACACGTCCGTCGCCCAACGCGTCCTCCTGGCAGGCCTGTTCGGGGGCGGCACCGGCCACCCGGTGACCGCCGTCGGCGACCCCTGCCAGGCCATCTACGGCTGGCGTGGCGCCTCCGTCGCCAACCTCGACGACTTCCCCGAGCACTTCGCCCACCCCGACGGCACGACGGCCGAGCGCCAGGCGCTGAGCCAGAACCGCCGCAGCGGTGGCCGCCTCCTGGACCTCGCCAACGGCCTGGCCGAACCGCTGCGCGCCATGCACGCGGGCGTGGAGGCCCTCCGCCCGGCTCCCGGCGCCGAACGCGACGGCATCGTCCGCTGCGCCCTGCTGACCACCCACGCCGAGGAGACCGACTGGATCGCCGACTCGATCGCCCACCTCGTGCGCACCGGCAAGGAGCCCGGCGAGATCGCGGTGCTGTGCCGCGCGGCGACCGACTTCGCCGAGATCCAGGGCGCGCTCGTCGCCCGCGACATCCCGGTGGAGGTCGTCGGCCTCTCCGGGCTGCTGCATCTGCCCGAGGTGGCCGACCTGGTCGCCGTCTGCGAGGTCCTCCAGGACCCGGGCGCCAACGCCTCCCTGGTCCGTCTGCTGACCGGCCCGCGCTGGCGTATCGGCCCGCGCGACCTCGCCCTGCTCGGACGTCGCGCCCGGGCGCTGGTGGCGCACGCGCGCGTGGAGGGGGACGACGACCCCGAGCGCAGGCTCGCCGAGGCGGTCGAGGGCGTCGACCCGTCCGAGGTGATCTCGCTCGCCGACGCCTTGGACACCTTCCTGGAATCACCCGTGGAGGGCGGCGGGGACGACGACGGGCTGCCGTTCTCGCCGGACGCGCGCGTGCGGTTCGCCCGCCTCGCCGCCGAACTGCGCGACCTGCGCCGCTCCCTCGCCGACCCGCTCATGGACGTCCTGCACCGTGTCCTCGCCGTCACCGGCCTGGAGGTCGAACTGTCGGCGTCCCCGCACGCCCTCGCCGCCCGCCGCCGCGAGACCCTGTCCAACTTCCTGGACGTCGCCGCCTCCTTCGCGGCCAACGAGTCCGAGGCCAGTCTGCTCGCCTTCCTGGGCTTCCTGCGCACCGCCGCCCAGTACGAGAAGGGCCTCGACAACGCGCTGCCGGGCGGCGAGAACACCGTCAAGGTGCTCACCGCGCACAAGTCCAAGGGCCTGGAGTGGGACGTCGTCGCCGTACCCGGGCTCGTCACCGGGACGTTCCCCAGTGGCCAGGGCCGCGAGAAGTGGACCGCCCAGGCCAAGGTGCTCCCGCACGAACTGCGCGGCGATGCCGACACCCTGCCCGACATCGCGTCGTGGGACGCGCGCGGCATGAAGGCCTTCCATGAAGCCATGAAGGACCACCAGCGCACCGAGGAACTCCGCCTCGGCTACGTCACCTTCACCCGCCCCCGCTCCCTCCTCCTCGGCTCCGGTCACTGGTGGGGCCCCACCCAGAAGAAGCCCCGCGGTCCCTCCGACTTCCTCCTCGCCCTCTACGAGCACTGCGTCGCCGGTCACGGCGAGATCGAGGCCTGGGCGGAAGAACCCGCCGAGGACGCGGAGAACCCGGCCCTCCACCAGGCGACCGCCGGCCAGCTGTGGCCGCTGCCCCTCGACACCGCCGCCCTGGCCCGGCGCCGTACGGCGGCCGAGACGGTGCTGGCCCACCTCGACGCCCTCACCGCCCACGACGACGCCCACCAGGCCGCCGTACACGACCCCGACGCGTACGACGACCCGGACTGGCCCCCACCGCCCGACGACGAGGTCCCCGACGGACTCCCCTACGAGGACGACGCCCAGGAGGCGGGCCCGGCCGACTGGGACTCATGGGACACGGAGCGGCCCGCGGGCACGGACCTCGACGCGTCCGCGGACGTGGCCCGCCCCGCTCAAGGGCCACACCCCGCCCAGGGCCCTCGCACGACCGTTCCGCACCAGGCGGCGCCGCCGGACGCCGATGCGCCCCTCCGGGGCACGCCGGACACCGCCGCGCCCCGGGGCGCCCGCCCGCACCCCTCCCTGCCCGAGCCGGGCACACTGACCCCCGAGGAGGCCCGCGCCGTCGCTTCCTGGGACCGCGACCTCGACGCCCTCACCGGCGAGCTGCTCCGCGCGCGCGAGTCCGTCACGGAGGTCGTGCTGCCGGCCTCGCTGACCGCGTCCCAGCTGCTGAGGCTTGCCGCCGACCCGGACGGCTTCGCGCAGGAGCTGGCCCGGCCCATGCCGCGCCCGCCGCAGCCCGCCGCGCGCCAGGGCACACGCTTCCACGCCTGGGTGGAGGCCCGCTTCGAAGAGCTGACGCTGCCCATGCTGGAGCCCGAGGAGCTGCCGGGCAGCGATGCCGAGATCGCCGACGAACGCGATCTGGAGGCCCTGAAGGAGGCCTTCGAACGCACCGAGTACGCCCACCGCACCCCCCACCGCGTCGAGGCGCCTTTCCAGCTGGCCATCGCCGGCCGCGTCGTACGGGGCCGCATCGACGCCGTGTACCGGCACGGGCAGGGCAAGCGGACGACGTACGAGATCGTCGACTGGAAGACCGGCCGCGGCCGCACGGCCGACGCGCTCCAGCTCGCCCTGTACCGCCTCGCCTGGGCCGAGCAGCAGGGCGTACCCCTGGAGTCGGTCACCGCGGCGTTCGTGTACGTGCGGACGGGCGAGGTCGTGCGGCCGGAAGGCCTCCCCGGCCGCGCAGCGCTGGAGCGGCTGCTGCTGGACGAGCCGTACGGTGACGAACCGCACGAACAGGGTGTCAGCGCGGGCCGATAGGCTCGTGAGCATGAGCCCGACCCCGGACAGCGCCGTCCGTACGTACATCGACCGGCACCGCGCCGCCTTCCTCGACGATCTCGCCGAGTGGCTGCGCATCCCGTCGGTGTCCGCGCAGCCCCAGCACGCCTCCGACGTGCGGCGCAGCGCCGACTGGCTCGCGAGCACGCTCAAGGAGACCGGTTTCCCCACCGCCGAGGTCTGGCAGACACCGGGCGCCCCCGCGGTCTTCGCCGAATGGCCCTCGGACGACCCGCACGCGCCCACGGTCCTCGTCTACGGCCACCACGACGTGCAGCCCGCCGCACGCGAGGACGGCTGGGACAGCGACCCCTTCGAGCCCGTCGTCCGGGAGAACCGCCTCTACGCGCGCGGCGCGGCCGACGACAAGGGGCAGGTGTTCTTCCACACGCTCGGCGTCCGTGCCCACCTCGCCGCCACCGGCCGCACCACGCCGGCAGTCAACCTGAAGCTCCTGATCGAGGGCGAGGAGGAGTCCGGGTCGCCGTACTTCCGGGCTCTCGTCGAGGAGCACGCGGAGCGGCTCTCCGCCGACGCGGTGATCGTCTCCGATACCGGAATGTGGTCCGAGGACACCCCCACCGTGTGCACTGGCATGCGCGGGCTCGCCGAATGCGAGATCCGGCTGTACGGCCCCGACCAGGACATCCACTCCGGCTCCTTCGGCGGCGCCGTACCCAATCCGGCGACCGCCGTGGCCCGCCTGGTCTCCGCCCTGCACGACGACGACGCCCGCGTGGCGATCCCCGGCTTCTACGACGGCGTCGTCGAGCTCACCGACCGCGAGCGCGCGCTCTTCGCCGAGCTCCCCTTCGACGAGGACCAGTGGCTGCGCACGGCCAAGTCGTACGCCACCCAGGGCGAGGCCGGATACACCACGCTGGAGCGCGTCTGGGCCCGCCCCACCGCCGAGGTCAACGGCATCGGCGGCGGCTACCAGGGTCCGGGCAGCAAGACGGTCGTCCCGTCCTCGGCAATGGTGAAGCTGTCCTTCCGCCTGGTCGCGGGCCAGGAACCCGGCCGCATCGAGCAGGTGGTCCGGGCCTGGGCCGCCGACCGGGTACCCGCCGGGATCCGGCACGAGATCGCCTTCTCCGCGGCCACGCGCCCGTGCCTGACCCCGCTGGACCACCCCGCCCTGCAGTCCGTCGTACGCGCCATGAGCCGCGCCTTCGGACAACCCGTCCGCCACACGCGCGAGGGCGGCTCCGGACCCGCTGCCGACCTGCAGGAAGTCCTCGGCGCGCCCGTCCTCTTCCTGGGCATCTCCGTCCCCTCCGACGGCTGGCACGCCCCGAACGAGAAGGTCGAACTGGACCTGCTCCTGAAGGGCGCCGAAACCGCCGCTCACCTCTGGGGCGACCTCGCCGAGCACTGGCGTCATGCGCCCTGACCGCCCCGGCCGAGAGGGCACTGTGCCGGGGGCACACTGGAAGGGCCGCCCGCACCACGGAGCCCCGCCGGACCCGGTCCCCGCCTGCCGTACGTCCCGCTGAACCGCCGCCGAATCGACCGTTCCACCGGGGGAGTTGGAAGCACCCGTGACCACCTGGACCGACCACACCGCCGACCGCCCCATCTCGCTCACCGCCCCGAGCGGCATCGACCGTGCCGCGCATCACCGGCTCGACGAGGCCTGGCTCGCGGCGGCATGGAGCCACCCCAGGACCCGCTGCTTCGTGGTCTCCGGCGGCCAGGTCCTCATCGACGAGACGCCCGACGGACGGACCGAACTCGTCATGGGCCCGTCCTTCGAAGCCCCGCTCACCGAAGCCCACCGCTACTTCCTGGGCATCGACGAGGACGGCGTCAGCTACTTCGCGCTCCAGAAGGACGCGCTGCCCGGCCGTATGGACCAGTCCGCGCGCCCGGCGGGCCTGCGCGAGGCCGGCCTGCTGCTGTCCCCGCGCGACGCGGGCCTGATGGTGCACGCGGTCGGCCTGGAGAACTGGCAGCGCACCCACCGCTTCTGCTCCCGCTGCGGCGAACGCACGGTCATCGCGGCCGCCGGGCACATCCGCCGCTGCCCCGCCTGCGGCGCCGAGCACTACCCGCGCACCGACCCCGCCGTGATCATGGCCGTCACCGACGAGGAGGACCGCATCCTGCTCGGCCGCCAGGTCCACTGGCCCGAGGGCCGCTTCTCCACGCTGGCCGGCTTCGTCGAGCCCGGCGAGTCCATCGAGCAGTCGGTGCGCCGCGAGGTCCACGAGGAGGCCGGCATCACCGTCGGCCAGGTCGAGTACGTGGCCAGTCAGCCCTGGCCCTTCCCGTCCAGCCTCATGCTCGGCTTCATGGCCCGCGCCACCTCCACCGAGATCAACGTCGACGGGGACGAGATCAGCGAGGCCCGCTGGTTCTCCCGCGACGAACTGCGCGCCGCCTTCGAGTCCGGCGAGGTGATGCCGCCGTACGGCATCTCCATCGCCGCCCGGCTGATCGAGCTCTGGTACGGCAAGCCACTTCCGACGCGCAGCGCGTTCTGACACGGCACGGGACGGGGCATGAAGAGGCCCTCGCCGAACACCGTCCGGCGAGGGCCCTGAAGCAGGTCAGGCGCTGAGCGCCTGCTTCACCTGAGCGAGGCTCGGGTTGGTCATGACGACCTCCGAGCCACCCTCGACGGGCACGATCCGCACGGTCGGCACCGTCTGATTCCCGCCGTTCGCCTTCTCCACGAACGCGGCGGACTCCGGGTCCTGCTCGATGTTGATCTCGTCGTACGCGATGCCCTCGCGGTCCAGCTGGCTCTTCAGCCGGCGGCAGTAGCCACACCACGTGGTGCTGTACATCGTCACAGTGCCCGGCATGTCTCTCGCGCTCCTTCGGCGGGTCGGGGAAGTGGTCGCCAGAGAGGGAACGTACGCGACGTCGGCGCCATTCCCGCCGGGGGTATGCGGGGTACAGCCATGCCGGACGGCCCCCTGACGGCGGCGTCGGGCCGGCAAGGCCCTTGCCGTCCTCTTACGACGGGCTGCGTGCCGCGTCGCGTCGACGGGCCGGCCCCACCCCACGACGACGTGATGCCCGCCGCATTAATACGACCGCGAGACCCCGCCTGTGGATAACCGGCTCACCCGTCTCCCACGACCTGGCAGCATGGCCGTGTGACAGCAGCAACGCACTCCACCCTCTTCCCGCAGGCACCGGACTCGGCCGACGCGGTGCTCGAAGGGCTCGACCCCGAGCAGCGCGAGGTCGCCACCGCGCTGCACGGGCCGGTCTGCGTGCTGGCAGGCGCAGGGACCGGGAAGACCCGGGCGATCACCCACCGGATCGCCTACGGTGTGCGAGCCGGCATCCTCCCTCCCTCCAGCGTGCTCGCCGTCACCTTCACCAACCGGGCCGCCGGCGAGATGCGCGGTCGCCTCCGTCAGCTCGGCGCCGCCGGGGTCCAGGCCCGCACGTTCCACTCGGCGGCCCTGCGCCAGCTCCAGTACTTCTGGCCGAAAGCCGTCGGCGGCTCCATGCCCCGGCTGGTCGACCGCAAGGTCCAGCTCGTCGCCGACGCCGCCGCCGCCTGCCGCATCCGCCTCGACCGGGGCGAGCTGCGCGACGTCACCGGTGAGATCGAGTGGTCGAAGGTCACCCAGACCGTCCCGTCCGACTACGCGCTCGCAGCCGCGAAGGCCGGCCGCGAGACACCTCGCGATCCCGCCGAGGTCGCCCAGATCTACACGGCCTACGAGGACCTCAAGCGGGACCGCGTGGTCATCGACTTCGAGGACGTCCTGCTGCTCACCGTCGCCGTTCTCCAGGACCGGCACGACATCGCCGACCAGGTACGTGCCCAGTACCAGCACTTCGTGGTCGACGAGTACCAGGACGTCAGCCCCCTCCAGCAGCGCCTGCTGGAACTCTGGCTCGGCGACCGGGACAACCTGTGCGTCGTCGGCGACGCCAGCCAGACGATCTATTCGTTCACGGGCGCAACCCCCGACTACCTCCTCGACTTCCGCGCCCGCCACCCCGGCGCCACCGTCGTCAAGCTGGTCCGCGACTACCGCTCCACGCCCCAGGTCGTCCACCTCGCCAACGGGCTGCTCGCCCAGGCCAGCGGCCGTGCCGCCGACCACCGGCTGGAACTGGTCTCCCAGCGCCCCGCCGGCCCCGAGCCCGTCTACACCGAGTACACCGACGAGCCGGACGAGGCCGAGGGCGCCGCGCGCCGCATCCGTGAACTCCTCGACTCCGGCGTGGCGGCCGCCGAGATCGCCGTCCTGTTCCGCACGAACGCCCAGTCCGAGACCTACGAGCAGGCACTCGCCGACGCCGGGATCCCCTACCAGCTGCGTGGCGCCGAGCGGTTCTTCGACCGGCCCGAGGTGCGCAAGGCCGGCGTCGCCCTCCGCGGCGCCGCCCGTTTCGGGGGCAACGACTCCCTTCTCGACGAGGCCGTCGACCTGCCCTCCCAGGTGCGAGCCGTGCTCTCCGGAGAAGGCTGGACGACCACGCCCCCGGCCGGCTCCGGCGTGGTCAGGGAGCGCTGGGAGTCGCTGGCCGCGCTGGTCAGCCTCGCCCAGGACTACGCCGCGGCGCGCCCCCGAGCCACCCTCGCCGACCTCGTCGCGGAACTCGACGAGCGCGCGAACGCCCAGCACGCCCCGACCGTGCAGGGCGTCACCCTCGCCTCCCTGCACTCGGCCAAGGGCCTGGAGTGGGACGTCGTCTTCCTGGTCGGTGTAGCCGAGGGCATGATGCCGATCACCTACGCCAAGACCGACGAACAGATCGAGGAGGAACGCCGCCTCCTCTATGTCGGCGTCACCCGCGCACGCTCGCACCTTCATGTCTCCTGGGCGCTCGCCCGCTCACCCGGCGGTCGCCCCAGCCGCCGCCCCAGCCGCTTCCTCGACGGTCTGCGTCCCGGCTCCGCCGCAGCCGGCGGCCGCGCAGCCGCGGGCGGCGCCGGTGGCATCGAGCGCGGCTACCCCGGTGGAGGGAACCGCACCGGTGCGCTTGCCGCGCCCAGACGGACACAGCGCGCCCCCGCCCGCTGCCGTGTCTGCGGACGGACACTCACCGATGCCGGTGAGATGAAACTGATGCGCTGTGAGGACTGCCCTTCCGACATGGACGAGGGGCTGTACGAACGGTTGCGGGACTGGCGTGCGGTCCAGGCCCGGCGCAGCGGTCAGCCCGCCTTCTGCGTCTTCACCGACAAGACCCTCATCGCGATCGCCGAGACCGCCCCGGACGACGAGGGCGAACTGGCACGGATCCCGGGGGTCGGGATGCGCAAGCTCAACCGCTACGGAGCCGACGTTCTGGCCATCTGCGCAGGCCAAGAGCCCGAGGCAGGGAAGGAAGCGGACTGATACGAACTCGTCGAAAAAATAGTTTGCGCATGCCCCAGCAATCCCCATAGGTTCTTAGGCACGGGGACAGCGGCCTTCTCGAAGGCCCTGATTCCGTGTTCTACTTGCATACCCGCCGGACTGGTTGACCCCAGTCCCCCGAGACGCCGAGAGGAGGCGAGTCCAGTGATCAGCATCAAGAAGAGCTCCATCAGCATCGTCAAAACGACCGATCGCTCGGTCGCTTCCCTGTGCATGCTCGGCATCTCCAACCCGGGCACCGGTCTGTCCGGCATTCGTGCCGACCGTCCGGCGTCCTCCCTGTCTCTTGCGGGCCTTCCCGTCCGTGAGCGCGATGAGCGACCGACCAAGGCACTGGAAGCAGCAGTAGTGGCACAGGCCCAGGCCTATGCCTTTACGGCGACCGGTGCCGGATTCCGGAAGCAGACGACGCAGCACCACCAGATGTGGGCCTTCCGTGGGCCAGAACCCTGGAGTGATCCAGCCTGATCGGCAATCAGGCCGGCGCCTTCAGGGCCGCGGAACCCCATCCGGGATCCGCGGCCCTTCTGTTTGTCCCGAACGGGACGACGGAGCGAAGGGGCCTCGGGACAAGAAAAGAACCCGGTACCAGCCGCCACCCGGTCCAACCCGACCGGAACGACCAAGACGAGGAAGTCGACACCGTGCAACTCGAAGCGCACGCCCCGTCCGTACCGCCTTCCGAAACGATCCCCCCGCCCGGCCTCACGGAGGACTCCACCTTGACCCCCCTCACGGCGCTCACCGCGCTCGACGACGCCATCGAGAACCTCGGCGTACCCGTCCCCTGCCGTTCCTACGACCCGGAGGTCTTCTTCGCGGAGTCCCCGGCGGACGTCGAGTACGCCAAGTCCCTCTGCCGCACCTGCCCGCTGATCGAGGCCTGCCTCGCCGGCGCCAAGGAGCGGCGTGAGCCTTGGGGTGTCTGGGGTGGCGAGCTGTTCGTCCAGGGTGTCGTCGTCGCCCGGAAGCGGCCGCGTGGCCGCCCGCGCAAGAACCCGGTCACGGCATGAACACCGCAGGAACGATCGACCGCCCCCTCACGCACGACCCCCAGAAGCAGGCCCCGATGAAGCCGTCCACCAACGAGCCCACCGGCTCAGCGACTCCAGACGTCACCACCACCGGCGCGAACGACTCGCGTCAGAACAGGACCCGAGAGATGCAACTCATCCCAGAAGCCCTGGCTCGTGCGCATATGCACGACCGGCTGCATGAGGCGCGGGAGCAGCGCCGTGCCATGAGCCTGGTGGCCGCCCGCCGGATGCAGCGCCGGGCCGAGCGCGCCTCGCGGCGCGCCCGGAGGGCGCTGGCCATGGCCGTCATGCAGTAACCGACACACCTGAAGCGGTGGCTTCCCGGCCCGAGCGGACACGCGTGAACCGCGTACACCCGAAAGGACCCGAGGGGCAGAGACTTCGCCGCGGGGGCCGGTCCGACCGAACGGACCGGCCCCCGCCGTGCGTTGTGCCCGACGATCCGCCGGTCACGGGGATATTGTCGGCGGGTGACGAGTCTTCCCGGACGCAGCGACAAGGGCGGCTCCGCCCCGGAACCCCGCCCCATCGTCTGCACTCGCTGCGGCACCCAGGCCCGCACCCCCGAGCCGACCTGGACCTGCTCGGTGGAGAACGGAACGCGCCGCTACTTCTGTGAAGCCTGTTCCCGGGAGAACTTGCGGGCCATCGAGGGGCGGCTGGACTCGGCGTGGTGGTGAGAACCGGCCCTCCGCAGGCTCGGTAGGCCTCTCCTGGCACGGGCCACAGCTGAGAGCCGGCCTTGTCGGATCAGTCGTCGCCCGGCGTCACCGCCCCGGCATCACGCCTCGGCCGCCGCCGGGTCCCCCTCGTCCCTCTCGTCCTCCGGCACGAACCCCGGCAGCCACTCCTCCAGTTCCTCGCGGAGGCGGACCGTGGCGTTCAGCTGGCACAGGACGCCGATCGTGCTCAGGGTCACCCGGTGTATCAGGAGGTATGCCGGCGGAAGGTTGAGCTGCTTGCCCAGTTGGTACGCGGGGGAGCGGATGTCGGCCACGCGGGCCGCCTGGCTGCGCATCCAGCCGCGGGTGAAGGTGAACTCGTCGACGCGGGCCGGCTCGATGATCGGCAGAAGGTAGTCGAGGACCGCGTCCGGATCGAGTTCGATGGACTCCTTGATGAAGCCTTCGGCGCAGAGAAGGTCGTGGACCGCCTGAGCTTCCCCGTCCAACGTCATGCGCAGGGAGTCGCCGATGGTGCCCGGGAGGCCGCCCGGGAGGCGGTCCACCGTGCCGAAATCCAGGACGCCGAGGCGCCAGTCGTCGTCGCCGTCCGGGCCGCCGGGCAGGAGGCGGAAGTTGCCGGGGTGCGGGTCGGCGTGCAGCAGACCCGTGCGGGCGGGACCGGAGAAGAGGAAGCGGGCGAGGAGCTGGCCGGCCCGGTCGCGCTGCTCCTCCGTGCCGTCCGAGATGATCGCCGAGAGCGGGATGCCCTCGATCCACTCCGTGATCAGGATCTGGTCGCACTGGTGGACCACGGCGGGCACCGCGAAGTCCGGGTCGTCGGCGAACTCCTCGGCGTGCTCCTGCTGGGCCTGTGCCTCCAGTCCGTAGTCCAGCTCCTCCGAGACACGATCCTTCAGTTCCGCGATCAGCGGCTTGATGTCCATGCCAGGGATAAGGGGGCCCAACAGCCTTGAGAAACGGCTCAGTTGGTTGAGGTCGGACAGCAGGGCCTCGCCGGCTCCCGGGTACTGCACCTTGATCGCGACCTCGCGGCCGTCGTGCCACACGCCGTGGTGCACCTGGCCGATCGAGGCGGCGGCGGACGGCTTGTCCTCGAAGTCGAGGAACAGCTCCCGCCAGTCCTTGCCGAGCCGTTCCGCGAGCACCGTGTGCACGGTGCGCGTCGGCATCGGGGGCGCCGCGTCCTGGAGCTTGGTCAGGGCCGCGCGGTAGGGCCCGGCGATCTCCTCGGGCAGCGCCGACTCGAAGACGGACAGGGCCTGCCCGAACTTCATCGCGCCGCCCTTGAGCTCGCCGAGCACCTTGAAGAGCTGCTCCGCGGTGCGCTGCTGCAGCTCGCGGCCGACGAGATCGGCGGACTCGCCGACGATCCGCTTGCCCAGGCCCCAGGTCGCCCGTCCGGCGAAGCCGAGCGGCAGCGCGGCGAGCTTGGCGGTCCGGGTGACCGCCTTGCGGGGAAGATCAGACATGCGCCCTCCAAGTCCCAGCCGGGCGCGCCGCGCCTGCCCGACGGCGTACCTCCATTGACGACCGTTCCACCGCCATTGTCTCGTGTGCCTCCCCGTCCTCGGCGGCGCGTTCCCCCTCGGCTTTCTCCGTACCCCTCTCCGCGGCCCCGCACGGGCATGCCGGATGCGCCCAGACCGGTCGGGCATGCCATTGGAGGGCGGGGACGGAGATCTCCCAGCGGACTCCGGCGCTGGTGGGAGGGCGGCCGTCGAGGAAGGCGAGGGCGTGCGCGGCCGTGAGGCCGGCGACCGTGGTGGCCAAGGTCACGTCGCACGGGCGGACGTGGCGCTGCCGCCCCGAGCGCCACTGGGCGACCAGGCGGGGCCACGTCGGGTCCCGGTCGGTGCGGTCCTCGTGCAGACAGCGGGCGCAGCCCGTCTCGCCGGGCAGGACGAACGGGCCGACCGTGCCGGTGCCCTCGACGACCCCGGCGTACAGGTGCGGCGTACCGGAGGTGATCAGGGGCTCGGCAGCGTCCGGGGCGGGGGCGTGCACGGCGACGTCGTCGCGTGGGGTGAGGATCACCAGGGAGAAGCCGGCTTCGGCCGGGTCCGCCGGTGCCCGGCTGTCGCGGCGGGGTGGGCCCTCCGGTGCGGCCCGGCGGACGACCCGGCGGGCGGCCTCGTCGCGGCGCTCGCCGATGGACTCGCCGGGCAGACCGCCCGGCGCCACGTCCCAGGGCTCCACGCAGCCGCCGTCGCGCACGTCCACCTCGCCGACACCCGCGCCCGCCAGCAGCGCGGCCACCGTGGCGCCGACGCGGCCGGCGCCCCGTACCTGCACGCGCAGCGAGCGCCGGGCGGCGAGGCGTGCGATCGCCTCGCCCGGCTCCGTGGTGGTCAGGGACAGTGTGGCCAGGTCCGGCCGGAGCCGTTCGAGGACTGCCTGCTTGCCGCGCAGAGTGTCGGCGGCGGGCCCGCCGCCCTTCGCGTCGTCGAGAAGTCCGGACCGGGTCAGTCTGCGGACCAGTTCGTCGACGTGGCCCTCGGGCAGGTCCATCCGCCGGCCCTCCTCGCGCAGGAGCGGCAGGCCGCGGGTGCCGTTGAGCATGTCGAGGAAGGTGCCGGTCGCGATGTCCATCGGGCCCAGCGTCATCGCGTGCGCAGGCGTCATGCCGAACTGCACGGTCTTGAGGTCGCGCCAGCCGCGCCGCAGCGCGGGTTTCACCATCGGATGCATGACAGTCCCCCGTAGCCAGGAAATTACCGGTATGTCACGGTTCGTCGGTAGAGGTGAGCGGGCTGGTCGGGCCCGGTCGGGTTCGTGCCGACGCGAGCAAGCATGCCCGGCTCGGCGGTGCGGCGCCGAAAGTTATCCACAGGCGGGGGATATTCGTCGTACAAATCAAACGCATGGTGGGCGATCGGAATCGAACCGTCCCGGACTCGGGACTTCCCGCATGCGCAGCGGGTAACGTCGGGGCGTGTCCGCCGACCCACTGCACCGCGCCGGAAAGCCGCAGCGCAGCACGACGAGCCCGCCGCCGAGCGGCTCCGGGGCGAGCGTGATCGAGGTGCGCCGGAGTACTCGTCGACGCCGGACGGTCTCCGCGTACCGCGAGGGCGATCGCACCGTCGTGCTCATCCCCGCCCGGATGTCCGAGGCCGAGGAGCAGCGCTGGGTGACCGTCATGCTCGACAAGCTGGCCGCCCAGGAGAGCAAGCGGGTACTGGGTGACGCCGAGCTGACGGAGCGCGCCGAGCGGCTGTCCGCCCAGTACTTCGACGGCCGCGCGCGGCCCACTTCGGTGCGCTGGGTGACCAACCAGAACACGCGCTGGGGCTCGTGCACCCCCGCCGAGGGCAGCATCCGGCTGTCGCACCGGCTGCAGGGCATGCCCGAGTACGTCGTCGACTACGTGCTCCTGCATGAGCTGGCGCATCTGCTGGTGCCCGGGCACGGGCCCCGCTTCTGGCGACTGCTGGAGGCCTATCCGCGCACCGAGCGTGCCCGGGGCTATCTCGAAGGAGTGGTCGCCGCGGACCGGTTGCCGCATCTGCCCGGCGCGCGCGCGGAGTGATCCGCCGACGCGGCGTGCACGGCATGTCCGGCAAGTGCTTCCGGCATGGCCGGGAAAGAGGTTGTGTACCGGCTCTGTACCGACTTCCTCCGGTGTCCGGGTTTGCCGTTAGCCTGGCGCGACGCACTCGCACTTCGGGATGGGGGACGGTCGTTACGCATGGCCAGGGAATTCCAACGCGGCCACAAGGCCAGGATCAGTGACCTGACGGCGGGCACGGATCTGTACGTAGGTGTGCAGATCTCGGGGCCCGGACTGACCTTCGACATCAGCTGCTTCGGTCTGGATGCCGACGAACGGCTGTCGGACGAACGGTACTTCGTCTTCTTCAACCAGCCGAAGTCCCCCGAGGAGGCCATCCAGCTCCTCGGCGCACAGGCGGGTGACACGGAGTCCTTCCGGGTCACGCTCGACAAGATCCCGTCGCAGATCCACAAGCTGTCGTTCACGGCGACCGTCGACGGTGCCGGGCAGATGTCGCAGATCAACCCCGGCTACCTCCGCATCGTCGCGGGCGGTCAGGAGGTGGCCCGGTACGCGTTCGACGGTTCGGAGTTCACCACCGAACGGGCCGTGATGCTGGGCGACTTCTACCTGAAGGACGTGTGGCGGTTCGCGGCCGTCGGACAGGGCTTCGAGGGCGGCCTGGACGCGCTGCTGAAGAACTTCGGCGGCGAGGTGCTCGAAGAGGAGACGCCGGCGGACCCGCAGTCCCAGGCCGGCGCCGCTCCCGCTTTCGCGCCGCCCGCCCAGTCCTCGGCGCCGCCCGCCTTCGGTGTCCCGTCCGGACCGGCCGCGACGCCCCCTGCAGCACCGGCGCCCGCCCCGCAGCCCGCCGCTCAGGGTTTCGCGCCGCCCGCCGGCGCCACCCCGCCCCCGGCTCCCGCCCCGTCACCCCAGGTGCACACCGCGCCCACCGTCGTCGCGCCCATGACCCCGCCCGGCGGAGCCGCCGTACCGCCGCCCGCCCCGGCACCCGCGCCGCCCTACGGCGGCCAGCCGCAGCCCCCGTACGGGCAGCCGCCCCAGCAGCAGCCTCCGTATGGCCAGGCGGCGCCGGGCCAGACGGCTCCGCTGCCCCCGGGATACGGTCAGCCGCCCGCCCAGCAGGGCCCCATGCCGCCCCACGGCCAGCCGGCCCCGCCCCCGGGCTACGGACAGCAGGCCCCCTACGGAGCGCCGCAGGCCGCGCCCCAGGGCACCGCCCAGGCACCCGGTGTCGCCGGCGCGCTCCAGAAGTTCAAGGAGACGCCCACCGGTCAGCGCTGGACGCAGCAGAACAAGAAGCTCGTCCGCGTGGATCTCGGCATCGGCGGCCAGCCCGTGCTGGCCCGGCAGGGCAGCATGGTGCTCTACCAGGGCAAGGTCGACTTCAGCTACAAGGGCGCCGGGTTCAGCGGCCGGATCGTGGGCAACGCCACCGGCCAGGAGATGCAGCTGATGCGCTGCACGGGACAGGGGCAGGTGTTCCTCGCCGAGAACTCCACGATGCTGCACCCCATCGAACTCCAGGGCGACGGCATCTGCGTCTCCGCCGAGAACGTCCTCGCGTTCGACGAGAGCCTCCAGTACGAGGTGCGCCGCATCGAGGGCCACGGCATCCCCGGAGGTGCGCTGTTCACCATGCAGTTCACCGGCACCGGCACCATCGTCGTCAAGACCCACGGCACACCCGTGGTGCTGCCGGTCACGCCGACGACGTTCGCCGACTGCAACGCCGTGGTCGCCTGGTCGTCCGCCGCCCAGGTGGTCGTCTCCAGCCAGGTGCGGATGCGCCGCAACGCCTATCCCGGTGACACCGGAGAGAGCGTGAACCTCCAGTTCCGCGGCGCGCCCGGCAACTTCATCGTCGTCCAGCCGTACGAGATCTGAGGGAGAGCCCGTCATGAACCAGCCGCTCGCGGGCTACGCTCCCGCACCCGTGACCGCCCGCATGGAGAACCACGGCAACCACATGCTGAAGGTCGCCCTGCAGACCGGGAACGACCTCCTCGCGCGCGTGGGCTCGATGGTCGCCTACGAGGGTTTCATCCAGTACGAGCCCAACCCCCCGGCCGTCCGCCAGGTCGCGAAGGACTGGCTCACCGGCGAGGGCGCTCCGCTGATGAAGTGCTCCGGCGACGGACTGCTCTACCTCGCCGACTACGGCGCCAACGTCATCGTGATCAACCTGAACGGCGACGGCATCTCCGTCAACGCCACCAACCTGCTCGCCTTCGACGCGCACCTCACCTGGGGCGTCGAGCGGGTGAAGGGGCTCGCGAAGTTCGCCGGCCAGGGTCTGTGGAACACCAGGATCTCCGGGCAGGGCTGGGTCGCGCTGACCTCCCGGGGCAAGCCGATCGTCGTCGACTGCGGTGGCGGTGAGAACGAGACCTACGTCGACCCGGACGCGCTCGTCGCCTGGTCCCCGAACCTCAAGGTGAAGGGCAAGCGCAGCTTCAAGGCCCAGTCGCTGATCGGCCGGGGCAGCGGCGAGGCCTACCAGATGGCCTTCTCCGGCGAGGGCATCGTCGTCGTCCAGCCCAGTGAGGACAGCACCGACCGACTCCGGGTCCGGGGCTGAGGGGGAGCACCACACCATGCAGAGTCCGATCTTCGCCCACAACGACCAGCCGAGCCAGGAGCGCTGGAGCCTGCAGAACAAGCAGATGCTGCGCGTCGCCCTGGAGGGTCACGACGACGTCCTGGCCCGCAAGGGCACCATGGTCGCCTACCAGGGGCTCGTCGAGTTCGACGCCGAGTTCCAGGGCAACAGCGCCGCACGCGCGCGTGCGCGCACCGGTGAGGGCCTGGACCTGATGCGCTGCCACGGGCAGGGCACGGTCTACCTCGCCAACCTCAAGCAGCACGTCCACCTCATGGACGTGGACCAGGACGGGCTGACCGTCGACAGCAACTACGTCCTGGCGATGGACTCCGGGCTGCACCATGAGGTCATCGCCGTCGACAGCCTCTACGGCATCTCCGGCTCCGGGAAGTACCAGCTCAACATCACCGGTCGCGGCAAGGTCGCCCTGATGACCTCGGGCGCGCCCCTGATGATGCAGGTCACGCCCGACAAGTACGTCAACTGCGACGCGGACGCCATCGTCGCCTGGTCCACCGCTCTGCGCGTGCAGATGCAGGCCCAGACGCACTCCTCCGGAGTGTGGCGGCGCCGGGGCAACACCGGCGAGGGCTGGGAACTCAGCTTCATGGGCACCGGCCATGTGCTGGTCCAGCCCAGCGAGCTGCTGCCTCCGCAGAACGCCGTGATCGGGCAGGGCGCCGCGGCACAGTTCGGCATGGGGCAGCACGGGGCGCGCGGGCAGAACCAGGGGAACGTCTGGAGCTGACCCTCCGAAGCGGAACGTAAGGGGCGGCCGCAAGTGCGGGCGCCCCTTACACGTTCAGAGCCTGTCGCGGGTCGCGGCCACCAGCCGCAGGACCGACTCGTCGGCGACCTCGGCGACCTCGTCGTAACCGAACCAGCGCAGGTCGAGGGACTCGTCGCTGATCGCCGCCACGGCCCCGGCCGGGGCCAGCGCGGCGTACTGGACGTCGAGGTGCCAGGCGCACGGCGTGAGATGGCGGTCCAGCCGCACCGGGCCGCCGGGCAGCAGCGACAGCCCCGGGATCCCGGACTCCTCGGTGCCCTCGCGCAGCGCCGCCGCCGCGAGGGAGGCGTCGCCCGGCTCGCAGTGGCCGCCCATCTGGAGCCACATGCGCAGCTTGCGATGCAGGGTGAGCAGCACCCGCCCCTGCTCCGGGTCGATCACCAGGGCACTCGCCGTGATGTGGCCGTCCGCGCACGACTTCCACATGCCGGTGGGATGGGCCGCCAGGTGGTCCAGATAGGTCTGGCGCAGCTCTTCCTGGTCCTCGTAGCGCTTCAGTACGAGGACCGCGTCGTCGTGCAGGCTCACTCGGCGCCGTCGCCCTTGGCCTCGCCGCCGTCCCTGCCCTCGGCGTCCTTGCCGCCCTCGGGCCCCTCGTCCTGGCTCTTCTTCCTGAGGTCCGGCTTGCCCGCCGCCTCACCGAGCATCTTGTCCAGCTCGGAGAAGTCCATGTGCTCGCGGTGCACGAAGCCGTCCGGGTCGTCCAGGTCGTGCGCGGTCGGCAGCATGTCCGGGTGGGCCCACAGGGCGTCCCGGCCGTCGACACCGCGCGCGTCCGTGAGGGACGCCCACAGGCGGGAGGCGTCCCGCAGCCTGCGCGGGCGCAGCTCCAGGCCGATCAGCGTGGCGAAGGTCTGCTCGGCCGGGCCGCCGGTCGCGCGACGGCGTCGCAGGGTCTCGCGCAGCGCGTCCGCGGACGACAGGCGGGGCTTGGCGGCCGCGTGCACCACGGCGTCGACCCAGCCCTCGACGAGCGCCAGCGCCGTCTCCAGACGGGCCAGGGCAGCCTTCTGCTCGGGCGTGTCCTCGGGCTGGAACATGCCCTGCTGCAAGGCGTCCTGCAACTGCTCGGGGTTCTGCGGGTCGAACTGGCCGACCACGTCCTCCAGCTTGGCCGTGTCGACCTTGATCCCGCGCGCGTACCCGTCGACCGCGCCGAACAGGTGCGAGCGCAGCCAGGGCACGTGCGCGAAGAGGCGCTGGTGGGCGGCCTCGCGCAGGGCGAGATACAGCCGCACCTCCTCCTTGGGCACGCCCAGGTCCTTGCCGAACGCCTCGACGTTCACCGGCAGCAGCGCGGCCTTGCCGGCCGGGGCGAGCGGCAGGCCGATGTCGGTCGAACCGACGACCTCGCCCGCGAGCACGCCGACGGCCTGCCCGATCTGCGTGCCGAACATCGCGCCGCCCATCGAGCGCATCATGCCGATCAGCGGGCCGGCCATGGCCTGCATCTCCTCCGGCAGGACGTCACCCATCGCGGCGCCGACCCGCTCGGCGACCGGGTCGACGAGCTCCTGCCACGCCGGCAGGGTCGCCTCGACCCACTCCGCGCGGCTCCAGGCCACCGCGGAGGCGGCGCCGGACGGCAAGGACGTCGCGTCGTCCAGCCACAGGTCGGCCAGGCGGACGGCCTCCTGGACCGCGGTGCGCTCGGCGGGGCCGACGCTCGCGTCCTTGGTGCCGTCCGACGTGCCCTGGGAGACCGTCTGGCGGGCGATCTGCTTGGCCATGTCCCAGTTCACCGGGCCGCCCTCGTAGGAGAGCATCTGGCCCAGCTGCTGGAACGCGGCGCCCAGGTCGGTGGGGTTCAGCGAACCGAACATGGCAGCGAGCGGATTGTCCGCACCGGGGCCACCAAAGCCTCCGGCACCGGGCAGCCCGCCGAATCCGAACGGGTTGGCCGGTCCCTGACCACCACCGCTCTGCTGGTCCTTCTTCTTGCCCTCGTCGCCGTCTTCCGGCTCCTCCGGCGGAAGGCCGAATCCGAATGGGGTGTCACTCACGGGATTCCTCGGCTGGTAAGGCCGCCGGTCTCCGCCGGCGGCACGACTGCCCGACAACACCACCCAGCCTAGACACCCCGGGCGGATCGGGCCTCGGTGCTTCGCCGACTCACGGGCTGCGGCAGGATGGATGCCACCTGGTACGTACGCGTCACTCGCGCTCGTATGTGAAGACAACCGCTGGAGACACCTGGTGAGTTCCCCAGATCCGCAGGTTCGCGCAGCGCGAAACCACTCAACCCCCTCCGCCCTGCGCGGACCCGTCGTCGCCGTCACCGGCGCCGCGTCCGGCGTGGGCGCGCTGCTCACCGCGCGGCTTGCCGCGTCGGAGGAGATCAAGCAGGTCATCGCCATCGACGAACGGCGTGGCGAGTGCGCGCAGGCCCAGTGGCACATCCTCGACGTGCGGGACCCGGTGATCGCGGAGAAGCTGCGGGGCGCGGACGTCGTGGTGCACCTGGCGCTCGACCTGGATCTGGAGACGGACGCGGCCGCCCGGACGGCGTACAACGTGCGCGGGACGCAGACCGTGCTGACCGCCGCCGCGGCGGCCGGGGTGCACCGGGTGGTGCTGTGCACCTCGGCGATGGTCTACGGGGCGCTGCCCGACAACGAGCTGCCGCTGTCGGAGGACGCGGAGCTGCGGGCGACGGCGGAGGCCACCGGCGTCGGCGACCTGCTCGAGATCGAGCGGCTGGCGCGCCGGGCGCCCCGCGCCCACCCGGGACTGAACGTCACCGTGGTGCGGCCGGGCGTCCTGGTGGGCGGCACGGACACGGCGCTGACCAGGTACTTCGAGTCGCCCCGGCTGCTTGTCGTCGCGGGATCGCGGCCCGCGTGGCAGTTCTGTCACGTCGAAGATCTGTGCAGTGCTCTGGAGTACGCCGTCCTGGAGAAGGTCGACGGGGAACTCGCCGTGGGATGCGACGGGTGGCTGGAGCAGGAGGAGGTCGAGGAGCTGAGCGGGATCCGGCGGATGGAACTGCCGTCGGCGGTGGCGCTCGGCGCGGCGGCCCGGCTGCACCGGATCGGGCTGACGCCGTCCCCGGCGGGGGACCTGGCGTACACGATGTATCCCTGGGTGGTCAGCGGGAGCCGGCTGCACGACGCCGGGTGGCGGGCGCAGTGGACCAACGAGGAGGTCCTCGCCGAGCTGCTGGAGGAGGTCTCCGGGCGGCACACGGTGGCCGGGCGGCGGCTGGGGCGGAAGGACGCCACGGCCGCGGGGGCCGCGGGGGCCACGGTCGCGCTGCTGGGAGCCGCGGCGGTGGTACGCCGGGCCCGGAAGGCACGGCGCCGGATCTGAGGCGTGCGAAGGCCGCGGTGCCGCCGGGTGGGCGCGGGGTGCGACGGCTGCGTGCCTGTGGCCCCGTCCGCCGTGGCGACTGCGATGCCCGTGGCCACACCGCCCTGGGGCCCCCGCCCGTGGCCACACCCGCTCCTGCACACCCGCTCCTGTAGGAGGCTCCAAGGCCGGGCACGCGTGTGCCGGGTGAAAGCGCTATTCCGCGTCCCCGCGCGCGTGGGGCACGATGGACGCATGGCAGCCAGCAACGATCACCCCGGTGAGCAGGGCGCTCAGCAGCCCATCAAGCTGATCGGCATCCGGGAGACGCCGCTCTCCCTCGACGAGGTCTTCCGGGCCGTCGGGGACGACGCCGCCGGGGGGACCGCCCTGTTCGTGGGGACCGTGCGGAACCACGACGGGGGCGCCGACGTGGACGAACTCGGGTACTCCTGTCACCCCAGCGCCGAGGCCGAGATGCGGCGCGTCGCCGAGAAGGTCGTCGCCGAGTTTCCGGTGCGGGCACTGGCGGCCGTCCACCGTGTGGGGGATCTGAGCGTCGGGGATCTCGCCGTCGTGGTCGGCGTCTCCTGTCCGCACCGCGGTGAGGCCTTCGAGGCCTGCCGGAAGCTCATCGACGACCTCAAGCACGAGGTGCCCATCTGGAAGCACCAGAAGTTCTCCGACGGCACCGAGGAGTGGGTCGGCGCCTGCTGAGCCTCCAGGCGAGCGACTCCGGTTGCGTAACCACACCCCTGGCGTGAGCGTTGTCAGTGCGAACGGTTAATCTGCTGATCAGTCAGTTGCGCTCATGGGGTTGGAGGTCGGCATGGCGGCGCTCGCCTGGTTGCTGATTCCGCTTGTGGCTGCTGTCGGCGCGGGCCTGTGGGGCAGTTGGGCCAACAGGACCCGCAGGGCCCGGAGCGACGGCCCCGAGCTCGACGGCTACGCGCGCTTCCGCGCGGCCATGGAGAAATCCCACACCGTTCCGTGACCCGGGAGGCGGCCCTGACGGTGTCCCGACACGCCCGTCCCGTACTGTCGTGACATGCCACGCCGCACCGCGACGATGCTCGCCTCCACCCTGATGCTGATCGCGCTGCTGTGCGCGGGAGTCCTCATCCGCGTGCCGTACGCGGAGATGTCCCCGGGGCCGACGGTGAACACGCTGGGTGACCACGACGGCGAGCCGGTGCTGCAGATCTCCGGGCGCAAGACGTACCCGGCGGACGGGCACCTCAACATGACGACCGTCCGCGTGACCAGCGCCGACTACCGGATGAACCTCGTCGAGGCGGTCTACGGCTGGCTTGCACACGACAACAAGGTCGTCCCGCACGACACCCTCTACCCGGACGGCAAGACCGAGGAGGAGTCCACCCAGGAGAACGCCGAGGAGTTCAGCCAGTCCCAGGAGAGCGCCAAGGTCGCCGCCCTGAAGGAACTCGGCGTCAAGGTGGCTTCCTGGGTGATCGTCTCCACCGTGGTGAAGGACTCCCCGGCCGAGGGCAGGCTGCACGCCGGTGACGTGATCAAGGCAGTCGACGGTACGAAGGTGAAGGCCCCCGGCGACGTGGCGGAACTGGTGACCAGGCACAAGCCCGGCGAGGACGTCGTCTTCACGATCGTGCCCGCGAAGGAGCAGGCCGCCGCCGAGAAGGAGAAGCGGGACCCGGTGCGCACGGAGAAGGTGACGATCACCACCAAGACCTCCGACGACGCGGGGGAGAAGCGCGCGATCGTCGGCATCTCGGCCGGCACCGACCACACCTTCCCGTTCACGATCGACATCAAGCTCGCCGACGTCGGCGGCCCGAGCGCCGGCCTGATGTTCGCGCTCGGCATCTACGACAAGCTCACCCCGGGCTCCCTCACCGGCGGCTCGTTCGTCGCCGGCACCGGCACCATCGACGACGACGGCACGGTCGGCCCGATCGGCGGCATCGAGATGAAGACCGTCGGCGCGCGCAGCAAGGGCGCCCAGTACTTCCTGACGCCCGCCGACAACTGCGCCGCCGCGGCGCAGGACACCCCCAAGGGCCTCACGCTGGTCAAGATCGACACCATCGACGACGCCCTCGGCGCCCTGAAGGACATCCGCGCCGGCGACACCGCCGACCTGCCGAAGTGCACGGCAAAGGGCTGATCGGCCGACCATGCCGCTACGGCGCCCGGGGGCGCCCTCGATCATGAGGGCGCCCCCGGTCCCCTACACCGGGGACGCGGACGCGCACCCGGCGGCGTCCCCGAAATCCCTCAGTCCGCGAAGGTGGCCGCCAACGCCTCCGCGAGGCCGGGTACCAGCTCGGAGCCGGTGAGGACCTCCGTCGGGGAGTCCTTCTCGCGCAGCCGCAGGGCCGCGTCGCGGGCACCGTCGCGCAGGACGGCGACCGTCATGCGGACCTCCTGGCGCTCGGGATGCCGGGCGACCCACTTGGCGAGCGCGGCCTCGTCCAGATCGTCCGGGACCTGGGCCTCGGCGGTCGGCGGCAGCATCAGGCGCTCCACCGTGAGCGCGCAGCCGGCCACCGCCTCGGGCCAGGCGATGGTGCCGAGGAACTCGTCGAGCGGCTTGTCCGTTGGGATTTCGTCCTGCTCGATCGGGGTGAGACCGGCGGCGTCCGGCTCGTCACCCAGGCCGAGCTGCGCCGCCAGCGCGGGTTCCTGGGCCCGCAGCTGCGCGGTGTCTACGAGGGCGAAAAGGCGTGCGGGCTGGTCCCAGCCGAGGCCGGAGGCGTACTCGTCGATCTCGAGTACGGCCCGGGTGAGCGGGTTCGCCGCCATGGGTGTGTTGGACATGGTCACAATCCTGCCTCGTTCGCACCCGGAACCGGGAACCGAGTAAAGCGTGAGTAAGTTGCATAGGTGAGGGCCTACGATCACGGGGCCCAAGGACGGCCCACGAAAACGGGGGCCTGACAGACCAACAGCGATTTTCGAGGTGCCACCTTGGCTTTCCAGATGCCGGACCGCGGCGGAGGCCCGACGGGGCCACGGATCAGAGTGGGCCGCCCGTCCCGGCGTGTCCGGACCCTGCTCATGACACTGGGTGTCCTTGCCGTGCTCGCCATGGCGTTCACCATGTTCGCGGGCTTCTGGACGGACTGGCTCTGGTACCGGTCGGTGAAGTACTCGTCCGTCTTCACCACCACACTGTTGACCAAGATCGGCCTCTTCTTCGTCTTCGGCCTGCTGATGGCCGTCGCCGTCGGGGTCAACATCTGGCTGGCCCACCGGCTGCGCCCGCCGCTGAGCGCGATGTCGATGGAGCAGCAGAGCCTCGACCGCTACCGGATGGGCATCGCGCCGTACAAGAAGTGGCTGCTGTTCGCGATCACAGCCCTGGTGGGCCTGATCGCGGGCGCGTCCGCGTCCGGTCAGTGGCGCACCTGGCTGATGTGGGTCAACGGCGTGCCGTTCGGGCAGAAGGACCCCCAGTTCCAGCTCGACGTCGCGTTCTACGCCTTCGACCTGCCCTGGTACCGGTTCATGCTCGGCTTCGGCTTCGCCGCCGCGATCCTCTCCCTGATCGCCGCCGCGCTCACGCACTACCTGTACGGCGGGCTGCGCGTCACCAGCCCCGGCGCGCGCGCCACGGCCGCCGCGACCGGCCATCTGTCGGTGCTCATCGGGATCTTCGTCGCCCTGAAGGCGGTCGCCTACTGGCTCGACCGCTACGGCCTGGCGGTCAAGTCCAGCGACTTCAAGGCGACGGACAACTGGACGGGCCTGCGGTACGTCGACGCCAACGCCTACCTGCCGGCCAAGACGATCCTGTTCTGCATCGCGGTCATCTGCGCCCTGCTGTTCTTCTCGACGATCTGGCGGCGCACCTGGCAGCTGCCCCTGATCGGCTTCGGCCTGATGGTGCTGTCGGCGATCCTGATCGGCGGGCTGTACCCGGCGATCGTGCAGAAGTTCCAGGTCCAGCCGAACGAGCAGGCCAAGGAAGCCCCGTACGTCGAGAAGAACCTCGCGGCGACGCGTGAGGCGTACGGCATCGGCGGGACCCAGGTCAGTGACTACTCGGGCACGGCCAACACCAAGGACGCCAGCAAGCTGCGGGACGACGTGGACTCCACGGCGAGCATCCGCATCATGGACCCGAACATCATCTCGCCGACCTTCCAGCAGCTCCAGCAGATGCGGAAGTACTACGCGTTCCCGACCAACCTGGACGTCGACCGCTACACCATGGGCGGCACCGAGCAGGACACGGTCATCGGTCTGCGCGAGCTGAACTACGCGGGCATCGACAAGAAGAACTGGATCAACAACCACTTCCGCTACACCCACGGCTACGGCGCGGTCGCCGCGAAGGGCACCGCCGTGGACTCCGAGGGCCGCCCGGTCTTCACCGAGTCCGACCTGCCGTCCAAGGGCCAGCTCGGCCAGTACGAGCAGCGGATCTACTACGGCGAGAAGACCAACACGTACTCGATCGTCGGCGGTCCCCAGAAGGAGATCGACTACTCCGACGACAGCGGTGAGAAGACCTACAGTTACGAGGGCAAGGGGGGCGTCGATCTCGAGAACCCGATAAACCGCGCAGCCTACGCGGTCGCGCTCAACGAGCCGCAGATCCTGTACTCCGGCGCCATCGGCGACGGTTCGCGGATCCTGTACAACCGCACGCCCAAGGAGCGTGTCGAGGCGGTCGCCCCGTGGCTGACCATCGACGGCGACGCCTACCCGGCGGTGGTCAACAACAGGATCCAGTGGATCGTCGACGCGTACACGACGACGAACGGATACCCCTACGCCTCGCGTACGACCCTCGGCGACACCACCGCCGACTCGCTCACCGCGACCAACGACCAGCGTGCCGTCGTGGCCCAGCAGAACCAGGTCAACTACATCCGCAACTCGGTGAAGGCGACCGTCGACGCGTACACCGGCGACGTCAAGCTCTACCAGTGGGACTCCCAGGACCCGGTCCTGAAGACCTGGATGAAGGCGTTCCCCGGCACGGTCGAGCCCAAGAGCGAGATCTCCCGCGACCTGATGGACCATCTCCGGTACCCGCAGGACCTGTTCAAGGTGCAGCGAGAGCTGCTGACCCGCTACCACGTGAAGGACGCCGACACCTTCCTCAGCGGCAGCGAGGTGTGGCAGGTGCCGGACGACCCGACCAACAAGTCGGGCGACGCGGTGCCGCCGTACTACCTGAGCATGAGGATGCCCGACCAGAAGGCCCAGGCGTTCTCGCTGACGACGACCTTCACGCCCAACGGCCGGGACAACCTCAGCGCGTTCATGGCGGTCGACGCCGAGGCGGGCAAGAGTGACTACGGCAAGATCAGGATCCTGAAGCTGCCGACGAGCACGACGGTCAACGGACCCAAGCAGGTGCAGAGCCAGTTCAACTCCGAACAGGACATCGCCGAATCCATCCGGCTGCTGAGAGGCGGCGACTCGGAGGTGGAGTACGGCAACCTGCTGACGGTGCCGCTGGACGGCGGACTGCTGTACGTGGAGCCGGTGTACGTACGCGGTGGCGGACTCCAGTACCCGCTGCTGCGCAAGGTGCTGGTGAGCTACGGCGGCAACACGGCGTTCGAGGACACCCTCGACGAGGCGCTCAACAAGGTGTTCGGGGCACAGGGTTCGACGCCGCCGCCGGACGAGGACACCGGTGAGGGCGACGGCGACACCACGACACCGCCACCGCCGACGAGCGACAACCCGACCGTCCAGGAGGCCCTCAACGACGCCCAGAAGGCCTTCGAGGCGGGCCAGGAGGCCCTGACGAAGGGTGACTGGGAGGCGTACGGCCGGGCCCAGGAGGACCTGGAGGCGGCGCTGCGGCGGGCCGAGGAAGCCCAGTCGAGGGCCGGCGGCACCGGCGGTGGCGGCACCGGCGGTGGCGGTGGCGCCACCAGCAGTCCCAGCCCGAGCAGTCCGGCCAGCCCGAGTCCGAGCGGCAGTCCGCAGAGCAGTTGATCGAAAAGCTCCTCCCGCGTCGTGATACGGTTGCAGAACAACGACGCGGGGTGGAGCAGCTCGGTAGCTCGCTGGGCTCATAACCCAGAGGTCGCAGGTTCAAATCCTGTCCCCGCTACTGAAGTCGACGTGACGTCGGCCATCGCGAAGGCCCGGATCCATTGAGGATCCGGGCCTTCGTGGTGTGCGAACGCATGTGCCGACATGCCATATCGCCGTGCCGCCGTGGGGAGTTGGGGGATCTGTGTTTGACTTATCTCTCTGTGGGCATGTCGACAAAACGCTGAAGTGACCTCACTGGCTGCGGTATACGAGGTGTACCCAGGTTGCAGGTGGTGCGACGATGGACGTTATGGGGGACAAGGCAACTCTGTTCGAGACAGGGCGATTTGTGCAGCCTGCCGGCCAGGAGGAGACCCGGGACGAAACGGGCGAGGCGGTCGAGGAGGCGCGGCAGCGGCTCGCCGCCGAGGCCGGTGACGTCGAGGCGATGAGCGTCCTCGGGGCCATGCTGCTGCGCCGTGGTGATCTCGACGGAGCGGAACCCCATCTGCGCGCCGCGACCGCCGAGGGCGACCGTGCCGCCGCGAACAACCTGGGCGTCCTGCTGCACCAGCGGGGGTACGCCGACGAGGCCGCCGGATGGTGGCGGATCGCCGCCGTCGCCGGCAGCGCCGCCGCCGCGCACGCGCTCGGCCGCCATCACCGGGAGCGCGGTGACGAGCCGGCCGCTGAGTACTGGCTGCTGCAGTCCGCCGAGCAGGGGCACGTCCTCGGGGCGTACGCGCTGGCCGATCTGCTGGAGCACCGGGGGGACGGCGGGGCGGAGCAGTGGATGCGGGCGGCCGCCGAGCGGGGGCACCGGGAGGCGGCGTACCGGCTCGCCCGCACGCTTGATCGCAGAGCGTTGCGCGAAGGCGGGACCGTGGCTGACAACGGTGTCGGTGCCGGTGACGGAGCTGCTCCGGCAGCCTTCGCGAACGCGGCGGAGGAGGAGGCCGAGCAGTGGTACCGGCAGGCCGCCGCACGCGGGCACCGGCGGGCCGCGCTGCATCTGGGGGCGATCCTGGAGAAGCGCGGGGAGCTGAAGGAGGCCGGGCGCTGGTATCTGACCTCCGCCAAGGACGGCGAGCCGCGAGCCGCCTGCGCGCTCGGGTTCCTGCTGCGGGACGCCGGGGACGAGGAGAGTGCCGCCGTGTGGTGGCTGCGGGCCGCGCAGGACGGTGACGGCAACGCGGCGAACGCGCTGGGAGCGCTGCACGCCGAGCGAGGCGAGACGCAGACCGCCGAGCGCTGGTACCGGGCCGCCCTGGACGCCGGCGACGTCAACGGTGCCTACAACCTGGGGCTGCTCTGCGCGGAGCAGGGGCGCACCACGCAGGCCGAGCAGTGGTACCGGCGTGCGGCGTACGCCGGGCATCGGGAGGCGGCGAACGCGCTGGCGATCCTGCTGCTCCAGGGCGGCGACGAGACCGGGGCGGAGCCCTGGTTCTCCAAGGCCGCGGAGGTGGGGAGCGTCGATGCCGCCTTCAACCTCGGGATCCTGCACGCGGGCCGGGGCGAGGACCAGGCCGCGCTGCGCTGGTACGAGCGGGCCGCGGCCGCCGGGCACATCGAGGCGGCGTTGCAGGTCGGGATGGCACGGCTGCGGGACGGGGACGAGCGGGAGGCGGAGCGGCATCTGCGGTGCGCGGCGGGGGGCGGCAGCGCGGAGGCGGCGTACCGGCTCGCGGCCGTGCTCGACGCCCGGCGGCCGCCGGTGTCGCCCCATGAGCTGGGGGAGCCGGCGCACGAGAAGACCGAGTGCGAGGAGTGGTACGAGCGGGCGGCGATGCAGGGGCATCGGCGGGCGCAGGTGCGGGTCGGGATGCTGGCGGCCGCACGGGGGGACGTCGTCGAGGCGGCTCGCTGGTATCGGGAGGCGGCCGAGGCGGGATCGCGGAACGGGGCGTTCAACCTGGGGCTGCTGCTGGCCCGTGAGGGGAGCGAGCCGGAGGCGGCGGTGTGGTGGACGCGGGCGGCCGACGCGGGGCACGGGCGGGCGGCGTTGCGGCTCGCCCTCGTCTACGCGCGTCGGGGCGAGCTGGCCGAAGGGCAGCGCTGGGCCGACCGCGCGGTGTCCTTGGGGCCCCGGGAGGTCGCCGAGCGGGCGGCGCGGCTGCGGGACGCGCTGCGGGAGGAGCTGTCGGCCTGACGCCGGGAAAGGCGTGCGCGGGCGGGGCCGCTCGGCTCCGCCCGCGCACGGACCGGTGCAGGTTTGTCGGTGCACGGTTAAGCGATTTGCTTCCGTCCGCGTCCTTGACGTAACGTTGCATTCACCGACGCGGGGTGGAGCAGCTCGGTAGCTCGCTGGGCTCATAACCCAGAGGTCGCAGGTTCAAATCCTGTCCCCGCTACTGAAGGCCGAGGGCCGGAGTCCAGTCACTGGACTCCGGCCCTCGGTGTTTGCGCCGCAGCACCCGCAGCACCCGCAGCACCCGCAGCACCCGCAGCACCCGCACCCGCACGGCGCGCGCCGTGCGCAGGAGAACGAGAAAGCCCCCGGCGGCCAGAGGCGCCAGGGGCTGTCCGGAAGGCAGAAGCAGGGGGCCCGCGAACCTACGCCGCCGCGCAGTTCGGGCACACGCCGCGGTACGTCACCTCGACGCCTGAGACCGTGAAGCCGAAGCGCTCCGTCTCGGGGAGGTCGGCCAGCGGGTTGCCCGTGGGGTGGACGTCGCGGATCGCGCCGCACTGGGCGCAGACCAGGTGGTGGTGCGGCCGGCGCGCGTTCGGGTCGTACCGCTTGGCGCGCTTGTCCGTGCTGACCTCGAGCACCTCACCGAGGGAGACCAGCTCGCCCAGCGTGTTGTAGACGGTCGCCCGGGAGATCTCGGGCAGCTTGGCGACAGCCCTGGCATGGACCTCGTCGGCCGTCAGATGGACGTGTTCGCCGTCGAGGACCTCGGCCACCACACGCCGCTGCGCGGTCATCCGCCATCCGCGTCCGCGCAGCCGTTCCAGAAGGTCACTCATGAGGACCAGCCTAGCAGCAAGGGAACCAACTTCCGAACAGGTGTGACTTTGGAGCTCTGCTTGACTTAGACAAAGTCCATTGTAGGATCGAATCGGCTCCGGCCGAAGGACAGGAAGCCGGCCTTGAGCAGGAACACGCAAGGAATGACGCAGGAGGCGCACGTGACGCAGGGACCGCTTACGACGGAGGCCGGTGCCCCGGTCGCGGACAACCAGAACAGCGAGACCGCGGGCGTGGGCGGCCCCGTGCTCGTCCAGGACCAGCTCCTGCTGGAGAAGCTTGCCCACTTCAACCGTGAGCGCATCCCGGAGCGCGTCGTGCACGCCCGTGGCGCCGGCGCCTACGGCACCTTCACCGTGACCGCCGACGTCGCCCCGTACACCCGGGCCAAGTTCCTCTCCGAGGCTGGCAAGCAGACCGAGGTCTTCCTGCGCTTCTCCACGGTGGCCGGCAACCTGGGCGCGGCCGACGCCGTCCGTGACCCGCGCGGCTTCTCGGTGAAGTTCTACACCGAGGAGGGCAACTACGACCTCGTCGGCAACAACACCCCGGTGTTCTTCGTCAGGGACGCCATCAAGTTCCCTGACTTCATCCACACCCAGAAGCGCGACCCGTACACCGGCTCCCAGGAGGCGGACAACGTCTGGGACTTCTGGGGCCTGTCTCCCGAGTCCACGCACCAGGTGACCTGGCTGTTCGGCGACCGCGGCATCCCCGCCTCGTACCGCCACATGGACGGCTTCGGTTCGCACACCTTCCAGTGGAACAACGAGGCCGGCGAGGTCTTCTGGGTCAAGTACCACTTCAAGACCGACCAGGGGATCAAGAACCTCACCGCCGAGGAGGCCGAGATCCTCGCGGGCAAGGACCCCGACTCCCACCAGCGCGACCTGCGCGAGTCCATCGAGCGGGGCGACTTCCCGTCCTGGACCGTGGGCGTGCAGATCATGCCGGCGGCCGACGCGGCGACCTACCGCTTCAACCCGTTCGACCTGACCAAGGTGTGGCCGCACGCCGACTACCCGGTCATCGAGATCGGCAAGCTGGAGCTCAACCGCAACCCGCGGAACGTCTTCGCCGAGGTCGAGCAGTCGATCTTCAGCCCCGCCCACTTCGTGCCGGGCATCGGCCCGTCCCCGGACAAGATGCTCCAGGGCCGTCTCTTCGCGTACGGCGACGCCCACCGCTACCGCGTCGGCATCAACGCCGACCACCTGCCGGTGAACCGTCCGCACGCCACCGAGGCGCGCACCCACTCCCGTGACGGCTTCCTGTACGACGGCCGCCACGGCGGCGCGAAGAACTACGAGCCGAACAGCTTCGGGGGCCCGGCGCAGACCGGCCGTGCGCTGTGGCAGCCGTTCGGCGGATTCGCCGGCGGCACGGGCAACCACCCGACCCCGGTGCACGCCGAGGACGACGACTTCGTCCAGGCGGGCAACCTCTACCGGCTGATGTCGGCGGACGAGCAGGAGCGTCTGATCGGCAACCTGGCCGGCGCCATCTCGGGCGTCTCGCGCGACGAGATCGCCGCACGCGCGATCAACAACTTCCGACAGGCGGACCCCGACTTCGGCAAGCGGCTGGAGGCCGCGGTCCAGGCCCTGCGCGGCTGACACAACCAGCACTGGACCGCTTGCCGGAAGGACGGGCCGGCCCCCTGAACGAGGGGGCCGGCCCGTTCGTGTGCACGGGAGCGCCCGTTCGCTCAGGCGGGCACCTGCTGCCGTATCGGTGCCCAGCAGCGGATGATGTCGCGGACCGAGACGATGCCGGTGGGTTCGCCGCCGTCCAGGACGATGAGGTGCCGGAAGCCGCCGTGCGCCATGGCGCTGGCCGCCTCCTCCAGGGTCCAGGTCGGGGCCGCGAACACCACGTCGGTGGTCGTGTGGTCGTGGGCGTGCTCGGTGTCGGGGTTCTGGCCGAGGCCTACGGAGTTCAGGATGTCGCGCTCGGTGAGGATGCCGATGCCGCCGGCGTCGGGGTCGTGGACGACGGCCGCGCCGACCCGGCGGGCGGACATCAGCGCGGCGGCCTGGCGCAGGGTGTGGGTGGGGCCGATGGTGAGGACGACTGTGCTCATGGCGTCACGTACGAGCATGGATGGAGCCACCTCCTGAAGTGTCCCCGCCGCTTGTTCATCTTTTCACAAATTCACAAGTGGGGGGACTCTCAGAGTGGCAGGTAAAGCACGGGTCAACAAGTAGGCGTTCAGTAGCGCTGGTTGAGGTACGACAGCAGCTCGTCGTGGAGCACGCCGTTCGACGCGGCCGCGTTCCCGCTGTGCGGGCCGTGGCGGCCGTCCAGGCCGGTGAAGGTGCCGCCCGCCTCGGTGACGATGATCGCGTTGGCCGCCATGTCCCACAGGGACAGCTCCGGCTCGGCGCACATGTCGACGGAGCCCTCGGCGACCATCATGTACGGCCAGAAGTCGCCGTACGCGCGCGTGCGCCACACCTCGCGGCCGAGGTCCAGGAAGCCGTTGAGGCGGCCCTGCTCCTCCCAGCCGGAGAGGGAGGAGTATGCGAACGAGGCGTCCGAGAGCTTGGAGACGCGCGAGACCTGCAGCCGGCCGGCGGAGGTCAGGCTGCGGCCGCTGAAGGCGCCGTTGCCCTTCGCGGCCCACCAGCGGCGGCCGAGCGCCGGGGCGGAGACGAGACCGACGACAGGCTGGTAGCCGCCCTCCGAGGCCTCCATCAGGGAGATCAGCGTCGCCCAGACGGGGACGCCGCGTACGTAGTTCTTGGTGCCGTCGATGGGGTCGATGACCCAGCGGCGGGGCCCGGTGCCCTCGACGCCGTACTCCTCGCCGAGGATCGCGTCGCGTGGGCGGGCGCGCTGGAGGTGGCCCCGGATGAGCTCCTCGGCGGCCCGGTCGGCCTCGGAGACCGGCGTCATGTCGGGCTTGGTTTCGACCTTGAGGTCGAGGGCCTTGAAGCGATCCGTCGTCGCGGCGTCGGCGGCGTCCGCGAGGACGTGGGCCAGACGCAGGTCGTCGAGATAGTCGGGCATGTGAGGAACGGTATCTGCCGTGGTCCTTACGGGGCTACAGGGGGCCGTGGCGGCGCGTTGCGCGGCGCCGGACGGGGCGTCGCGCGGGGCGCCGGCGACCTGCGCGAACCCTTGACAGTGCTCCGGTACGCGTCAAATCTGGGCGCAGAGTCCGTCCCCCCAGGGAGGCGACGATGCCTGCTGCCCGGGAATCTCTGCTGGACGCCGCCTGCACGGCGCTCGCACGGCGGCCCTGGGCCGCGGTGCGGATGGTGGACGTGGCCGCGGCGGCCGGGGTGTCCCGGCAGACGCTGTACAACGAGTTCGGCAGCAAGGAGGGGCTCGCCAGAGCCCTGGTGCGCAGGGAGGCCGACGCCTATCTCGCCGGCGTCGAACGGGCACTGGTCACCCAGGGCGACCCCCGCGACCGGCTGACGGCGGCCGCCGAGTGGACCACCTCGGCCGCCCGCGGCAACGCCCTCGTGCGCGCCCTGCTCACCGGCTGCTGGGGCGAGTGGCTGCCCTCACCCGCGCTGTCGGCGGTGCCGTCCTCCTCCGCGGTCCCGGCGCAACGGCGGGCTGACGGGCCCCTGCCCTCGCCCGGCGACTTCGTGGCGCTGGTCCGCGACCGGGCCGTGGCGGTGCTGGCCGGACCGGGCGTGCCCCAGGCGGACGCCGCCGAACTGGCCCGCTCCTGCGAGCTGGTCGTCCGGCTCGCGCTGTCCTGCGTGGCCGCGCCTCCCGGTGAGGGCGGCGTCGTGGACCTGGTGGGCGCTCAGTGCGCCTCGCTGCACCTCAGTGCGCCGAGCCGGACAGCTGCAGGCCGATGACGCCGATGATGACCAGGCTGATCGAGACGATCTTCAGCGTGGAGACGAGGTCGCCCAGGAAGACCATGCCGTAGATGGCCGTCCCGGCCGCGCCGATGCCGGTCCACACCGCGTAGGCGGGACCCACGTCGAGCCTGCGCAACGCGAGCGTCAGCAGACCGAAGCTGCCGAGCGCGAAGACGGCGAACGCGATCGTCGGCCAGAGTCTGGTGAAGCCGTGCGACAGCTTCAGGCAGACCGCGAAGCCGGTTTCGAGCAACCCGGCCACGATGACCAGCAGCCACGCCATGTGCTGTCCTCCCCGTTTCTTCACGAACTGTGACCGCTTGCAGGCGTCTGTCAGGGTTGGCATCCGGCTTTTGCGATTATGCCCTTACCGAAGCCGACGGTGGACAAACCCCGTATGAAGAGAAACAGCGGGGCGGTCAGTCTCCTTCCGTCTGCTCCCGCGTCGCCAGCAGCCGCCGCAGCGAGTACAGCCGGGCGGGGTCGGCGTGTCCCTCGGTGACCCACTGGTCCAGCGCGCAGTCCGGCTCGTCGTGACTGCACGCGCGCGGGCAGCCCTCCGTGCCGGGCTCCAGGTCGGGGAAGGCGTGGATGACCCGGGACGGGTCGATGTGCGCGAGCCCGAACGACCGTACGCCCGGCGTGTCGATCACCCAGCCGTCCGTGCCCTTCAGCGGCAGGGCGAGCGCCGACGTGGTGGTGTGCCGGCCACGCCCGGTCACCGCGTTCACATGCCCCGTCAGCCGTCGCCGCTCCTGGGGCACCAGCGCGTTCACCAGGGTCGTCTTGCCGACGCCGGAGTGCCCGACGAAGGCCGTGACCCTGCCCTCCAGCTGCTCGAAGACTCGCTCCGCGGCGTCGCCGTTCTCCAGTTCCTCGCGGCTGGTGACGACGTACGGGATGTCGAGGTCGCCGTACAGCTCCAGGAGTTTGCCGGGCGGCGCCAGGTCCGACTTGGTCAGCACCAGGAGTGGTTCCAGGCCGCCGTCGTACGCCGCCACCAGGCAGCGGTCGATCAGGCGCGGGCGTGGCTCGGGGTCGGCGAGGGCGGTGACGATGGCGAGCTGGTCGGCGTTGGCCACGACCACGCGCTCGTAGGGGTCGTCGTCGTCCGCGGTGCGGCGCAGCACCGAGGTGCGCTCGGCGATCCGCACGATCCGCGCGAGCGTGTCCTTATTGCCGGACAGATCGCCGACGAGGGCCACCCGGTCGCCGACCACCGCCGCCTTGCGGCCCAGCTCACGGGCCTTCATGGCCATGACCACGGTGTCCTCGACGAGGCAGGTCAGGCGCCCCCGGTCGACGGTGAGGACCATGCCCTCGGCCGCGTCCTCGTGCTTGGGGCGGATGTGCGTACGCGGCCGGTTGCCCTTGCGGTTGGGGCGGGAGCGGATGTCGTCCTCGTCGGTGTGCTTGCCGTAGCGGCGCATGGCGTGACCCCTACGCCCCGAGCATCCCGGTCCACAGCTCGGGGAAGTCCGGCAGGGTCTTCGCCGTCGTCGCCACGTTCTCGATCTGCACACCCTCCACCGCGAGGCCGATGATCGCGCCGGCGGTCGCCATGCGATGGTCCTCGTAGGTGTGGAAGATCCCGCCGTGCAGGCGGCGGGGGCGGATGTGCAGGCCGTCGGCGGTCTCGGTGACGTCGCCGCCGAGGGCGTTGATCTCCTTGGTGAGCGCGGCCAGGCGGTCCGTCTCGTGCAGCCGCAGATGCGCGACGCCGCGCAGCGTCGAGGGGGAGTCGGCGAGGGCGGCGACCGCCGCCACGCCGGGGGTGAGTTCGCCGACGTCGCCGAGGTCCACGTCGATGCCGTGGATCCCACCCGATCCGGTGAACACCAGGCCGTAGTCGGTCAGTTCGCAGGAACCGCCCATCTCGGTGAAGATCTCCCGCAGCCGGTCGCCGGGCTGGGTGGTACGGGACGGCCAGTCCGGGATCAGCACCTTGCCGCCGGTGACCAGGGCCGCCGCCAGGAAGGGCTGGGCGTTGGACAGGTCCGGCTCGATCGTCAGGTCCCGGCCGAGCAGGGCACCCGGCGTGACCCGCCAGACGTCGGGTTCGCCGCCCGACTCCGGAGTGTCGACCTGGGCACCGACGGCGCGCAGCATGTCGACGGTCATCCGGATGTGCGGCACGGACGGCAGCGTGGAGCCGATGTGGCGGACCTCCACGCCCTGGTTGTAGCGCGGGCCGGAGAGCAGCAGGGCGCTGACGAACTGGGAGGAGGACGAGGCGTCGATCTCGACCGGGCCGCCGTCCAGCGCGCCCCCGCCGTGCACGGTCAGCGGCAGCGCGCCGCGCCCGTCGTCGTCGATCCGGGCACCGAGCACGCGCAGCGCGTCGATGACGCCGTTCAGGGGGCGCTCGTACGACCTCGGGTCGCCGTCGAAGCGGATCGGGCCGTCGGCGAGGGCGGCGACCGGCGGCAGGAAGCGCATCACCGTGCCGGCGTTGCCGACATCGACGGTGGCCGGGCCGCGCAGGCCCGCGGGGAGCACCCGCCATGCCTCGCCCGTGCCGTCGGGCCCCACGCCCTCCTCGATGCCGACGCCCATCGCCCGCAGGGCACCGGCCATCAGCAGCGTGTCGCGGGAGCGCAGCGGGCGGCGCAGCCAGCCCGGCTCGGAGGCGAGGGCGGCGAGCACCAGGGCACGGTTGGTGACCGACTTGGATCCGGGCACATGGACCGTCGCGTCGACGGCTCCGCTCGCGTGCGGGGCGGGCCAGAGGGAGGTGTCTGCGGGGTTCTGCGCCATGGGCCCCACTCTAGTGGGCGGCGGTGGTTCGGGTGCGGGTGCGTTGTGGCTGGTCGGGCTCTTCCGGCGGCCGGATGAGCGCGCACACCTCAGCGCTCACACCTCCAGGAGCCAGCGCCCGCCGCCGATCAGCGAGCTCAGCGACACCGCGTGGAAGAAGAACAGCCACAGCCACGCCGGCACGTGCGTCAGCCGCGACAGCTGGTCCGCGTCCGAGTCGCCCGCGCCGCCCCGGCGCCGCTTCGCCTGGAGCTCGAACGCCGGACGCACCCCGCCGAGCAGCAGGAACCACACGACGACGTAGGCGAACGCCGCCTGCACCTGGGGCCCGGCAAGCCAGGAGACCAGGAGGAACGCGCCGCCGGCGAGGACGACGGTGAGCACGCCGTAGGCGTTGCGGATCATCACCAGCATCGCCAGCAGCAGGGCCGTCGCCACCCACAGCAGCAGCGTGATGTGCCCGGAGGCGAGCAGAGCCGCGCCGCCGAGGCCGAGCAGCGGGGGAGCGGTGTACCCGGCGGCGGCGGTGAGGATCATGCCGATGCCGTACGGCTTGCCCCGGCTGACGGTGAGGCCGCTGGTGTCGGAGTGCAGGCGTATGCCGGTCAGTGTGCGGCCGGTGCACAGCGCGATCAGGCCGTGGCCGCCCTCGTGGGCGATGGTGATGGCGTTGCGGGCGACGCGCCACAGCCCGTGCGGGGCGACGACGGCGACCGCGGCGGCCAGCGTGGCCAGGACGACCCACAGGTCGGGGTCGGGCTGGCTGCCGATGAGTTCGTCCCAGAGTGAGGTGGCTGTCGTGCTGTCCATGTTTCCGGGGCGCTCCCTGTCATCGGCGGCGGTCTGGCAGTGTGGCACGTATGTGCGGACGGTATGCAGCGAGTCGTAGGCCCGAGGATCTCGCGGGGATCTTCGAGGTCGAGAAGTGGGAGCCGGAGGAGACTCTGGAGCCCGATTTCAACGTGGCGCCGACCAAGGAGGTCTACGCCGTCCTCGACCGCCCCCTGAAAGACGTGGCCGACCCGCGACCGGTTCGGCAGCTGCGCAAGCTGAAGTGGGGGCTTGTCCCGTCCTGGGCCAAGACCCCCGAGGGGGCCGCCCGGATGATCAACGCGCGGGCCGAGACCGTGCACGAGAAGCCGGCGTACCGCCGCGCCTTCGCCGCCCGGCGCTGCATCCTGCCCGCCGACGGCTACTACGAGTGGGTCACCGGAACGCAGGAGCGGGACCTGGAGGTCGAGGGCAGGAAGAAGCGGCCGCGCAAGCAGCCGTACTTCGTGCTGCCCGCCGACGGCTCCGTCTTCGCCATGGCGGGGCTGTACGAGTTCTGGCGGGACCGGACGCTGCCCGACGACCATCCGCAGGCCTGGTGGGTCACCTGCTCGGTGATCACCACCGAGGCCGAGAGCAGCGAGCTGGCGGTGGCCCCCGCCGAGGGCCCCTACGCGCTGGCCGACATCCATCCCCGGATGCCGCTGATGCTCACCCCCGACCGCTGGGACGCCTGGCTCGACCCGTCCCGCACCGACCCCGACGACCTGCGCGCGCTGCTCTCGCCGCCCCCGCCCGGCCTGATGCGCGCCTACCCGGTGACCACGGCCGTGTCCAACGTCCGCAACAACGGCCCGGAGCTGCTGAAGGAGCTGGAGGGACCGGTGGAGGGCACACTCTTCTGATGTGAGTGCTGCAGATGTGACCGACGTGACCCCTGACGCCGTCGAGACGGTCGAGACCGAGGCGGGCACCGCCCGCGTCACCTGGCACCGGGCGAAGAAGGCCCGGCTCGTTCTGGCCGTCAGCCACGGCGCGGGCGGCGGCATCGAGGCCCGCGACCTGTCGGCACTGGCGGGGACCCTGCCCCGGCACGGCGTGAGCGTCGCACGGGTGGAGCAGCCCTGGCGGGTCGCCGGGAAGAAGCTGGCGCCGGCGCCGAAGACGCTGGACTCCGGCTGGCGCGGCCTCTGGCCCGCGCTCGCGGCGCCGGGGCTGCCGGTCGTGTCGGGCGGGCGCAGTGCCGGTGCCCGGGTCGCCTGCCGCACGGCGACCGAGCTGGGCGCGGCGGCGGTCCTCGCCCTCAGCTTCCCGCTGCACCCGCCGGGCAGGCCGGAGAAGTCCCGCGCCGCGGAACTGCTCGGCGCGGGGGTGCCCACCCTCGTCGTACAGGGCGGGAACGACCCGTTCGGCAGGCCGGCGGAATTCCCCGAAGGGGACTACGAGCTGGTCGAGGTGCCATACGGCGATCATGGCTTCGCCGTGCCGAAACGGGCGGAGATCGGCCAGGACGAGGCTGTCGCGATCATCACGGACGCGGTGGTGAAGTGGACCGGGTCTCTGGGGTGAGGCGCCGGGAATGCCGGGGCACGGGCCACTGTTGAGGCGGACAGAAGTGCTGATGACCAGCGCCGACGTCGTAGGAGAGGAAGTCCGCCGCATGGGTTCGACCTTCTGCCCGAGCCGCAGCAGCCGCACTGACCTGGACTGGACGGTGCTGCACGCGGCCAAGACCGCCCCTGTTCGAGCGGCGGCGGGTGCGGATCGTCGTCTATCCTCCGATTCTGGTGGGACCGGGTTCGGCCCTGCCCAGATCGCTGAGGAGGTGGGTCCGGTCACCGGTAACGACGCAGGGACCGACAACGGCCAGGCGGAGCTGCCCGAGGGCCGGGGCAACAGCGCGGAAACGGACTCGCAGCGCAGTGCGCGCTTCGAGCGGGACGCGCTCGAATTCCTCGACCAGATGTACTCGGCGGCGCTGCGCATGACGCGCAATCCCGCCGATGCCGAGGACCTGGTGCAGGAGACGTACGCCAAGGCGTACGCGTCCTTCCACCAGTTCCGTGAGGGCACCAACCTCAAGGCCTGGCTGTATCGGATCCTCACGAACACGTTCATCAACTCGTACCGCAAGAAGCAGCGCGAACCTCAGCGCAGCGCGGCCGAGGAGATCGAGGACTGGCAGCTCGCCCGCGCCGAGTCGCACATGTCGACGGGTCTGCGCTCCGCCGAGTCGCAGGCGCTCGACCACCTGCCCGACTCGGACGTGAAGGAGGCGCTGCAGGCCATCCCCGAGGAATTCCGCATCGCCGTGTATCTCGCGGACGTCGAGGGCTTTGCGTACAAGGAGATCGCGGACATCATGGGGACACCCATCGGAACGGTGATGTCCCGGCTGCACCGGGGCCGCCGTCAGCTGCGCGGCATGCTCGAGGACTACGCCCGTGAGCGTGGGCTGGTCCCGGCCGGTGCCGGAGAGTCGAACGAAGCGAAAGGCTCGGGCTCATGAGCTGCGGAGAGCCGCACGAGACGGACTGCAGTGAGGTACTCGACCACCTGTACGAGTTCCTCGACAGCGAGATGCCGGACCTCGATCGCGAGAAGTTCCAGCAGCACTTCGAGGAGTGCTCGCCGTGCCTGGAGAAGTACGGCCTGGAGCAGGCCGTGAAGAAGCTGGTCAAGCGGTGCTGCGGCCATGACGACGTGCCCACCGACCTGCGCGCCAAGGTGATGGGGCGGATCGACCTGATCCGCTCCGGGCAGGCCGTGCCCGAGCACGACGTGACGGCCGCTCCGCAGGAGTCCTGAACCCCGCGGCCGCGCGGCGGGTACGAGCTCCTCGTCACCCGAATGCGTTAATCCGCCGGACGTCGGCCCCCGCCCCCTCCCCGCCGCCCTAGGCTCCGGTCCCTGGGACAGGCACGGGACTGGGGAGGGCGTCGTTCATGGAGGCGGTTCCGGCACGGGCACGCGGATACGTGGCCTGCGCCGTCCTGGGCGCGCTGCTGTGCCTGCTGCCGCTGCCCTCGCTCCGTACGCCCTGGTGGGTGCTGACACTGCTCGCCGTCCTCTACGCCGGCGGGGAGTGGCTCGCCCGCAGGCGCTTTCCCGGCACGTTCTACCCGGTCCTGCTCACCGCGGTCTTCCTGCTGCCTCCGCCCGCTGCCGCGCTGGTCGCGCTGCCGGGCGCGCTGATGGCGCCCGTCGAGCGGCGGCCGGTACGGCTGAGGCGGATCTGGCGGGCGGCCGAGCTGGCGCTGACCGTGTGGGCGGCCGGGCGGGTGTTCTCGACGCTGGGCGGGCGGGACGCCGTGGTGACGCCCGACGTTCCCTCCGCGCTCGGGCCCGCCGCGGCCGCGGTGGTGACCTTATGCGCGGTGCAGACCCTGCTCGACGGCGGGATCCTCGTCGTCGCCGAACGGGTGCCGCCACGGCGGGCCTGGCGCGGCCTGTTCCTGCGGTCGCTGGCGCCGGTCGGCGTGCACGGCCTCGCCGGGCTGATGATGGCCGTGCTGTGGCGCAGCCCGTACGGGCCGGTGGCCGCGCTGCTCGTGTTGCTGCCGATGGGCGTCTCCTGGTGGGCCTTCACCCAGTACCACCGGGAGCGGGGAGCCCACCAGGCGACCATCCGGGCGCTGGTGCAGGCCGTCGACATCAAGGACGAGTACACGCGCGGGCACAGTGAGCGGGTAGGCCAGGCCTCCATGCTGATCGCGCGCGAGCTGGGCATGGACGACGAGCGGGTCGAGGTGCTGCGGTTCGCCGGGATCCTGCACGACGTGGGCAAGCTCGGGGTGCCCACCCGGCTGCTACGCAAGGACGGGCCCCTGACGCCCGAGGAGCGGCGGGTGATCGAGCTCCACCCGGAGTACGGGCACGAGATGGTGCGGGGGATCTCCTTCCTCGGCGAGGCACGGGCCGCCGTACTGCATCATCACGAGCGGCTGGACGGCAGCGGCTACCCCTACGGGCTCGTGGGGACGCAGATCCCCGAGTCCGCGCGGGTGGTCGCGGTGGCCGACGCGTTCGACGCGATGACATCCACCCGGTCCTACAGCAGGGCCCGGCCCGTCGCCGTGGCCCTGGAGGAGCTCGAGCGGTGCGCGGGGCGGCAGTTCGACCCGGTGATGGTCGACGCGCTGGTCCGGGTCGTACGGCGGTCCGGGTGGGACCCCGTGGTCACCGCCGACGGCGTGCCGTCCCGCCGGGTTCCCCCGCCGCCCCCGCCCGTCTCCAGCGGGGCGGGAGCACACCGTTGACCCGCGACCGAACCCTTCCCCTGATCCGCTGCTCGGCCGCGCTCCTCGCCTCCGCCTCCCTCGGCGTCACCCTCTGGACCGGCCTCGAACAGCGCGGCATCGCCCTGGCCTTCGGCGCGCTCGTCGCCCTCGGCGAGCTGACCCGCTGGACCGGCCCGCGGGTCAGGGAGGCCGCGCCGCTCGGCGCCGCCGGGGCACTGTCGTACGCGCTGCTAGGGGAGGTCGCCGGGCGCGCCAGCGCCCACGGGGCCGCTCAGGTGGTGAGCGTCGTGCTCGCCGCCTCGCTGGCCGGGTGCGTGCCGCACATCGCGCGCGGCTGCGAGCCCGTGATCGACCATCTCGCCCGGCGGGTGCTCACCGTCGGCTTCGCCGCCGTGTGCTTCCAGCCGCTCTACAACCGCGGCACGTTCACGGACTGGAGCGGGCCCGCGTACGCACTGCTGCTCGTGGCGCTGCTCGCCCTCACCGCGCTCTGCGACGCCCTGCTCGCCGCCGCCCTCGCGTACTCCCGCACCGGGTGGCCGTTCGGGCCGCTGCTGCGGGACGAACTGCACCGCATGCTCGGCATCGGGTCTGCCGTGTGTGCCACGGGAGCCGTGATGGCGCTCGCGGTCGCCGTCGTCGGACTGTGGGCACTGCCCGTGTTCTGTCTGCCGCTGCTGCTGACGCAGGTGTCCCTGCGCCGGTACGCCGCCGTCCGCACGACGTACCGGCAGACCATCGCCTCCCTCGCCCGGGCCACCGAGATAGCGGGGTACACCCCCGTGGGTCACGCCCGCCGGGTCGCCGCGCTGAGCCGGGCCGTCGGGCGGGATCTCGGACTGACCGGGCCGGAGCTCACCGTGCTGGAGTACGCGGCGCTGATGCACGACATCGGGCAGCTGAGCCTGGTCGACCCGGTGCCCGCCGGCGCCACGGCCGGACTGCCCGGCGCCGAGCAGCGGCGGATCGCGCTCCTGGGCGGCGCGGTCGTACGGCAGACCGGCGTGGACGCCGAGGTCGCCGTGATCGTCGAGCGGCAGGCGGATCCCTACCCCGAGCAACCGCCGGCCGCCCGGATCGTGCGGGCCGTGAACGCCTACGAGGAGAAGGTGCGGGACGCGGGTCCCGGCGGGCCGCTGACCGCGCTCGAGGAGCTGCGCCTGGGGACCGCGGGGGACTACGCTCCCGAGGTCGTCGAGGCGCTGGCCCGGGTGCTGTCGAGGGAGGGTCTGACCCTGCCCTCGGCTGGGTAACCCATGGGTAATGAGCGCCCCTCAAGCCGCACGTGGTTGGATGCGAAGGAGAGGGTGTCCGGGGGCACAGGCCAGCCCACTCCACGGAACTGGCAGGCGGGAATCGTGAGGATCTTCGGCAAGGGACGGCACCGGCCCTCCGCTTCTTGGCGGCAGGCCACCGATAGGGCGTTCACGCTCATCGGGGACGGTCGTTACGAGGACGCGGGCGCGTTGCTGACGCGGGCCGCCGATCTGGAGCCCTGGCTGTCGGAGTCGTGGTTCAACCTGGCCCTGCTGCACAAGTTCCGGCACGACTGGGAACAGGCCCGGGCCGCCGGTCTGCGGGCCGTCGCCCTGCTCGACCGGGAGACCGGCGCACCTGACTGGTGGAACGTCGGCATCGCCGCGACCGCCCTGCAGGACTGGCCGCTGGCCCGGCGTGCCTGGCAGGCCTACGGGCTGCACGTGCCCGGTGGTGCCACGGACTCCGGCGAGCCGGCCGGCATGGACCTGGGCAGCGCGGCCGTACGGCTGTCGCCCGAGGGCGAGGCCGAGGTCGTGTGGGGGCGGCGGCTGGATCCGGCGCGGATCGAGGTGCTGTCCATCCCGCTGCCGTCGTCGGGGCGGCGCTGGGGCGAGGTCGTCCTGCACGACGGGGTGCCGCACGGGGAGCGGACCACCGTCGCCGGGCACTCCTATCCCGTGTTCGACGAGATCGAGCTGTGGGCGCCGTCACCCGTGCCGACCTGGGTGGTCCTGCTGGAGGCGGCGACCGAGGCCGACCGGGACGCCCTGGAGCAGCTTGCCGCCGACGCCGGGTTCGCCGCGGAGGACTGGTCGTCCTCCGTGCGGCTGCTGTGCCGGCTGTGCTCCGAGTCACGGATGCCGGCGGACGAGGGCGACGGGGAACACCTGGATCCGCACGACCACAGCGAGCCGGGGCATCCGGGGCCGCTCGGTCATCGCACGGACGGGCAGCTGTGGGTTCCGGAGCGGGAGTGTGGCGTTGCCGCCCCGGCCTCGTTGGTGCGGGGGTTGCTGGACGGGTGGGTTGCCGACAGCCCGGATTCGCGGGATTGGCGGGACCTGGAGGAGGTCTGCTGAAGCCCGTTGCCGGCCGCGGGTTCGTCGTGGTTGATCGCGCAGTTCCCCGCCCCCCTCAGGGGGGCGCTGCCCTTTACCCTGTATCAGCATCACCCAGATTTTCCGAGGAAGGCGTACGTCGGTCATGGCGCAGCAGGACACCGATCAGCAGCACGCGGGCGTGCTCCCCGTGGATGACGAGGGCTTCGTCGTCGACAGCGAGGAGTGCGAGGAGCGGGAGGCGGCCTGGCGCGAGCGGGGCACCTCGCGGCCGATCACCGTGGTCGGCAACCCGGTGCTGCACAAGGAGTGCAAGGACGTCACCGACTTCGGCGAGGAGCTCCAGCAGCTGGTCGCCGACATGTTCGCCAGCCAGCGCACCGCCGAGGGCGTGGGCCTGGCCGCCAACCAGATCGGCGTCGATCTGAAGGTGTTCGTCTACGACTGCCCGGATGACGAGGGCGTCCGGCACGTCGGCGTGGTGTGCAACCCCGAGGTCGTCGAACTGCCCGCCGAGAAGCGCCGGCTCGACGACAGCAACGAGGGCTGCCTGTCGGTGCCCACGGCTTACATGCCGCTGGCCCGACCGGACTACGCCGAGGTGACCGGGCAGGACGAGCGGGGCAACCCGATCAAGGTCCGCGGTACCGGATACTTCGCTCGGTGTTTGCAGCACGAGACCGACCACCTCTACGGCTACCTCTACATCGACCGGCTCTCCAAGCGCGAACGCAAGGACGCGCTGCGGCAGATGGCCGAGAACGAGCCCCGCTACCCCGTGGTCGCGAACGACTGACACCTCACCTTTCTCCCGCGCACGGCGCCTGATCAGGTTTCCCGGCCTGACCAGGCGCCGTTCGTCTGTCCGTCGCACGTTCGATCGCGTGCGCGTCCCGAGTGATCCAGAACCAGTCAGGCGCCAGGAGAATCTCGGCACTGTGGGGTAGTGAATGAAGCAAATCCGTTCCCAGAACGGTCAGTTGTGGTGCTGAATGGGAAGTGCGGGGTTACGCAACGGCGCACGCCCGGCACAGCGGGAGGGGCGTGCCCGACTGGCGGCTGAGAGGGGTTTGTTCGTGACTGCTTTCCCACACAGCACCACAGCGAGCGCGACCGCGATCGCGGTTCCACCGTCGCTGTCTCTTCCGGTGATCGAGGCGGCGTTTCCCAGGCAATTGCACCCGTATTGGCCCAGGCTTCAGGAGAAGACCCGTACCTGGCTCCTGGAAAAACGGCTCATGCCGGCGGACAAGATTGAGGAATATGCCGACGGCCTGTGCTACACCGATCTCATGGCGGGGTACTACACAGCTGCCCCCGACGACGTCCTGCAGGCGATAGCGGACTACAGCGCGTGGTTCTTCGTCTGGGACGACCGGCACGACCGTGACATCGTCCACCACCGCCCCGTGGCCTGGCGCCGGCTCCGGGCCTGGCTGCACGAGGCGCTCGACTCCCCCGAGAAGCATCTGCACCACCAGGACGCGCTGGTGGCGGGGTTCGCGGACAGTGTGCTGCGTTTGTTCTCGTTCCTGCCCCGCACCTGGAACGAGCGCTTCGCCCGGCACTTCCACAGGGTGATCGAGGCGTACGACAGGGAATTCGGCAACCGCACCGAAGGGATCGTCCCGACCGTCGAGGAATACCTGGCGCTGCGCCGGCTCACCTTCGCCCACTGGATATGGACCGATCTGCTGGAGCCGAGCGCCGGACTGGAACTCCCGGACGCCGTGCGGAAGAACCCGGCCTATCGGCGGGCGGCGCTGCTGAGTCAGGAATTCGCCGCCTGGTACAACGACCTCTGTTCACTGCCCAAAGAACTCGCGGGCGACGAGGTGCACAATCTCGGAATCAGTCTCATCACCCATGAGGGGCTGAATCTGGAAGAGGCGGTCGCCGAAATGCGGCGGCGCATCGAGGAATGCATCGCTGAATTTCTGGACGTCGAGCGGGAAGCCTTGGGCTTTGCGGACGCTCTCGCCGACGGCACGGTACGCGGAAAGGAACTGAGTGCTGCCGTGCGCGCCTGCCTCGGGTACATGCGGAACTGGTTCAGTTCCGTCTACTGGTTCCACCACGAGTCCGGCCGCTACAGGGTCGACAGCTGGGACGACCGGTCCACGCCCCCGTACGTCAACAACGAAACGGCAGGTGAGAAATGACCGTCGAGTCCGTGCAGCCCGCTGCCCCGAACCGGGGGCAGGCTTCGGAACTGCGTGAACCGCCCTTCGCGGGCGGCGGTGTCCCGCTTCTCGGTCACGGCTGGAAGCTGGCGCGCGACCCCTTGGCCTTCATGTCCCAGCTGCGCGATCACGGCGACGTGGTCCGCCTGCGGCTCGGCCCCAAGACGGTGTACGCCGTCACCACGCCGGAGCTCACCGGCGCCCTGGCGCTGAGCCCCGACTACAAGATCGACGGCCCGCTGTGGGAGTCCCTGGAGGGCCTGCTCGGCAAGGAGGGCGTGGCCACCGCCAACGGGCCCCGTCACCGGCGGCAACGCCGCACCATCCAGCCCGCGTTCCGGCTCGGCGCGATCCCCGCCTACGGGGCGGTGATGGAGGAGGAGGCGCACGGGCTCACCACCCGCTGGCGGCCCGGCGAGACCATCGACTGCACCTCCGAGTCCTTCCGGGTCGCCGTGCGCATCGCGGCCCGCTGCCTGTTGCGCGGCGAGTACATGGACGAGCGGGCGGAGCGGCTGTGCGCCGCCCTCGCCACCGTGTTCCGCGGTATGTACCAGCGGATGGTGATCCCGCTGGGACCGCTGTACCGGCTGCCGCTGCCCGCCAACCGTGAATTCAACCGGGCCCTGGCCGATTTGCATCTCCTGGTCGACGAGATCGTGGCCGAACGCCGGGCAAGCGGTCAAAAGCCGGACGATTTGCTGACGGCATTGCTGGAGGCGAAGGACGGGAATGGCGAGCCCATCGGGGAACAGGAGATCCACGACCAGGTGGTCGCGATACTCACCCCGGGAAGCGAAACCGTGGCTTCCACGATCATGTGGCTGCTCCAGGTGCTCGCCGAGCACCCGGAACACGCGGACCGGATCCGGGACGAAGCCGAATCCGTCACCGGCGGCCGGCCCGTCGCATTCGAGGACGTCCGGAAGCTCACGCACACGAACAATGTCGTCGTGGAGGCGATGCGTTTGCGCCCCGCCGTGTGGATACTGACCCGGCGGGCGGTCACCGACACGGAACTCGGCGGCTATCGCATTCCGGCCGGGGCGGACATCATCTACAGTCCGTACGCGATCCAGCGCGATGCGCGATCGTATCCGGACAATCTGGAGTTCGACCCGGACCGGTGGCTTCCCGAACGCGTCAAGGACGTGCCGAAATATGCCATGAGTCCGTTCAGCGTGGGTAATCGCAAGTGCCCGAGCGACCACTTCTCGATGGCCCAGCTGACGCTGATCACGGCGGCGGTGGCGACGAAGTACCGCTTGGAGCAGGTGCCGGGGTCGAACGACGCCACCCGGGTGGGCATCACGCTCCGTCCGCACAAGCTGCTGCTCACACCGGTGCCGAGGTGAGCGTCGCGCGTGCGCTCAGGCGGCCTCCGGGCCCCTGAAGGTGCGCCGGTAGGCGTGGGGGGTGGTCCCCAGCGCCCGGACGAACTGGTGACGCAGCGCCGCCGCGTTGCCGAACCCCGTCCGGCCGGCGATCGCGTCCACCGTCTCGTCCGTCGCTTCCAGCAACCGCTGGGCCAGCAGCACCCGTTGGCGCAGGATCCAGCGGTACGGGGTGGTCCCCGTCTCCTGCTGGAAGCGGCGGGCGAAGGTGCGCGGCGACATCAGGGCGCGGGCGGCGAGCTGCTCGACGGTGACCTCCTGGTCGAGGTTGCGCTCCATCCACACCAGTACCTCGGCGACCGCGTCGCCCTCGGAGCGGGGCAGCGGGCGCTCGATGTACTGGGCCTGGCCGCCGTCCCGGTGCGGCGGCACCACCATCCGCCGGGCGATCTTGTTGGCCACCTCCGGCCCCTGCTCCTTGCGCACGATGTGCAGACAGGCGTCGATGCCCGCGGCCGTGCCGGCGGAGGTGATCACCGGGTCCTCGTCGACGTACAGCACGTCGGGCTCGACGACCGCCCGGGGATACTGCCGCTCCAGCTCGTCGGCGTGCCGCCAGTGCACGGCGCACCGCCGACCGTCCAGCAGCCCGGCGGCGCCCAGCACGAAGACCCCGGAGCACACGCTGAGCACTCGTGCGCCCCGGTCGACTCCCCGGCGCAGGGCGTCGAGCAACTCGGGCGGGAAGGTCCGCGTCTCGTAGCAGGAGCCGGCCGGCACGGCGATCAGGTCGGCTGTCTCCAGGCGGTCCAGCCCGTGCTCGACCTGCATGGAGAAGCCGGCGTTCGACCGCAGTTGGGGCCCCTCGGCGGAGGTGACCGCGAAGTCGTACACCGGCAGTCCGTCGTCGCTCCGGTCGATGCCGAAGACCTCGCAGACGACGCCGAGCTCGAAGGGGTTCACACCGTCGACGAGGACGGCTGCCACGTTCTGGAGCATGTGCCCAGTGTGCCTCAGCGGTGGCAGTAAATCGAGGGTCTACGGCAGTCCTGCCACTGTCGGTAAGGAGTATCCGGCGCGAGAGTGGTGTCATGAACGCGAACCACATCGAAGCCCTCATCGGAATGCTGGCCGTGGCCGGACTCTTCGCGGTCATGGTCCTCCCCGCCCTCATCGGCATCGCGCACGAGCGACGCGTCGACCGGGAGATCAGGGAGGCCCAGGACCGCTTCAGGGAGAAGGAGGATCAGAAGTCCTCGTCCAGGTCGACCGTGCCCTCCACGGCGACCTGGTACGCGGAGGGACGCCGCTCGAAGAAGTTGGTCAGCTCCTGAACCCCCTGAAGCTCCATGAAGGAGAAGGGGTTCTCGGAGCCGTAGACCGGGGCGAAGCCGAGGCGCGTCAGGCGCTGGTCGGCGACGCACTCCAGGTACTGCCGCATCGAGTCGGTGTTCATGCCCGGGAGGCCGTCACCACAGAGGTCGCGCGCGAACTGCAGCTCGGCCTCGACGGCCTCCCGCAGCATGCCGGTGACCTGCTGCTGGAGCTCGTCGTCGAAGAGGTCCGGCTCCTCCTTGCGGACGGTGTCGACCACGTCGAACGCGAAGCTCATGTGCATGGTCTCGTCGCGGAACACCCAGTTGGTGCCGGTCGCCAGGCCGTGCAGCAGACCCCGGCTGCGGAACCAGTAGACGTACGCGAAGGCGCCGTAGAAGAACAGGCCCTCGATGCACGCGGCGAAGCAGATGAGGTTGAGCAGGAAGCGGCGGCGGTCGGCCTTGGACTCCAGGCGGTCCAGCTTCTCGACCTCATTGATCCACTTGAAGCAGAACCCGGCCTTCTCGCGGATGGACGGGATGTTCTCGACGGCGTCGAAGGCCGCCGCCCGGTCCTGCGGGTCGGGGAGGTAGGTGTCCAGCAGGGTCAGGTAGAACTGGACGTGCACCGCCTCCTCGAACAGCTGGCGGCTCAGGTAGAGCCGTGCCTCGGGGGAGTTGATGTGCTTGTACAGCGTCAGCACCAGGTTGTTCGCCACGATCGAGTCGCCCGTCGCGAAGAACGCCACGAGGCGGCCGATCAGGTGCTGCTCCTCCGGGGAGAGCTTCGCGAGGTCGGCGACGTCCGAGTGGAGGTCGACCTCCTCCACGGTCCAGGTGTTCTTGATGGCGTCCCGGTAGCGCTCGTAGAAGTCCGGGTAGCGCATCGGACGCAGAGTCAGCTCGAAGCCGGGGTCGAGAAGGTTCTGGGAACGGCTGGACATTACTGGCAGGCCTCGCAGGACTCGGGGTTTTCCAGGGAGCAGGCGACCGCTTCGGGCTCGGGCGTCGCCTGTACGGGGATGGTGGCTCGGTCTTGTGCCTGGGCCGCGCGGGCGATCCGGGTCGCCGGGCGTGAGCGCAGGTAGTACGTCGTCTTCAGGCCCGACTTCCAGGCGTAGGCGTACATCGAGGAGAGCTTGCCGATGGTCGGCGTCTCCAGGAAGAGGTTCAGCGACTGGGCCTGGTCGAGGTACGGGGTCCGCGCGGCCGCCATGTCGATGAGCCCGCGCTGCGGGATCTCCCACGCCGTGCGGTAGAGCCGCCGTACGTCCTCGGGGATCCAGGCGAACTCCTGCACCGAGCCGTTCGCCTCGCGCAGCGCCTCACGGGTGCGGGCGTCCCAGACGCCGAGCGCCTTCAGCTCCTGCACCAGGTAGGAGTTGACCTGGAGGAACTCGCCGGACAGCGTCTCACGCTTGAAGAGGTTCGAGACCTGCGGCTCGATGCACTCGTAGACACCGGCGATCGAGGCGATCGTCGCGGTGGGGGCGATGGCCAGCAGCAGGGAGTTGCGCATGCCGACCGCGGCGATCCGCTCGCGCAGGGCGGCCCAGCGCTCCGGCCAGGCCGGCTCGACGCCGTAGTGGTCGGGGTGGAGCACCCCACGGGCGGCGCGGGTCTTGTCCCACGCCGGCAGCGGCCCGTTGCGCTCGGCGAGGTCGGCGGACGCCTCGTACGCGGCGAGCATGACGCGCTCGGCGATGCGGGTGGAGAGGGCCTTGGCCTCGGGCGAGTCGAACGGCAGCCGCAGCTTGAAGAAGACGTCCTGCAGGCCCATCGCGCCGAGGCCGACCGGCCGCCACCGGGAGTTGGAGCGGCCCGCCTCCTCGGTCGGGTAGAAGTTGATGTCGACGACGCGGTCGAGGAACGTGACGGCGGTGCGGACGGTCGCGTCGAGCCGCTCCCAGTCGATGTCGTCGTCCACGACGAACGCGCCCAGGTTGACCGAGCCCAGGTTGCAGACGGCCGTCTCCCCGTCGCTCGTGACCTCCAGGATCTCCGTGCAGAGGTTCGAGGAGTGGATGACGTGGCCGGGCTCGGCGGTCTGGTTGGCGGTGCGGTTGGCGGCGTCCTTGAAGGTCATCCAGCCGTTGCCGGTCTGCGCGAGGGTGCGCATCATCCGGCCGTACAGCTCGCGGGCGGGCAGCGTCTTCTTCGCCAGGCCCTTCTCCTCGGCCGCGCGGTACGCGGCGTCGAACTCCTCGCCCCACAGGTCGACCAGCTCGGGAACGTCCGACGGCGAGAACAGCGACCACGGCGCGTCCGCGTTCACCCGGCGCATGAACTCGTCCGGGATCCAGTGCGCGAGGTTGAGGTTGTGCGTACGGCGGGCGTCCTCACCGGTGTTGTCCCGCAGCTCCAGGAACTCCTCGATGTCGGAGTGCCACGTCTCCAGGTAGACGGCGGCCGCGCCCTTGCGCCGGCCGCCCTGGTTCACGGCGGCGACCGAGGCGTCCAGCGTCTTCAGGAACGGGACGATGCCGTTGGAGTGGCCGTTGGTGCCGCGGATCAGCGAGCCACGGGAACGGATCCGGGAGTACGACAGCCCGATGCCCCCGGCGTGCTTGGAGAGCCGGGCGACCTGGTGGTAGCGGTCGTAGATGGAGTCCAGCTCGTCCAGGGGGGAGTCCAGGAGGTAGCAGGACGACATCTGGGGGTGGCGGGTGCCGGAGTTGAAGAGGGTCGGGGAGGAGGGGAGGTAGTCCAGGCGGCTCATGAGCCTGTAGAGCGCGGCGACTTCGTCCACCGACCGGGGGGTGTCGTCCTCGGCGAGACCGGCGGCGACGCGCAGCATGAAGTGCTGGGGCGTCTCGACGACCTTGCGGGTGATCGGGTGCCGGAGCAGATAGCGGCTGTGCAGCGTGCGCAGGCCGAAATAGCCGAAGCGGTCGTCGCCGGCCGGGTCGATCAGGGCGTCGAGGCGGTCGGCGTGCAGGCGCACGAAGCCGGCCGTGCGGTCGGCGATGAGGCCTTCCCGGTGCCCCACGGCGACGGACTCCGTGAAGGTCGTGACGCCCTGGGAGGCGGCTTCGGCGGCGATGGAGACGGTCAGCAGCCGGGCGGCGAGCCGGGAGTAGGCGGGGTCCTCGGAGATGAGGCCGGCGGCGGCCTCCGTCGCCAGCTCCCGCAGCTCGGTCTCGTCGGCCCGCGCGGAGCGGCCGCGCAGCGAAGCGGCGGCGACCCGGCCGGGGTCGGCGTCAGGGAGGTCGGCGGTCAGCTCGGTCAGGGTCCGCAGCAGCGCGGTTCCGGGACCGTCGGATTCCACTTCCACCGTTGTCGCTTCGGCCGGTGCGGCTGGCGCGATGGTCACGTGGGGCTCTCCCTCGCTCGGCACGGGGGCCTCGCCGAGGGCAGGGGGCAGCACACGAGCGCACGGGGCGTCGCGTCCACCGGCCCATTCCACGAGACCCGGACGTCAGGACACCCGGACCGGTTGGCCGGGCGCACTGTCGGCAGGTCCTCGGACTGACTCCTGTGCACAGACATGCACAAGTACACCGTTGCGGGACAGTTCCGGATTCGCACCGGATTCCCCTGCGGCGACAGCGAGCATGAGCATACATCTAGTGCCGGGTGCCGATGGCGCCCCCATATGTTGTGTCGCCGATGACTTCAGAGCGTCAACTCGTAGGTGAGGAGCGTGATGTCGTCCAGCTCGGGGAGGGGGTTCCAGTCGCGGTCGGGTGTGCGGGTGAAGCCGAGGCGTTCGTAGATGCGGTGGGCCGTGTGCATGGTGCGCTGGGTGGAGAGGACGATGCCGGTGCAGCCGTCCGTGGTGCGTGCGCGGTCGATGCAGGCGCGTACGAGTGCCTCGCCCACGCCTCGGCCGCGGGCCTCCCGGGCGACGGCCAGCATGCGGATCTCGGCCTCCGCGGGGCGGGCTATGTCGGCCATGGGGCCGCCGGACGGGACGAAGGTCACGCCGCCGAGGACACGGCCGTTCTGTGCGGCCACCAGGACTTCGGCTGCGGCGGCCCGTTTGGCGACGTCCCTGAGTTCACCGAGGTATTCGTCGCTCTCGCCGAAGTCGAGCAGGCCGTCCTGGAGGTAGGCCTGGGCTGTGATGTCGCCGAGGGTGGCGTAGTCGGTGGGCAGTGCGGGGCGGATGACGAAGTCCATGGGGGGAGTGTGCACGACAGCGGGCCGCCGTTGTGCTTGATGCCGGCGGCCCGCTGCGGGTCGTGGGGGGTGTCGCGCCCGGGCGGCGGAGCCGCATATCGCTACAGTCCCCGGCCCCTTGAGGGGCGTTGTGCTCGCGTTCCCTAGTGACTCGCTCCCGCGGTCGCCGGCGGCAGTTCCACCTGGACGCCGGGGTCGCCCGCGTCCGCCGTGTAGTCCTCGGGCCTGGTCTCGTCGACGCCCTCAGGGGCCTTCACGGCCTTCAGGACGAAGGTGAGGACCACCGTGACCACCAGGTTCAGGACGAACGCCGTGAGGCCGATGTAGCCGATCTCACCGATGCCGGGGATCTCCGCCGACGAGCCGCCGAAGTGCTTCTGCGTCGGGGAGGCGACGCCGTACGCGGCGACCGTGCCGTAGATCATGCCGACCGCCCAGCCGGCCAGCAGGGCCCAGCGGTGGAACCAGCGCGTGAACAGGCCGCCGACCAGGGCGGGCATGGTCTGGAGGATCCAGATGCCGCCCAGCAGCTGGAAGTTGATGGCGACCGTCTTGTCCATGCCCAGGACGAAGACGAGCGCGCCGACCTTCACCAGCAGCGACACCAGCTTGGAGACCTTGGTCTCCTGCGCGGGTGTGGCGTCCGGCTTGAGGAAGTCCTTGTAGATGTTGCGGGTGAAGAGGTTGGCCGCCGCGATCGACATGATGGCCGCCGGGACCAGCGCGCCGATGCCGATCGCCGCGAACGCGACGCCGGTGAACCAGTCCGGGAACATGTTCTCGAAGAGCTGGGGGATCGCCAGCTGGCCGTTCTCCACCTTGACGCCGGCCGCGATCGCCATGAAGCCGAGCAGGCCCAGCAGGCCCAGCATCAGCGAGTACAGCGGCAGGATCGTGGAGTTGCGGCGGATCACGTCCCTGCTGCGGCTGGAGAGCACCGCCGTGACGCTGTGCGGGTACATGAACAGCGCGAGCGCCGAGCCCAGCGCCAGCGTGGCGTACGTCCACTGCGAGGCCGCGTTCGGCACGAGCCCGCCCGCACCGGCCGCCTCGTACTTGTCGCTCGCCGCGCTGAAGATGTCGTCGAAGCCGCCCAGCTTGATGGGGATGTAGATGATGGCGACGGCGATGACGATGTAGATCAGCGCGTCCTTGACGAACGCGATCAGGGCCGGCGCCCGCAGACCCGACGAGTACGTGTACGCCGCCAGCACGCCGAAGGCGATCAGCAGCGGCAGGTCCTTGATGAACCAGTTGGTGTCCTCGCCGCCGCCGATGCCCATCACGTCCAGCACGGCCTGGATGCCGACGAGCTGGAGCGCGATGTACGGCATGGTCGCGAGGATGCCGGTGACCGCCACCGCCAGGGACAGGCCCTTGGAACCGAAGCGGCCGCGGACGAAGTCCGAGGTGGTGACGTAACCGTGCTTGTGCGAGACCGACCACAGGCGCGGCAGGAAGACGAACATCATCGGGTAGATGAGGATCGTGTACGGGACGGCGAAGAATCCGGCCGCGCCCGCCGCGTAGATCGCCGCCGGCACGGCGACGAAGGTGTACGCCGTGTAGAGGTCGCCGCCGAGCAGGAACCAGGTGATCCAGGTGCCGAACGACCGGCCGCCCAGGCCCCATTCGTCGAGGCTGTGCTCGTTCTCGGCCTTGCGCCAGCGCGCGGCCAGGAAGCCCATCACCGTGACGGCGAGGAAGAAGAGGATGAAGACGGCGAGTGCGACGCCGTTCACGCCGTCCTTCATGCTCCGGCACCCCCCTGAGCCTTGCGGGCGCGCTGGTCACGCTGCCACAGCCAGTACGCGATCATGGTGAGGCCGGTGGAGATCACGACCCAGGCCATCTGGTACCAGTAGAAGAACGGGATGCCGATGAACGTCGGGTCCGTCTTCGCGTACGAGCTCACCCAGAGCATGGACGCGAACGGTGCTATCAGGCAGAGGGCGACGACGACGCGCACAGGCGTCACCACCGGCCCTCTGTTCACATCTGGGGCTTCTGACATCGGACGACTCCGTCCCCTCGCTGATCACCTGGTGTAACGCGCAGGCAATCTAGGTCACGGTGTCCCGCTACCGGAAGCCCTTGTTCAGATACCGGTACCTCAGCAGCAGCGGAAGCCCTGCCGCGGGTCCTTTTCCTGCCGGTCCGTCCGCATTCGCTCGAACTCCCGCCGGGTGGGTACCCCGACGTCGGGATGATCCTTTCGGACATGCGTGACATAGCGGTCGTAGGCCGACTCGTCGGTCAGCTCACGGACGTACCAGCGCACCCCGCTAGTCACCCGGCGCAGCAGTGCCGACGGTCGCACGGCGGACCTCCTCCTTCTCCTCCCGCGTGGCGATCAGGCCGGCCGGTGCCACGAGCTTCGACTCGACGTACGGCGCCTCGCTGAGCGTGGTGAGCGCGGGCCGCCGGATGTGCCGTACGCAGATCCGCGTGGCGTCCGCGAGCACGACGACGATCAGCAGGGCCAGCACGGCGGTCAGGACGCCGTCCACGGTGGAGTTGGTGACGACGGTGTGCATGTCGTCCATCGACTTGGCCGGCGGCAGGATCTCGCCCCGGTCGATGGCGTCCTGGAAGACCTGCCGCTGCTTGAAGAAGCCGACCTTGGGGTCGCTGGAGAAGACCTTCTGCCAGCTGGCGGTCAGGGTGACGACGGCGTCCCGGGCGAGCGGGACGCCCGTGATCCAGGCCCACTTGAGGCGGCCGGACTTGATCAGCAGCGTCGTGCAGACGGCCAGCGCCACGGCGGCCAGCAGCTGGTTGGAGATACCGAAGACCGGGAACAGCTGGTTGATGCCGCCGAGGGGCTCGTGGACGCCCACCCAGAGGAAGTAGCCCCACATCCCGCAGACGATCGCGCTGGTGATGATCAGGCCCGGCTTCCAGCTGACGTTGCGGAAGGGCTTGTAGACGTTGCCCAGGGTGTCCTGGAGCATGAACCGGCCCACGCGTGTGCCGGCGTCCAGCGCGGTCAGGAGGAACAGCGCCTCGAACATGATCGCGAAGTGGTACCAGAACGCCTTGAGTCCGCCGCCGGTCACCTCCGAGAAGATCTGCGAGACACCGACGGCGAGGGTGGGCGCCCCGCCGGTGCGGGACAGCAGCGTGGACTCCTCGACGCTCTTCGCCGCGGCGGCGAGTTGCTCGGGGGAGATCTGGTAGCCCCAGCCGCTCACCACCTGCGAGGCCTGCTCCACACTCGTGCCGATGACGCCGGCGGGCGCGTTCGTCGCGAAGTACAGACCGGGGTCGATGATGCTCGCCGCGATCAGCGCCATCACGGCGACGGACGACTCCATCAGCATGGAGCCGTAGCCGATCATCCGGACCTGCGTCTCCTTCTGGATCATCTTCGGTGTGGTGCCGGACGAGATCAGCGCGTGGAAGCCCGACAGCGCTCCGCAGGCGATCGTGATGAAGACGAACGGGAAGAGGGAGCCCGCGAACACCGGGCCGTCGCCGCGGGAGGCGAAGTCGGTGACCGGGTCCATCTTCAGCGTCGGGAGCGCGATGACGACACCGAGGGCGAGCAGCAGGATCGTGCCGATCTTCATGAAGGTGGAGAGGTGGTCGCGAGGCGCGAGCAGCATCCACACCGGCAGGATCGACGCGATGAGCCGTACGCCACCAGCCAGATGACCAGCGTCGACGGGGCGAGGGTGAAGGCCTCGGCCCAGACTCGGCGACCCAGCGGCCCGCGATCAGCGCGAGCAGCAGCAGGCTGACCCCGAGAGGCGCACCTCGGCGACCCGGCCGGGCCGCAGGACGCGCAGGTAGAAGCCCATCACCAGGGCGATCGGCACGGTCATCGCGATGGAGAAGGTGCCCCAGGGGGACTCGGCGAGGGCGTCGACGATGACCAGGGCCAGCACGCCGAGCAGGATGATCATGATCGCGAACGCGGCGAGCAGCGCCGCCGCGCCGCCGAACGGGCCGATCTCCTCCCGCGCCATCTGGCCGAGCGAGCGGCCGTTCCGGCGGGTCGAGAAGAACAGCACCACCATGTCCTGCACCGCGCCCGCGAAGATGACGCCGGCGATGATCCAGATCGTGCCGGGCAGATAGCCCATCTGGGCCGCGAGCACGGGGCCGACCAGGGGTCCGGCGCCGGCGATCGCGGCGAAGTGGTGGCCGAGCAGGACGCGGCGGTCGGTGGGGTGGTAGTCATGCCGTTGTCGAGGCGCTCCGCCGGGGTGGCGCGGGTCCTGTCGACCTTGAGGACCCTGTACGCGATGAACTTCGCGTAGAAGCGGTAGGCGATCGCGTAGGAGCCGAGGGCCGCCGCGACCATCCAGGCGGCGGAGACGTCCTCCCCCCCCGCGACAGCGCGAGCACGGTCCAGCCGGCGGCGCCGACGAGGGCGACGAGACTCCAGAGGACGATGGTTCGGGCGTTCGCTGTGCGCACGGGTCGTCCTCCCGTCGTATGCGTTACGGAAGGACCGCAGGACAGGGGGTGTGACCTGGGCTACACCGCGGACAGGATCATGCCTCGGGCCGCCTGAGCCGGGCCACGAACTTGTAGCGGTCGCCGCGGTACACCGAGCGCACCCACTCCACCGGCTTGCCCTCCCGGTCCAGCGAGTGCCGGGACAGCATCAGCATCGGCAGGCCGACGTCGGTGCCGAGCAGGCCGGCCTCCCTGGGGGTGGCCAGCGAGGTCTCGATGGTCTCCTCGGCCTCCGCGAGGTGGACGTCGTACACCTCGGCGAGGGCGGTGTAGAGGGACGTGTACTTGACGAGGCTGCGGCGCAGCGCCGGGAAGCGCTTGGCGCTCAGGTGCGTGGTCTCGATGGCCATCGGCTCCCCGTTGGCCATGCGCAGCCGCTCGATGCGCAGGACCCGGCCGCCGGGGGTGATGTCGAGCAGTTCGGCGAGCCGGTCGTCCGCGGTGATGTAGCCGATGTCCAGCAGCTGTGAGGTGGGTTCGAGGCCCTGGGCGCGCATGTCCTCGGTGTACGAGGTGAGTTGCAGGGCCTGCGAGACCTTCGGCTTGGCGACGAACGTGCCCTTGCCCTGGATCCGCTCCAGCCGGCCCTCGACCACCAGCTCCTGAAGGGCCTGGCGCACGGTCGTGCGGGAGGTGTCGAACTCCGCGGCCAGCGTGCGCTCGGGCGGGACCGGCGTGCCGGGCGGCAGGGTCTCCGTCATGTCGAGCAGATGCTTTTTCAGGCGGTAGTACTTGGGCACGCGTGCGGTGCGGACGGGCGTCCCGTTCTCGTTCTCCGCACTGCTGACCTCAGTGCTCATGCTCCGCCTTCCCGGCTCACGTACCGACCCGACCGACGTCCGCCGGTCGCGGCTCACATCGTGGCACGACCACGCGCGAGAGGTTCCCCGCACGCTCCGTGATCCCCCCTGTATACCGTCGGCGCCCTCGATGGTCTAGTCCACGAAGGTCATGTGGTCTACCCCGCGTTGGGTGGAGGACCCGTGGTTTTCGAGGGGTTCTTACTTAAAGGTTCCTGCATATGTAGGTCCCATAACGGCTGGTCGGGCCGTACGCGAGACCCTTGACACGTCCTATGGTCTGGGCCAAGCTCCCCGGTACTGGTCTACACCATTGGTCCAGGTCCCGGCCCCAGGGCGGTACGTCAGTCACCGCGGGGACGAGGGGGGTTTGTGGCATCCCTGAGGAGGGTGGCGTGAAGCGCAAGCTGATATCCGCGATCGGTGTCGCGGCGATGATGGTCTCCATTGCGGCGTGCGGGGGCGACAAGGGCGACGAGGGCGAGGGCAAGGCCGGGGCGGACGGCTACGCGGGCCAGACGCTCACGGTGTGGGTGATGGACGGTTCCTCGCCGGACCAGTGGCAGAAGGACGTCGCCGCCGCCTTCGAGGCGAAGACCAAGGCCAAGGTCAAGTTCGAGATCCAGCAGTGGAACGGCATCCAGCAGAAGCTGACCACCGCCCTGTCCGAGGAGAACCCGCCGGACGTCTTCGAGATCGGCAACACCCAGACGCCGGCCTACGCCAAGACCGGCGGACTCGCCGACCTGGCCGACCTGAAGTCCGAGATCGGCGGCGAGTGGACCGAGTCGCTCAACAACTCCTCGGTGTTCGAGGGCAAGCAGTACGCGGCGCCCTGGTACTTCGCCAACCGCGTCGTCCTCTACAACAAGAAGATCTGGGCCGACGCCGGCATCAAGGACACGCCCAAGACCCGCGACGAGTTCTACGACGCGCTGAAGACGATCGGCGACAAGACCGACGCCGAGCCGATCTACCTGCCCGGCCAGAACTGGTACCACTTCGTCGGCCTGGTGGTCGGCGAGGGCGGCGAGCTGGTCAAGAAGGACGGCGACAAGTACGTCTCCAACCTCGACGACCCGAAGGTCGCCGCCGCCGCGGAGACCTACAAGAAGTTCCAGGCCCTCTCCAAGGCGCCCAAGGACAAGGACGAGGCCACCCCGCAGCAGGGTGAGGTCTTCGGCAAGGGCAACGTGGGCGCGTTCATCGGCATGGGCTGGGAAGCCGGCATCGCGATCGAGGCCAACCCGAAGATCGAGAAGGAGATCGGCTACTTCACGATCCCGGGTGCCACGGCCGACAAGCCCGAGGGCGTCTTCCTCGGCGGTTCCAACCTGGCGGTCGCCGCGGGCAGCAAGAAGCAGGAGCTGGCCAAGGAGTTCCTGAAGATCGCCCTGAGCGACAAGCACGAGGGCCAGCTGGCCAAGCTCAACGGCGTCATCCCCAACAAGGAGTCGCTGCAGACCAACCTCAAGGGCAACGCCGCCGCGGAGGCCGCCGCGCCCGCCGCCGCGGGCGGTGGCACCACGCCGCTGATCCCGGAGTGGGCCGCGGTCGAGAACGCGCCCAACCCGATCAAGACCTACCTGACCGCCGTGCTGAACGGCAAGACGCCGGCCGAGGCCGCCAAGCAGGTCGAGGACGAGTTCAACAAGCGCCTGGCGCAGCAGCAGTAACGAGTGCTCCAGCCGGGGCGGAGGCAGGCCGAAGCGGCAGGCCCCGCCCCGGCGATCGTACGCAGGTCGAGAAGAGAGATCGCGAGCATGACCGTGCAGACCGAACGGCCGCCCTCCGGTCCGGTGCAGATCCGCAAGCCGGACGGCGGGTCACCTCCCGGGCCCACGCGGCGTGGCGGCGCCCTCGCCCCGTATCTGCTGCTGCTGCCGGCCTGCGCGGCCACCGTGCTGCTGCTCGGCTGGCCGCTGCTGAAGGACGTCCTGCTGTCCTTCCAGAACCTCAACATGGCGCAGCTGATCCAGCACGTCACCGAGTGGAACGGCATCGACAACTACAAGGAGACCCTCACCGGAGGGGACTTCTGGCGGGTCACCCTGCGATCGATCCTGTTCACGGCGGTGAACGTCGCCCTGATCATGCTCTTCGGCGCCCTGGTCGGACTGCTGCTCGCCCGCCTCGGCAAGCGGATGCGCGTCACGCTGATGATCGGGCTGGTGCTGGCCTGGGCGATGCCGGTGGTCGCCGCGACCACCGTCTACCAGTGGCTGTTCGCCCAGCGCTTCGGCGTCGTCAACTGGGTGCTCGACAAGCTGGGCTGGCACTCCATGGCCGACTACAGCTGGACCAGCAGCCAGATGTCGACGTTCTTCGTCGTCACCGTGCTGATCGTCTGGATGTCGATCCCCTTCGTCGCGCTCAACCTCTACGCGGCGACCACCACCATCCCGGACGAGCTGTACGAGGCCGCGGCCCTCGACGGGGCCGGCGGCTGGCGGATCTTCACCACCGTCACGTTCCCGTTCCTGCGCCCGTTCCTGTACGCGACCACGTTCCTGGAGATCATCTGGGTCTTCAAGGCGTTCGTGCAGGTCTACGCCTTCAACGGCGGCGGTCCCGACCGGATGACGGAGATCCTGCCCGTCTACGCCTACATCGAGGGCGTGGGCAACCAGCACTACGGAATGGGTGCGGCGATCGCCGTCCTGACCATCCTGATCCTGCTCGCCCTGACCGCGTACTACCTGCGGATCGTGCTCAAGCAAGAGGAGGACGAGCTGTGAAGCGCTCGCTCTTCGGCCGCCTGTGGCCCAACGTCACGGCCGTCGTCCTGTTCGTCGGCTTCGTCTTCCCCGTGTACTGGATGTTCGCCACGGCGTTCAAGCCGACCGGCGACATCATCTCGGAGAGCCCGGTGTGGTTCCCGACCGACATCACCTTCGAGCACTTCAAGACCGCGACCGACGCCGACAACTTCTGGACGTTCGTCACCAACTCGCTGGTCGTCACCGTGCTCGCGGTCGTCTTCTCGCTGCTCATCGCGCTCGCCGGGGCCTTCGCCCTGGCCCGGATGCGGTTCAAGGGCCGGCGCGGCTTCATCGTCGGCTTCATGATGGCGCAGATGGCGCCGTGGGAAGTCATGGTCATCGCGATCTACATGATCGTGCGTGACGCGTCGATGCTGAACAGCCTGGTTCCGCTGACGCTCTTCTACACGATGATGATCCTGCCCTTCACCATCCTGACGCTGCGCGGCTTCGTCGCCGCGGTGCCGCGGGAGCTGGAGGAGTCGGCGATGGTCGACGGCTGCACGCGCGGCCAGGCCTTCCGCAAGGTCATCTTCCCGCTGCTCGCGCCCGGCCTGATGGCCACCTCGATGTTCGGCTTCATCACCGCGTGGAACGAGCTCCCCCTCGTGCTGGTCGTCAACAAGGAGGCCGGGGCGCAGACACTGCCGCTGTGGCTCACCAGCTTCCAGACCGTCTTCGGCAACGACTGGGGCGCGACGATGGCGGCCTCCTCGCTGTTCGCGATCCCGATTCTGATCCTCTTCGTCTTCCTGCAGCGCAAGGCGGTCAGTGGTCTGACCGCAGGCGCCGTGAAGGGATAACGTCCTCGATGACCACCTTCGCCAGCGACACCGACACACTGACGCGTGACGCGCTGACGGTCCTCCAGCCCGGTTTCACCGGCACGGCCGCCCCCGACTGGCTGCTGCGCCGGCTCGGCGAGGGCCTCGCCTCCGTCGGCCTGTTCGGCCGCAACATCGCCACCCCCGAGCAACTGACCGCCCTGACCGCCCAGTTGCGCGCGGAACGGGACGACGTCCTGGTCGCCATCGACGAGGAGGGCGGTGACGTCACGCGCCTGGAGGTGCGGACCGGATCCTCTTTCCCCGGCAACCACGCGCTCGGCGCGGTCGACGACGTGGAGCTCACCAGGGAGGTGGCCGCCGAACTGGGCCGCCGCCTCGCCGCCTGCGGGGTCAACTTCAACTGGGCCCCGTCGGCGGACGTGAACTCCAACCCCGGCAACCCCGTCATCGGCGTCCGGTCCTTCGGCGCGGACCCGGCGCTGGTCGCCCGGCACACCGCGGCGTACGTCACCGGACTCCAGTCGGCGGGCGTGGCGGCCTGCACCAAGCACTTCCCCGGCCACGGTGACACCAACGTCGACTCCCACCACGCCGTCCCCCGCATCGACGCGGACCCGGCCGTGCTCGGCGACCGCGAACTGGCCCCGTTCCGCGCCGCGATCGCCGCGGGCTCGCGGGCGGTGATGAGCGCCCACATCCTCGTCCCCGCACTGGACCCGGACCGTCCGGCGACACTGTCGGGCAAGGTGCTCACGGACCTGCTGCGCGGCGACCTCGGCTACGACGGCCTGATCGTCACCGACGGCATGGAGATGCAGGCCATCTCCGCCACCTACGGCATCGAACGCGGCAGCGTCCTGGCCGTGGCGGCGGGCGCCGACGCCATCTGTGTGGGCGGCGGCCTGGCCGACGACGAGACGGTACGGCGTCTGCGGGACGCCCTGGTGGCGGCGGTGCGCGCCGGGGAACTCGCCGAGGAGCGGCTGGCGGACGCGGCGGAACGGGTGCGCAGGCTGGCGGCCTGGTCGGCGTCTGCGTCGGGTACGCGGTCCGCGGGGTGGGCCGGGGCGGACGGCGAGGTGGGCCTGCATGCGGCCCGGCGCGCGCTGAGGGTCACCGCCACGGAGGCCTTCACGCCGCTCACCGCGCCTCCCTACGTAGCCGCCCTCACCCCCGTCGCCAACATCGCCGTGGGCGACGAGACCCCGTGGGGCGTCACGGCCGAGCTGGCCGCCCTGCTGCCGGGCACGGAAGCGGGCACGTTCGCGGGACGGGTCGCGGGCGGCGCCGCCCTCGCGGCGGCGGGGGAGCGCCGCATCGTGGCGGTGGTCCGCGACGAGCACCGGCACCCGTGGATGGCCGCGGCCCTCGACACGCTCCTGCGTGCCCGCCCGGACACGATCGTGGTCGAGATGGGCGTTCCCCAGGCGGCCCCCCGGGGTGCCCTGCACATCGCGACCCACGGCGCGGCCCGGGTGTGCGGGCAGGCGGCCGCGGAGGTCATCGCCGGGGTGTGACCGAGGCGAGCGGCGCTCCTCCTTTGGACGTCACCTTCCCGGCAGGGGAGGATCGGAAAGGGGGAGATTCGCACCAGGGCCGTGCCCGGAGGTGACGCCGCGATGACACACACCACACAACCCCCACGCCACTCGGCCGGCGCCTTCGGCACCAGACCGGCACCGTGGGCGCTGAGCGCCTCCGACGTGGCGATCCTTCTGCTGCGGCTGGCGGTGGGCCTGATCCTGGCGGGGCACGGTGCGCAGAAGCTGTTCGGCTGGTTCGGCGGGTCGGGGCTCGACGCCACGGCGAAGGGCTTCGCCCAGCAGGGGTACGAGCCGGGCACCTTCTTCGCCGCCCTCACGGGTGTCTCCGAACTCCTCGGCGGTCTGGGGCTGGCGGTCGGGCTGCTCACCCCGCTGGCCGCCGCGGCCGCGGTCGGAGTGATGTTCAACGCCATGACCGTGGCGCCCCAGTTCAGCCTGTGGCCCGCCGGGCCGCCGGCGTTCGCCTACCCCATGCTCATCGCTGTCGCCGCGCTCACCATCGCCGCCGTGGGCCCCGGCCGCCTCGCCCTCGACGTCCTCTTCCCCTGGCGGGACGGCGGCTGGGTCCCGTTCGGCATCGCGCTGGGCCTGGGTGTGCTGGCGGGAGCGCTGGTCCTCGCGCTGTGAGCCGGCCGGACCGGCCCGGGCAGGCCAGGGCCGGCCCGGCAACTCCCGTCCGCCGCCCCTCCGGGCGACGAGGCGAATTCCCGGACAGGCCCTGGAACGACATGGGCCACCGGACGGCCGGCGCGGACACGCTCGACGAGCAGCCGCCTGCCGTGAACGGTCAGCCGGGCATCACGGTGGGACACGAAGACCTCCGTGCGGTGAAGACTCGACACCTCCACCACACCGGAGGTCTTCGCCATGATCAAGCCCCGCCGGCATTGACAACGCTCGTGATCAATACACCTAGATCCCCTGCCACTGCGGCTTGTTGGCGTACGTGTGCCGGAAGTAGTCCGCCAGCTTCAGCTTGGACGCGGCGGCCTCGTCGACCACCACCGTGGCATGCGGATGCAACTGCAACGCCGACGCCGGGCACACGGCCGCGACCGGTCCCTCCACCGTCGCCGCGACCGCGTCCGCCTTGCCCTCACCCGTCGCCAGCAGCACCAGGTGCCGCGCCTCCAGGATCGTCCCGATGCCCTGCGTGATGACGTGGTGCGGCACCTGCTCGATGTCACCGTCGAAGAACCGCGCGTTGTCGACACGCGTCTGCTCGGTCAGCGTCTTGATCCGGGTCCGCGAGGCGAGCGAGGAGCAGGGCTCGTTGAAGCCGATGTGCCCGTCGGTCCCGATCCCCAGCAACTGCAGATCCACGCCACCGGCCCCGGTCAGCGCCGCGTCGTACGCCGCGCACGCGCCGGTGATGTCGTCGGCCGTGCCGTCCGGGCCCATGAACGCGTCCATCCCGATCCCGAGCGGCTCCAGCACTTCGCGCCGCAGCACCGACCGGTACGACTCCGGATGGTCGGCCGGCAGTCCGACGTACTCGTCGAGCTGCGCTATCCGGGCCCGTGAGGTGTCCACCGCGCCGGACCGCACCCTGGCCGCCAGCGCCTGGTAGACGGGCAGCGGCGTCGAGCCGGTGGCCACGCCGAGCAGGGCGCCGGGCTTACGCCTGAGCAGCTGTGCCATGGCCTCGGCGATCAGCTCGCCGCCCGCCTCGGCGTCGGGAACGATGACAACTTCCACGCTGGGCCTGCCGATCTGGAGAGGGGACTCGAGGGGCACCCGGAAGGGGCCATGTGGTTTAGACCAATCTAACAGAGAGGGCAGGCCCTTCCCAGGTGAAGACAGGCCCCCGGAAGCGCCCTTCGGGGAGGCGCGCGCCGCTGTGGAGGAGTGCAATGGTGCCGAGCGACACGCACGCCAGCGTTCAGCACCGCAGCCGACGCAGCCGACGCCGACGCAGAGGAACCCCACATGCCCGCCACGCCTCCCTACCCTCACGACCCCCACGCCCCCCACAGCGAGGTCCCCGGCCGGATCATGGCGCGTGAGATGCGGGAGCAGCCCGCGGTGCTGCGCCGGATCCTGGACAAGGGCGCCCCCGCCATCCGCCGGGTGGCCGAGGACATCGCCGCCCGCGCCCCCCGCTTCGTCCTGCTGGCCGCCCGCGGCACCTCCGACAACGCCGCCCTCTACGCCAAGTACCTCCTGGAAGTCCGCCTCGGCCTTCCCTGCGGCCTCACCTCCATGTCCACCGTCACGGCCTACGGCGCCCGTCCCGACCTCACCGACGTCCTCGTCGTCACCGTCAGCCAGTCCGGCGGCTCCCCGGACCTGGTCGCCTCCACGCGGGCCGCCCGCGAGGCCGGCGCGATCACCCTCGCCGTGACCAACAACCCGGACTCCGCGCTGGCCGGCGTGGCCGAGTACCACATCGACATCCTGGCGGGACCGGAGAAGGCGCTCCCCGCGACCAAGACCTACACGGCCTCTCTCCTCGCTCTCTATCTGTTCGTCGAGGGCCTGCGCGGCGGCGACGGCGCCCCGGCCCAGGTGCTGCCCGGCCTCGCCGGGGACCTGCTCGCCCGGCACGACGAGGTCCGCGCCCTGGCGGCCCGCTACCGCTTCGCCGAGCGCATGGTGATCACCTCCCGCGGCTTCGGCTACCCCACGGCCAAGGAAGCCGCCCTGAAGCTGATGGAGACCAGCTACATCCCGGCCCTGTCCTACTCAGGCGCCGACCTGCTGCACGGCCCGCTCGCCATGGTCGACAACGTCTCGCCGGTCATCGCGGTCGTCACCGACGGCAAGGGCGGGGAGGCGCTGCGGCCCGTCCTCGACCGGCTGCGCGGGCGGGGCGCCGACCTGGTCGTCATCGGGCCCGCGAGCGAGGTCGGGCGGGCCAGTGCCGGCTTCGTGCTGCCCACGGAGAACGTCGCCGAGGAGGTCCAGCCCGTCCTGGAGATCATCCCCCTCCAGATCCTGGCGTACGAGGTCACGATCGCCCGCGGCCAGGACCCGGACGCTCCCAGGGCGCTGGCCAAGGTGACGGAGACGCGCTGAGTGCACGCCACCGCCCTCGCCCGCCACACCGGCGCACCGGTCGAGGGCGGGTCCCCGCGGGCGCGCGACGGCGCGAGACGTGCGCAACCGGAGGCTGCCGGGGAAATTGCCATGGCCATCCGGCCCCGTAGGTGAGCCGGGCGGGTTAGGCTGCGAAGCGCCAACAACACACAGCCTCCAACAACAAACCGCCTTCGATACATGGACACACGTAGTGGTCTAGTCCAGAATGCGGAGAGGCGACGTAGAAACGAATAAAGAGCCTCCGTCTTCCCCGCACAGGAAGGCGGACCGAGGAACCGGTGCTCTCTGCCCTGACTGCCCCGGCTCCTCATCCTTCGGCCGTCCGGGACCGCACACCCCGTGGCCGATGCTGCTCCGGGCTGCGGTGCCGGGAGGGTTGAGGGTCCCTCCCAGGCGCCGCGGCCCGCGGGTGTTCTCAGCCCCGCACAGGCACTTTTAGGACCTGGACAAACCGCCGGGTACGCTCGCAGACGTGCCCTCCATGAACGAACTGGTCCGCCAGCACACCGCCCTCGACGACTCCGACCTCGAGTGGCTCCATCTGCTGGTCTCGGAGTGGCAGCTGCTGTCCGACCTCTCCTTCGCCGACCTGGTCCTGTGGGTACCCACGCGCGACGGCACGCGCTATGTCTCCGTGGCCCAGATGCGGCCCAACACCGGCCCCACCTCCTACCAGGACGACATGGTCGGGCACCTCGTCCCGCGCGGCCGCCGCCCCCTGCTGGACGCGGCGCTCGACGAGGGCCGGATCGTGCGTGAGGGCGACCCGGAGTGGCGCGAGGAGGTCCCGGTCCGCGTCGAGTCCATTCCGGTACGGCGGGACGGCCGCGTCCTCGGTGTCATCGCCCGCAACACCAACCTCCTGACCGTGCGCACCCCGAGCCGTCTGGAGCTGACGTACCTCCAGAGCGCCTCGGACCTGGCGCAGATGATCGCGGCCGGCGCCTTCCCGTTCGCGAACCAGCAAGTGGACATGGACGCCTCGCCCCGCGTCGGCGACGGCCTGATCCGGCTCGACGCGGACGGCATCGTCCAGTACGCCTCCCCGAACGCGCTCTCCGCCTACCACCGCATGGGCCTCGCCGCCGACCTCCTCGGCCACCACCTCGGCCGTACGACCGCCGAACTCGCCCCCAGCCGGGGTCCGGTGGACGAGGCGCTGGCCAAGGTGGCCAGCGGCTGGGCGCCCCGCGAGTTCGAGATCGAGGCCCATGACGGGGTCATCCAGTTCCGGGCCATCCCGCTCAAGCCCAAGGGCACCCGCATCGGTTCCCTCGTCCTGCTCCGGGACGTCACCGAACTGCGCCGCCGTGAGCGGGAGTTGATCACCAAGGACGCCACCATCCGGGAGATCCACCACCGGGTGAAGAACAACCTCCAGACGGTGGCCGCCCTGCTGCGCCTGCAGGCCCGGCGCATCGAGTCCGAGCGCGGTCGCGCGGCCCTGGAGGAGGCGGTCCGCCGGGTCGGCTCGATCGCGATCGTGCACGAGACGCTGTCCCAGAACCTGGACGAGCGTGTGGAGTTCGACGAGATCGCCGACCGGGTGCTGGCGATGGTCGCCGAGATCTCACCCGGCAAGGTCACCGGCCGGCGCACCGGCCGCTTCGGCATCCTGGACGCCGAGGTCGCCACCCCGCTGTCGATGGTGCTCACCGAGGTGTTGCAGAACGCGCTGGAGCACGGCTTCCGCGAGGGCGACACCGGCACGGTGGAGGTGTCGGCGGTGCGCGGCGGTACGACGAAGGAGACCCGTCTGCTGGTCACCGTGCAGGACGACGGAGTCGGTCTGCCCGAGGGCTTCGACCCGCACACCTCGGGCAACCTCGGCCTGCAGATCGTACGGACGCTGGTGGAAGGCGAGTTGGGCGGCGCGTTCGACATGGTCCCGGGGCCGGAGCGGGGCACCCAGGTCATCCTGGACATCCCGGTACGCGCGCAGAAGTGACCGGCCGCCGCGGGTGAACCGGCGGGACGGCCGGGCCGGTTCACCCGGTGCCGGTCCACCCGGCACAGCAAAAAGCCCCGGACCTGAAGGTCCGGGGCCAGTCGCTCGCTGCGTAAGCGCATCGGGGGTACTGCGCGCTGCGGCTCGGGAGCGGGAGATGCGTACTCGCTGTACGCGCCGCCAAGCTCAGGCTGTCAGCGGGGTGGGTATGTCAGGCGGAGGCCTGACGAGCCCGGTTGCGGGCGGCGCGGCGCTTCATCGCGCGGCGCTCGTCCTCGCTGAGACCACCCCAGACGCCGGAGTCCTGGCCGGACTCGAGCGCCCACTGCAGACACTGCTCCATCACAGGGCAGCGACGGCAGACGGCCTTGGCTTCCTCGATCTGCAGCAGCGCAGGACCGGTGTTGCCGATGGGGAAGAAGAGCTCGGGGTCTTCCTCGCGGCAAACGGCGTTGTGACGCCAGTCCATGGCTGCTACCTCTCCTTGGTATTACGTGAAGATTGCTTGTGAATGTGAACGCTTTCACGAATCCCTCAACAAGTGAAGGGCCGACCACCGAGTCTTCCTCGGCGTGGTCCTTGGTTGGAGAGGGGTTCCGGTGATCTGTGGAGGCCGGTGTTGCGGGCCGTCCCGATCGCCACGTAGAGACTCGCAAACCTCGGCGGCGGATACAACCCCTTCCGGAAAGTTTTTTTTGATTCCTCGGTGTCGACTAGGTCACAGCCGTACTTCCATGGGGTGGATCCTGGCCTAAACGTTCGAGTGAAAGGACTTTAGCCCCTTCTGCTCACACAATCACACGCAGTGCACGGCGTACGCCTGTGAACGTCACGCTGGTACGCAGCCCCAGGTGGTCACCGTCCATCTGAAGGGGGAGCGGCGCCTTCGAATGCAAGGTGAACTCACTCAGATCGTGCAGGGACAGGGCGTGCTTGCCATGGGGTCCGCGCTCGGGGGACGAAGTGAGCAACTGGGTGCCATACCGGGCAACCGAGGCCGTGGACATCCGGCTGAGGCCGAACACATCCAGCCCGGTGTCGAACGAGGCTTTGGGTGAGGCGTACATCGGGCGGTTCCCGAGGAACGTCCAGGGGGCCGTGTTCGACGCTATGCACAGGAGCAGCTCCGTCACCGCGTCCTCGCCCGGCCGCTCCATCGTGATCGTGCCCTGCCGGCGGCTCGGCTCGCCCAGCAACTGGCGCAGCACCTGGCGGACGTAGAGCGCGTGCGTCGACTTCCTGCCACGCTCGCGCTGCTGCTCGACCCGGCCGACCACGCCGGCGTCGAAGCCGAGTCCGGCGTTGAAGGTGAACCAGCGGGACGGCACCGCCTCGTCCTCGGTACCCGGCGTGCCCGAGGTCAGTCCGAGTCCGACGGTGCGCTCGCTGCCCTCGCGCAGCGCGTCCAGCAGGGCGCCGGTCGCCTCGACTGCGTCGTTGGGCAGACCCAGGGCGCGCGCGAAGACGTTGGTGGAACCGCCGGGCACCACGGCGAGGCCGGGGACATGGCCCGGGGCGGGGCCGTTGTGCAGCAGGCCGTTGACGACCTCGTTGACCGTGCCGTCACCGCCGAGCGCGACCACGAGGTCGATGTCGTCGCTCTCCGCCGCCTGCCGGCCCAGGTCGCGCGCGTGCCCGCGGTACTCGGTGGTGACCGCCTCCAGCTTCATCTCGCTCGCCAGCGCATGAATGAGGACATCGCGCGTACGTGCGCTTGTGGTGGTTGCCGCCGGATTGACCACGAGAAGTGCACGCATGCCTCGCAGGGTACCTACTGGGTGGTACCGGGCACAGGCCGGGCCGGGGATCCGGCGGAGATCACGGCGTGAGCCCCGACACGGCTGACCGGACCCGTGCCCGGGGCGTGCCCCGGGGCCCTCCGGGTGCCGCAGGGGCGGGGGCTACGCTTCAGGGGTGAGCGCTGACCAGAACCCCACCCCCGCTTCCGAGGCCGCAGCAGAGGCCGGCCGCCGTCCCGTCCGGCTGACCGTCACGGCGGCGCTGGTCGCGCTGGAGGGGCTCGCGCTGGTGGTCGGCGGCGTGTGGATCTCCGTCCTCGGACTGACCGGGCACCCCGACGACCGGCAGCAGGCCGTGACCGGGGGCGTCACGCTGATCGTGCTCGCCCTGCTGCCGTTGCTCGCCGCGCGCGGACTGCTCGGACAGCGCGGCTGGAGCCGTGGCCCGGCGGTCATCACGCAGATCATCTCGCTGCCGGTGGCCTACAGCCTGCTCCAGGCCGACAGCATGGCCATCCCTGGCGGTATCGCGCTGGCGGCGGTCGCCGTGGCGTCCCTGGTCCTGCTCCTCAACCCGGAGACGACCCAGGCCCTCGGGATCCGGGGCCCCGGCAACGCCGGGAAGTGACCGGGGCGGGCAGGCCCCGCGGCACCGCGCAGGCGAGGGGCCGCGCCGCGCCTACTCCTCCACCAGCAGCTTCTCCCGCAGCTGGGCCAGGGTGCGGGCCAGCAGACGGGAGACGTGCATCTGGGAGATGCCGACCTCCTGCGCGATCTGCGACTGGGTCATGTTGCCGAAGAAGCGCAGCAGCAGGATCCGCTTCTCGCGGGGCGGGAGATCCTCCAGGAGCGGCTTGAGCGACTCGCGGTACTCCACGCCCTCCAGCGCCTCGTCCTCCGCGCCGAGGGTGTCGGCGACGGCCGGGGACTCGTCGTCGGTGTCGGGGACGTCCAGCGACAGCGTGGAGTACGCGTTGGCGGACTCCAGGCCCTCCAGGACCTCCTCCTCCGAGATCGCCAGCTTCTCGGCGAGCTCGTGGACCGTGGGGGAGCGGCCGTGCAGCTGCGAGAGCTCCGCGGTCGCCGTCGTGAGCGACAGACGCAGCTCCTGGAGCCGGCGCGGCACGCGCACCGCCCACCCCTTGTCGCGGAAATGCCGCTTGATCTCCCCGACGACCGTGGGGGTCGCGTAGGTCGAGAACTCGACGCCGCGGTCCGGGTCGAAACGGTCGACCGACTTGATCAGGCCGATGGTGGCGACCTGAGTGAGGTCGTCCAGCGGCTCACCGCGGTTGCGGAAGCGGCGCGCGAGGTGCTCGACGAGCGGCAGGTGCATCCGGACCAGCTGGTTGCGCAACTCCGCGTACTCGGGGCTGCCCTCCTTCAGTCCGCGCAGCTCCACGAACAGGGCGCGCGCACCGCTGCGATCCTGCGGGTCGTGGTGCGTGGGCTGTGCGTTGCGCGTGGCCGCCGGCTCGGGCGTGGCATGCGCGTCGTGCTGCACGTCGGGCACGTTGTGCACGTCCTGCTCCGCGTATCGCTCGTGCTCGCTCATCGTCCCGCCCGTCGCCCTTCCCCGAGCCCTCGTCTCCGCCCCCACTCGCGACTTCGCCCGAGCGGGAGGACCCCCATGGGCAGGGGACACTCCGATCCGCGGTCCCGCCGGAGCGCTCCGCGCGGTGTCCTCCTGGTCCCGCTGCCCGTCGTCCAGCAGGCCGGTCTCCGTGGTGTCGGAGTCGTCCTGCGGATGCGGCCGGGCCTGCTCGGGGATGCCGTCGATGCCGTCGGACATGCGACGGGCACCGACCGGACCGTCCCCCGCGCTCTCGGCTCCGCTCGAGCCGGGGACACCTCCGGGCACCCCCGTCGGCAGCTCCCGTGTGCCGCGCTCTTCGTCCCGCACCGGCCCGTCCCCGTTCCTCACGCCGGCCCGGGTCCCGCGCCGCGCTGTTTGTAGAGGCTGATCGAAACGGTTTTGTCCTCGTCCACGGCGGAGGAGACCTTGCCTGCCAGGGCGGACAGCACGGTCCAGGCGAAGGTGTCCCGCGAAGGGGCATGACCGTCGGTCGTGGGCGCCGAGACGGTCACCTCCAGCGAGTCGTCGACGAGCCGGAAGACACAGCTCAGCACCGAGCCGGGCACGGCCTGCTGGAGCAGGATCGCGCAGGCCTCGTCCACCGCGATGCGCAGGTCCTCGATCTCGTCGAGGGTGAAGTCCAAACGGGCTGCGAGGCCGGCCGTGGCCGTCCGCAGCACCGACAGGTAGGCACCCGCGGCCGGCAGCCGGACTTCCACGAAGTCCTGGGTCGCGGGCTCGCCTGCGATCTGGGACACCCTCACCTCCAAGGTGGTACAAGCTCTACGGGGCCGAGGGTCGCCCCTCGGGGTAACGCGAAGTGTGTTCAGCGGTGACGCTACCGCGCTCGGAACCTACCTGTCCCAGGGACCCCAACCCCTTGCTGTCACTCATAGTAAACACATGAATACGCACAGTGGCTAGAGGGTGGGCGCCCCCAATTGGGAAGAGCGCGCGCCGGGTTGACGTACCCAGACGTCGGACGCCCGAACCGTCGCGTTCGAGGTCACGAACAGGTCACGCCAGGACGTGGTCCACGAAGCACCATCGCCAATTCTCCCCCGGTTCGAACGTCCGCATCACCGGATGACCGGACTCCTTGAAATGCTCTGTCGCGTGCCGGCCCTCGGAGGAGTCGCAGCAGCCGACGTGGCCGCAGGTCAGGCACAGCCGCAGTTGCACCGGATGAGAGCCGTCCGCCAGGCACTCGGGGCAGGTGTCGGTCAGGGCCTCGGGTTCCGGGTGCGGCAGCTCGTCGGCGTGCGTGCACTGTTTCATGATTGCCAGGTTACGACGGGCGCGCGGAAGGCCGCGCGGAAGCAAGGGTGGGCGAGAACCATGGACGTGATGCCACTGCTGTTGCTGGTGGCGGGCAGCGCCGCGATCGCCGCGGCCGGCCGGCGCACCCCGGTGCCGGCGCCGCTGCTGCTGGTCGCGGCCGGACTCGTGCTGTCGTACGTCCCCGGAGTCCCGGACTACCACCTCGACCCGCATGTCGTGCTGCCGCTGATCCTGCCGCCGCTGCTGCACACCGCGGCCACCGACAGTTCCTACCTCGACCTGCGCGCGCAACTGCGGCCGGTCGCGCTGCTGTCGGTCGGCTACGTGCTCTTCGCGACCTTCGTCGTGGGCTGGGCCGCCTATGTGATCGTCCCGGGTCTGCCGCTGACCGCCGCGCTGGTGCTGGGCGCGGTGGTGGCGCCGCCGGACGCGGTCGCGGCCACGGCGATCGCCCGCCGGGTCGGGCTGCCGTCCCGGATCACCACGATCCTGCAGGGCGAGTCCCTGGTGAACGACGCCACCGCGATCACCGCCTACCGCGTGGCCCTCGCGGCCGCCGTCGGCGAAGGCGCGACCTGGGCCGGCGGCATCGGGGAGTTCCTGATCGCGGCGATCGGCGGCATCGTGGTCGGCCTCGTCCTCATGGTGCCGATCCACTGGCTGCGCACCCACCTCAAGGAGCCCCTCCTCCAGAACACCCTCTCCCTGCTGATCCCGTTCGTCGCGTACGCCGCCGCCGAGGCGGTGCACGCCTCCGGCGTCCTCGCGGTCGTGGTGGTCGCCCTCTATCTCGGCCATCGCGCGTGGGAGGTCGATTTCGCCACCCGCCTCCAGGAGACCGCGGTCTGGAAAATGGTCGCCTTCGTCCTGGAGTCGGTGGTGTTCGCGCTCATCGGACTCCAGTTGCCGGTGGTGCTCGAGGGGCTGGACGAGTACGAGGGGCTGGAGGCCGCCTGGTACGCGGTCGCGGTCTTCCTGGTCGTCGTCGTGACCCGGTTCGTGTGGGTGTACCCGTCGGTCTGCCTGCCCCGCATGCTGTCGGTGCGGATCCGGGAGCGGGAGATGAGCGCCCCGGGGGGCACGGGCTCCGTCTGGAAGGGTGCCTTCATCATCTCCTGGGCCGGGATGCGGGGCGTGGTCTCGCTGGCCATCGCCTTCTCGATCCCGCAGGTCGTGGAGGGTGGCGAGCCCTTCCCGGGCCGCAACCTGATCCTCTTTCTGACCTTCACGACGGTCATCGGCACCCTCGTCGTCCAGGGCCTCAGCCTGCCGCCGCTGATCCGGCTGCTCAAACTGCCCGGCCGGGACGTCCAGGCCGAGACGCTCGCCGAGGCCAATGCCCAGGCGCAGGCCTCCCGGGCCGCCGAGCGGCGTCTGGAGGAGCTCCTGGCGGACGAGCGCAACGCCCTGCCCGAACCGCTCGCCGCCCGGCTTCGGGCGGTCCTGGAGCGTCGCCGCAACGCCGTCTGGGAGCGCCTCGGCCAGTCCAACCCCATCACCGGTGAGACCGCCGACGACACCTATCGGCGTCTGGCCAGGGAGATGATCAGCGCCGAGCGAGAGGTGTTCGTCAGGCTGCGCGACGGTCGCTTCATCGACGACGAGATGCTGCGGACGCTGCTGCGCCGGCTGGACCTGGAGGAGGCCGCGGCGTACCGGGAGACGGAGTAGCGGCGCCTGGTCAGGGAAAGGGGCGGCCGGTGATCACGGCCGCCACCGTGCTCCCGCGCGGGAAGGCGCCCTCCTCGGTGAGGGCGACAAGTCCGTACAGCATTTTGGCGACATACAGACGCTCGACGGGCAGTCCGTGCCGCTCCTCGAAGTCCGCGGCGAAGGCGTCCAGTTCCGGGCCGGTACGCGCGTAGCCGCCGAAGTGGAAGCGGTCGTCGAGGTGCCAGTCGCCGCGCGGCCCGCCGAAGGCCGCCTCCTGCAAGGAACGTATGCCGGTGCCCAGGAAGCCGCCCTTGAGCACCGGTATGCCGATCGCCCGGCCGCCAGGGCCCAGTCCCGCGGCCAGTCCCGCCAGGGTGCCGCCCGTGCCGCAGGCGATCGCCACGACGTCCGCCTGCCCGCGCAGTTCCTCGCCGAGCGCCACGCAGCCCCGTACGGCCGTCGCGTTGCTGCCGCCTTCGGGGACCACCCAGGCGTCCTCGGCGCCCACCGCGCGCAACAGGGCGGCGAGAGTGCCGGGGTCGGTCTTGCGGCGATATGTCGATCTGTCGATGAAGTGCAGCCGCATGCCGTCGGCCGCGCACCGGGCCAGCGAAGGGTTGAGGGGCCGGTCGGCGAGTTCCTGACCGCGGACCACGCCGACGGTGGCAAGACCGAGGAGGCGGCCCGCGGCGGCGGTGGCGCGCAGATGGTTGGAGTACGCGCCGCCGAAGGTGAGGACCGGGCGGCCGTGCGCCGCGGTCAGGTTGGGGGCGAGCTTGCGCCATTTGTTGCCGACGAGGTCGGGGTGGATCAGGTCGTCACGCTTCAGCAGCAGCCGTACGCCGTGCCGCGCGAAGCGGTCGTCGTGCACCTCCCGCGCCGGGGAGGGGAGCCGCGGCTGCAAGGTGGCGAGGGCGTCGGGGCTGGTCACCCGGCCATTGTCGCCCGTGGCCTACTTCAGCCTCTCCGCGATGCGCGCCCGCATCGCGGACATCGTGAACCCGCGCGGGTCCACCTTTCCCGGCTGCCACTCCAGGTGGCCGATGACCGACCGGTGCGTCCAGCCGTGCGCGCGGCAGACCGCGGCCGCGGCCCGCTCGATGGCCTCCAGCTGCACCTCGGGCCAGGGGTCCTTGCCGTCGCCGAGGTTCTCGCACTCGAAGCCGTAGAAGTGACGGTTGCCGTCGGTGTTCGCCTCGTTGTCCGGCGGCAGCGCCTTCTCCGCGATCACCGCGCGCAGCACGTCGTCGTCGCCGAGGCCCGCGTGGTTGGCGCGGCCGTAGCCGACGAGGTGGACCCTGCCGTCCTTCGTGATCACGCCGTGGCACAGCGGGCCGGGCAGGCCCTCGTATCCCTTGCGGCAGAGTTCGACGGTCGCGGCGCTGCCCCGGGTCACGGTGTGGTGGATCATCACGCCGTGCACGGGGGCCCACGGGCCCTTGTGGTTGCGGTTGTGCTCTCTCCAGTTGCCCACCTCGACGACGGTGAGCCCCTCGTCCCGCAGGCAGTCGAGGAATCGGTTCGCGGACAGCGGTGAGGCCATGAGCGCCTCCTTCATGGCGCGACGGCCGCCCGGCGCGGCCGCCTCGTACATGCTGCTTGTACCGAACCGGGAAGAAACGGAACCTCTCGTTCGTACAGCGAGCGAGCGGTTTCGGCCAGTGGGGCGGTGATGAAACCCCGTGTTCCCACGGGGAGTTGATCCATTCCCGCTCTTTCGGGTAATAGCACGATCACGGTCCGTGCTGGAAGGCTTCTCCGCGGAGATCGGTGCCCGGAGCAACGCGTTGCCAGGGCAGGACCGGGAGGGCAATTCCTTATGTCGGTAGGCGAAGAGGTCCGCACGGAGCAGACCAGGCCGCAGCAGAGCCTCGGCACGGCGGCCGCGCGGAACCTGGCCACCACGACCAAGTCCGTACCCCAGATGCAGGAGATCAGCTCGCGCTGGCTGCTGCGCATGCTGCCGTGGGTGGATGTACAGGGCGGCACGTACCGCGTGAACCGGCGGCTCAGTTACGCCGTGGGAGACGGACGCATCACCTTCGTGAAGACCGGCGACCGTGTCGAGGTGATCCCCGCGGAGCTGGGCGAACTCCCGGCGCTGCGGTCCTACGAGGACGAGGAGGTACTGACCGAGCTCGCCCGGCGCTGCGAGCAGCGCGAGATCGCCGCGGGCGAGGTGATCGCCGACTTCGGCAACCAGACCGACGAGGTGTACCTGCTGGCGCACGGCCGCGTGGAGAAGATCGGCACCGGCCCGTACGGCGACGACGAGAGCCTCGGCGTCCTCGCCGACGGGGCCTACCTGGGCGAGCAGGCGCTGCTCGACCCGGACGCCATCTGGGAGTTCACGGCCCGCGCCATCACCCCCTGCACGGTCCTCGTGCTCTCCCGGCAGGACGTCGAGCAGCTCGCCGAGCGGTCGGACTCGCTGCGTGAGCACCTGGAGGAGCAGCGCGCGATTCCGGAGCAGCGCACCAACAAGTACGGCGAGAAGGAGATCGACCTCGCGGCCGGTCACGAGGGCGAGCCGGACATCCCGCACACCTTCGTGGACTACGAGTCGCGGCCCCGCGAGTACGAACTGAGCATCGCCCAGACCGTGCTGCGCATCCACTCGCGCGTGGCCGACCTGTACAACCAGCCGATGAACCAGACCGAGCAGCAACTCCGGCTCACTGTGGAGGCGCTGAAGGAGCGCCAGGAACACGAGCTGGTCAACAACCGTGAGTTCGGGCTGCTCACCAACTGCGAGTACGACCAGCGGATCCAGCCGCACGACGGTGTGCCGGGTCCGGACGACATGGACGAGCTGCTCAGCCGCCGGCGCGGGACCAAGATGTTCCTCGCCCACCCGCGCGCGATCGCCGCGTTCGGCCGTGAGCTCAACAAGCGGGGCCTGGTGCCGGAGACGATCGATGTCGGCGGCAACCGCATCCCGACCTGGCGCGGTGTCCCGATCTACCCGTGCAACAAGATCCCGGTCACCGAGGCCCGGACCACCTCGATCATCGCGATGCGTCTCGGCGAGGCGGACCAGGGTGTGATCGGTCTGCGGCAGTCCGGCATCCCGGACGAGCTGGAGCCCAGTCTGTCGGTGCGGTTCATGGGCATCAACGAACAGGCCATCATCAAGTACCTCGTGACGGCCTACTACTCGGCGGCGGTCCTGGTGCCGGACGCGCTCGGCGTGCTGGAGAACGTCGAGATCGGCCGCTGGCGGTGACCTGCCCGGTCCGTGTGGGGTGTCCCCGCCCGGCAGGGCGGGGGCACCGCGGGGTATGCGCCGGGCCGGAGTGTGGGCGCCGCGGTCCGCGGACTGCCGGAGAGGAGACCGCGATCTCATGACCGAGTCCGTGACCGAGCCGGCGGCCCAGCCTCAGGCCCCGGCCGTGCGGCGCCCGGCCGGGGTGCCCGAAAGGGGGAGTCCCGTCACGAACCGTACGGACAGCGGGCCGGGGCCGCTCGACGGCCCCGAGGCGGCAGTGATCCTGGAGCGTGCGCGGGCGTCGGTGGACCCCGAGCTGCGCTCGGCGATCGACGCGCTGCCCAGGGGCATGCGCCGGGTCGCGCGTTACCACTTCGGGTGGGAGCACGCCGACGGCACACCGGCGGCCGGCAACGCGGGCAAGGCGATCCGGCCGGCGCTCGTCCTCGTGGCGGCAGCCGCACTCGGCGGTCCCCGGGCGCAGGCGAGCGCCGTGCGGGCGGCCGCGGCGGTGGAGCTGGTGCACAACTTCACGCTGCTGCACGACGATGTGATGGACCGGGACACCACGCGCCGGCACCGGCCCACCGCCTGGACGGTGTTCGGCGACAACGACGCGATCCTCGCCGGGGACGCTCTCCAGGCGCTCGCTCTGCGGCTGCTCGCCGAGGACCCGCACCCGTCGTCCGCGGCGGCCGCGTCCCGGCTCGCGTCCTGTGTCATCGAGCTGTGCGAGGGCCAGCAGGTCGACACGGCCATGGAGCGGCGCGGCCCTTCGGACGTCACCCTCGACGAGGTGCTCGCCATGGCCGAGGCCAAGACCGGGGCGCTGCTGGGGTGCGCGTGCGCCATCGGCGGGCTGTACGCCGGGGCGGACGCGGCCGATGTCGAGGCGCTGGACGCGTTCGGCCGGGAGGCCGGGCTCGCCTTCCAGCTCATCGACGACGTCATCGGCATATGGGGCGACCCGAGCCACACCGGCAAGCCTGCCGGGGCGGATCTGGCGGCGCGCAAGAAGTCCCTGCCCGTGGTCGCCGCGCTGTCCTCCGGGACACCGGCCGCGGTGGAACTCGCCGCGTTGTACGAAGCGCCGTACGCGGGCGGTGACCTGGAGCCCACGGTGCTGGCGGTGGAGCGGGCGGGTGGACGGGACTGGGCGCAGGTCGAGGCGTCCGAGCGGATGGCGCGCGCGATGCAGGAGCTGTCCCGGGCGATTCCCGACCCGGAGTCGGCGGGCGGGCTGCTGGCCCTCGCCGAGTTCGTCACCCGGCGCAGTGTCTGAGCGCCGGAGCCGGGCGAGGAAACCCGGGCCGGGGGCCTGTGGTTCCTGAGCCGCGTGTCCCCGGCCGGTTCCGGCCCGGACGGGCCCCGCACATCCCCACGGTGTGCGGGGCCCGTCCGCGTTCCGCCGTACTGCCGTCCGCTGCCCGGGGCCTTCAGCGATGTGGAATCTCCTCTCCCAGTTCTGCCTCGCCCGCAATCTCCCTTGCAGCCACTACAGTCGAAGTACTAGAACTGGAGTGGTTACACGAACGGCCGGCAGCGACAGCTACGAGCCGGCAGCGACAGCGACGAAAAGAGACCGGCTTGCGAAAGCTCACCTACTTCATCGCCTGCTCCATCGACGGCTTCATAGGGGACCCGGACGGCGACGCGGCGGCGATGTACCCCTTCGTGGACGAGGAGTTCCTCGAGTTCCTCGCGGCGGAGTACCCCGAGACCCTGCCCACCCAGGGCCGCCGCCCGCTCGGTCTCGACGACCTGCCGAACAAGCGGTTCGACACCGTCATCCAGGGCCGCGCCAGCTACGAGCTGGCGCTGAAGGAGGGCGTCACCAGCCCGTACGCCCATATGCGCCAGTACGTGGCCTCGCGCACCCTCGAGAAGTCGCCCGACCCCGCGGTCGAGATCATCGCCGACGACCTGACCGGCAAGGTCCGCGAGCTGAAGGCCGAGGACGGCGAGTTCGGGATCTACCTCTGCGGCGGGTCCCAGGTCGCTGGGGAGCTGATCGACGAGATGGACGAGCTCGTCGTCAAGACGTACCCGGTCGTGCTGGGCAGCGGCATGCCGATGTTCGGCGCCGGCCACGCGGTCGGCGAGTTCACGCTGGAGTCGGTGCGCGCCTTCGGCAACGGCGCCGTGGTGCGGACGTACAGCAGGAAGCGCTGAGCCGCCGTCCGCCCTACGCTTGGGGGCATGGACAGCGCACAGCATGTCTGTCCCGACTGCGGACAGTCCGTCGATACGGTCGTCCGGCGCCACAAGACGCTGGGCGCGTGGGTCCCGGTGTGGGTGGCCGGGCCTTGCCACAACCCCAAGTGCGGGGCGAGTGCCGCGGAAGGCGCCGCTTCCGGGCAGGAGCGGCCGGAGGCCCCCGCGGCCACGACGCCCGCCCCCACGGAACACAGCGAAACCGAGACCGTGCCGAAGAAGTCCTGAGAAAATTTCTCCGACCGCATGTCGAGAAACCCCGGCCGGCTCCGACGTCCCCTGCGAGAGCCGCCCACGCCGGGCGGCCCGTGGCGAAGGAGACGACGATGAAGTACCTGGTCATGGTGCTCGGCACGCAGGCGGACTACGAGGCGATGCAGGGCAGCCCGTCCGAGGGCTCCCCGGCCTGGAACGAGCAGGACCTGCAGGCCATGTACGCCTACATGAGCGCGCTCAACGACGATCTGGCCGAGAGCGGCGAACTCGTGGACGGGCAGGGCCTTGCCGAGCCCGCCCGGACCCGGCAGGTGGGCCTGGACGCGGACGGCAAGACCGTGATCACCGACGGCCCGTACGGCGAGACCAAGGAGCTGATGGCCGGCTACTGGGTGCTGGACTGCGCCGGCCTGGAGCGGGTCACGGAGATCGCCGAGCGCGTGGCCCGCTGCCCGCAGCCCGCGGGCGCCCCGGAGTACCCGGTGGTCATCCGGCCGATCATGGACGGCGCCGGCGACCTCGGCTGAGCGGCACCGATGCACCGCACCGACGAGGTGGAGGACCTGTTGCGCCGCAACGCGCCGCAGGTCCTCGGCGCGCTCGTGCGCCGGTACGGGCATTTCGACGCCGCCGAGGACGCCGTACAGGAGGCGCTGCTGGCGGCGGCCGGGCAGTGGCCCTCGGCCGGGGTTCCGGACAATCCGCGCGGCTGGCTGATCAAGGTCGCCGCGCGGCGGCTGACCGACGCGCTGCGCAGCGAGGCGGCGCGGCGGCAGCGGGAGGAACGGGCGGCGGCGCTCACCCCGCGCGACGCCTTCACCGCTCCGCCACCCGGCGCCGACCGGCTGCCGCGCGAGGACGACACCCTGACGCTGCTCTTCCTGTGCTGCCACCCCGACCTCACCCCGCCCGCGCAGATCGCCCTCACCCTGCGCGCGGTGGGCGGCCTGACGACGGCGGAGATCGCCCGCGCCCACCTGGTACCCGAGCCGACCATGGCCCAGCGGATCAGCCGGGCCAAACAGAAGGTGCGCGGCATGCGCTTCGGCCGCCCGGACAACTGGGCGGACCGGCTGCCCGCCGTCCTGCAGACCCTCTACCTGATCTTCAACGAGGGCTACACGGCCACTTCCGGGGCCGCCCTGCAGCGGCGCGAACTGGCCGGCGAGGCGATCCGGCTCACCCGTACGGTCCACCGGCTGCTCCCCGGCGACGGCGAGGTGGCCGGCCTGCTGGCCCTGATGCTGCTCACCGACGCGCGCCGCGAGGCACGCACCGGACCGCACGGGGAGCTGATCCCGCTCGACGAACAGGACCGGTCCCGCTGGGACAAGGCGGCGATCGAGGAAGGTGTCGCCCTGGTCACGCGGGCGCTGTCCGGCGGCCGCCCGGGCCCGTACCAGCTGCGCGCCGCCGTCGCCGCCGTGCACGACGAGGCCCCGTCGGCGCAGGCGACCGACTGGCGGGAGATCCTCGGCCTCTACGACGTGCTCGTACGCCTCGTCCCCGGCCCCGTCGAACGGCTCAACCGCGCGGTCGCCGTCGCCATGGTGCGCGGGCCGCGCGCCGGTCTGAGCGAACTGGACGCGCTGACCGGCGAGCTGGGCGGTGGCCACCGTCTCGACGCGGTGCGGGGGCATCTGCTGGAGCGGACGGGGGAGCACGAGGCCGCCCGCGCCGCCTACGAGTCCGCGGCCGGAAAGACACTGAGCCTGCCGGAGCAGCGATACCTTCGGGTCCGGGCGGCGCGGCTGAGGGACCAGCGCGCCACCCAAGTGCGCCGGACACGGGGAGGATTGGCGTGACGACTGGGGCAGGGGACGGGCGCCGCCGGGTGTGGCGGTGGGCGGTGCTCGTGTGGGCGGTGGCCGTGGCGGCCGGGGGCGCGCTGACGGTGTGGTTGCAGGAGTCGGCCGAGCCGCCGGGGCCGTACCGCTGGGAGGAGGCGACTCCGACGCCGCTGTCGCGTCAGGACGGGGAGACCCACTGCCCCGAGGCGTCGGCGCCGCCGCGCACCGGCGACGGCTCGTACGGCCTGTTCTGCGTCGTCAGGGCAGGCTAGGCAGAGCGCCCGTCTCCGGGTCCCGGCCGGTCAGGCAGTAGGTGCCGCCCGCCGGATCGCGCAGCACCGTCCAGTGGGCACCGGCGGCGACGAACGTGGCCCCGAGCCGCTCGTGCCCGGCGCGGGTCGCGGCGACGTCCGCGCAGGCCAGGTCGTGGTGGGCGGAAAGTGGCCGCTCCGTGCCGAGGCGCTGGAGCAGCACCCGTACCGGCAGCCCGGCCGGGGGCCGGAACACGTGGAACTCCGGGCGGGTGCCCGGCTCGGACTCCCACCCGTCCAGCAGCGTGCTCCAGAACGTGACCTCGGCGTCGTACGACGAAGGCGGCACATCGACACACACCTGATCGAGCCGGGTGCCCCGCACGACGGGCGGCCGCACCGACTCCCCGTGCCACGGCACGGCACAGAACAGCTGACCCGCCGGCGACCGCAGTACGGCCCACCCCTCGTGCCCCGCGGCCACCTCGGCCCCCGCGCGCACCGCCGACGCGGTGAACTCACCGACGTCGCCGACGGCGAAGTCGAGATGCGCGCCGCCGGGTCCCTCGTCGACGCCCTGGACCTTCACACAGGCGTCCGTTCCGTCGGCCGGCAGCAGGGTGACGAACTCGCCCCGGCGGGCGGAGAGCCCGGTGCCGGTGACGGCGGTCCAGAACTTCCCGGCCACCGGGAGGACTCCGGCCGGGCGGTCGATGAAGGCGTACGTCCAGCGGATCGTCATGGCGACGATCGTAGGGCGCGGATCCGGGCTCGCGGGGGCCCGCGGGCCGGGACGGGGACGGGGACGGCGGAGTCCAGACGGAGCCTTTGCCTCTCGTTCAGCGGCAGTCGGGGCGATGCGGAATGCATGGGTCATGGACCACATCACGCTTCTCGTGGCGGTCGTCCACGGAGGACGGAGGCACGGAGCAATGAGGCACGCCCGGAGGAGAACGCGGACGGGGCCCGGCCCGCAGTCGCGGCCGGGCCCCGTCGCTCGCCCCAGACAGGCGGTGGCGCACCGACCGCCCGTCATGCGTGAGGCGTCAGGCCTTCTTGGTCTCCCAGAAGATCTTGTCGATCTGGGCGATGTAGTCCAGGGCCTTCTGGCCGCTGGCGGGGTCGGTGGACGCCTTGGCGGCCGAGAGGGCCTTCAGGGTGTCGTTGACCAGCTGGTGCAGCTCCGGGTACTTCTCGAAGTGCGGGGGCTTGAAGTAGTCGCTCCAGAGCACCGAGACGTGGTGCTTGGCCAGCTCGGCGCGCTGTTCCTTGATCGTGGTGGCACGAGCCTGGAAGTGCGGGTCGTCGTTACCGGCCATCTTTTCCTGGACGGCCTTCACCGACTCCGCCTCGATGCGGGCCTGGGCAGGGTCGTACACACCGCAGGGCAGGTCGCAGTGCGCGCTGACCTTGACCTTGGGGGCAAACAGGCGGGAAAGCATGGAGCATTCCTTCCTCGTGATCGTCTTCTCAGGGGGGACATTACTCCCTGAGCGACGTGATTTCGCGAGTGCCCCCATGGGCTTAGGACAAAAGTCCGGGGTGAGACTGAGACTGGTGGAGGATCGAACCGGGGAGGTGCCGGGATGCCGGAGCTGTCGCAGGAGACCGAGCGCGAAAGGGGTGTCCCGCCCTTCGGACTGGCCGAGGTGACCGGGCCGTCGATGGTGCCGACGCTGTACCACGGGGACCGGCTCCTGTTGCGTCACGGCGTCCGGGCCAGGCCGGGCGACGTCCTCGTCCTGCGGCACCCCTTCCAGCAGGACCTGCTCGTCGTCAAGCGGGCGGCGGAGCGCCGCGAGGGCGGCTGGTGGGTGCTCGGCGACAACGCGTACGCGGGCGGGGACAGCACCGACTACGGTGTCGTGCCCGACGAGCTGGTCCTGGGCCGGGTCGTGTTCCGCTACCGGCCGCGCAAGCCGGATCAGCGTTCGCCGCTGGCCGTGCTGCGCTGGGCGCTCTCGGCGGCCAGGCCCGTCCTCTCCGGCCGGTCGGCCTCCAGGCGTTTGCGCGCCCGGTAGGCGGCCACGTTGGCGCGGGTGGCGCAGCGGTCGGAGCAGTAGCGGCGGGAGCGGTTGGTGGACGTGTCGAGGTAGGCGTTGCGGCACGGGGCCGCCTCGCACAGGCCCAGGCGGTCCACGCCGTACTCGGTGAGGTGGAAGGCCAGACCCATCGCCGCGATCGCCGCGTAGCCCGAGGTGGCGTTCGACGGGTGGTCCGCGAGATGCATGTGCCACAGGGGGCGGCCGTCGTCGTCGCGGTGGTCGTGGCCGGAGATCTGCGGGCTCACCGGGAACTCCAGCAGCAGGGAGTTCAGCAGGTCCACTGCGAGCGTCTCGTCGCCGCCGTCGGCAGCCTCGAAGACCGAGCGCAGCCGGCCCCGGACCGAGCGGAACCTGGTCACGTCCGCGTCGGTGGCGCGGCGGGCGGCCGACTGGTTGCCGCCGAAGAGCTCCCGAACAGCCTCGACCGAGGTCAGCGAGTCCTTGCCCCGGGCCGGCTCCTCGCTGTTGACGAGGCGTACGGCATAGTCCGAGTAATAGGCCAGTTCCACTTGTAGTCCTTACAAAGGGGCTCTATGGTCATGTCTGCGGTCGCGTAACAGCTGATCGTGCTTCCAGGGTATTACGCGGGTGAGTGGAGAAGGGGTTCCCATGACGACGAGCATCGGCACCGACTGGAACGCCTGGCAGGAGAGCTGGGACCGGCAGCAGGAGTGGTACATGCCGGACCGCGAGGAGCGCTTCCGGGTGATGCTCGACATGGTCGAGGCGTTCGCCGGCACGGCCCCGCGAGTACTGGACCTGGCCTGCGGCACCGGCACCATCACCGCCCGCCTGCTCGACCGCTTCCCCGACGCCACCAGCACCGGCATCGACCTCGACCCGGCGCTGCTCACCATCGCGCGCGGCACCTTCGACGGCGACGACCGCGTCACCCTCGTCGAGGCCGACCTGAAGGACCCCGACTGGACCGCCCGGCTGCCCCACGAGACGTACGACGCGGTCCTCACCGCCACCGCCCTGCACTGGTTCCACGCCGAACCGCTCCAGGCGCTGTACGGCCGGATCGCCGGGCTCGTCCGGCACGGGGGCGTCTTCATGAACGCCGACCGCATGATCGACGACAGCACCCCCCGTATCAACGCCGCCGAGCGCACCCTGCGGCACGCGCGCATGGGCCGGGCACAGCAGGAGGGTGCCCTCGACTGGGCCGAGTGGTGGCAGCTCGCCGCCAAGGACCCCGCCCTCGCCGGACCCACCGCCCGCCGCTTCGAGATCTACGGCGACCACGCGGACGGCGACATGCCGTCGGCCCAGTGGCACGCGCGCGTACTGCGCGAGCAGGGGTTCGGGGAGGCACGTCCGGTGTGGTGCTCGCCGTCGGACACGCTGCTGCTCGGGCTGAAGTAGCCCCGCGGACACGGAAAGCGGACACGGAAAGGGGCGGTACGGAGACTCCGTACCGCCCCTTCTGCCGGGCCCGTGCGCTTACAGCACCTTCGACAGGAACGCCTGCGTCCGCTCGTGCTGCGGGTTGGTCAGGACGTCCCTCGGGTTGCCGGACTCCACGACCACGCCGCCGTCCATGAAGACCAGGCTGTCGCCCACCTCGCGGGCGAAGCCCATCTCGTGGGTGACGACGATCATCGTCATGCCGGACTCGGCGAGGTCGCGCATGACGTCGAGGACGTCACCGACGAGTTCGGGGTCGAGCGCCGAGGTCGGCTCGTCGAACAGCATCAGCTTCGGGTCCATGGCGAGGGCCCGGGCGATCGCGACGCGCTGCTGCTGGCCGCCGGAGAGCTGCGAGGGGTAGTTCCCGGCCTTGTCGGCCAGGCCGACCCGGTCCAGGAGCTCCATCGCCCGCACCCTGGCCTGGGCCCGGTTGGTGCCCTTGACCTGGATCGGCGCCTCGATGATGTTCTCCACCGCCGTCATGTGCGGGAAGAGGTTGAAGCGCTGGAAGACCATGCCGATGTCGCGCCGCTTCAGCGCGACCTCGCTGTCCTTCAGCTCGTACAGCTTGTCGCCCTTCTGGCGGTAGCCGACCAGCTCGCCGTCGACGTACAGCCGTCCGGCGTTGATCTTCTCCAGGTGGTTGATGCACCGCAGGAAGGTCGACTTGCCGGAGCCGGAGGGGCCGATCAGGCAGAAGACCTCGCCGGTCTTCACCTCCAGGTCGATGCCCTTGAGGACCTCGACGTGACCGAAGGACTTGTGGACGCCCTCCGCCTTGACCATGGGGACGGCGCTGCCCTTCACCGGGGTGGCCGTCTCCTTGACCTCATCGGTCGTCGCGGTCGTGTCGGTCGTCTCGTTCTTCTCGATCTTCTCGGTCATGCCGTGCCTCCCTTCGGGCGGCCGAGGGACAACATGTTGGCCTTGATCTTCTGCAGTGGCGTCGGCGGCAGCGAGCGGCTGGAACCGCGGGCGTAGTACCTCTCGAGGTAGTACTGGCCGACGCTGAAGATCGAGGTCAGCAGCAGGTACCAGGCGGCCGCGAGGAACAGCATCTCGGCCGGGGCGCCCGAGGTCTGGCCGATGTCCTGGGCGACGCGGAGCAGGTCGGAGTACTGGACGACCGACACCAGCGAGGTCGTCTTCAGCATGTTGATGACCTCGTTGCCCGTCGGCGGCACGATCACGCGCATCGCCTGCGGGATGACGATCCGGCGCAGCGTCTTGGCGTGGCTCATGCCCAGCGCGTGCGACGCCTCGGTCTGGCCCTCGTCGACCGCGAGCAGACCGGCGCGGCAGATCTCGGCCATGTAGGCGGCCTCGTTCAGGCCGAGGCCGAGCAGCGCGGTCAGGAACGGGGTCATGAAGTCCGACCACTCGTCCCGGTAGACCGGGCCGAGGTTGATGTACTCGAAGACCAGGCCCAGGTTGAACCAGACGATGAGCTGGACCAGGACCGGGGTGCCGCGGAAGAACCAGATGTAGAACCAGGCGATCGAGGAGGTCACCGGGTTGTGCGACAGGCGCATCACCGCCAGCACGATGCCGCCGACGATGCCGATCAGCATGCACAGCACGGTCAGCAGGAGCGTGTTGCCCACACCGCCGAGGATGCGGTCGTTGAAGAAGTAGTCCGGAATCGCTCCCCAGTTGATCCTGCCCTGGGAGAACGCGTAGATGACGCCGCCCAGCAGGGCGAGCGTGACGACGGCGGTGACGTACCGCCCGTAGTGCCGGACCGGGATGGCCTTGATGGCCTCCGGTCCGGCCGGGGGCGTGCCGGCCGGACCCGTCGTCTTGTCGATGTCAACAGTCACGGGTGTTGCCTTTCAGTGCCGCTGGTCGATGACCGCGCGGTCACTTGCCGCCGTTGATGGTGGCCTTGTCGACGGCGCCGTCCTCGACGCCCCACTTCTCTATGATCTTGTCGTACTCGCCGTTGGCGATGATCGCATCCAGAGCGGCCTGCAGGGCGTCCCGGAGCTGGGTGTTGTTCTTGGCCACGGCGATGCCGTACGGAGCGGCCTCGACCTGCTCGCCGACCAGCTCGAAGTCGTTGCCGCCACCGGAGGTCTTCACCGCGTACGCGGCGACCGGGAAGTCGGAGGAGCCGGCGTCGGCGCCGCCCGCGCGCAGGCGGGTCTGGGCCTGCTGGTCGTTGTCGAAGGCCTCGATGGAGAGCTTCTTGTTCTTCGGGCACTTCGCGGCCTCGGCCTTGGCGAGGTCCTCGGAGACCGTGCCGCGCTGCAGCACGATCTTCTTGCCGCACAGGTCGGACCAGGTCTTGATGCCCTGGTCGTCGCCCTTCTTGGTGTAGATCGAGACGCCGGCGGTGAAGTAGTCCACGAAGTCGACGCCCTCACCGACCTTCTTGCCGGTGTCGGAGTCGATGCCCTCCTGGCGGTCCTTGGTGTCGGTCATCGCGGACATGGCGATGTCGTAACGCTTGGAGCGCAGACCGGTGAGGAGGGTGTCGAAGGTGCCGTTCTCGAACTCGAAGGTCACACCGAGCTGCTTGCCCATGGCGGCGGCGACGTCCGGGTCGATGCCGACCGTCTTGCCGGAGCTGTCCTTGAACTCGACCGGCGCGTAGGCGATGTCCGAGCCGACCTTGATGACGCCCTTGTCGCGGATCTGCTGGGGCAGCTTGTCTGCCAGCGGGGCCGCGCTCTTGGACGCGGTGTCCGTGCTGTCCGAGCCACCGCTTTCCGTCTGGTCACCGCAACCGGTGAGAAGCAGGGCGCCTGCGACCGCGATCGAGCCGACCGCTGCCAGCCTGCTGCGTGCGGCGGTCGTACGACGGGTGGAGCTTGCGGTCATGGTGGGTTCCTCCGGCGGATGGGTGAAGTGCCGATGGGCGGCAGTTGCCGATGGGTCGACGAGAACACACAGCTTCGGGTGTCGCGACCTCGTGTGATTACGGCATCTTGCCATTCGGACTGGCCCATTCAGGCGACCCGTCATGTCAAAATCGGATAACGGGTGACCCCCGAACCAGACCACTCCGGTACATCACGACCGGACCTTCTACGGGAATATGCGCTTCCGGCCGCAAGTCCTTCGGTGTGTCTCAGGATGTGGATGTACGGAAGCCGGTGTTTGGCGGCCATTGCGGCTTTGTCAAGGGTTTAACGGGCGCTTGTCCCCATATTCGGCCATGAGTCATGTCACTGGCATGTGATCTTCCCGTGATGGACTCGTCGGCGATGCCCTCCGTCCGGTAAGAAGGTTCTTTAACCCCTCATCCGGGGCTCAGGGCGCGTGTGCGGCGCGCCCGTCGCGTAGCTGCCCGAACGCATCACCTCCTGGCTCTGCGCGGTGCCCGCCCGCTCCTCACCAGGAGCGGAACCCACCCTCAAAACCATGAACACTTAAGGGGTCAGACAAAGTGGCAGCGGAGATCGTCAATCCTCGCAGCGACAGCGGCACGGAGCAGGAAGGAGGGGCCGCGGAGCCCCTCGATTCCTTCGATCCGGCGTTCGCGCTGCACCGCGGCGGCAAGATGGCCGTGCAGGCCACCGTGCCGGTCCGCGACAAGGACGACCTGTCCCTGGCGTATACGCCCGGCGTCGCGAAGGTGTGCACCGCGATCGCCGAGCAGCCGGAACTCGTCCACGACTACACGTGGAAGTCGTCCGTCGTCGCCGTCGTGACCGACGGTACGGCGGTGCTCGGACTCGGGGACATCGGACCCGAGGCCTCCCTTCCGGTGATGGAGGGCAAGGCGATCCTGTTCAAGCAGTTCGGCGGCGTGGACGCGGTGCCGATCGCGCTCGCCTGCACGGACGTCGACGAGATCGTCGAGACCGTGGTCCGCCTCGCTCCCTCCTTCGGCGGCGTGAACCTGGAGGACATCTCGGCGCCGCGCTGCTTCGAGATCGAGCGCAGGCTCCAGGAACGGCTGGACATCCCGATCTTCCATGACGACCAGCACGGCACGGCGGTCGTGACGCTGGCGGCCCTGCGCAACGCCGCGCGGCTGACCGGGAAGACGCTCGCCGAACTCCGGGCGGTCATCTCGGGCGCCGGCGCGGCCGGTGTCGCGATCGCGAAGATGCTGGTCGAGGCCGGCATCGGGGACGTCGCGGTCGCGGACCGCAAGGGTGTCGTCTCCGTCGACCGGGAGGATCTCACGCCGGTCAAGCGCGAGGTCGCGGGCTTCACCAACAAGGCCGGGATCTCCGGTTCGCTGGAGGTGGCGCTGGAAGGCGCGGACGTCTTCATCGGCGTCTCCGGCGGTACGGTGCCGGAGGAGGCGGTCGCCTCCATGGCCGAGGGCGCGTTCGTGTTCGCCATGGCGAACCCGAATCCCGAGGTGCACCCCGATGTGGCGCACAAGTACGCGGCGGTCGTCGCGACGGGCCGGTCGGACTTCCCGAACCAGATCAACAACGTGCTGGCGTTCCCGGGGATCTTCGCGGGCGCGCTCCAGGTGCGGGCGTCCCGGATCACCGAGGGCATGAAGATCGCGGCGGCCGAGGCGCTCGCGGGCGTTGTCGGGGACGACCTCGCCGCGGACTACGTCATTCCGTCGCCGTTCGACGAGCGGGTGGCGCCCGCGGTGACGGCCGCTGTCGCGGCCGCGGCGCGGGCGGAGGGCGTGGCTCGCCGCTGAGGCTCCCTTGTGCTGGCCCCGCCCTGTTCGGGCGGGGCCATCTTTCTTTCCGCCCGCCCGCCCGTTCGGGTGTGCAGGGGGGCGCCGCCGGTAGGGGTGGGCCGACGGTGGGGGCGGGCTGCCGGCGGGGGCGGTTGCCGTTGGCGGGTGCGGGCTCGGCTGCTGGGCGGAGTCGCGGGCGTACGTGCGGATCGTCGCTGTGGCGTGTGGCGTGTGGCGTGTGGCGTGTGGCGTGTGGCGTGCGGCCTGTGGCGTGCGCCGTGTGACGTGTGGCGTGCCGTCTGCGGTTGTCACGGGTTTCGCGGGGGCCTGGGTGCCGAGGACGCCGGCGAGAGGGCTGGGTGGCGTCATGGTGGGGCTCGTGGCGCGGGTGTGCGCGGGTGTGCGCGGGGCTGCGGAGGCGGGGAGAGCGAGCCGAGCAGCATCGTGGGTGTGGGCTTGCAGGCCGGGTGCTGCGGGGGTCGGTTCGCCGGCCGGGCGGTGTCGTGGGCGTGGCCCGGTGCGGTGTCCGGTGTGGTGAAACGTGGTGGGCCCGCGGCCGGGACGCGCCCGGGTGGGCCCGGAGGTCTCCGGGTCGGCCGTAAGGGGTGGTCCTGGCAAGTGGGCATGTGTCACAGGGGTGTGCGGTTCCGTCCGGGCGGGGGCGCAGCCTATCGTCGGGCGCATGTTCGCTGTCTACGCCGCCCGAATCGACCGTGACCAGCCGCTCAGCGGCCTGGAGTTGGGGGAGCGCCCCGCCCCCGAGGCCAGGCCCGGCTGGAGTGTCGTCGACGTCAAGGCCGCCTCCCTCAACCACCACGACCTGTGGTCCCTGCGCGGCGTGGGCCTCGCGGAGGACAAGCTGCCGATGATCCTCGGCTGTGACGCCGCCGGCGTCGACGAGGACGGCAACGAGGTCGTCCTGCACTCCGTCATCGGTCAGACAGGGCACGGGGTCGGCCCGCAGGAACCCCGTTCCATCCTCACCGAGCGCTACCAGGGCACGTTCGCCGACCAGGTCGCCGTACCGACCTGGAACATCCTGCCCAAGCCCAAGGAACTGTCCTTCGAGGAGGCCGCCTGTCTGCCGACGGCCTGGCTCACCGCGTACCGCATGCTGTTCACCAACGCCGGCGTGCGCCCCGGTGACTCGGTGCTCGTGCAGGGCGCCGGTGGCGGCGTGGCCACGGCCGCGATCGTGCTCGGAAAGGCCGCCGGGCTGCGCGTCTTCGCCACCAGCCGGGACGAGGCGAAGCGCAAGCGTGCCCTGGAGCTCGGTGCCGTGGAGGCGCTGGAGTCGGGTGCCCGGCTGCCGCAGCGCGTGGACGCCGTGATCGAGACGGTCGGCGCCGCCACCTGGTCCCACTCGGTGAAGTCGCTGCGCCCCGGCGGCACGCTCGTCATCACCGGTGCCACGAGCGGTGACCGCCCCGCCCACGCCGAGCTGACCCGCATCTTCTTCCTGGAGCTGAAGGTCGTCGGTTCCACGATGGGCACCAAGGACGAGCTGGAGGACCTGCTGTCCTTCTGTGCCGCGACCGGCGTCCGCCCGGTCATCGACGAGGTGCTGCCGATGGACCGGGCCCGCGAGGGCTTCGAGCGGCTGGAGTCGGGCGGGCAGTTCGGCAAGATCGTGCTCACCAACGGCTGAGACTCTCCGCTCGTCCGTACGGCGGCCGGTCCGGATGCGGGCCGGCCGCTGTGTTGTCAACCCTGGTTGACAGGAGCGTTCCTGTCAACCTAAGTTGACATCATGAGCGATGCCACGGAACTCGCCGAGCGAGCCGGTGACCGCGATCCGCGGGTGGGGCTGCGCGCCGTCGCCGCGCTGCGGAGGCTGCTGGAGCAGTTGGAGGCCGTGCAGGTGCGGAGTGCGCGCCATCAGGGCTGGTCGTGGCAGGAGATCGCCGCGGAACTCGGTGTGAGCAGGCAGGCCGTGCACAAGAAGTACGGGAGGCGATGATGTTCGAGCGGTTCACGAAGGATGCGCGTGCCGTGGTGAAGGGCGCCGTCGAGCACTGCGAGGGGGCGGGGGCACAGACCGTCGAAGCGGAGCACCTGCTCCTCGCCCTCCTCGCCCTGCTCGACCGCGGGACCGGCCGGGGCTCGTTCGCGCTGGCCGCGCTCGGGCTGGACCGGAGCCGGGAGTCGGTCGTGCGGGCACTGGAAGAGGCTCGGCGGCGTGCTGGTCTGTCGCAGGCCGATGCCGACGCGCTGGCCGGGCTCGGGATCGACGTCTCGCAGATCGTCTCGCGGGTGGAGGAGACGCACGGCGTGGGAGCGATGGCCGGGGACCGGGGGGACCGGGGGTGGTGGAGCGGGCGGCGCACCTTCAGCCGCGGTGCCAAGGACGTGCTGGAGAAGTCCCTGCGCATCGCCGTCGCCCGCCGTGAACGGACCATCGGCGACGAACACATCCTCCTCGCCCTGACCGCCCGCCCGGGCGTCCCCGCCGAGGTGCTCGCCGACCATGGCGTCACGTACGAGTCGGTGACCCGCGTGCTCGGCGACGGGGAAGAGGCCAAGGCGGGCTGAACCGGCGCCGCCGCCGCGCGCGGCCGGAGCGCTCGCCCGGGGTGCGGTGTCAGTGGCGGGTCCTACGGTGGGCGGCGTCGACGTCGTTTCCGGACGTCCTGCTGCCGAGGAGCTGCCGTGACCGTGTCCGAGCCGGTGCCGCTCGCCTTCGTGCCGACGGAGGGTGCCGTACGAGAGGCGGTGACGAAGGCCGGGGGCCAGCCGGTGTGGCTGGCGGAGCCGCAGTGGCCGTTGTCGGGCACGACCGGTGAACCCATGGAGTTCCTCGCGCAGTTCGCCCTGGGGGACGGACGTCTGGCCTATCTGTTCATGACGGGCGACGAGGACGACTTCGTCGACGGCACCTATGAGCCGGAGGCCGGGGAGAACGCGCTCGTGATCCAGCCCGGCGGCCGGATACCCGACTTCGTGACGGTGGCCGGCCGGGCCGAGGGGCCGAGCGCGGGCGCCGACCACCTGCCGTGCGCGCCCCAGGACGACGCCGGGGCAGGTGACGAGGGTGGCGAGGGCAAAGTGGCTGAAGGTGAACAGGCTGAGGGTGAAGAGGGGGACGGCGGGCGGCCGTTGCAGTTCCTCGGCGGACCCGGCATCGAGCCGAACTGGCTCCAGGGCGAGGAGCCGCCCGGTGACGGCTGGTGGCTCGTCGCCCAGCTGGACTCCTGCGACCTCCCCTTCGACGTCGACTTCGGCGACGCGGGCATCGGGTACGCCTTTGTCTCGCCGGACGGCAAGGAGGGCCGCTTCCTCTGGCAGTGCTGCTGACCTTCGGCAGTACGGCGGACGGTTCTCCTGGTCATCGGCGCCGCTCGGCACGCACCTCGCGGCGCCGGTCGGCCTCTACCCCTTCGGTACCCGCAGCAGCGCCCCGATCTGCGCCGCCGCCGTCGACAAATGACGCCGCGCGTCCCGGAGCTGGTCCGGCGTCACGCCATGGTCGCGGGCCGCGTCACGGATGTCGTCGCGAAAGCGGTCGAGGAGCCGGTCCAGGTCGCGGGCCGGGTCGCCGCCGGCGGAGTCCTCGTGGGCCCAGGCCGGCTCGTGTTCGGCCGGGAAGTCCTCCGGAGTCGTCGAGTACTCCGGGGCCGGCCTCGCCGCTCCACCGCGCCCGAATCCGAGGTCCTTGCCGAAGTCCTTCCCGAACTCGCCGAACCCCTTCGCGAGTTCCGTCAGTCCCTCGCGCAGCCCTGTCGGCCAGTCACCCCGCGCGAAGTGGTCCTGCACCTGCTCCTGCACCTTCCGGGCGATGCGCTGCATCTCCTCCTGGGCCTGCTCCCGGGCCCGCTCCTGCGCCTCGTCGGCCTGGCGCCGCGCCCGCTGGGCCTCCTCGCGGGCCCGGCGGCTCTCGTCCTTGGCGCGCCGGGCCTGCTCCTTCCATTCCTGCTTGACCCGCCGCATCTCCTCCTTCGCGGCGCGCCAGGACTCCTTGTCGGTGTACTCCGTGGACTCCCCGGCGTCACCGCCCGACGTGCCGTTCCGGCGGGCCGCGGTCGCCGCTGCCCGCATCTCGCGCCGCAGATCGCCCGCCGCGCCCCGCACATCGGCACGGATCTCGGCGGCCAGCTCCGCCACCGACTCGCGGATCTCCAGCTCCAGGTCGGCCAGTTCACCACTGCGGTCGGCCAGCTCTGCGCGTCCGGCGTCCGTGATGGCGTACACCTTGCGGCCGCCCTCGGTGGTGTGGGTGACCAGGCCCTCGGCCTCCAGCTTCGCCAGGCGCGGATAGACGGTGCCCGCCGACGGGGCGTACAGCCCCTGGAAGCGTTCCTCGAGGAGGCGGATCACCTCGTAGCCGTGTCGCGGGGCCTCGTCGAGCAGCTTCAGCAGGTAGAGGCGGAGACGGCCGTGAGCGAAGACGGGGGGCATGTCAGAGCACCTTCTTGTCGGTCGTGCCATCGGCCGGGGCGCTGGTCGGTTGCACAGCCTCGCCCGGGCCGGAATCCGGATTCTCCCTCGTTGCGTCGTGCCGCTCGTCCGCCGGGGCGGGCCATGCTCCGTCGTCCTCCACGGGCGGGCGGCGCAGCAGGGCGATCGAGCCCGAGACTGTCGTGGCCTTCAGGCGGCCGTTGCCCGCGCCGAGGCGGCCGGTGATGCGCTTGGCGCCCCACTGGCCGGTGACGCGGAGGTCCTCGAAGGCGTTGGAGACGGCCCCACTCGCGGTGTTGGCCTCCACCTCCGCGTCCGCGGGATGCGGGAGCCGGATCGCGATCTCGCCGGAGACGCTGGTCAGGCTGATGTCGCTCGGGCCGCCGGTCGGATCTATGTCGACGATCATCGAGCCGCTGACCGAGTCGGCCTTGACGGAGGAGCCGGCGCCCTCGACCACGGTCAGATCGCCGGAGACGGAGTTGAACCGAAGGTCGCCGCCGAGCGCCTGGGCCTCCAGGCTCCCGGAGACGGTGTCCGCGCGGACCGGTCCCGTGAGCCCGACGAGCGTGGTGTCCCCGGAGACGCCCTTGACCTCGGTGTGCCCCTCGATCCCGGAGATCACGGCGGCGGCGCTGACGGCGCCGACCTCCACGCGGGTGCCCGTGGGGACCGCCAGCGAGACCTCCGCGCTGCGGCGCCAGCCCTTGCGGTCGAGCCACTTGAGGAAGCCTTTCCAGGGCAGGTCCTCGTACGCCACCGTCAGCGTGCCGCCCTGCTGGGTGACGATCAGGGGCGGCCCCTCGATCCCGCCGATCTCCAGACGGGCGGAACCTTCGTCGGTGCCCACCACGTTCACCGTTCCGTTGACGATGCGGACGTGGAGCTTCCTCACGGGCTCGTCGAAGGTGAGCTTCCTCGGCTCGGCGACGGACCACTCGGGCATGGTGCTGACCTCCTCGAACCTGCCTGACCGCACACGGGAGAGGGCGGACAGACCTCGACACGCCATATCGCGTCTTCCGTGATTCACGATATATCGTGGCCGTGGGAAGTCAAGGCACTCTTTTCGGTGACCCGGTGCCGCTATGCGTCCCGCGAAGCGGGGCAAATATGGATACATGCCCCTACCGTGTGGGCATGCCGACGGAAGACCCCCAGGCCGGACCACGCGCGGCAGGCACGCCGTCCACCGGCGCCCTGCTCCTCTGCCGGGCGGCCCCCGACGCCGTCGCCCCCGTCGCCCAGCTGCTCCGCGAGCGCATGGCCCTCGCCGGTGCCGGTCACGACTGGAGCGTCCTCGTTCCCGAGGGCGGCCCCTGGCTGCGGGGTGCCGAACCCGTCGACCGCGTTCTCACCGGCTGGGCCACCGCCCTCGCCGTCGGCGCGCCCTGGCCCGCGCTCGCCCTGTGGTGGGACCCGGACGGCGCGGGCCTCGCCCTGGCCTGCGGCTTCCGTCGCCCCGTCGGCTACGACTGGCTGGCCGACGGCACCCCCGCGGGCGGGGACGAGGCGATGCGCACCTTCGCGGCCCGCCTGGACCTGGACACGCTTACCGACGCGCAGGCCCTGGGCCGCCTCACGCGACCGGACGCCGAGGCCGACGCTCCCGGCCGCCTGCGCGCCCTCCTCGCACTCCTCACGCGCGCGGGCGTCGTACTGCCGCCGGGCCTCACCCCGGGTGCCCCGACGGGCCACCTCCTCGGCGCTGCCCAGGCCTCGCCGGGTGCCCGCACGATCGAGGTGCCGGGGCGAGGCGGCACGGCCGCCGAGGCTGTCGCCGACGGTGGCCGCCTGATCGCCTGCCTGCCGTGGTCGGGTGACCCCAGGGCCAGCGCCCTCGCTCTCGCCCAGGTGGCCGCCGGTGTCCCGCTCGCCGCCTGGGGCGTACGCCGCCACAGCCCCGGCTGGACCGCCGCGGGCCTGTTGCTCCTCGCCCACGGCGGGCTGAGCCTGACGTACAACTTGGCCCACCCGCGCGACTGACGACACCTCCCGGTCCAGGGAACGGGCGGCGCCCGCAGGCTACGCAGGCCTCGGCCCCGCATCGGTTGCGGGCCTCAGGTGGGCCGCCACACAGACAGGGGGCGTCGGGTGTCCGCCCCGTAACGGCTGCGGGCTTGAGATCGGCACCCCGTACCGGCCGCGTGTCTCCGGTGTCCGCCCGCTTCGGCCGCGGGGCTCAGGCCGTCACCCGATGAAGACCATGGGCCGCAGGTCGCCACCCCGCACCGCCACGAGGGCTCCGCCGCCCGTCCTGTACCGGCTGCCGCAGGTCGGCACCCCGCACCGGCCACGAGGGCCCCGGGCGCCCGTCCCGTACCGGCCGCGTGTCTCCGGTGTTCGCCCGCTTCGGCCGCCTCAGGTCGGCCCTGTACCGGCCACGAGCCCCCGGTGTCCGCCCCCACCGGTCGCGGGCCTCGCGTCGGCACCCAGCCCGGCCACGGGCCGTCGGCACCCCGCATCGGCCACGAGGGCCTCAGGTCGGCACCCCGCCCCGGCCACGTGCCTTCGCAATCCGCCCCGCCCAGCCCCGGCCGCAGACCCCAGCCGCAGCCCCCAGGCCCCCGCCAAGCTCCTGGCGCAGAGCCGTTCCGCCGGGCCCGTGCTCACATCACGAGCGCGCCAGGTGCGACCCCGCCCCTACTCCTCGTCCTCGTCGTCCAGTCGCGCCAGCCATGTCGCCAGGCGTTCCACGGGCACCTCGAAGTCCGGGTTCAGGTCGACGAACGTGCGCAGTTGCTCGGCGAGCCACTCGAAGGTGACCTCCTCCTCGCCGCGCCGCTTCTCCAGCTCTTCGATGCCTCGGTCGGTGAAGTACATGCCTTCAGAATATGCGCCACTTGGCGAGTTAACGGCCTCCCCCGGGAGCGGTGCGGAAGGCTAGCCTCATCGCACTCCAAGGGTGCGCCGGCTGTGGCCGGTTGGACGGAACGCAAGCTCGACGGGGGAACGCCGTGAGTCACATCCAGGACATCGAACTGCCCAACGGCATGGTGGTCACCGCCCGGGTCGGGAGCGCCGACGCCTACGGCGACCAGGAGGACGTCGGCTTCACGGACACCGCGCGGGCCAAGGTCGAACAACTGCACGAATTGATCACCGGCGTAGGCGCCACGGTGCTCGACGCCGCCCGCGCCGCCAGGCCCACCGAGGCCGCCATCACCTTCGGAGTGGAGCTGACCGCCAAGGAGGGCCTGGCCGTCGCCGTCCTCGCCCGTGGAGAGGCCAAGGCCTCACTCCAGGTCACCCTCACCTGGCAGCTCGACCGCCCGGCCGACCCCCGTCAGGGACCCACCGGCGCATGACCGGGCCCAACGAACGCCTGCACGCCCTGGCCACGGCCGCCACCGTGCACCTGCTCCCGGCTGGGGGAGAGGACAAGCCTCTGTGGGGCAGCGGCTTCTTCGTGGCCCCGGGCTGGGTGCTGACGGCCGCCCATGTGCTGCGCCAGCACCTGAGGACGGACCGGGAGCTGACCTTCCGGGTCCGGGGCGAGGGGGTCGACGCCGAGGCGCGGCTGGCGCAGTGGCTGCTCACCGACCCCGACCGGCCCGTCGTACCGCTCGACGAGGACCTCGCGCTGGTGCGCCTGCGGGGCGACGCGGAGGAGCAGCCCCACGAGTGTGTGTGGCTCGCCGACAGGGCCGTACGGCACTCCGGTCCGGTCAGGGTGTACGGCTACTACCCCGAACCTCCGCACACCCACGCCCGCGCCGTGGACGCCGAGATCAACGGCCACGAGGACGAATACGGGCTGATCATCAGGCCCGACGTCGACTTCCCGGCCGGGGTCTCCGGCGGCCCGCTGCTCGACCCGGCCACCGGGGCCGTGGTGGGTCTGGTCAAGTCGCGGCGCAAGCAGCAGGACGGCGGCAAGGCGGTCGCGATCGCGGCGCTGCGCCGGTTCGGCGAGACCTACCGCGCCGTCATCGCCGCCCACGACCGGTGGCACGGCATGGAGCCGGTCTCCGAGAGCGGGGACAACTGGGTCGACCAGCAGTGCGGACCGGTGGCCGACGCAGGGGCGGGGTGGACGCCGACGGATCGCCGGGAGGCGCTGAATCTGCTGGCCACGCTGCCCGCGCCACCGGACGCGCCCACCGTGGAGGCGCTCGCGACCCGGGCCCGCAGCGGCACGAGACTGCCCGGCCCGCCGCCCGACCTGCGGACCTGGCGCGACGGCTACGGGCTGCTCTACGAGGGCGCGCACCCGCTCGACCCGCTCGCGTTCCTGCGTTACCTGCGGTTCGTCGACGCCTACGTGCGGGCCCGGGGTGAACCGTGCGCCCCGCTCGGCGCCTGGATCGAGCGGCGGCTGCGCCGCGATCCGCGCCGCGAGATGCACGCCTTCGTCCGTGACGTACGGCTGCCGGACGAGCTGTGCGCCGCCCCGGCGGAGCGGGCCGGGCGCGTCGTGATCCCGTATCCCGGCCCCGGCGAGGGCCCCACGGTCGCCGTCCTGCTCGACCCCGTGATCGGCTCGGAACCCACCCGCTTCTTCTGGCAGATCTGGCTCGACGACGGCGACGGCACGGGTGATCCCGAGCTGCACGAGACCGACGACTCCGTGCACGGCCGGCTGCCCGGCGAACTCGTCCAGGCGCTGCGCAGGCCGCTCGGCGACCTGTTGCGCGCCAAGGACCGCAGGGACCGTCCGGTGCCGCTCGAAGTCGCCCTGCCCGCCGAGCACTTCGACATCGCGGTGCACCGCTGGCGGTTCGACGACATCGCCCAGCTCGACGACGCCGGGCACCTCGGGGCGCGCCGCCGGGTGGTACTGCGCTCGCTCGCACGCCGGGGAGATCCGGACAAACTGTGGACCGACCGCTGGCAGGCCATGACCGCCCGGCAGCGCTTCGTCTCCTGGCGCACTCCGCAGCGCGGCGTCGTGACCACCGGCCTCGGCTACCGGGAGGCGGCCGTCGACCGCATCCCCGTGATGTGCCGCCCGGCGGGCCGCGGTCCGGGGCGGGCCGCGCTGAAGCTCGCCCTGGAGAACGGGCACGGCGTCGCCCTGTGGCACATCGACGGCCATGCCACCCGCACCTGCGCCGAGGACTGCGACACCCTCCACGCCAAGGCGCAGGAACTGCTCGGCACCCTCGGCTCGCTGGCCGAACTCCCCGACCGGCTACGGCATCTGAGGCAGGACATCAGCGAGCGGCGCGCCGGCCACACCTGGGCCGAACCGCTCGCGCTGCTCTACGACGACCCGCGCAGGCCGCTCCCGGCCGAGGAGACCGAAACCCTGGACGCGCCGCTGTGAGCACCCCGCCCGCCCGCACCACCGGCCGAAGGGCCCACCGCGACGGGCGGCCGAAAAGATCGGTGCCGCGGGCCGGGCGTGGGTACATTTCCAGGGGCCCGTTGTGGGTGCGCGACGCCCCCGTCAGCCAGGACGTGGACCACCACCGACCGTCGACGAGGAGCGCAGCATGAGCGAGTGGTTCGTCTACCAGGGCGACGGGCGCCCGGATCCGGACAGGATCGACCGGCTGCCCGGCCCGCCGCCGTGGCGGGCGTTCGACGCCACGGTCGTGCCGTACGACGTCCCGGCCCTCGACTCCGCCACGCACCGCAGGCTGGGCGGCGACGCCGCACCGCTGCCGATCCAGGACTCCGGCACCCTCGAACTCGTCAACGCCGCCCTGTACCTGAGGCGCCCCCTGCTGGTCACCGGCGAGCCGGGAGTCGGCAAGTCGACGCTCGCGCACTCCGTCGCCCACGAACTCGGCCTGGGCCGGGTCCTGGAGTGGCCCATCGTGAGCCGCAGCGAGCTGCGGGACGGCCTCTACACGTACGACGCCATCGGGCGGCTTCAGGACGCCCAGCTCAGGCGTGCCGCGGAGGATCCCGCGCCGCGCCTGCGCCGCCGCCGTGCCCAGGCACCGGAGTCCGAGGACATCGGCCGGTACATCAAGCTCGGCCCGCTCGGCACCGCGCTGCTCGCCGCCGACCGACCCCGGGTGCTCCTCATCGACGAGCTGGACAAGAGCGACATCGACCTGCCGAACGACCTGCTCAACGTGCTGGAGGAGGGCAGGTTCGCGATCCCCGAGCTGGAGCGGATCGCCGACCGGACGCCGGTGGTGCGGGTGCTCACCGACGACGGACGCAAGGTCGAGGTGACGGAGGGGCAGGTGCGCTGCCGCGCGTTCCCGTTCGTCGTCATGACCAGCAACCGCGAGCGCGAGTTCCCCGCCCCGCTGCTGCGCCGCTGCATCCCGCTGGATCTCAAGGCGCCCCGCGACGAGCGCCTCGCCGCGCTGGTCCAGGCACACTTCGGCCAGGACGCCCACGAGGCTCACCACGACATCGTCGACCACTTCACGGAGGCCGAGGCGGACGGTGCGCTGCGCCCCACCGACCAGCTGCTCAACGCCATCTTCCTGGCCCAGCACGCCGCCCGGGACGCGGCGCGGCGCGAGGAGATCGCGGAGCTGCTGATGCAGCCCCTGGACCGCGGGCCCAGGTAGCCGATGTCCACGCGGGTCCCCGGCGTCCCGGCCGGCGCCATGAGCGACGCGCTCGCGGCGCTGGTCGCACGCCTGCGCGACGCGGGCGTCGTCCCCGACGTCGAGGAGCTCGCGGACGCCCTGTGGCTGGCCCGTCACCTGCCCGGCGCCGACCGGCCGCGGGACCCCGCGTCCGCCGCGCCGCCGTACGCCGCACCCGCACCCGCGGCCGACGCCCACCGGATGTCCGCGTCGGCGGGGGCGTACGGAACTGTCACCGCCGGCAGCCCCGAACGGCAGCCCGACGGCGCCCGGCTGTTCGCCCCCGTCCCCGCGGGCGACTCCGCCGGTGTCCGGGCGGCGCCGGTGAGCGCGCCCGCGGCACCGGTCCTGCCCGAACCCCTCGCCCTGCAACGCGGATTACGCCCCCTCCAGCGCTACCGCGCACCCGTACGCCCCGTGCCGCGCACCCTCGACGAACGCGCCACCGCCGAACAGGCAGCCGAGTCCGGGATCGTGCTGCCCGTGCTGCGCACCGAGCGCCGCCGCGAGGCACGGCTGCTGCTCCTGATGGACGTCTCCACCTCCACCGTGGTGTGGCAGCAGGTGCTCGACGAACTGCGCCAGGTCTGCGAACGGGCCGGAGCCTTCCGCGAGGTCCAGGTGCAGTACCTCCACGAGGCGCCCGGCGGGCTCCCCGGCTACGCCGCCGCCCCCGAGCGGGCCGGCCCGCTGCACGCCCCCGAGCAGCTCAGCGACCCGACCGGTCGGCGTCTGACCCTCGTCCTGAGCGACTGCGCCGGCCCCATGTGGCGCAGCGGCCGGATGCAGCGGCTGCTGCACCGCTGGGCGTCGACCGCGCCCGTCGCCGTGATCCAGCCGCTGCCGCAGCGGATGTGGATGCGCACCCATCTGCCGGCCAGGCGCGGCATGCTGCGCAGGCGCGAAGGGCCCGCGGGAACGCTGGAGTTCCGGCCGGACAGGGGGCGCGTCGAGCGGGGCGCCCTGCCCGTCCCCGTGCTGGCGCTGCGCCGGGGCTCGGTGGAGGGCTGGGCCCGGCTGGTGTCGGGAACCACGGGGCAGTCGCTGGCCGCGGCGGCCGGCTGGGTGCACGCCGACCACCCCGAGTCCCGGGCGCCGGTGCGGGCCACGGAGGACGTCAGCGGCACCGACCGCGTCCGGGCCTTCTGGCGGGCCGCCTCCCCGGAGGCCCGCCGGCTCGCCGTGTATCTGTCGGCGGTGCCGCTGTACCTGCCGGTCATGCAGCTCGTCCAGCACGCCATGCTCGCCGGCAGCGGCCCCGAGGCGCTGTCCGAGGTGCTGCTCGGCGGGCTGCTCAGGCGCCGCGAGGACGCGAACGACCCGCGGGCCGTGCGCTACGACTTCCTGCCGGGGGTGGCGGTCGAGCTGCGGTCGCGGCTCACCCTGGACGAGGCCCAGCTCCTGTTCAAACACTGCTCCGAGTACGTGGACCGGAAGTTCGGGCGCAGCGCGCGCAACTTCCCGGCCCTGGCGGGGGCGTTCCTGCGCGGTGCGGTGGACCCGGACGCGCAGGGGCCGCCCGTCGGGCCGGTCGAGGACGAACCGTCCGCACTACGGGCGTTCGCCGAGGTGTCGGCCGCGGTGCTGCGGGACCTCGGGGCGCGGATCCCGGCGGCCCCCAAGCGCCCGGAGCTCACGGCCGCGGAGCTCCTCGGCAGGGGCAGGAAGGCCATAGGCCGGTTCGAGGGCGAGGGCCTCACCCGCGAACTCGACGCCGCCATCCGGTATCTGCACCAGGCGGTGGAGGCGTCGGCACAGGCCCCGGAGCGGCTGTCCGCCGCCGAGGAGCTGGCCAACGCCCTGCTGGTGCGCTGGCGGGTGCGGCGGGTGGGGGACGATCTGCGCGACGCCTGGGAGGCGATCAGGGCCCCGGACCGCCTCGGTGCCCCAGGAAGCCTCACCCGGGGGCTGGTCTGCTGGGCGCTCGCCGGTGAGCTGGGCGGCCGCGGCCTCGACTTCGAGGGCGTCCCGCCCGGGCTGCGGGAGTGGGCGCGCGGCGCGGCGGACGGCCGATACCGGGCCGAGGAGTTCGCGCGTGCGGTGCTGCTGTACGTGGCCGACCGGGACCTGTCCCTGGCGATGGACGGGGCGGGCTCCTGCCCCGAGGGCCTGAACGGCCCGCGGACCGCCGCGGCGGCCCTGCCGTACGTGCGCCGGGCCGTCGCGGAGGCGGGCGCGGACCACCCCGGGGCGGACGGGCCGTACCGGGCGCCCGACGCCGAGCAGTGGTACCTCGCACACCTGCACCGGGCCGTCGACGCGGCCGACGTACGGCTGGCGTTCCCCAGCCGGGAGCGCGCGCAGGTCGTCCGGGGGCAGCTGCTGCTGGACCTGGCGCGGCAGTACGCCGGCGACGGGCGGGTGCGCACGGCCCGGCCGCTGCCCGAGCGGGCCGCCGAGCTGGCGGTGCGCGCCATGGACGACTTCCGGGTCGCGGCCCGCGGCAGACGCGACCTGTCGGACGAGGAGCGCTGCAGGGCCTGGCTGGCGGTGGCGTCCGCCCGCGAGTTCGTCCGGCCGCCGGACGACGAGGAACGGGAGCGGCAGACGCTGTACGCCGTGGACCAGGCGCTCCGGGCCGCCGGCGAGGACCTGGCACTGCGGCGCGAGTGCTATGCGCGGGCGGCGCGCATCTACCGGGGGGTCTACGACCGGACCCGTGACGGCGAGCAGCTGGACCGGGCGGTGGAGGCCTGGGCGCAGGCCGAACGGCTGCTGGACGACGACGATCTAGACCGGGCCGGGCTGCTGTACGACTACGGCACGGCCCTGATGGACAGGAGCACGGCGCGCGGGTCGGCCGACGACGCCGTGCGGGCCGTCACCCTGCTGCGCACCGCCCTTCAGGAGACCCCGCCGGGCCATCCCGCCGTCCCGTTCCGGTGGGCCGGCCTCGCGCAGGCCCACCTCAGGCGCTACACGATCCAGCACGTGCCGTCCGACCTCCACGAGGCGGAGTGGACGATGGGCGAGGCCATCCGCAGCTCCGAGGACCCCGGGTTCCTCGCGCGCTGCTGGATGACGAGGGCCTCGATGCTCGCCCTCCTGCACGTCGAGGTGGAGGGCCCCAGCTATCTGGACCGGGCGATCGAGGCCTACGGACACACCGCCGGGCACGCGAGGAGGGCGGGCCTGCACGAGGAGCTGGCCGAGGCGCTCGAGGAACGTGCCCGCCTCACCGGGCGCGCCGACGACACCACGCCCCGGGTACGGCGAAGGGCCCGGACCCCGGGGTCGTGAACCCTGGGGGCCGGGCCCTGCTACGCGCTCGTGGAGCGCGGTGAGCCGGAGCTCACCGCCTCACGCCTCGAACACCTCACGCACCAGCTGCTCCTGCTCCGCCTGGTGCCGCTTCGCGGAGCCCACGGCGGGGGACGAGCCGTGCGGACGTGAGATACGGCGCAGGCGCTCGCCGTGCGGGACGTCCGCGCCGACCGCCAGGTCCAGGTGGTCGATCAGGTTGAGCGCGATGAACGGCCAGGCACCCTGGTTCGCCGGCTCCTCCTGGGCCCACAGGTACTTCTCGGCGTTCGGGTACTTCTTGATCTCCGCCTGGAGCTCGGTGCCGGGCAGCGGGTACAGCCGCTCGATGCGGATGATCGCCGTGTCCGTGACGCCGCGCTTGACCCGCTCGGCCTCCAGGTCGTAGTAGACCTTGCCCGCGCAGAAGACGACCTTCTTCACGGCGGCCGGGTCCACCGACTCGTCGCCGATGACCGGGCGGAAGCCGCCCGTGGTGAACTCCTCCGCCTTCGACGCGGCGGCCTTCAGGCGCAGCATCGACTTCGGGGTGAAGACGACCAGCGGCTTGTGGTGCGGGTTGTGCACCTGCCACCGCAGGAGGTGGAAGTAGTTCGACGGCGACGTGGGCATCGCGACCGTCATGTTGTTCTGGGCGCAGAGCTGGAGGAAGCGCTCGGGACGGGCGGACGAGTGGTCCGGGCCCTGGCCCTCGTAGCCGTGGGGGAGGAGCAGCGTCACGCCGCTCGTCTGGCCCCACTTCTGCTCCGCCGACGAGATGAACTCGTCCACGACGGTCTGCGCACCGTTGACGAAGTCACCGAACTGAGCCTCCCACAGCACGAGTGCGTCGGGGCGGGCCAGCGAGTAGCCGTACTCGAAGCCCATCGCGGCGTACTCGGACAGCAGCGAGTTGTAGACGTTCAGGCGTGCCTGGTCCTCCGACAGGTACTGCAGCGGCGTGTACTCCTCGCCGGTGCTGCGGTCGATGATGACCGCGTGCCGCTGGCCGAAGGTGCCGCGCTGGGAGTCCTGGCCGGCGAGCCGGACCGGGACGCCCTCCAGCAGCAGCGAGCCGAAGGCGAGGGTCTCGCCCATGCCCCAGTCGATCGTGCCGTCCTCGACCATCGACGCCCGGCGCTGCAGCTGCGGCAGCAGTCGCGGGTGGACGGTGATGTGGTCGGGGATGTTGACCTGGGACTCGGCGATCCGCTTGACGATCTCCGAGGAGACGGCGGTGTTCACGGCGACCGGGAACTCGGCCTGCGCGTCCGGGGTCTGGACCGTCGCCGGCTGCGAGGTGGCCTCGCGGACCTCGGTGAAGACCTTCTCCAGCTGGCCCTGGTAGTCCTGCAGGGCCTGCTCGGCCTCTTCCAGGGTGATGTCGCCGCGACCGATCAGGGACTCGGTGTAGAGCTTGCGCACCGAGCGCTTCTTGTCGATCAGGTCGTACATCAGCGGCTGCGTGAACGCCGGGTTGTCCGACTCGTTGTGACCGCGGCGCCGGTAGCAGATGAGGTCGATCACCACGTCCTTGTTGAACGCCTGGCGGAACTCGAAGGCCAGACGCGCGACACGCACGACGGCCTCGGGGTCGTCGCCGTTCACGTGGAAGATCGGCGCCTCGATCATGCGCGCCACGTCCGTCGCGTACATGGAGGAACGCGAGGACTCGGGCGCGGCGGTGAAGCCGACCTGGTTGTTGATGACCACGTGGACCGTGCCGCCGGTGCGGTAGCCCCGCAGCTGGGACATGTTCAGCGTCTCGGCCACCACGCCCTGGCCCGCGAAGGCCGCGTCGCCGTGGATCGCCACCGGCAGGACCGTGAAGTCCGTGCCGCCCTTGTTGATGATGTCCTGCTTGGCGCGGGCGATGCCCTCCAGGACCGGGTCGACCGCCTCCAGGTGCGAGGGGTTCGCGGCCAGCGAGACCGTGATCTGCTCGCCGTCCAGGCCGGTGAAGGTGCCCTGGGCGCCCAGGTGGTACTTCACGTCGCCGGAGCCGTGCATCGACTTCGGGTCGAGGTTGCCCTCGAACTCGCGGAAGATCTGGGCGTACGACTTGCCGACGATGTTGGCCAGCACGTTCAGCCGGCCGCGGTGGGCCATGCCGATGACGACCTCGTCCAGGCGGGACTCCGCCGCGCTGTCGATGACCGCGTCCAGCAGCGGGATGACGGACTCGCCGCCCTCCAGGGAGAAGCGCTTCTGGCCGACGTACTTCGTCTGCAGGAAGGTCTCGAAGGCCTCCGCGGCGTTCAGCCGGCGCAGGATGCGCAGCTGCTCCTCGCGCTCCGGCTTGGAGTGCGGGCGCTCGATGCGGTCCTGGATCCACTTGCGCTGCTTGGGGTCCTGGATGTGCATGAACTCGATGCCGGTGGTGCGGCAGTACGAGTCGCGCAGCACGCCGAGGATGTCGCGCAGCTTCATCAGGGACTTGCCGGAGAAGCCGCCGACCGCGAACTCGCGCTCCAGGTCCCACAGGGTGAGGCCGTGCTCGGTGATGTCCAGGTCGGGGTGCTTGCGCTGGCGGTACTCCAGCGGGTCGGTGTCGGCCATGACGTGGCCGCGGACCCGGTAGGAGTGGATCAGCTCGAAGACCCGGGCGGCCTTGGTGACGTCGTCGTCGTGCGAGGCGTCGATGTCCTTGAGCCAGCGGACCGGCTCGTAGGGGATGCGCAGCGCCTCGAAGATCTCGTCGTAGAAGTTGTTCTCGCCGAGCAGCAGGTTGGCGACCTGGCGCAGGAACTCGCCGGAGGCGGCGCCCTGGATCACCCGGTGGTCGTAGGTCGACGTGAGCGTCATGACCTTCGAGATGCCGAGCTTGTTCAGGGTGTCCTGGGAGGTGCCCTGGAACTCCGCCGGGTAGTCCATGGAGCCGACGCCCATGATCACCGACTGGCCGGGCATCAGGCGCGGTACCGAGTGCACGGTGCCGAGGCCGCCCGGGTTGGTCAGGGAGACCGTCACGCCGGTGAAGTCGTCCATCGTCAGCTTGCCGTCACGGGCGCGGCGGACGATGTCCTCGTAGGCCTGCCAGAACTCGAAGAAGTTCAGCGTCTCGGCCTTCTTGATCGCCGCGACGACGAGCTGGCGGTCGCCGTTGGGCTTGACCAGGTCGATGGCGAGGCCGAGGTTGACGTGCGGCGGCTTGACCAGGGTCGGCTTGCCGTCCTTCTCGCCGAACGAGTGGTTCATCGCCGGCATGGCCTTGATGGCCTGCACCATCGCGTAGCCGATCAGGTGCGTGAAGGAGATCTTCCCGCCCCGGGCGCGCTTGAGGTGGTTGTTGATGACGATGCGGTTGTCGAACAGCAGCTTCACCGGGACCGCGCGGACCGAGGTGGCGGTCGGCAGCTCCAGCGAGGCGTTCATGTTCTTCGCGACGGCGGCGGCCGGGCCGCGCAGCGTGACCAGCTCCGGGCCGTCGGCAGGCTCGGCGGCCTTGGCCTTCGGCTGCTGCGGCTTGGCGGCGGCCGGCGCGGGAGCCGGGGCCTTGGGCTGCGCGGGGGCCTGGGCCGGGGCAGGAGCGGCCGCGGCGGGCTTCGGGGCCGCGGGCGCGGCCGGGGCCGCCGGAGCGGCCGGGGCGGGCGCCTGAGCGGCGCCGGTGGTCTCCGCGGCCCCCGCGGCCGCGGGAGCCGCCGGCGCCGGGGTGGCAGCCGCCCCCGGCTTGTAGTCGGCGAAGAAGTCCCACCAGGCGCGGTCTACCGAATTCGGGTCCTGGAGGTACTGCTGATAGATCTCGTCGACGAGCCACTCGTTCGGACCGAACGCGGCCGCGGGATTCTTGCCCGCTTGGTCTGCGTCGGTCGAGACACTCGATGCGTTACTGGGGGACTGTGGCGACACGGCGGCAACCGCCCTCTTCCGCTTCACAAGGTGATGGACAGCGGGAATTAAGGCTACGCCTCCATGACCGGGAAGGTGAGGCCGGGCCCGTTCAACGTCGTGCAAGTCACATCGAAGGGCGTGTTTCGGGGGTTGAAATGGCGGGAAACAAGCGAGGTTCCGCTGTGAAAGGGGTGCGGCGACCCGGGCCCGGCGCGTCCGCGGCACGGGCCTCTGCCTGATCACACGTGTCCTGCTGCGCGGACACCCGTGGATCTTGTGGCTCCGCTTCGAACTTTACGTCAACTTGGCACAGAAGGCAGACCTGGAAGGGTGATGAGAATCCGGCAACCCCGCTCGGATTCGGCCACCCCGATCCGGCCGCCGTGCAGATCCACCGCCCAGCGGGCGATCGCCAGGCCCAAGCCGGTGCCGCCGTCGCTGCCGGGGCCGTGCGGCCGGCTGACCGCACCCCGGTTGAACCGCTCGAAGACGCGATGCCACTCGGAGCGGGGGATTCCCGGGCCCTCGTCGAGGACCTCCAGCTCCAGCGACTCCGGCAGCGAGCCGCGCCGGGCCTTCACCGTCACACGGCCGTGGGGCGGGCTGTGCTTGACCGCGTTGTCGATGAGGTTGGCGACGACCTGGTGGATCCGTTCCGGGTCGGCGTGAGCGGTCAGCTCCGGCGGGGAGACGTCGAGGTGCAGATGGACGTCCGTACGCGTGTGGCTGCCGGAGCCGGAGGCGATGCCCGCCCGGGCGGAGGCGACCATGTTGGCCTCCTTCAGCACCCCGGAGAGGTACGGCCACACCTCGAACCGCCGCTGCTTCAGTGGTACGACGCCGTTGTCCAGGCGGGACAGGTCCAGCAGCGTCTCGACCAGCCGCCCCAGCCGCTCGGTCTGCTTCAGGGCCGTGCGCATGGTCTCGGGGTCGGCCCGGGTGACGCCGTCCACGATGTTCTCCAGCACGGCGCGCAGACCCGCGATCGGGGTCCGCAGCTCGTGCGAGACGTTGGCCACCAGCTCCTTGCGCTGGCGGTCCTCGGCCTCGAGGTCGTCGGCCATGCGGTTGATCGTGACGGCCAGGTCGCCCAGCTCGTCCCAGCGGTTCTCCCGCACCCGGCGCGTGTAGTCGCCGTGCGAGATCGAGCGGGCCACCGCGTTCATCTCGTCCAGCGGCGAGGTGAGCGAGTGCGCCACGAACTGCGTTATCAGCAGTGTGGCGATCATCGAGAAGACCGTGATGAAGCGAAGCTCCGTCTCGGTGCGCAGGGCGATCATCATGAGACCGGTGGTGATCAGCACCGAGATGACGACCAGCGCACCCAGCTTGGTCTTGATCGAGAACGGGCGTACGCCGCCCCAGGGCTCCCCGGGGCTCCTCCGTGCGGCCGGCCGCCCTTCGCTCATGGCGTCGGTGTCTCCAGCGCGTAGCCCACCCCGTGCACCGTCCGGATCCGCTCGGCACCGATCTTCCGGCGCAGCGCCTTGATGTGGCTGTCGACGGTCCGGGTGCCGGAGGCGTCCGCCCAGTCCCACACCTCGGCCAGCAGCTGCTCGCGGGAGAGCACCGCGCGCGGGGTGTTCGCCAGGCATACGAGCAGGTCGAACTCGGTGGGCGTGAGGTGTACGTCCTCGCTGCGCACCCGCACCCGGCGCTGCGCGTGGTCGATCTCCAGCTCGCCGAGGCGCAGGATGCCGCTGCGCGGTGTGGTGGCCGCGACCGCGGCCCGCTCCACGCGGCGCAGCAGCACGTGCACGCGTGCGGCCAGCTCACGCATGGAGAAGGGCTTCGTCATGTAGTCGTCGGCGCCGACGCCGAGGCCCACCAGCATGTCGGTCTCGTCGTCACGCGCGGTGAGCATCAGCACCGGCACCGGCCGCTGGGCCTGCACACGCCGGCAGACCTCCAGGCCGTCGAAGCCCGGCAGCATGATGTCGAGGATCAGCAGATCGGGCTGCCATGCCTCGGCGGTGTCGACGGCGGCCGGACCGTCACCGGCGGTTTGCACGAGGAATCCCTCGGCGCGCAGGCGGGCCGCGATGGCGTCGACGATCGTCGGGTCGTCCTCGACCACCAGAACCCGGCGCTGAGCGCCCGGGGTGGCCGCCGCCGTGCCGTTGTGGGAGGTGTGTGTCTGCTCCATCGCCCGCCCCTGAAGTGTGCTTTCCGGAATCCGTGGGGTGATCCCATGACTGCGATTGACGCTTGAATGATCGGCGTCAGGCAAGCAGGGTACGGGGAGTCACCGCAGCTCGGCTATTCAGGTCGTACGCCGAGGTGCACGACGTCGGGAACGCCCCGGGCAACCGGGATCTCTTCGGTACGCACATGCCGGAAACCGGCATTCCGCAAGGTTCCTTCAAATTCCGGGGAAGGTTTCGCCGACCATACGGCGAGCACCCCGCCGGGCCTCAACACCCTTGCGCAGCCTGCGAGTCCGGCCTTCGAGTACAGCCCTGAGTTGGCCTCCGTGACGGTCCAGTCGGGCCCGTTGTCGATGTCCAGGCACAGCGCGTCGAACGTGTCGCACGTCTCATTGACGTAATCGATCAGATCCGCTTCGACGATCCGGGTACGCGGGTCGGCCAGGGCTTTGCCAGAGATGGTGGAAAAGGGCCCCTCGTGGTGCCAGTCGATGACCGCGCGCTCCCGCTCGACCACCGTGATCCGGCCCCAGTGCGGGTTGCCCGCGGCATGTGCGAGCGAGAATCCGACGCCGAGGCCGCCGATCAGCACGTGCGGGCCGGGGCGGTCGCCGAGTGCGTCGCGCGCGGCGTCGACCAGCAGGCGTTCCGAACGTCCGTCGGAGGTGTCCATCAGGAAGCAGCCATTGGCGATGATCTGGAGCAGCGCACCGTGCCGCCGCAGTACGACCTCGCCGTAGGGGCCGTCGCGACGGTCCAGGACTTCGGGGGTGTCGTGGAGGGTGGGCATCAGCCCATCCTGGCACTTCTCTGACGGAACGTTGACGGAATCACGGAGACCCGGTGGACGTGGGGTTACGGACGGCACGCCGGATGCCGTCCCTTCCCGCGTCGTTCCTGACCGGCCTCTCACCAGCCCCTGCCCTTGATCGCTCACAGCGAACGCGGTCGGGGGAACAATGCGTCACGCCCGAGCATTGAGTCGGCATAGCTCAACTTGACTGCCGAAGGGAAGATCATGGCTGCTGAGTCCACGGCGTTCACCCCGCTCGTCCTGCCCGTGCTGCCGCTCGACGGCGAAGTCGTCCTGCCCGGCATGGTGGTTCCGCTGGACCTGAGCGACCCGGATGTCCGGGCCGCGGTGGAGGCCGCGCAGGCTGCCGCCCGGGCCACGCCCGGAAAGCCCAGGGTGCTGCTGGTGCCGCGCAACGACGGCAGCTACACGGCCACCGGGGTGCTCGGCACGGTCGAGCAGGTCGGACGGCTCGCCGACGGCGACCCGGGCGCCCTGATCCGGGGCCGGAGCCGGGTGCGGATCGGCGCCGGGACGACCGGGCCGGGTGCGGCGCTGTGGGTCGAGGGGACCGGCGTCGACGAGACCGTTCCCGACCCGTTGCCCGGGCACGTGACCGAACTGGTCAAGGAATACAAGGCGCTGGCGTCCGCCTGGCTGAAGAAGCGCGGTGCCTGGCAGGTCGTCGACCGGGTCCAGGCCATCGACGACGTCTCCGCGCTCGCCGACAACTCGGGGTACTCGCCCTTCCTGACCCTCGACCAGAAGATCGAGCTGCTGGAGACCGCCGATCCGGTGGCCCGGCTGAAGCTCGCCACCCAGCAGCTGCGCGACCACATCGCCGAGCAGGACGTCGCCGAGACCATCGCCAAGGACGTCCAGGAAGGCGTCGACAAGCAGCAGCGGGAGTTCCTGCTGCGGCGTCAGCTGGAGGCCGTCCGCAAGGAGCTGCGCGAGCTGAACGGCGAGCAGGAGGGCGAGGAGCCGGACGACTACCGGGCCCGCGTCGAGGCCGCCGACCTGCCCGGGAAGGTCCGTGAGGCCGCGCTCAAAGAGGTCGACAAGCTGGAGCGGTCCTCGGACCAGTCGCCCGAGGGCTCCTGGATCCGCACCTGGCTCGACACCGTGCTCGAACTGCCGTGGAACGAGCGGACCGAGGACGCCTACGACATCCAGGGCGCGAAGGCCGTGCTGGACGCCGAGCACGCCGGCCTCGAGGACGTGAAGGAGCGGATCACCGAGTACCTGGCGGTGCGCAAGCGGCGTGCGGAGCGCGGGCTGGGTGTCGTCGGCGGGCGGCGTGGCGGTGCCGTGCTGGCGCTGGTCGGCCCGCCCGGCGTCGGCAAGACGAGCCTCGGCGAGTCCGTGGCGCACGCCATGGGACGCAAGTTCGTCCGGGTCGCCCTCGGCGGCGTGCGCGACGAGGCCGAGATCCGCGGACACCGGCGTACCTACGTCGGCGCGCTGCCGGGCCGGGTCGTCCGCGCCATCAAGGAGGCCGGGTCGATGAATCCGGTCGTACTGCTCGACGAGATCGACAAGGTGGGCTCCGACTTCCGGGGCGACCCGGCCGCCGCGCTGCTGGAGGTCCTGGACCCCGCGCAGAACCACACGTTCCGCGACCACTACCTCGAAGTCGAGCTGGACCTGTCCGACGTGGTCTTCCTGGCCACCGCCAACGTGCTGGAGGCCATCCCGGAAGCGCTGCTGGACCGTATGGAGCTGGTCCGCCTCGACGGATACACGGAGGACGAGAAGGTCGTCATCGCCCGCGACCACCTGGTGCCGCGTCAGCTGGAGCGCGCCGGGCTGGAGAAGGACGAGGTGACCCTCGGCGAGAGCGCGCTGCGCAAGCTGGCCGGCGAGTACACACGCGAGGCCGGCGTGCGCAACCTGGAGCGGACCGTCGCCCGGCTGCTGCGCAAGGTCGCCGCCCAGCACGAGCTGGGGGAGCGGAAGCTGCCCTTCACCGTCACCGACGAGCATCTGCGGGACCTGATCGGCCGGCCGCACCACGTTCCCGAGTCCGCCCAGGACCCGGCGGAGCGGCGCACGGCGGTGCCGGGTGTCGCGACCGGGCTCGCGGTCACCGGCGCCGGTGGTGACGTGCTGTACGTCGAGGCGTCGCTGGCCGACCCGGAGACGGGCGCGGCGGGCCTGACCCTGACGGGTCAGCTGGGCGACGTCATGAAGGAGAGCGCCCAGATCGCGCTGTCCTTCCTGCGCAGCCACGGCGCCGAGCTGGAGCTGCCGGTCGCCGACCTCAAGGACCGGGGTGTGCACATCCACTTCCCGGCGGGCGCGGTGCCGAAGGACGGCCCGAGCGCGGGCATCACCATGACGACCGCGCTGGCCTCGCTGCTCTCCGGGCGCCTGGTCCGCACGGACGTGGCGATGACCGGTGAGGTCTCGCTGACCGGCCGGGTGCTGCCGATCGGCGGGGTGAAGCAGAAGCTGCTCGCCGCGCACCGGGCGGGCGTCACCACCGTGATCATCCCCAAGCGCAACGAGCCCGATCTGGACGACGTCCCGGCGGAGGTGCTGGACAAGCTCGACGTCCACGCCGTCACCGATGTCCGCCAGGTCCTGGAGCTGGCGCTGTCGCCGGCCACCAACGGCGCGGCGCCGGAGGTTCCGGTCGCGGCGTGACGGACGCGATCGGAAGGGCAAGGCCCGGGTCCCGTGAGGGAGGCCCGGGCCTTTGCCGTATCCGGGATTCATCGAGGCGTCAAGTCCCGAGTCGTCGGAACGTGACCGCGTTCCGTCGTTCCTGCCTACTTGAAGTGCGGGCCGCACCGGAAACACCGGATAAGGCAAGGGCCCCTCGGAAAGGCAGGAGAAAAACCGTGACTCGTACGAACGAAAACAAGCAGGAATCCCGGCAGAAGCGCGGAATCCGTATCGCGACAATAGTGGCATCGACCGTGGTGGCCGTCGGAGGTGTAATCCTGCCGGCGAGTGCGGCCTCCGCGTCCTCGACGCCCACTTCGTCGGTGACCGCGATTTCCCAGCATGACAAGCACGAGCACAAGAACAAGCACGACGACCACAAGAAGGGCGACCACAAGAAGGGCGACCACAAGAAGGGCGACCACAAGAAGGGCGACCACAAGAAGGGCGACCACAAGAAGGGCGACCACAAGAAGGGCGACCACAACAAGGGCGACCACAACAAGGGCGGGACCGGCGGGACCGGCGGGAACGGCGGTAACGGCGGTGCCGGCGGGACGACCGGAGGTAACGGCGGTAACGGCGGTGCCGGTGGGACGACCGGTGGTGCCGGTGGTAACGGCGGTACTGGTGGCGTTCTGGGCGGTGACGGCGGTAACGGCGGTGCCGGTGGGACGACCGGTGGTGCCGGTGGCAACGGCGGTACTGGTGGCGTTCTGGGCGGTGACGGCGGTAACGGCGGTACCGGTGGGACGACCGGTGGTGCCGGTGGTAACGGCGGTACTGGTGGCGTTCTGGGCGGTGACGGCGGTAACGGCGGTACCGGTGGGACGACCGGCGGTGACGGCGGTGACGGCGGTGCCGGTGGCGTCGTAGGCGGCGACGGCGGCGACGGCGGCAACGCCGAGTGACCCCCAGCGGCGGGGGTGAGGGCCGCCATGACCCTCACCCCGCCGCCCCGTCTCGCCTACCTGGAGAACCTCATGTCATTTCAGCTCCGGCGACGTTCGATCGCCCTCGCGCTGGCCGCCCTCGCCTTCGCGGCAGGCGCCGCCTGTGCCCCTCGCGCGGGCTCGGACCCCGCACCGGACCACCGGCCCACGACCACGGAGGACGCGTCCGTCTCCACCGATTCCGCGGGCTGCGGCGCGGGCGGAGACGGCGGCAGGGGAGGGGACGGCGGCGAGAGCGGCCGACCCGGTGAGCCCGGTGAGCCCGGTGAACCCGGCACCGACGAATGCACCGAGTACAGCGACCTGCCGGACAAGGCGAAAGCGGACCTCTCCGTGGCGGACAAGGTTCGGGTCGTCCTCGTCCTGCTCAACGACGGCGCCACCGAGGCCCAGATCGCCGAGAAGTACCACATGCCGAAGAGCGAGGTCGAGGCCTGGCGAAAGGCGTATCTCGAACGCGACTGGTCCGTATTGATAGGGAAGTAGCTCTCATGGAACACAAGGCTTGCGCATACACAATGACCACCGTCGCCTCCATTCTCCTCGCGGCAGCCGGCGTACTCGTACCGGCCGGCACGGTGTCCGCCGCACCCGCGGCCACCCAGCAGGTTCAGTCGATCGAATTCGGCGACCAGAAGAAGCACGGCGACCAGAAGAAGCACGGCGACGAGAAGAAGCACGGCGGCGAGAAGAAGTACAACGATCACAAGAAGCATGACGATCACAGGGAGAAAAAGCACAAGAAGAAGCACAAGAAGAAGGACCGTCACGACCGCCACGACGACTACTGCCGCCCCGGCGACGGAGGCAACGGAGGCAACGGCGGCAACGGCACGGGCACCGTCCCGCCCGTCTGCACCGCGCCGGGCCAGAGCGGGACAGGTGGCAACGGCGGTCGCGGCGGCCGGGGCAACTGCGGCGGCCGGGACGGCCAGGACGGTCGCGGGGGCAGCGGCAGCGGTGGCGGCAACGGCCGGCCGTGCCCCGACGGTCACCCCGACGGGTCCGCGCCCGGCAATCCGGGAGACACCGGCAACGGCTCCACCGACACGCAGCCGGCTCCGGCCCCGCAGCCGGTCCCCGCTCCGGCTCCGGCCCCTGCCCCCGCTCCCCAGCCGGCCCCGGCTCCGCAGCCGGCCCCGGTGCCTCCGCCGCCTGCCCCTGACGGCTCCGGCGGTGTGGTCGTCAAGTGATCACACCCGACCGGGCTCACCACCCAGCCCCGCCGCCCCGCCGTCCCTTCCCGGCGGGGCGGCGCGGCGCTCGCGCCGATGCCCGTCCACGGCGGTACGGGGGTCCGGGGGCTGCCGTTGGTCCATGCCTGCGAAATACTGACAGAGCTGCGGTGATGACCGCCGTCGGCGGCAACTTTCACGACCAGGAAAACGGATCAGGTGCTGACGTGCACGAGGGTGGAAACGACGGCAGGCAGCACGGCGAGGCGGACGCGTCGCGAAGTGGTGTGGACCGCGAGTTCCTGGAGCTGGAACGCGAACTGACGGTGTTCCTGCGGCGGGCCCGCGCCAACCAGGGCGAGATGGCCCGAGAGGTCCACCCCGACCTGGAGTCCGCGGCGTACGGACTGCTCGTACGCCTCGACGAGTGCGGCCGGCAGCGGGCCACGGACCTCGCCGCCTACATCGGGATCGGCAAGGCCACCATGTCCCGTCAGCTGCGCGCCCTGGAGGAGCTGGGCCTGGTGGCCCGGGAACCCGATCCGGCGGACGGCCGCGCCTGGCTGGTGCACCTCACCGAGGAAGGGCGCACCCGGGTGCAGCGGGTCCGGGAGGCCCGCCGTGCCCGTTACGTCAGCAAGCTGGACCACTGGGACCGCCGTGAGGTGGCCGAACTCGCCAGGCTGCTGCACCAGATGAACTCCGGGATGGAGAGGTAGCGCCCGCGCTCACAGCTCCGCGTACACGACCGTCGCGTCGTCGTGGGTCTTGCTGCGGCCCAGATGCGTGCGTTCCTCGCGGTCGGCGGTCTCCAGCGCCCGTACCCGGTCGATCAGGGCCTCGGCGCCCTGCTTGCGGACGAAGGTGAACAGGTCCGTCCAGTCGCCCTCGCGGAACGTCTCCGTCCATCGGCTCGCGCCGTCCGTCAGGGCGGCCAGCGCCCGCACCCGCTCGCGCGGCAGCACCCCGGTCACGGCTCGCGCGGCCACCGAGGGATCCGCGGCGGCCGTGAAGAACCCGCCCTCCTTGTTACGGACCGTGGCGTCGATCAGCGCGTCGGTGGCCAGGGTCGCCCGGGGGAGCCGGGCCAGGCGGTCGTCGAGGCAGGGCGTGACCAGGCCGTCGGGGGACTCCACCAGGAGGGCCGAGTCGGACAGGACCAGGTACTCGACGGTCTCCTGCGACCAGCGGGCGAGGACCACCGTTGCCTGGGGGGTTCGTGGGTGAGAAAGGTCACAGGTCGCCCGGTGCGCGTCAGCGGTACGCGCGATGGCACGGGCCAGGGCGTCGTGCAGGGGGACATCCGGCAGTGAAACGGTCAGTTCGGTCAGGGCGCCGCCCAGGCGCGCGGTGTACCAGTGAACGGAATGCAGACAGCCGGTGCCGTCCCTCGGCGGCGTCACCCCGTCCAGCACCACGAGGGAACCGCCCTGTCCGCAGGCGGGCAGTCCGACACCGGCGAAGTCCTCGTTGGGGTGAGCCGGGTCACCGGGCCGGGAGAGTAGTTCCGTGCGCATCAGCCCAGTCTGCACGAGCCCTTCACAGCGTTCGCAGAAGGGTGGCAAGGGTCGTCGAATCGCCGTACCGCCGCAGGTCAGGCGCCGGATTTGGGTTGGAATGGCGGACTCCGGGAAGGCGTGGCGGCGAATACTGCCAAAGCCCGCCGCAGACGTCCAACCGGCCCGCTGTCGCGGGCCGTCGCAAGCGCCGGAGGAACTTGCCCGCCAACTCCCCTCCGATGTTCACTCCTTCGGGTGGCCGGTCGGGTGATGTGCGATGACTGACCACCGGCACTGGGAGGGTCGGGGACCGTACGTACCGGGTGGTGTGCACACCAGTTGACGGGACGTCACCCGGGCCCATGGGTACACGAGTCAGGAATGTGAGCACCGGTGCAGATGACGCGGCCTCGGCGCACAGGCAAGCAGGCGGCCTCCGAGGGGGGCGCGGAGCGCACCTCTGTCGGCAGGGGCCGTCCCACCCACGTACGCAACCGGCTCATCGTGGCCGTGGCGGTCGTGGCCGCCGCCATCGCCGGTGCGGGCACACCCTCCGTGATAGCCGCCTCCGGGCAGCTGAGCGACAGCCAGGACCTGGTGACCCTGAGCGGGCAGACGCAGGACGCGCTCACGCTCGCCCACTCCCTCGCGGACGAGCGCGACGAGGTCACCTCCTACATCGCGGCGGGCCGGCCCAAGTCCAAGGCGCCCTCGGAACAGCGCAGCGCGCGGGTCGACCGGCAGGTCGAGGAGATGCGTGCCAACACCGACACCCCGGCCCAGCTGCGTGCGGACCTGGACGCCATCGCGAGCGTGCGGCGAGCGGCGCTCACCGGACAGAGCGGCGCTCTCGAAGCGCACGAGGCCTACTCCGGCGCCATCACCGAACTCCACCGGCTCGCCGAGGACCTGGCCGAACAGCTCCCGCCCCGCGCGGGCTCCGGCGCGTACGCCCTCGCCGAACTCGACACCGCCGTCCAGCAGGCCGCCGCCACCCGGGGCCTGCTCCTCGCCGCCCTCAGCGTGCCGAGCAGCACCGAGTCGGTCTACGACCCCGCCACCGGCCTGACCACCGAGACCCGCGTCTCCTCCGAGGCCGACGGCAAGCAGCGCGGCGCCCTCACCGCCGCCGCCCAGCAGGCCCGGCTGCGCTCCGAGTCCGCGCTCGCCGACTTCCACGACACCGCCACCAAGGCGGCCCGCGGCACCTACGACTCCACGGTCACCGGCCCCGAGGTCAACAACGCCGACAAGTACCTGGCCGCCCTCACCGACCAGCCCACCCTGTCCGACCAGGACCTGGGCACCAGCGCCGAGAAGCTGAACGCGGCCCTGACCGCCCGTGTCGAGCTGATGCGCGGCGTCGAGTCCTCCCTCTACGAGCGCCGCACCACCGCCCTGGAGCAGTTGCGCGACGACGACGTCACCGCCCTGGAGATCCGTATCGCGATCCTCGGCGCCCTGATGCTGCTCGCCGTCGGCGTCGCCACCGGCATGGCCCGCAGCCTCACCCGCCCGCTCGCCGTGCTGCGCCTCGGCTCCGCCCGGCTGGCCGCCGCCGAGGACCCGGCCGCCGCGGAACCGGTCAAGTTCACCGGCCGCAACGACGAGTTCGCCCAGGTCGTCCGGTCCGTCAACGCCCTGCACGCGCACGCCGCCGCGCTGCACGGGCGGATCGCCACCCTGGAGTCCGACCGCAAGCACCTGGTCGGGCAGCGGCAGAAGATGGCCGACGCCCGTGAGGGGCTGCGCGCCGAACTCGCCGACTCGGCCGCCCAGCTGGAGCGCCTGCGCGACAGCATCGGCGGCACCTTCGTCAACCTCGCGCTGCGCACCCTCGGCCTGGTGGAGCGGCAGCTCGGTGTCATCGAGGGCCTGGAGGAGCGCGAGCAGGACCCCGAGCGGCTCGCCACCCTCTTCAAGCTCGACCACTTCGCCACCGTCATGCGCCGGCACAGCGAGAACCTCCTCGTGCTGGCCGGTACCGAGCACGTCCAGCAGCATGCGAACCCGGTCCCGATGGTCGACGTCGTACGGGCCGCGGTCAGCGAGATCGAGCGGTACGAGCGGGTGCGGATCACCGCCCTGCCGCCGCACGCGCACATCGCCGGGTTCGCCGCCGACGACCTGTCCCACCTGCTGGCCGAACTCATGGAGAACGCCACCTCGTTCTCCCCGCCCGACCTGCCCGTCGAGGTCTCCGGCTGGCTCCTGGAGAACGGCGAGGTGATGCTCTCCGTCCAGGACGAGGGCATCGGCATGACCGACGAGCGGATGACCCGGCTCAACGCCCGGCTGTCCGACTTCGACCCCGGGTCGCCGTACGACCAGGAGGGCGAGGACGGTCTGGGGCTCGGCCTGTATGTCGTCGCCAGGCTCGCCCACCGGCACGGGGTGCGCGTGCAGCTGCGCGAGCAGAAGCAGGGTGGCATCGCCGCCGTCGTGGTGCTGCCGCAGTCGCTGCTCGCCGAGGCCTCGGCCGCCGCCGTGCCGGCCCCCACGCCCGCCTCCCTCTCCGAGGGTGCGCAGGGCTTCTCCCTGCCGGGTGCCGACGCGGAGGCCAACTCCAACGTCCTGCACGGCCGCTCGGAGAGCGGCGACCCGCTGGTGGCGCTGGCGGAGCGCACGGTACGGGCGCAGGAGCCGGCGGCCGAGCGGGAGCTTCCCGAGTCGCCGGCCGAGACCACGATGGAACTCCTGGTGCCGGAACAGCCTGGCGAGCCCGGCAAGGGCCAGGACCTGGACCGGGGCGCCGGCCGGCGCCGTGCGGCACAGGACCGCCAGGAGACGGAGCCGCGCCGCGGGAGCGGGCAGGACCGGGAGTCCGCCGCCGGGCCGGGTGGCCAGGCGGACCAGGGCCGGGAGGTGCCCGGGGAGCCGGGCACGCAGACCCACCCGGGTACGGAGACCGACCGGCCCGCCGAGCAGGACCGGGACGCGGACCGGCGTCCGGCGTGGCCGACCGTCCAGGATCCGGCCGCCGGGCCCGCCCCGCAGGACGAGCGGCCCCAGGACCCGGCGACCGAGCCGGCCCCGGCCCCCGTCCAGCCCCCGGCGCCCACCGCCTTCGACCCTTATGCCATCGGCCCCGACACGCACGAGCGCACCCCCGACGAGGGGGACGAGCCCGAGCTCGTCACCGACAAGGGGCTGCCGAAGCGCACGCCGAAGATCAACACGCCCGCGTCGGCGCCCCGGCCCCGCAGCGGCTCCGTCGACGCCGACGCCCTGCGCCGTCGCCTGGGCGGCTTCCGCCAGGGCGCCGAGGCCGGCCGGCGCGACGTCGAGGCCGAGATGACCGAGCGGACGGGCCGCACGGCGACCCTGTCCGGCGGGGCACCGGAGCGGGCGCACGAGACCACGAACCGCGACGCCGCGGAGACCGACCAAGCACATGTACATGCCGAAGAATCCACGGGGGGCACCGTCGAGGAGGCAAGCAGTTGACCGCGCCCAGCACGTTCGGACTGAGCAGTGAGGCCCGCAATCTGCACTGGCTGCTGACGAACCTGGTCGAGGAGGTGCCCGGCATCCAGTCCGTCGCCGTCGTCTCCTCGGACGGGCTGCTGCTGCTCTCCTCCGACCCCGGAAGGAACGCGGCCGCGCGTGGGGCGCGCGAGACGCGGCCCACCGGCCCGCGCGGCTCCTCCGCCGACCTGGCCACCATCGTCTCCGGCATCGGCAGCCTCACCATCGGTGCGGCCAAGGTGCTGGAGTTCGGCCCGGTGAAACACACCATGGTCGCGATGGACGAGGGCAGCCTGTTCGTGATGTCGATCAGCGACGGCTCGCTGCTCGGCGTGCACGGCTCCGCGGACTGCGACATGAGCGTGGTGGCGTACCACATGGCACTCTTCGTGGGCCGCGCCGGCCATGTCCTGACCCCCGAACTCCGCAGCGAGCTGCGCAAATCCCTGGAGACCGAACCGACGGGGAGTACCCGATGAGCAGTACGCCCGGTACGCCGAAGAAGCTCCCGGTGCGCGGCGGCGACCGCAAGCCCGCCCGCGTCCGTCCCTACTCGCTCACCGGCGGCCGTACCCGCTTCGGGCACGTGCTGCTGGTGGAGACCTTCGTCACGAGCACAGCCGCGCTGGAGGCGCCCGAGGAGCGCAAGGAACTGACGAACGGTTCCCTGCGGTCCACGGTCATGCCGGAGCTGCGGGCCATCGTCGAACTCTGCCGCCGGATGCGGACGGTGGCAGAGATCGCCGCGCTGCTGAAGATGCCGCTCGGCGTGGTCCGAGTGCTCCTGAGCGATCTCGCGGACCAGGGAAAGATCCGTGTGTACGGAACGGGAACCGGTCACGGCACGGGCCGGCCGGACCGCGCACTGCTGGAAAGGGTGCTGAGTGGACTCCGTCGTCTCTGACGCCGCTCGTGGCGTCTCCCCGCTCGTCGATCCCGACGAGAACCTGAAGTCCTGGCAGACGGACCGCACCCGTGCCCCCATCGCCACCAAGATCGTGGTGGCGGGCGGCTTCGGCGTCGGCAAGACCACACTGGTCACGTCCGTCTCGGAGATCACGCCGCTGCAGACCGAGGCGCTGATGACCGAGGCGAGTGAGGAGACCGACGACCTCACCGCCACGCCGGGCAAGCTGACCACCACGGTGGCCATGGACTTCGGCCGCATCACGCTCGACGACGACCTGGTGCTCTACCTGTTCGGCACCCCGGGCCAGCAGCGGTTCTGGTTCATGTGGGACGACCTGGTGCGTGGCGCGATCGGTGCGGTCGTGCTGGCCGACACGCGCCGGCTGAAGGACTGCTTCCCGGCGCTCGACTACTTCGAGAGCTGCGGGCTGCCGTACGTCGTGGCGGTCAACCACTTCGAGGGCAGCGAGCGCTTCGAGGTCGAGGACGTGCGGGAGGCGTTGACGATCCCGCGGCACATACCTGTCATGATCATGGATGCGCGGCGCCGGATATCCGCGATCGAGACCCTCCTGGCTCTCGTCGGCCACGCGCTCGACGAAACACCTGAGTAGACCCGACCTAGGAGTCACCACCCGCATGCGGAAGATACTCGTCGTCGGAGCCGGCCAGTCCGGACTCCAGCTCGCCCTCGGACTCCAGTCGCACGGGTACGAGGTCACCCTGATGTCGAACCGGACGGCGGACGAGATCCGCTCCGGCCGGGTCATGTCGACGCAGTGCATGTTCCACACTGCCCTGCAGCACGAGCGCGACCTGAAGCTGAACTTCTGGGAGTCCCAGGCCCCGAAGATCGAAGGGCTCGGCGTCTCGGTCGCGGCCCCCGGCTCGTTCGACCCGGGCCCCTCGCAGCGGGCGATCGACTGGGTGGGCAAGCTGGACGGCTTTGCCCAGTCGGTGGACCAGCGGGTCAAGATGGCCGGCTGGATGGAGACGTTCGCGCAGCGCGGCGGCCAGCTGGTCATCCACGGCGCGGCGGTCGGCGACCTCGACTACTTCTCCCGTACCTACGACCTCGTGCTGGTCTCGGCGGGCAAGGGCGAGCTCGTGCAGATGTTCGCCCGCGACCCGGAGCGCTCCCCGTACGCCGAGCCGCAGCGGGCCCTCGCCGTCGCGTACGTGCACGGCCTCGGCCCGCGCCCGGAGCACCCGGAGTTCGACGCGGTCCGCTGCAACCTGGTGCCCGGCGTCGGCGAGCTGTTCGTGATGCCGACCTTCACGATCTCCGGCCGCGCCGACATCCTGTTCTGGGAGGGCATACCCGGCGGCCCGCTGGACGCCTTCCACGGCGTCAAGGACCCCGCGGAGCACCTCTCCCTGACCCTGGAACTCATGGAGAAGTTCCTTCCGTGGGAGTACGCGCGGGCCACCAAGGTCGAACTGACCGACGCGAACGGCACACTCGCCGGCCGGTACGCCCCGACCGTGCGCAACCCCGTCGGCCGGCTGCCCGGCGGCGGTCTGGTGCTGGGGGTCGCCGACGTCGTCGTCGCCAACGACCCGATCACCGGCCAGGGCTCCAACTCGGCGTCCAAGTGCGCCGCCGCCTACCTCGACGCGATCCTGGAGCACGGCGACAAGCCGTTCGACGAGGCCTGGATGCAGCAGACGTTCGACCGCTACTGGGCCACCGCCCGGCACGTCACCAAGTGGACCAACGCCATGCTGGCCCCGCCGCCCGAGCACATCCTCAACCTGCTCGGCGCCGCCGGCCAGCTCCAGCCGGTGGCCGACCGCTTCGCCAACGGCTTCAACGACCCCGCCGACTTCGAGAACTTCTTCTACGAGCCGGAGCGGACGGCGGCCTACCTGGCCGAGGTCACCGGCTCCGGCGCGGGGGCGTAGCCCGCGGCAGCGGTCGCTCGGGAGCCGTCGCCGAGGCGTACCCGTCGTCCTTGCCGTCCAGCGCCCCCTCGGGAAGCCTCGGCGGTGTGTAACGCCGCAGGGGCTTTCCCCGGGGGTCGGGGCGTACGGCGCCGAGGACGGGGTTGGCCGCGATCGGGGAGACCTTGACCTTGGCGCCGGGGCGCGGAGCCTGGACGACCATGCCGTCGCCCAGGTACATCGCCACGTGCGTGGCCTCGGGGAAGTACACGACCAGGTCGCCGGGGCGCAGCTCCTTGAGGGGGACGCGGTTCAGCCGCGCCCACTGCTCCTGGCTGGTGCGCGGGATCGGTGTCCCGGCGTCCGCCCAGGCCTGTGAGGTCAGACCCGAGCAGTCGTAGGACCGGGGGCCCTCGGCACCCCACTCGTACGGCTTCCCCAGCTGCCGTACCGCGTAGCGCACCGCACGGTCGCCCTCCTGGGTCGGCAGACGCCTGCTGCTCGGGGCGCCGGCGGCCATGAACTTCTTCTGTGCCTCGGCGATCCCGTCGTTCTCCAGTTTCGCGACCGCGGTCAGCTGCTCGGCGGTGAGCGAGGCGAGCAGCGCCTCCACCTCGCCGAGCCGCTCGCGCACCTCGTCGCGTTCCTTCTTCCGCCGCTCGGTGAGGGCGAGTTGCCGGTCCAGCGCGGCCCGCGCCTTGCGGGCGAGTTCGCCGGCCTTCTTCTCGCTGCCGGCCAGCTCCGCCACCGTCCTGGCCCGCTCCAGCGCCAGCTGCCCGATCACATGGCCCTGTTCGAGCGCGTGCTGCGGGTCACGGGCGAGCAGCAGGCGGACGTACGGCGAGATGTCGCTGCGGCCCTGGTACTGCTGCCGGGCCAGCCGGCCGGCGGCGCCCCGGCTGTCGTGCAGGGCGAGCCGGGCGCGGGCCAGCTCGGTGTCCAGCCGCCGTGCCACGGCGCGCTGCTTCTTCAGCCGCTCCTCGGTGGCGTTGTAGGCCTCGGTGGCCTTCTCCGCCTCGCGGTACAGCCGCTGAAGATCCGTCAGCAGGGCGGCAACCCCCCGCCCTTCGGGCGCGGCCGGTTCCGGTGCGGCCGCCGCCGGTACGGCTGCGAGAACGGCGTGGGCCGCCACGGTCGCCGTACACACCAGGCGCAGTAGCCTTCCTGACACGTCATCACCTCCGGTGCGGGGCGGCGGGTCCGCTCCGCACCGTGAGCATGTGACGTGCTCGCGCGGCCCGCGCGCCGACCGTGCGCGGGATGGCGTAAGGAGGTCACCCGTTCGCGTCGTCCGGCTTGCCTTCCGGCGTGGCGTGTGGCTTCCGCCACGGCCACCTGGGCCGGCCGCCGCCCTGGACGCCGGCGGGATCGTGGACGTACTTCCAGCGCCGGGTGAGGCGGCCCTGCCCGCGGGGCTCGCGCCGGTAGACGACAACGGTGGGCGGCCCGCCGTGCGGGTCGGGGACCGGGATGCGGTACGTCTTCGGCGGGTGCCCGGTGATCCCGAGGAGCACGGGCAGGACCCGCCCGTCCATGGGCCCGCCCTCGAAGGGGGTCTCTTCGCTCTTCACGGCACCAGTCTCAGCCATCCGCCGAGGCCAGCGCGGCCACGACCGACGCGGTCTGCGGGTCGCGGGCGGCTGTGACGGAGAGGACGGCGACGAACTGGTCCACCAGCCAGTCGCGCAGTTCGCCGAGGGGTGGCTGCTTGTCCTCGTCGAGCCAGATCAGGGAGGCCGCCTCGACCGCGGTGATCCACATCCGGACGGTCATCCGCAGCCTGGGGCCCGGGTCCGTGACGCCGAGATGGCGCAGGATGTGCACGGCCGCGGCCCGGCGCACGCCGTCCACGATGGCGGTCGTACGGGAGGTCTCGACCACGCTGCCGCCCTGGAGCAGGGCCTGGAAGCCCGCGTCGTGCTGGTCGACGAAGGCGAGATAGCGGTCCAGGGCGCGGGACAGCCGGGGCAGGAGGGGGCCTTCGCGCGGCTCGTCGAAGCAGAGCCGCAGCTCCTCGGCGGCGGAACGCAGGGCGGCCTCGTACAGCTGCTGTTTGCCGCCCGGGAAGTACCGGTACACCAGGGGGCGGGAGACCCCGGCCGCCTCCGCCACGTCGTCGAGGGAGACGTCCTCCGGGGCCCGGTGGGCGAAGAGGCCGAGTGCGGCGTCCAGCAGCTGGCTGCGGCGTTCCTCGACGCTGAGACGGCGATAGGCGGGGGAGGGCGCGGCGGGGGTCATATGGGGCAGGGTAGCCGGGCGGGTGCGGGCGCACCGCCGTGCGGGCACGCCGATGTGAAGGGGTGCGGGGAACCGCGCGGCCGGCCCCGTACCACCCGCACCCGTACGACGAGCGGCCCCTACGCCAGCAGGCCCGACGACTTCCACAGCCGCCGCCCCACCCCCCGCAGCACCCCGATGTCGTCCAGGAAGTCCGTCAGCCGCTTCGCGCCGGTCTGCATGATCTCCCGCCGGTGACCGCTCGCCTTCACCTGGGCCAGCGCCTCCCGCTTGTCCAGGCCGACGTTGGCGTAGACCTCGGGGTTGACGAAGGCGACCGAGAAGACCCGGGCGAACTCGCCGGAGGTGATCCGCGTGAACTCCTGGGACCACTTCGGAGCCGTGACCATCTGGCGCCGCAGCTCCTCACGGGCGTACCGGACGTGCCTCGCCTCCTCCACGACGTGGATGCGGGTGACCCCGCGGACCAGCGGCTGCACCCGCTCGTCGGGGAAGGTCAGCCGCTGCATCCAGTCGAGGACCTCCTCGCCGAGCAGGGTCGCGGTGAACGAGCCGGGTGTGGTGGAGATCGTCTTGAACAGGCGCCCGAGGTGCTGGTGGGTGCGGCTGACGGGGTACCAGGGCGTCTCGCCGCGCTCGATCAGCCGGGCGAACATCTTCGAGTGCCGGCACTCGTCCTCGATCTCGGTCAGCGCGTAGCGCACGTGCGCGCTCGTCGCCGCCTTGTCGTAGATGTGCCGTACCAGCAGCTGCATCAGGATGATCTCGAACCAGATGCCCAGCGAGGCCAGCGCCGCCGCCTCGTGCTGGGAGAGCAGGATCCGCTGCTCCTCGCCCATCCGTTTCCATATCGGTGTGCCGTACAGCGACACCAGCTCCGGCGGCCAGAACCACTTGCCCTCCTCGAAGGGCGCGTCCCAGTCCAGTTCCTTGTCCGGGTCGAAGGAGTGCTTGGCGGACGAGTCGAGCAGCCGCTCGGCGACCTGCTCGCGATCCTTGAGCAGTCCGAGGGCGTCGCGCAGCCCTTCCAGGGCTTCGGCATCGGTGAGGGTCGTCATGCCCTTATGAGACTGCCTGTCAGCAAGCCCGTCAATCCCTTGCGCGCCACTTGTTGACCGCGCGTCTACTACGTGTGAGCCTGCGAGCATGTCGACCTTCGACCTGTACGCCATGGACCCCGGCGAGCCCCTCTGGCCGGTCCCAGCGACCGGGGCGGCCCGGTTCAACTGGGAGTACGACGACGGACGCGACCGTCTGCTGGCCCTGTACCAGAAGGGCAAGGACAAGCAGTGGGACGGGCAGAAACGGATCGACTGGGACCTCGAGGTCGATCCGTACGACCCCCTCGGCACCCCCGACGAGACGCTCTCCCTGTACGGCACCAAACACTGGGCGAAGCTCTCCGAACGCGACAAGGGTGAGCTGCGCCGGCACTACACCTCCTGGCAGTTCAGCCAGTTCCTGCACGGCGAGCAGGGCGCGATGATCTGCGCGGCCCGCATCGTCGAGTCGGTCCCCGACCTGGACGCCAAGTTCTACTCGGCCACCCAGACCATGGACGAGGCCCGGCACGCGGAGATCTACGCCCGCTTCCTCCAGGAGAAGATCGGGATGCTCTACCCGATCAACGACAACCTCCAGGCCCTGCTCGGCGACACCCTGCGCGACAGCCGCTGGGACATGCCCTACCTCGGGATGCAGGTGCTCATCGAGGGCCTCGCGCTCGCCGCCTTCGGCATGATCCGGGACACCACCGACAAGCCGCTGCCCAAGCAGATCCTCGCCTACGTCATGCAGGACGAGGCCCGGCACGTGGCGTTCGGGCGGATGGCCTTACGGGACTACTACCAGCAGCTCACCGACGCCGAACTACGCGAACGCGAGGAGTTCGTGATCGAGGGCTGCTATCTGATGCGGGACCGGCTGCGCGGGGTGGAGGTGCTGGAGAACTTCGGCATCCCGCGGGCCGAGGCGGAGGAGTACAGCGAACGCTCCGAGTTCCTCGCCCTGTTCCGCAAGCTGCTGTTCAGCCGGATCGTGCCGTGCGTCAAGGACATCGGCCTGTGGGGCAAACGCCTCCAGCAGGCCTATGTCGACATGGGCGTCCTCGAGCTGGGTGACTCCAGCCTCGACCTGCTGATGGCCCAGGACGAGGAGATCGCCGAGAAGCTCGACGCCGAGCGGTTCGCGGCCGAGGAGCGCGAGCGGGTCGCGGAGGTGACGCAGGCCATCGAGTCGGGCGCCGGGCAGGACTCCTAGGGACCGTCACGAGGTGAGCACCGCCCGCATCACCGCCCGGGCGATCGGTGCCGCCATGCCACCGCCGGTGAGGTCGCGGCGGTCGGCCGCCGCGTCCTCCACCACCACCGCGACCGCGACCTTCGGCAGCATGTCCTGATCGTCCTGTGCCCAGGAGACGAACCAGGCGTACGGCCTGCCGGAGTTGTCGACGCCGTGCTGGGCGGTGCCGGTCTTGCCCCCGACGGTCGCGCCGCGGATCGCGGCGTTCCTGCCCGTGCCGTGCTCCACCACGTTCCGCATCAGCTCCCGCATCCGCGCCGCGGTCGAGGGGGACATGGCCTGGCGCAGCGGAGGGGCACCGGCCGTGGAGAGCGTGGCGCCGCGGCGGGTGGTGGTCCGCTCGACCAGGTACGGCTGGCGCAGCTGGCCCCCGTTGGCGACGGCCGCCGCGACCATCGCCATCTGCAACGGCGTGGCCCGCGTGTTGTACTGACCGATCGAGGACAGCGCCAGCTGCGCCCTGTCGACCGTGGTGTCGAAGGTGCTCGGCACCACCGAGTAGGGGATGCGCAGGCCGGTGTTGTTGAAGCCGAACGCACGGGCCGTCCTGGCCATGTCCGTCACGCCCACGTCCACCCCCAGCTTGGCGAACACCGTGTTGCAGGACCACTCGAAGGCCTTGCGCAGGGAGGCGTTCGCGCAGCGGCCGCCCTCGTTGCGCAGCCTCGTCGTGGTGCCGGGCAGGGTGTACGGGTCGGGCGAGTCGGTCCGCTTGTCGAGATCTTTGATCACCCCGGCGTCCAGCGCCGCCGCAGCGGTGACCACCTTGAACGTCGAACCCGGCGGATACGTCTGCCGTACCGCCCGGTTCAGCATCGGCTTGTCCGGGTCCTCGTTCAGCCCGCGCCAGGACCGGGCGACCGCCGGACCGTTCCCCGACAGTGTCGCCGGGTCGTACGACGGGGTGGAGACCAGCGCCAGGATCCGGCCCGTCGCCGGTTCGATCGCCGCGACCGCGCCCTTGCGGTCACCCAGCCCCTGGAACGCCGCCCGCTGCGCCGCGGCGTCGAGGGTGGTGACGACGTCGCCGCCGGCGTTCTGCGCGCGGGTGAAGTCCTTCCACAGGGGGAAGAGCGCCGGGTCCGCTCCGGAGAGGGTGCCGTCCTCCGCGTGCTCCAGGAACGTCGTGCCGTACACCTGCGAGGCGAAGCCGGTGACCGGGGCGTACAACGGGCCCTGCTCGTAGGTGCGTTCGTAGCGGAGGGGTTCGCCGGTGTCCTTGGAGCCGGTCACCGGGCTGCCGCCGACCAGGATGTCGCCGCGCGGTTGCCCGTAACGGGCGATCTCGTGGCGGCGGTTGGCCGGGTTGGCGTCGTACTGGCCGGCCTGGAAGACCTGGATGCGGGCCGCGTTGACCAGGAGCGCGACCAGCAGCAGGGCGCAGAAGGCGGTGGCGCGGCGGATGTGCGGGGTCATGGGGCGACCTGCCCGTCGTACTGCTTGCGGGCCGAGTGGCTCACCCGGATCAGCAGGGCCACGATCGCCCAGTTGGTGACGACCGAGGAGCCACCCTGCGCGAGGAAGGGCATCGCCATGCCGGTGAGGGGGATCAGGCCGGTCACCCCGCCCGCGATCACGAACACCTGGAGCGCCACGATCGAGGCGAGGCCCACCGCGAGCAGCCGGCCGAACGGGTCGCGCTGGGCCAGGCCCGCCCGGAAGCCGCGCTCGACCAGCAGGCCGTACAGCAGGAAGATCGCGGAGAGCCCGGCCAGGCCCAGCTCCTCGCCCGCGGTCGCCAGGATGAAGTCCGACTTGGTGGCGAAGCCGATCAGGACGGAGTGGCCGAGTCCGAGGCCGGTGCCGAGGACGCCGCCCGCCGCGAACGCGAACAGTGACTGGGCGAGCTGGTTGGGGCCCTGGCCCGCCTCGATGGACGCGAACGGGTGCAGCCAGTCGTGGATCCGGGCGGCCACGTGCGGCTCCGTGCGGCCGACGGCGACCGCGCCCAGCGTCGCCAGTACCAGGCCGACGGCGATCCAGCCGGTGCGGCCGGTGGCGACGTACAGCATGACGACGAACAGGCCGAAGAACAGCAGCGAGGTGCCGAGGTCGCGTTCCAGGACCAGGACGCCGACGCTGACCAGCCAGATGGCGACGATCGGGCCGAGGACGCGGCCGGTGGGGATCTGGAGCCGCCACACGCGCCGGCCGGCGTAGGCCAGCGCGTTGCGGTTCGCGGCCAGGTACGCGGCGAAGAACACCGCCAGCAGCACCTTCGCGAACTCGCCGGGCTGGATGGAGAACCCGGCGACCCGGATCCAGATCCGGGCGCCGTTCACCGCCGGGAAGAAGATCGGCAGGGTGAGCAGGACCAGCGCGGCGGCGACGCACACGTAGGCGTAACGCTGGAGCACGCGGTGGTCGCGCAGGGCGGCGACGACGTAGGCGAACAGGGTGACGCCCAGCGCCGACCAGACCAGCTGGGCGGGTGCCGCGCGGTCGCCCGGAGTCTCCAGGTCCAGCCGGTAGATCAGCACCAGGCCCAGCCCGTTCAGCAGGACGCCGATGGGCAGCAGCAGCGGATCGGCGTACGGGGCACGCAGGCGGACGGCGAGATGCGCGAGCAGCGCGAGCACACCGAGCCCCGCGCCGTACCCCGCCGCGCCGGGCGGGACGGTGCCGGTCCTGGCGAGACCGGCGACACAGTAGCCGTACACGGAGAGCAGCACGGCCACGACGATGAGGGCGAGTTCGACGCCGCGGCGCCGGGGGGGACGGGCCGCGGGGGCGGGCGCGTCCGCCGCCACGGCGGTTCCGGTTGCGGCCTTCGTCATGTCCGGAACCTACCCAAATGGTGTGGCTCGTGCGCCGTCGGCGTCAGCACCAGCGTGGCGCGGGCCCCTCGTTGTTGATGTAACGGGCCGGGCCCCAGGCCCAGGTGCGGCCCTTGAGGAGGTACCACAGGGGGTTGCTCCGCACCCGGTCGCCCGCCGCCTTGCAGTAGATGCGCACCACGTCGCCGCGGTCGACCCGGCCGATGACCCGGCTGCGCAGGGTGGGGCGGGAGCGCACCGCGAGGTTGTCGGTGGTGACGACACCTCGATAGGCGGCCTGGTTGGGGCCGTCGTCGCCCCCGATGCCGTCGTCGCCGATGCCGTCGTCGCCGCCGATCCCGTCGTCGAAGTCGCCGTCCTCGCCGTCGTCCCAGTCGTCCTCGTCGTCGAAGTCGTCGTCGAAGTCGTCGTCGAAGTCGTCGTCGAAGTCGTTGTCGAAGTCGCCGTTATGGTTGCCGTTGCCGTTGCCGTTGCCGTTGCCGTTCCCGCCGAAGCCGTCCCGGCCGTTGTTGCCCCGGTTGCCACCGGCGAACACGTCGACGGTGCCGTTGCCGGCGTAGACGTCGACGTTGCCGTTGCCGCCGTTACGGAACCAGTCGTTGCCGTTGAATCCGCCGACCCCGTTGCCGTTGCCGTTGCCGTTGCCGTTGAATCCGCCGTTGCCGTTGCCGTTGCCGTTGCCGTTGCCGTTGCCGTTGCCGTTGAATCCGCCGTTGCCGTTGAACCCGCCGCGATTGCCGGCGAACACGTCGACGCCGCCGTTTCCGGTGAAGACGTTGACCCGGCCGTGGCCGCCGAAGTCGTGATAGCCGAAGCCCGGCCCGAAGCCCGGCCCGAAGCCCGGCCCGAAACCACCGACACCGAAGCCGGGGGCGGGCACGGGGACCGGCACCGGGGCGGGGACGGGGGCGGGGACGGCGGCGCCGGTGCCCGCCTCACCACCCGGGGCGGGGGCGGGGACGTTGCCGACGCCGCCGCCGGGCACGGGGGCCGGGACGTTGCCGGTGCCCCCGCCACCGGGGGCGGGGACGGGGGCGGAGCCTTTGCCGGAGTCGTCGCCCCAGATGCCACCGGCGAACGCCGGCGAGACCGCCAGCGCGGTGGCCAGGGCGCCTCCGGCCGCCGTCATGACGAGACGGCGGGTGCGGGAAGAGCGCAGGGACATGGGAGAACCTCCCGTGAGAGGGTGGGGCGAAGCTGACTAATCGCCACATTAGGAGCGTGCTTCCCGGGGCGCCCGTCACAGTGCGCCATCGGGGAGGGGTCAGTCCTCGTCAGCCGTACGCTCGTTCGGCCCAGTGTGAGGCAGCGTCAGCCGTGCGACCGCCCCTCCGCCTGGTGCGTTGCGGAACTCCAAGTGCGCGCCCAGGACCTCCGCCTGGCCCAGCGCGATGGTCAGGCCGAGGCCGTGCCCCTTCGCCCCGCCCTCGGTACGGAACCGCTGCGGCCCGTGCGCCACCAGGTACGCCGGATAACCCGCCCCGTGGTCCCGCACGGTCACCACCGGCCCGTCCACCGTCACCACGACGGGCGGCCGCCCGTGCTTGTGAGCGTTGGCCACGAGATTGCCGAGCACCCGCTCCAGCCGCCGCCGGTCGCTCTCCACCCGCGCGTCCCGCACGATCCGTACCGCCGTGTCCGTCCCGGACGCCCGGACGACCCGCTCCGCCAGTGCGCCCAGTTCCTCGGTGTCCAGGTCCAGCCGCTCGCGCCCGGTGTCCAGCCGGGAGATCTCCAGCAGGTCCTCGGTGAGCGTGCGCAGCGCGGCCACCCGGTCCCGGACCAGCTCCGTGGGGCGCCCGGGCGGCAGCAGCTCGGCCGCCGCGTGCAGGCCGGTCAGCGGGGTGCGCAGCTCGTGGGCCACGTCCGCGGTGAACCGCTGCTCGGCGAGCAGCTTGCCCTGCAGCGACGCGGCCATGGAGTCCAGCGCGGCGGCGACCGAGGCCACCTCGTCCTGCGGTCGCGTCCGGTCCCGGGTGCGCGGGTCGTTCACCCGCTCGTCCAGGTCGCCCGCGCTGATCCGCCGGGCCACCCGCGCCGTGGCGTGCAGCCGCCGGGTCACCCGGGTCACCGCGAACGCGCCCACCAGCACCGTCGCCCCGATCGCCAGCGCCGACGACCAGCCGATCGCCCGGTCCAGGCCCTCGATGGTGCGGGCCTGCTGGGAGTAGTCGACGGCCACCGCGAGGGCCCGGCCGCCGTCGACCGGGCCCGCCGCCCACATCGTCGGCCGGCCGTCGTTGCCGGCGACCATCGTGCCGCGCTGCCCGGCCGCCGCGAGCGAGCGCAGTGACGCGGGCAGGCCTCCCGGGTCGACGGCCGCGCCCGGCGTCAGCGGGTCTCCGGCCTCGTAGGCCTCGGTCGCGTCCGCCAGCCGGGTCAGGGCGAGGGCGCGGGCCTGGCCGACGGTCTGGTTGGTCACCGAGACGTGGACCAGGACGCCGAGCAGCGCGGCCAGGGCGCAGCACATCACCGTGATGAAGACGGCGGCCTTCACCGCGAGGGTGCCGGCCCACTGCGGCAGGGCGAGCCTCACCGGTGGCTCGCGGAGGGCGTGCCCGAGGGGCGGTGCGGTTCCGGCCGCCTGCCGGTGCGCAGCATCTCGTCGTGGGTGAGCAGCATGGCGCGCTGGTCGGTGTCCCAGCTCCACTGCAGGCGGTACTCGTACCCCGGGACCTCGGACGGTGCCCGCAGGATCACCGACTGCCCGGCGATCTCGATCCCGGTCAGGGCGTCGTCGTAGGCCATGACCTGCACCAGGCGGTGCTTGTCGACGGTGTAGACGCGGACGGCGGTGATCTCGCCGGGCAGCAACCGGAAGCCCAGCGTCATCTCGGGCCGTCCGTCGCCGGTCAGATCGCGGTAGTACGGCTTCAGCACCGGGCAGCCGGTACCGGCCCCGTCCCTGGGCGCACCGCACTGCGCCATCCGGCTCTCCGTCCCGCGGTACGGCGCCTTGGCGCCCTCGTAGTCGGCGGGGTTGCGGGTGATCTCCGCCCGCACCACCGCCACCGGGTCCACCTCGCGGATGTCGTCGCCGGGCACCTCGACGCCCTTGACGACCTGGATGTCCACCTCGCCGATGTCGAAGGCCGGGCTGGAGGCGGGCGGCAGTCCGGGCCACAGCCGGGCCGGGCCGTCCGCGGTCGCGGTCGGCCCCGCGCCGCGCAGCTCGCCCGCGTCGCCGCAGGCCGTCGCGGTCACCGCGAGCAGCGCGAGGGCCGTGACGACGCGGGCGCGGGGCGCGGGCGGGGTGGGGCGGCGGGGCACGGGGCTCCTGTGGTTCGGGGCGGTCGGCCCGTACACCTTATGCGTGCGCGCACATTATTCGTGCGTACGCCTTATTCCTGGTGAAGTCCTTTTTGCGTATCACGTACTTTTTGTGCGTCACGACCGGAGGGCCTGAGGCGGCGGGCTACTCGGCGAGCTCCTCCAGGATCCGCACCGTCGGCAGCCCCGTGCGCAGGTACTCCACGAACAGCTGGTTGTGCAGCGCCCACGGGGAGCGGCGGGCGCGGATCAGCCGGATCGCCGACTCGGCGGAGCGGCCCCCGCGCATCAGGGCGTGCGCGATCACCAGGCCGGAGCGGTTGTAGCCGTGGTAGCAGCGCACCAGTACCCGGCGGCCCCGGTCCAGCGCCTCGCAGGCCGCCTCGGCCAGCCGGATCACCCCGGCCAGCTGGGTGCCGTCGAGCGGGCCGTCCGGGATCGGCCAGACCTGGTGGTCGACGTCCGGGTCCGGACCGTGGCCGGGCAGCCGCAGGAGGGTCTGGACGAGATCGAACTCGTCCCGCACGACGGCGAACTCCAGCTGCCCCGAACGGCCCGCGAACTCGTGCCCGCCCATCCACAGACCAGGCACGATCTCGCTCCACGGCATGTCCGGAGCCGGTACGTCGGGTTGCTTCCTGCGGGTACGCAAAGCGCCTCCCCAACCGCCACTCGGGCGGGCCTGTCCCAACTCCTGTCAAAGGTAGCCGGGTTCTTGCCCCTGGAGCACCCCGCCTGTTCCCATGGTCGTGGGGTGATGTGCATGAGCGGACTGCGCGTCGTACCGACCTGGCGGCACGGTCGGGAACGGCTGTACGTCTGCCTCACGGACGGCAGGAACATCGCCTGGTACGACCGTGAGGCGGCCCGGATCAACCTGCTGAGCGAGGGCCGCAGGGACGACGTCCTTCAGGCCCTGCGCCCCTTCCTCACCGGCCCCGTCACGGTCGGCCCGCCCCCGGTCCCGACCCCCGCGGAACTGGCCCGGCTGAGCCTGCACCCCGACGACGACCTGGCACCCAATCGGCCCGGTGAGGCCCTCCTGGTCGCCCTGGACCGGGACCCCGGCGGGCCCGGACCCCGGCTGCGCGCCGACCCCCGGCGCCGGGCGCTGGAGGCCGAGCAGACCGTGGGGGAGGCGCTGGACCGGATGGACGGCGCGGGCTGGCACGCCCTGCACTCCGTGCCGCTGCCCGGCGGCGACCGCCTGCACCACCTGGTGATCGGCCCCGGCGGCCTCTTCGCCGTGCACGCCCTGTACGCCCGCAGGCAACGCGTCGTGATAGCCGACCCCATGGTCACGCTGGGACGGCGGGACGGGCGTCCGCTGCTGCGCCGGATCCGCGCGGACGCCGGCCGCGCCTCGTACGCCCTGACCGCCGAGGTCCACCCCGTCCTCGCCCTGGTCGGCCCGTCCCGTGTCTCGGTGCCCGGCCCGGTCCGCGAGGTCCGCGTCCTTCAGGACACGGACCTCGACGGCCTCACCCGGCTGGGCGGCGTGCTCAAACCGGCCGATGTGGAGGCCCTGCACGCAATGGCCCGGGACCGGAACACCTGGACGAGGGTCTGACCCCCGCCCGATCCAAACGACAGGCCCTAGCGCACCGGGCGGAAGTGGTGGTCCAGCGCGTAGTTCCCGACCGCGTGCCCCAGCCGGCTGCCCGCCTCTCCGCTGGTCCGGTACTGGATGCCGCCCCACATGCCCGCGCCCACCACGTCACGGTCGAAGTCGGCCGCCTTCGGGTACGTCCGGGTCGTGCCGGTCACCGCGGAGGAGATGCGCAAGTCGATGTTCCCGCCGGTCAGCCGGTGCAGCACGGCCATCGCGGCGCCGTCGGCCGCGGTGTGGCCGCTGACGTGGTCCGGGTGTGCGGGCGTGCGCAGCAGCGGCTCCCAGGCGGGCTCGCCCGCGGTGGCCGGGTTGCCGTCCGTACCGGCCTGCCGGATCGCCGTGACCGGCCGCCACTGGGCGTGCGTGTACTTGGCGTTCCACGCGGTGATCGTCGCGTCGGCGGCCGCGGTGTTGGCCGCCGCGAAGAGCCGGGCCGCGTCCACCAGGTCCAGCCCGCGCCGCTGGACCTGGTCGCGGTAGGCGGCCTGGAGCTGCACCGGCAGCACGTCGGTGAAGAACCTCGCGGTCTCCGTCTGGCGCGCCGTGCGTACCTTGCTGTTCTTCGCCCCCAGCACCCGCACCTCGGCCAGTTCACGGGCGTAGCGCCGGGTGTCCGTGGCGGGCGGCGCGCCCGGCAGGAACCGCTCCGCGGAGTCCAGCACCATCGGCTTCACCTTGGCCAGCCACGGCACGCGGAAGGGCGTGTTGTCCGGCGGGGTGGGGCGCCACACGCCGGGCGCGGGCGACTTGGTGAAGGCCACCGCCGCGCCGCGTCCGTCCCCCACGCGCAGCTGGATCACACGATCGGCGGCCCGCCTGCCGAAGGCGGCGCCCTGGTCCTCGGCCTTCCCGTCGGGGACGTTCTTCAGCGACTTGGCGTAGGCGGCGTCCAGCCGGGCCTTCGACTTCGGGAAGTACGTCAGCAGCACCCGGTGCGCGGCGGCAGCGGCGGCCGCCTCGGCGGAGGCGCCGCCGGGGCCGCGTACGTCCCACCGGTACGGCGCGTAGCGGCCCTCGATGCCGACGACGGCGTTGTACACGGCGGCCGAGACGAAACCGTGCCAGACGTTCTGCTCGGGCGCGTACCGCTTGGCGTCGGCGTTGATCGTGGCGACGGCGACCGCGTTCCAGTCGAGGAGCACCTGGGCCTTGGGGGCGGCGGCCGGGGCGCGGTCGGCGGCGGTGACGGCAGTGACCGACGTGGCGCCCAAGGCCAGCGCGGTCAAGGCGACGACGAGGGTGCGGCGGCGGAAGGTGCCGGGGCGGAGGGTACGGGGGCGGGTCGTTTCCATGCTGGTCCCTTGCTCTGAGGTGCCCGCGGTGCGGGGCGCTGTGGCTCACGGCAGTGGACTGGCCCGCTCCTCGTCGAGCAGCGGGGCCAGCACATCGCCGTAGTCCTGCACCCGCGGGGCGATGTCGGTCGCCAGGAAGGTGAGTTGGCCGACGTCTCGGCACGCCTCGACTTCCTCCCAGGTCACCGGTGCCGAAACGGTCGGCGTCGCCCGCGCGCGCAGGGTGTACGGAGTCGCCGTCGTCTTGCGGGCGGCGTTCTGACTCCAGTCGACGAAAACCTTTCCGGGCCGCAGGCTCCGCGTCATCCGGTGTACGACCAGTCGGGGCATCACCCGTTCCGCCTCCACCGCGAGCTCTTTGGCGTACTCCGTCACCTGGTCGGAGGGCGTCGGCCGGACCGCCGCCAGCAGATGCAGCCCCTTCGAACCGGACGTCTTCGGATACGCCTCGATCCCGTCCGCCGCCAGCCGTTTTCGCAGCCACAGCGCGACCTCGCAGCAGTGCACGACGGTCGCCGGCGGACCCGGGTCCAGGTCGAAGACGATCCGGTCGGCCACCGCCGGCGCGGAGATCACCCATTGGTGGGTGTGGAACTCGGCCACCAGGTTGGCCGCCCACATCAGGCTCGCGAGGTCCTGCACCAGCACCATCCGGGCCGGGCCCTCTGTCCGCGGCACCTCGGCGGTGGTGACCCACTCGGGGGTACCCGGGGGCACGTTCTTGGTGAAGAACACCTGCCCGCCGGGGCCGTCCGGGTAGCGCAGGAAGGACACCGGCCGATCCCGCAGATGAGGCAGGAGCACGCCGGCGGTCGTCGCGTAGTAGTGCAGCAACTCGCCCTTGGTGAAGCCGGTGGCCGGGTGCAGCACCTTCTCCAGATTGCTGAGCGCGACCCGTCGCCCCTCCACCTCTGTGATCGGCGTCATACGATGAGAATCACACGAAAACCATGAGAACCGTATGAACGCTGCTGATACCGCCTCGAAAGGTGCTGAATGTGCGATCCATATGGAACGGCGCCATCTCGTTCGGCCTGGTCAGCATCCCGATCAAGCTGGTGAACGCCACCGAGAGCCACACGATCTCGTTCCGCCAGATCCACACCGAGGACGGCGGCAGGATCCGCTACCGCAAGTTCTGCGAGCTGGAGGACCGCGAGGTCAGCGGGGCCGAGATCGGCAAGGGGTACGAGGACGCGGACGGCTCGATCATCCCGATCACCGACGAGGACCTGGCCCATCTGCCCCTCCCGACCGCCAAGACGATCGAGATCGTGGCCTTCGTGCCCGGCGACCGGATCGACCCGCTCCAGATGGACGCGGCCTACTACCTCGCCGCCAGCGGCGCCCCCGCCGCCAAGCCGTACACGCTGCTGCGCGAGGCGCTCAAGCGGAGCAACAAGGTCGCCATCGCCAAGTTCGCGCTGCGCGGCCGGGAGCGGCTGGGCATGCTGCGGGTGGTCGGCGACGCCATCGCCATGCACGGGCTGCTGTGGCCGGACGAGGTCCGCGCGCCCGAGGGCGTCGCCCCCGACACCGGCGTCACCGTCCGCGACAAGGAACTCGACCTCGCGGACGCCCTGATGGACACCCTCGGCGAGGTCGACCTGGAGGATCTGCACGACGAGTACCGCGAGGCCGTCGAGGAGGTCATCGCCGCGAAGGCGGCCGGCGAGGCGCCCCCCGAGGCGCCCGAACCCGCGGCGGGCGGCAAGGTGCTCGACCTGATGGCGGCCCTGGAGAGCAGCGTCCGCGCGGCGCGGGAGTCGCGCGGCGAGGCACCGGCCGAGCAGGCCGACGTCCACGCCCTCCCGCAGCGCAGGACCAGCCGCGCCGCACCCAAGGAACCGGCCGGCAAGAAGTCCACGGCGAAGAAGACGGCCGCCAAGAAGACCACCGCGTCCGCGAAGAAGACCGCGGGCAAGTCGGCGCAGGGGACGAAGAAGACGGCGGCCTCGAAGAGTACGGCGAGCACGGCGAAGAGCACCGCGAAGAAGACGACGGCGAAGAAGACGGCGTCCCGCAAGCGTTCGGCCTGACCCCGCGACCCGGCGACCGGGCACTCGACCTCGACCCCCGTGCCGAACTCGACACTTGTGTCACAGACTCCAGGACGCGGTCGATCATCCACCGGTCGGTCGGGTAAACAGGTGAGGGGGGACAGGACCGGCGAAACGGGGGCACGGCGCGATGCGATCCGAGCAGCAGCAGAACGGGACGCGGGACCAGGAGGTTCCCGGCGAGGCGTGGTGGGCGGGCCTCGGCCCGGTCGGGGGCGTCATCCTGCTCCTGGCCGGCCTCGGCGTGCTCGTCTGGATCTTCCTGGACCTGCCCGGTGCCCGTGGCCCGCACCTGTCCTACGAGGCGGCCAAGATCGTGGCGATCGGCGCGGTGGTCGCGGGTACGACGCTGCTCGCACGGCGCAAGAAGGGCGGGGACGCGGCGGAGGACTGACGGCGCCGGCGCCCGGCGGCTCTCAGCCGCGCGGCCCGGCCCGCTCCGCCGCCAGCGCCGCCAGCTCCTCCGCCGTCCGCGGACCGGCCGCCGTACCGTCCAGCAGTCCCTGGCCACGCAGCAGTTCCGCCGCGGCGACCCCCCACGGCAGGCGCAGGCCCGCCTCCCTCAGAAGCTCCGCGCGGGCCAGGTTCTCGGACGCCGGGCCGGTGCGCACGCCGGACGGGGTGAGCAGGGCCGCGTCGTCGGCCCAGCGCAGGGCGAGGTCGACGTCGTGGGTGGCCATCACGACCGTCGTGCCGCCCGCCCGCAGCCCGTCGAGGGTGGCCAGCAGCCGTTCCTGACCGTCGGGATCGAGTCCGGCCGTCGGCTCGTCGAGGATCAGCACCCGCGGCCGCATGGCGACCGCACCGGCGATCGCGGTCCGCTTGCGCTGCCCGTAGGACAGCAGATGCGTGGGCCGGTCGGCCAGTGCGGCGATGTCCAGCGCGGCCAGCGCCTGGGCCACCCGCGCCCGCACCTCGGCGTCCGGCAGCCCCAGGTTGAGCGGCCCGAACGAGACGTCCTGCGCCACCGAGGCGGCGAACAACTGGTCGTCCGGATCCTGCACCACCAGCTGGACGGTGGTCCGCAACCGGGTCAGCCCCTTCCGGTCGTACGACACCGCGGTCCCGTCCACCGTCAACTCCCCGTCCCGCGGCCTCAGTCCGCCGCTGAGCAGCCGCATCAGCGTGGTCTTGCCGCTGCCGTTGCGGCCGAGCAGCGCCAGCGCCCGCCCCTCGCGCACCTCGAAGTCGAGCCCGCTGAGCACGGCAGGGCCGTCCTCGTAGGCGAACGACGCGCCCCGCAGGGCGACCAGGGGGGCGGCCTCGCTCATGACAGCGGCCTTTCGAGTACGAAGGTGAGGGCGGCCAGCGCGGCGAGCAGCGCGACGCTCACGGCCGTGAACGGCACGGAGACGCGGGCCTCGGGCACCAGCACCCGCAGCGTGCCGTCGTAGCCGCGCCCGGCGAGCCCGGCCTGCAGGCGCGTGGCCCGGTCGAAGGCGCGCACGAAGGCGGTGGCGCCGAGCCCGGCCAGCGACCGCCACCGGGCGGCGCGCGTGGTGTGCCCGAGACGGGCCGCCTGCGCGTCACGGATCCGGCGCACGGAGTCCAGGAGCAGAAAGCTCATGCGGTACGTCACCAGCGCCACGTCGACGACGGGCGCCGGGACGCCGGCCCGGACCAGGCGGGGCAGCAGATCGGACATCGGGGTGGTGAACGCGAACAGCAGCACACCGAGGGAGGCGGCCGAGGTCCGCAGCAGCAGTTCCCCGGCGCGCACCGCGCCGCCGCCGGCGAGAGCGGCGAACCCGTCCGGGCCGCCGACCCGCACCAGCAGCGGCAGCGCGCCGGTGACGCAGAACCCCAGCGGCACCCGGTAGGCCCGCCACAGCCTCCGCCCGGGCACGCCCGCCGGTCCCAGCAGCACGGCCAGCGCCGTCACCAGCACCAGCGCCGCCCCCGGCCAGGGCGGCAACGAGATCGCCAGCACCGTGAGCCCCAGCCCGAGCACGGCCTTGTCCACGGGATGACGGCGGCGCCAGCGGCTGCTGTGCGCCGCCGCGTCGATCGGCAGCACGAGGCTCAGGCCCCTTCGGCTCCGTCGTGCCCGGGAACCCGCACCGCGCCCTGCTGTTCCCCGGCGCGGGCCTCGCCCTGGCGGCGGCCCCGCCGGACGCCGAAGTAGTAGGCGAGCGCGCCCGCGCCGACGGCCGCCTGGAGGGCGAACAGACCTGACTCGATCTCACCGGACGGAGGCTCGTACAGCGGCGAGAACCAGGGCTCGTAGTCCGGGTCCAGCTCGGTGATCGCCGTCTCCGCCTCGGCGTCGGCGCCGGCGAACGGTTCCTCCTTGTGGTCACCGAGCCCGAACACCAGCGGCAGCACCGCGAGGGCCGCGACGGCGATCAGCAGCAGGAGGTTGATCCTCGTGTTGCGCTTCATCGGGCCACCGCCTCGGTGCCGTTGTTCCGGGTGCCGGTCTTCTGGGTGAGCAGCACGCCCAGCCTGGTCAGTTCGCCCTTGCTGGACTGCACGAGCAGCCGCATCACCAGGACCGTCAGCAGCCCCTCGCTGACCGCGAGCGGGATCTGCGTGACCGCGAAGATGGAGCCGAACTTGCCGAGTGCGCCGAGGAATCCGCTGCTCGGGTCGGGAAAGGCGAGCGCCAGCTGGACGCTGGTGACGCAGTAGGTGGACAGGTCGGCCACGAACGCGCCGAAGAACACGGCCACCATCAGCGGCACGTCGAACCGCCGCAGCAGCCGGTAGATTCCGTAGCCGGCCCACGGCCCGATGATCGCCATCGAGAAGACGTTGGCGCCGAGCGTGGTCAGCCCGCCGTGCGCGAGCAGCAGCGCCTGGAACAACAGGGTGATGGTGCCCAGCACCGCCATCACCGGCGGCCGGAACAGGATGGCGCCCAGTCCCGTGCCGGTGGGATGCGAGCAACTCCCGGTCACGGACGGCAGCTTCAGCGCCGACAGGACGAAGGTGAAGGCGCCCGAGGCGCCGAGGAGCAGGGTGCTCTCGGGATGTTCCCGCACCTCTCGGGTGAGGGAGCGGACTCCGTGGACGACGAACGGCGCGGACGCGACGCCCCAGGCGATCGCGTGCGCCGGAGGCAGAAAACCCTCGGCTATGTGCATGGCTTCAGCAGACCCTCTCCAGCACCTCGTGGATGGTGTACAACGCGCCTCGGCCGGTCTCCTGGCTGACGGGTGACACCGCCCGTGCTCCGCCTTCCCGGGTCACAAGGACCCAGTGGCCGCCCCTTGAGGGCCGGAGCCGGACTTCCCGATCACAGTGGCGAGGGCCGCACCGGCATCACACCGGATTTCCCGTTCACCAAGGCGTGGTGACAGTAGTGCGCCCCCGGGGGTGGTGACAAGCGGTGCACCGGGGGCGCGAAGGCGCTGGTCACGCGGCGCTCCACGGCGGCGGGGTGACCTGCCCGGCCGCGGTGACCCACGGTGGCCGGTGCGTTCGCGACCCGCGCCCGGGCGTGTCCCGTACAACGGACGTGTCCGAAGTGCTGGGCATCAACGGTCATAGCCCGTACGTGAATTGAGGGCGGTTGAACGATCGGGGACGTACGCCGAACCGGGGTCCGGGTGACGAGGGCGCTGGGAACGCCGGGGCGCGACGGACGGAAAAGAGCATGCGAGCACGCGTCACGGCGAGGTAGGTTCCTGCTGTTCGCAAGGGGGATCAAGTGGCGAAGCTGAACCAGATCATCGCTGTCGAAAAGGGCGTCAAGAGCAAGTCGCTCCAGGACATCACCGCGGCGCACCAGAAGGTGCAGAAGCCGGCACTGCTGGCCGGTATCTCACGCACGTACCAGCCGAAGGACGAGGAGGGCGAGCAACTGCCGCCCGAGTCCACGCGGGTCCAGGTGCAGGCCGAGGACGTGCTGCGCGAGATGTCGGCGTCGCTCACCAGGCTGTTCGACGTGACCGCCACCAAGGACTGGGCGAACTGCACGGCCCGCGCGGACGTCACGGTCGACGGCCGGACGATCGTCGCGGACGTCCCGGTCAGCTATCTCCTCTTCCTGGAGAAGCAACTCACCGACCTGCACACGTTCGTCAAGAAGCTCCCGACCCTCGACGCCGCCGAGTCCTGGTCCCACGACCCGTCGACGGACTGGTGGAAGACGGACCCGGTCCGCACGATCCGCACCAAGAAGGTCCCCCGCAACCACGTCAAGGCGGAGGCGACCGAGAAGCACCCGGCGCAGGTCGAGGTGTACTACGAGGACGTGCCGATCGGGTACTGGACGACGGTCAAGTTCTCGGGTGCCCTCCCGGCGCGACGGGTCAACGAACTGGTGGAGCGGGTCGAGAAGCTCCAGCAGGCCGTCAAGTTCGCCCGCGAGGAGGCCAACGGCGCCGAGGTCACCGACCAGCGCGTCGGCGACGTGGTGTTCGGCTACCTGTTCGGCTGACCTGGCCGCGGGTAGCATCCATGATCGCCCCCGCGTGCGAGCGCGGGGGTGCGCACCAGGCGCGGGCCGGATTGAGGACCGGTTCGCGTGATGAGCGCAAGCTGACACTGAAGTTCAGCCTGAAGAAGCGGTGACAGTGAAGGTTCGAGTCCTTCCCCCGGCACAGCGTGACCAACGGGCCGGGGTAGCCCAACATGGCAGAGGCAGCCGCGGTCAATCTCAGACTCTCGCTCCAGTCTCAGCATCGCCGCCGATCGCCGGATCGACCGAGGCCGGACGGACGCCGTCGGATGCGAGTTCGACTCTCGCCTGCACCTCTCGCACGGTGCGGTAGTTCAAAGGAAGAACACGACGGCATGATGACTGATCCGTCCTCTTAAACGCCGCCGGCGTGCGCAATTGGGTGGCACCCCAGGGGCCCGGGAGCTGGATACGACTCCCGGGCTCCGCCACGCCCGCCCGTACCGGCCCTCCGTAGCAGGCCGACGTGCTGCGGGCACCGATCACCCGGGCGGATGCCATGACGGGCAGTCCGTTCCTGGTGGTGGCCCAGAACATGGCCGCCTGACCCGCAGCCTCCCGCTGTCAGCCCGGAGGAGGCCGATGTGACCCGTTTGATCCTCGATCAGAGCACTGGAACCTCCGGATGGCTTCCCCGATGAGCGCTCCGCGCGATGTCGCTCTAGCCTCCGAAATGAGCGCTGAATGGATCTTCTGATGGCGCGCTCCATTCGGTTCAAGGAGGAGATATGCGCAGGATTCGTACGGTCGCTGTCGCGACCGCCGTCATAGCTGGCGTCGGGTTCATGGGTATTCCGGCCACCGCCCAAGCGTCCGAAGGCGGCCATGGCGGCGGGTGCAGATCCCATGACATGAACATCGACATCCTCGGCCAGGTGGGCATCCTGAACGGTCTGGGTGCGAACCTGGTGAACGGCGAGGGTAGTCCTGGTGCGCAGTTCACTGACATCGGTTCAGAATGCGGTTTCGGCCGATAGCCGTCTCGCATATCTCACCGAATGGGGCAGGGGCGCAGGGCCGGTAAGCCCTGTGCCCGCCCATCAGTTGGCTGCTTGTGCTCATCTCAAGGGTGGATGCCGAAGGCCCCGGACCGTGACAGGTCCGGGGCCTTCGCGCGGGCTGGCTCCCCACGCACGACGGGATCCGGCCCACCTGCCGCTCACCCCACCACGCCCGGCGCTCACCAGGTCCGGTCACACTCCGCCCACGGCTCACGGGGCCTGACGAGGCGTACCGCACCGAACGCGAACGCCTGAGCCGCGACGAGCGCGGCGAGCATGCCGAACGCCGCGTTCATCTGGAGCTCGTCGCGTGGCGCCTGGGAACTGCTCTGCCGGACCCCACCCTGCTGAGCGCGACGATCTCGCGCCGCCACACGGTGGCCGTGACCCGGTCGCCCGGCTCCAGTTGCTCGAGGAGCGGACCCGGATCGCCGAAGGCCACGACGCCCTGCCAGGAGTCCTCGTCCTTGCGGGTGTCAGCCCCGGTGTCCCATGACCTGGATCATGCTGCCGTGCCCGTGCGGGTCCGGCTGCGCGATCTCGAACCCTGCTGAGGCGAGGATCCCCTGAAGAGCGGCCTCCATGTGCTGGAGCACATTGCGATGGTGGCGGAAGAGCCGAGGTGGGTCCGAGAGATCCATCCCCTTCTCGAGGAGCGCCAGTGCGGCACTCCTCAGGTCCTCGCCGGCCTCCCAGTCCACATAGACCCCGCCGTCGATGAAGGGCGTCACGTGCACGTCCGCGCCGGGCTGCGTGTAGGGACCTCCGGTGAGATCACCCCGGTACACGGGAAGCCCGGCACGTTCCAGTTCCGTGCACACCTTCCCGGCCAGTGCCTCACGCTCGGCGATGACCTCCGGCGCGGCTCTGGGGTGTGGCTCGAATTCGTGTTCAGTCATGGGTCCCTTGTTCCTGAGCCTGCTGCTCGCTCGTCGCGGAGCGCGCCGTACGGCCACCGCCGGCACGCTTCACGTATTCGGCCAGCAGTGCCTTCGCTTCCTTCCAGATTTCCAGGTTGTAGGGAACCGAATAGGTGACCGGCGTGCCCGGCTTCAGCGCTGAGGCCAACTCGGAGGCACAGTTGGAGCAAGGCTGCCGTTCAGTGTAAAGGGCGGTGATCTGCTTGGCGTCGAATCCCTTCGCCTTCAGCTTCTGAAGGATCGCTGTCTCGGAGTGCCCCTGGAAGCCGCTGTTGGCGACCACGAAGTCACCGGTCTTCGGGTCGTTCCACCCCGGCACCTTCGCCACGGCCACATTGTGGTCTGCTCCGTAGTAGCCGTTCTCCGTCCGGTACCTGAATGCCAGGTGGCTCATCTCGTCGCTGTTGTAGGGAATGAGCCCTGTGGGGCATTCGGCAGCGTTCCTGGCCGATGTGGGGGCGAGAGCCGTTCGGGCGGTCCTGGTGCAGGTCTTGACGATTCCGTCGAGGCCCCTGACGCCGATACGGAAGGCGGCCGCCTCGCTGACACCGAGGGAACGCAGCGCCCGGTAGGCGTCGGCGAAGCCGATGCCGGTCCTGGCTGCGGCATCAACCGCGAGGACAGCGTCGGCGACAGGCCGGAGGATCTTGCCTGCGAACAGGGTCGCCACGTCCACGATCGCCCAGCCGCAGCCACCCCAGCTTCCGCTCGCCCCGCCGGGAGTGAGCTTCTGGACGCACCTGATCCAGTGTCCGACGAGGATGTCCACCGGATCGATGTCCTTGTTGAACTCCTCGATCGTGATGTTCTTGGTGGTCTCCTGGGTGAGTTCCTTGGAGGTGAACTCGTCGATGTACGTCGTGGCGCTGCTCGGGCACTGGAACCTCTCCAGGTCCAGGTCGTCGGCGCTGCACATGTACACGCTGATGTCCGCCTTGAAACGGATCTCCGCGGTCACCGTGCAGTCGCCGTCGTAGAAGAGCTGGTCGAACCAGCCGTCACAGCCCTCGGTCTTCTTCAGCGTCTTCGTCTCGATCGGCTTCGCGCTGTCGACGACGAAGAACATGTTGCCGATGGAGACGCCCGCCTCGTCCACGACGGTGCCCGTGGTGATCTGCTCGGCGTTCTCCGCCTGCTCGGCCCGTTCGGCTGCCTCCTGGGCTTCCTTGGCGTACTTCTCGGCGTCCTTGGCGTACTGCTCGGCCTCGTCCGCCAACGCCTCGGCCCGGTCTGCCGCGGAGCGGGCGTCCTTCGCCGACTGCTCGGCCTCCGCGGCGGCCTTGTGCGCGGCGTCCGCGTCCAATGCCGCCTGGTCGGCGGAGGCACGGGCATCCTGCGCGTACCCCTCGGCGCGTCCGGCGGCCCGGTCGGCTGCCGCAGCGTCCTCGGTGGCCTGCCGGTCGTACTCGATCGTCCGCGCGAGCGACTTCGCCGCCTGCGCCGCGTACCCCGCCGCCTCGGCTGCGTAACCGAGGGCTTCCTTCGCGTACTGGCGGGCGTTCGCCGCGTGAGCGGCGGCGTTGGCCGCGTGCACGAACGCCTGCTTCGCGTCTCCGGACGCCTGGTCGGCGATGTTCTTCGCCGCGTCGGCTTCGGCCTTGGCGTTCTTGGCGTGCGCGTCGGCGACCGCCTGCTGCTGTTCGGCGATCGTCTTCGACGCCTGCCCGGTCAGCACCACCAGACCGGCCGCGGAGTCGGTGGTGACGTAGGGGGATCCCAGCTGGATCGCGTCGTTGGCCGGCTGGGCGACCTGCTGGGCGGCGTTCGACGCGTCGACGGCGGCCTGGGCGGTGACGTGCGCGTAGCCGGCGGCCTTGGCTGACGCCGCGAGTGCCACGGCGGCTTCCTTCTTGGCCGCCTCCGCGTTCGTCTTGGCGGACTTGGCGTGGTGCGCTGCCTCGCCGGCGAGCTTCACCGCCGTCCGTGCCTCGCCCGCGGCATGGTCCGACGCCTTGATGGCGTCGGCCACCGCGGCGGTCGCCGTACGCACCGCTGCATCGGCCTTCAGCTTCGCCGCCTGCGCCGCGTCAGCGTGCGCCCGTGCCCGCTTCGCGGCGGCCTCGGCACGCGTCGCGGCCGCATCCGCTTCCTCGGCAGCCTTGGTGGCGGCGTTGGCCTCGGACCGTGCCCGGCCGGCCGCGGCCTCCGCCTCGTCGGCTGCCTTGTCGGCCTTGTCCGCCTCGGCACGCGCCGCGTCCGCGGCCTCACCCGCGTCCAGCGAGTCCGCGTAGGCCTCCTTGGCGGCGGCCTTGGCGCGGGTGGCGTCGGCCTTCTGCTCCGCGTCCCAGGCGTCGTCGCGCATGGCCTTGGCGTGGTCGGCGGCCTTCTTCGCCTCGTCCCGCTTGTCGCCGGCGTTCTTCTCGGCGGTTTCGGCCGTCTCCTTGGCCTCCCGCGCCGTCTCCGCCTCCGCCTGGGCGTTCTGCTTGTGCTGGTCGGCTTCGGCCTGCTTGGCGGCGGCGGTCTCCTTCTCCGCCTTCGCGGTCTTCTCCTCCGCCTCCGCGGCCAGCCGCTTCGCCCGCGCGTCCGCGGCAGCTGCCTTGGCGTCGGCCTCGGCCTTCAGCGCGTCGTCGAGCTTGGCCTTCGCCGTCGCGGCGTCCTGCTTGGCGTTGTCGCGGGCCAGCTTCGCACCGTCCGCGGCGGCCTTCGCCTGCAACTCGGCGTAGTAGGCGGCCTGCTTGCGGAAGTCCGCCTTCACCTGAGCGGCCTGCGCCACCGCACGCTGCGCGATGGTCTCGCTGTCCGCGGCCGAAGCGCGGGTGGCGGCCTCGGCCGTCTCACCGGCCTTCACCATCGCCGACACCGCTGCCACGGCCCCCTGGGTGACCTGGTTCTTCTGCTGACCCACCAGCAGACCCCGGCCCCTGGGAGCACCCTGCGAGTCGGCGACGGTGTACGAGGCCTTCTCGGCAGCGTCCGAAGCAGCGGCGGACTTCTGCGCGGCGGCGAGCTGGGCTTTCAGATCCGCGACGAGGGACTTGGCCTTGGTCTGCGCGCTCGTGACACCGGCCTTGGCCTTGTCGAACTGGGCCTTGTCCGGATAGTCCAGGTTGTCGGTGCCGTTGTGGCCCTGAGGCACGATCCGGAACTGCTGCGGACCGGTGCCGTTGCAGCCCCACAGCCACGAGTCGTAGCCCTTGTCGAACTTGTGCAGGTCCAGGCACTTACCGGTACCGACGTGCTTCAGCGCGGTGACGCCGCGCAGATTCGCCTGCCAGGTCTGCGCGGAACTCTGGTTGCACGTCCACACCTGGATCTTCGTGCCGTTCGCCGAGCTGTTGTTGTTGACGTCGAGACACTTGTTGGAGCCGGGGTTGCGCAGATGCCAGCCGGAAGACCCGTTCTCCTCGATCTTCCATTTCTGCGCGCCGCCGCCGTTGCACGTGTAGATCTGCACCGGCGTGCCGGCGGGCGCGTTACCGCCCCCCTGGACGTCCAGGCACATGCCCTTCGCCGCGACGACTTCGACGACCGTGTCGACGTCACCGACCCAGCCCAGTCCGCCCGCGGCCCAGTAGTCCTGCCAGCGCGTCAGCCGGTCCGCGACCCACGACTGGCCCAGCAGCTCACCGAGGGACTTGGCGCCCTTGGTGAGGGCGGTGGTGGCGGTCTCGTTCGCGTCGAGGATCTGGTTGCGCTGGGTGGCCTGCGAGGAGACCTCTCGCTGCCACTCCTCCGCGGCGGCTCGGGAGATGCCGCCGTAGACCGTGTTCGGGTCGATCGGGTCACGCCACGCGCACGCCGCGAACCGGGTCTTGAGGTCCTCGACGGCGATCCGGTACTCCGCCGTACCCGGCTCAGGGGCGGTACGGGCGAAACCACCGGAGGCGAGGAAGATACGGGCGTCGTCGGCGCCCGTCGGGTGCAGGGAGTCGTCCGCCAGGTACCGGAAGGCGGCACGCTCCTCGAGTGCGCGGTTCCACTCGTCGGACGGCAGACCCGGGTCGGGGTCCCTGCCGTACAGCGGTGTGCCGACCTCCTTGACCTTGCCGACCGTGGCGCCGTCGGCCCTCGGCGAGGGATCCTCGTAGAAGTCGCCGTCGTCCTTCCAGAACCGCTCGGCGATCCACGTCGTCAGACCCGTCTGCGTATAGAAGTCGTCCTGCTCACTGCCGATCGAGCCGGGCGGGTCCTGCCAGTCGGCCAGCGAGTCGAAGCCACCCGGCTGCGACAGCCCGTCGAGCGGCTTGCCCCAGTCCCGGAGCCGGTTGTGGAGGGCGTCGAGCTCCTTCTTGTACGCCTCCCGGTCCTTGCCGTACGCGGCGGCGAGCGGGGTTTCCTCCCAGTACTGCCGGTCGGCCAGCTCGTGCAGCTTCTCCGGCGTCTGGTTCAGGCCGTCCTGCGCCGTCGCGAACATGGCCGGCCCGCCGAGACGCAGCACGTCGGTCATGAGGCACTGGTCCTGCCGCAACTGTTCGGCGGCCGTGTCGTCGTACCAGTCGTGGGAGGCAGCCGCAGGCTCGGATGCCGGACCGGGGAGCCGGTTGACCAACTCCGCTTGTACGCCCGCGGTGGCGAGCAGGCCGAAGGACCCAAGGGCGATGATCGGTGTCGCCCATCTCCTCGACCATCTGGGCCGCTTGCCCTGCTTCCGGGGTTTGCGTGACATCACGCGTCTCCCTCCCTGTAGGGGTGGCTACTTGAGGCACGCCCCTGGGAGGGAGACATGGTGTATCGCATGGCGCTTCCCCCAAGAGCCAGCCGGTCACTCCCGGGCAATCGGACCGGCCAGTCCGCCCAGGAGTGATCGGCACCATAGGCACACGCATGATCGAGACGGCAAGAGCGGGCGTCCGAGGGCCAGTTACCGTCAGTTACGGCCAGCGGGCGTGAGGGCGTCCCGTTGAGACTGTGGACATCCTGTGAGGGTGCAGTTGCACCAGCCGTGAACCGGGATCCCCCACCGGACACGCATCGTCACCATGAGACCAAGGTCACACGAGGTGGGGGGTGGGGGGATCAGACGTGGATGACTTCGGGTACGCGCGGTCGGGGTGTCGGGGTGTCGGGGTGTCGGGGTGTCGGGGTCTCGGTGAGCCGGTGAGCCGATGCCCCGGTGCCCCGGTGTGTCGGAGTGACGGAGCGTCGGAACTGGAAGCCGCGGCCTGACGCCGGAACAGCGTCCGCCTCGGTCCGCCTGGGCGGCTGAAGCAACCCGCTTCACCTGGTAGGCGCGGCAACTGTCTACGACACGACCACCGGTGACTCCTGCCAGAGTCCGTTGCCGCGTGCGGTGAGCAGGCGACCGCCGTAGGCACCCGATCCGTAGGAGAGGAGGGCACTTAGTGGGAGGGGCGGGAGGTCGAAATCGTCCTCCTGGTACGGCCACGAGGTGGAAACCAACTGGTGCCAGATGGAGATCGCCCCCGCCGAGGGCTCGGACCCTCCTGCTGAACGGGGTCGTCGATCCGCAGCGTTTCCAAGGACTCGCCGGCTTGCTGGACCGTATCGGGCTGAGGTACTCACTGGAGCTGTACGGCGGAGACGGCGGCCTGGTCCGCGAGATCCATGCGTGATCCGTCGTCTCGTCGTCTCTTGTGGAGTGTGGCCAACGTCCACGGCGTGGTACGCGAGGATTGGTTCATCCCTCTCGGAGGACCTCTACCTCGTGGCGAGCATGTGAGCAGATGAGGAGCTGGACGTGGTGGAGGTGACGGTCCGACGGCGGGTGCTGCGGCTTGTGATGGCCGCTGGCATTCTCATGGTCGCCGGATTGGTCGGCTGGCGGTCCAGCCGATCAGGCGGATTGCTCGTGGTGGCACAGGTGCTCCATCACCCGGTGCTGTTCGGCTTGTTGGTCCTGGCTGTTCTGACAGCTGCTGTGATCGTCGGCGTACGAAACCTCCTCTTCCGGAGCCTGGTTCTGGTGGCGGCGATCCTCATCGGGCTCCTCGCGATACCGATGCTGCTCTTCGCCGGCGCGGGGCGCGAGGTGACGACGAACGAAGCGGCGCCCAGTCGCTCCGACCGGCATCTTGTGGTGGTGGAAGGGGCGGCGATGATCGACCCGCTGTGGTGGGTCTACGTCGACGAAGGATCCGGACTGACCAAGCGCCGCTGGCATGTCGGCTACTTCAACGGGGGTGTCTCCGACGCGCTGGTCGAGGCTTCGTGGGTGGGGCCGGATCGGGTGCGCCTGGTGACCGCGGGCGGAGAGGACACGCAGGTCCACCTTGTCGATCTCAGCCCCGAGAGCGGTCAGCCTTTGCGCACGCTGTCGAGGGGGTAGGAGTCGCTTCGTCCTGGTAGCGGCGGTGCAGGGTTGGCAGCCGTCCGACCAGGCCACGGTGCTCTCCGCGCTCCAGCGAGGCCCCCGGACGAATCCAGGGCCTCGCCCTCACCGTGAATGACCTGCGCCGATGCACCAAGATCCCGTCCACAGCCCCTGCGACGACCCGCGTGAACCGCACGGGATCACCAAGGTCCTCACCGAGATCGTGACCCGCGAGTCTGCGAGTCCGTCACGGAAGCCGTACCACCTCCGTGCCACGTGCATCACGAGCTGGCTTCGCGCAGGCCTCCCGGTAGCTGAGGTGGCCCGGCGGGCCAGCAATTCGCAGAGGTGATCCACCGACGCTACGCAGGTTTTCTCGACGACAGTGAGGCTGAGAACAACAGGAGGATCGAGATGGCCATGGGATGGGTGACCTGACCTTCTCCTCCCCCGCCCGTCGTGGACGGGCGGGGCCTTTTGTTTGAGTGCTCGATGCGGCGCGCCGACGTCGCTGCGCTGGCAAGATGTTCGCTCCGTTGGCCGTATGGAGCAACACTGCGTGCTGAGAACTGCGGTTCAGGGCCAAGGTAGGAATATGGCAAATGGTGGCGAGGGGGCAACGACGCGCCCAAGAGGCGGGTTCGACGCTATCCACAAGTGGGCAGCTACAGCCGCCGCTGTCGTCGCCCTAGCTATCTCGCTCTATAACTTGGCCGAGCTCCAACGGGAGCCAAAACTTGATGTCACACTTCCGCATCTCATGCGAATCGGACCAGCAGGCAAGGGAACCCTGATCTACTTTCAGCCGACGGTATCCACCAGGTTTAAGTCGCAAGATGTCGAGGTAATCAGTGACGCGCGTTTGCGGCTTAACCCTACCGGTTCAATCTCTTCGTCGGAGAGTTCAAATTTCTACTGGCAGAGTAATGGTGTGCCGAAGTTTGATTTCGAGTCCGACGAGATCAGGATTGAATGGTCTGGCGACCCCGCTCCCTTCCTCGTCAGCCAGGAGAACCCTCAGCAGCCAATGTTCCAGTTCCAGGACGGCAGTTGGGTGCTCCAGCCCGGCAGATATGAGGGGTTCATTCAGTTGAGTCGGTCCGGGAACCGTAAGCCGTTGACCCAGGATTTCTGCCTGATTGTTTCAAAGAAGGCGGTCGATGAAATGCGTGGGGGAGATGAGCGGGGAATCTATTTCTTCCGCAATGACCTGCCCAAGTTCACCTCCTCCAGTAAGTACTCGCACTGCTACGTCAGGGAAACAGACTGAAGGTCCTGGCGGGCGGCAGTGAACCTCTTCCAACCTGACGGGTGGTTGGGCCGGTGGGACTGAGCGCGTCAGTTAGCCAGTCAGCGCGTGAGCCGGCCGCTTGAGTGTTCCGTGTCGAGGTCGCGGCCGAGCTGCTCGGCATATGCGTCGAGCAGCGGCTTGATCTACTGGTAGAAGGGCACATTGTTCTGCTGGCGAAGCTGCGGGCTCCGAGCGGGCCGTCCCGGTAGTGTGAACTGCCGCTGACCAGGCTCGAGTTCAGAACAAGGGGGAGTGTTGGCGTTCTTGTTGTACTACCCGTTGGTGAAGCCTCCGACGGAGGTTCTCCATCAGGCGTTGCTCTACTGGGACGGCATCGCGACCGTGGTGCCTCGGGCCCCATCGGAATACGAAGTCGCCGTGCCCGAGGAACTGAAGGAGCTGCGGCAGCGGCAACTGTACGTCCCTCTGACATTCGACGAAGGCTCCATGGATCGCCTGGAGGAGCCCCGCCGGCCAGCAGGCCCCTATAGCAGTCCAGCTTCGCGAGCACTGCGGAACGAGTTGCGGAGGATGGCTGCGAGACCCGACCGTCCCCGGCTTCCGTCCCCACCGGAAGCCTTTCTCTACCACAGCAAGATCAGCTACTGGCTCAAGAACGAACTCCTCTCCCTGGGCCTGGCCGAGCCCCAGCGACACCCTTTCGTCCTCGCCGTTCCGGAGGAGGTACAGCGGCTGGTCATCGGCACCCTGGCCCGAGAGCTTGCTGCCAGCAGCCGGGACCCGTACATCCCGTACACCGATCGGCCACAGGCACACACCTACGCCCTCGAAGGCCCCGCCGAGAACCGTCGGCCTGCCTGGGAGCTGGAGTTCAGCAGACTGCTCCCCGTCCCCGCTCCCAGCACTCCAACCGCTGACGTCCTTGCCTTCCGGGACCGTCACGCCGATGAGCGCCAGCGTCTGATGAGGGCACTCCACCGCCTGCTTGGTGAGCTGCGCCGGGACTACGAACACCCTGCCGATGTCCTGTCCCAGCTGCGCCGCGAGATCGACCAGTCTGTGGAGGACTACCATGCCGCTGCGAGGAGCACCCGGATGGCGTGGGTGACTCGGTCTGTGACGGTGACCATAGCCTTGGCGGCCGCCGCGGGAACCGTCGTGCAGCCAGGTCTGACCTGGGTCTTGGGGGCAGTTGGGGGCTACGCCCTGAACGTATGCACTCGTGAGGTGCGCCCCCTGGCCCGTGCCCGTGATGAACACGACTTCAGCTACTTGCACAGGGTCGTGAGCACGTTGACCTGATGCCTCAGCGACGGGGCGGAGGTGCCTGCCAGAATGGAAGGGCGCACAGCCCCGAACATGGCCCCCTCGCGGGTCCGCTTTGTAGCCAACTGCATCGCTGAAGCGGCCACCTGAAGCGCTGAGTCACAGCCGACAGCCCCGGCGGCGGGCATGAAGAAAGCTCCTGGTAGACGGGTTCACGACCAAGATCACCAGTACGCCAGGAGCTTTCGCGTGCTTGTCTACCCGTCCGGCATCGATCTGTCCAGCCGCACTCTGCGGCATCTCTCCGGTCTTCTCGCAGGTCACCGTCGTCGGATCGGTTCACGCTGGCGGCGCCTGACCTGCGGCCGACAGGCCATGCTCGTCCTGGCCCACCTGCGCTGCGGCGACACCTACGCCCGTCTTGCCGCAGGTTTCCACATCGGGATCGCCACGGCCTACCGCTACATACGCGAGGCCGTCGACCTGCTGGCCGCCCTCGCGCCCACGCCGGAACAGGCTATGACGACTGTTGGCAAGAAGGCGTACGTGATCATTGATCGAGGTTCCCGACGACTTCGTGGTCGGGGCGAGGCCGGCGTAGGAGACCAGGTGAGCGGCGGTGGGGAAGCTGGTGCCGTCGCCGACGGTGACCAGCAAGGTGGCGGCGGTCCTGACCGCGACCCCCGGAATCGAGGTCAGGACCGCGGAAAGAGGGTGAGCCTCCAGCAGCTGTCCGATCTGCGCTTCCAGGGCCCGGCGCTGTTCGTGGACGGCCGCGAGCGAGCGGGCCAGGTACGGGATCACGACGTCGAGGGTGCCGGTGCCCGGGACCACGACGGTCTGCTCGTCGAGCGCGTCGAAGACTTCGTCGATCAACCGCTGGGCCATGCGCGGAGCTCTGGGCCGGATCACCTCAACGAGTCTGCGGCGACCGGCCTTTCGCAGGGCGGCCGGGGATCCGTAGCGTTCCAGCAGCCAGGTCACCGCGGGGTGGTCCAGGCGCGGCCCGAGGACGTGTTCCAGGCTGGGGTGGAACTGGGTGAGCAGGCCGCGTATCCGGTTGGAGGTGCGGGTCCGTCTACCGGTACATCAGCGAGCCCGTCGAGCTCCTGGCCGCCCTCGCCCCCCACGCTCGCCGCAGCGGTACGGGCCGCGTCGAGGAAGGCGTATCTGATCCTGGACGGGAAGCACGGCATGAATGTGCAGGTCATCGCCGACCCGAAAAGTCGTCTCCTCTGGGCCTCACCAGCCCTGGCCGGTGCAGTCCATGATGTCTGGGCCGCGCGCGAACACGGCATCATCGACGCTCTCGCCAAGGCCGGCATCACCTGCCGTGCGGACAAGCGCTACCAGGGCGCAGGCGGCACAGTCCATCTTCCGTACCGCGGCCGACGGGATCGGCTCTCCGCCGGTCAGCAAGCCGTCAACCGGTCACACGCGAAGGTCCGGGCGCTGGTCGAGCAAGCCATCGCCACCCTGAACTCCTGGCGGCTCCTCCGCAAGCTCCCCTGCTCGACGACCCGGATCACGAACCTCGTCCCGGCCGTCCTCACTCTTCATCTGGCCAGCTCAGCCTGTGGATGGAAAGGCTATTGAGACGGGGCGCGGGCATGTGGTCTGGCACGCAAGCAGCGGGCAGGCGTCGGCTGCTTGCCCACACACTCCTCACACGCGAACCGTGAGCGATAGCGAGAAAGGGCGGGAGTCAGTGAGACTGACTCCCGCCCTCTTCTCTCGGCATCCGCCCTGGTCAGCACTTGATCTCTGCTGTTCCTTGGCGAGTGCCCCCGGCAGGATTCGAACCTGCGCACACGGCTCCGGAGGCCGCTTGCGTCTCTTGCATCGCAGCAGGTCACAGACTTGTGATGGATCCGCCAGGCATTACTCGTCCACGGATAGTCCACGCCGAAGCTGAAGTGAGCGAGGCAGGGCACGGGTGCTTTGCCCTGTCATTAGCTCAATGACTCCCCAAGCACAGCCGCCACCTGCGTGTCAGTAGTAGTCCGTTGCAGCGCTGCTGAGGTACAGACTTTCGGCGTCATGCGCCTGCTCGATGGCCTGACGGACATCTTCGCTCTTTAGATCAAGCACGCGGAGAGACTTTTCGTTCATCTGCGCAACGGCTTCAACCCGATGGAACTCCTCGCCATATTCTGCGGTGAAATTCGCGAGTCCGCGCAATTTAGGAAGTGCGTCGCTGAGGTGGAAACCGTGCGGGTCGACAATGGAGACCTTAACGTTGTCCTCGCTGCCATGGAAGAACACGAAATCCGGGCACATTCGGCGCCAGTTTCCTTTGCCGTCCTTGTAGGCGATCGCTAGCGAATCGTCCGAGGCCCGTCCGGGGTTGCGGTACCAAGCGAGGAAATCGGTGCGGGAGCACTCGGTGTCGAGTACATTCGTTTCCCATTTGTTAAGAGAGCCGATGGGGAACTGGCCGCTCTCATCTGACATGAGGTGCTGCGGCCGGGTCTCGACCTTGGTGCCTTTCTCGTCGGCTGCGGTTTCTTCAGTGCGGACCTTGGGGCGACGGATGTCGATACGCTGAGGCTCCGCCGACATTCCTCGAATGTCGTCGTACACCGCCCGGCGTTCGTCAGTCAGACCTTTGATGTCAACCCGATACCGTGCCAGCCACTTGTTGGTGAGCGCGGTAGCTTCGCGGTTGAGGTCGGCTTGGACGCCGTCGATCTCGGCCAGTGCTACCACTGCAAGGTGAGCATCGAATAGGCCGTCGTCGTCTTCGTCCGTTACAGCAATGTGGTCTGCGTACTTACGGGCGAGGTCAGCGGAGAGGATACGCTGGGCGTTCTTGAAGTCAGCCTCAATTGACCGTTCGTCCGCGATCTCGTGGAACTTCTCGGGATCCGCGACCTTTTTGCCCGCAACTGTGGCAACTATGGTCTCACCCTCAACATTAAGAATTCCGCGCGTAGCGTTCTCGATTGCGTCCCTATGACGGGACATTAGTCCGTCTAGAACGGCGAACATCTCGGTGTAAGCGGCCTTCCGGGCGTCGCGGAGGAAGCCGTCGTGGGAGAGAGCCTGAGCTAGTGTTGAGAGTCGCTTGGTGGGCTTTGCGGCCTTTTTCGGCAGAGATTGTGAGGGGAGGGCGTCGAATGCTTCCCAAACGCAGGTCGGGATTGCTTCGTTGGCGTGCATGTCCACTGGATGGATGAGTACCCTCCGGCCGGCGCCGCCGCCGGTGTCGCCCTTACCGTCATCACCCTGCGGCTTTTTCCCAAGTAGAATCTCGGCAACCTCCATAGCTGTTGCTCGGTTGAAGTACGGAAGCACGCAGTCGACGGAGTTGAGCACGTCGTCCCCAGCGATACGGCGAGCAAGAGGCGTGCGGACCATGCGGCCGAGCAACTGGGTGATATGCGTCTTGTCGGTCGCGGGCCGGTACGACACTAGAACCTCGGCGCGGGGGCAGTCCCAACCCGTGGAGACCGCATCCTTCGCAAACAGGACGCGGATATGGCTGGCTTCTTGCACCTTCTGAGGTGAGATGTATGGGATCTCGTAATCCCCAATATGGATTGACACATGATCGCCAAACACGTGCGCGATGCCGTCGCCCCGAAGTTCAGGCCACTCCTCACGGACTGCGTCCACGGCATCCTGGAGCAATTCCTTCGACGGAGTGTTGGGCACCTGCACTACGAGCAGAGGGTTGACCGTGTCTCCGGAGGAGTCTTGAGCCTCGGCGTATCGCTCCCACAGACGGCCGGCTGCCTTGACCTTGCGGACACCGCGCCTCAGGAGCACCGTGTCGAAGGTGCCCTTCTCAGCTGGGAAGTCGAGCCGGATGTCGTCCTTGAGTAGGCCGGACTCCTGGATTAGCGCTGGGTCGATCTCATAGTGAGGATACGGGTACCGGCCCTCGACGTCTTTCATAGCGGCGGTGAACCGTTCGATCGTCGCGGAGATACCCCACACCACCGGGATCGGGGGGACTCCATTGGCGCCGTTGATGAGCCGCTTCACGAGGGTTTGCTGCTCGGCCCTGTCGGCAGCGGTACGACGCCTCATACCCTTATGTGCCTCGTCGAGGATCAGGTAGAGGGTTAGTCGGTCATCCTCGATGGTGTTGCGGATAGTGTCCCAGATGGTGTGCTGTCGAAGGTCAGGCGTTACGTTCCGTTCAAAAAGTGCATTACCATCCTCTACGGCGCCGCGAACCAAAAGCGTATTCTTTGACAACTTCTGCGAGTTCAGGAAGTATACGTTCCCGGGCTCAAACTTTTCCCGGTTGAAAGTGTTCTCAATAACCTGGAGGCGAGAGTAGGTGATCCTATCTCCAGACGCATCGAGAATTCGCGCTTTCGTCTGCTCGTTCAGGGACGGGTCGTCCGTGAACCATAGGACCACCGCGCCCGGATCAGCCTCGAAGTCCCAGTCCGGATCACCGAAGAACAGCCCTTCGATAACAGCCGAGGCCATGACGGTTTTCCCCGCGCCCGTGGTAGCGGCAAGCGAGAACGAGACATTCCTGCCCTTGCCATGGTAATCGTCGCGTGCATCGGCAAAGTAGGTGAGCATCTGACCGACCGCATCGGCCTGGTACTCTTTAAGCGTGTACTTCATCGGTCACTCTCTGCCCGTATTGATCTTGAAGTTGGTCAGGTAGGACTCATAGAGCCTAACCGGCTCGACGTGAGGCGGCAGTTCAGAACAGACCATTTGAAATGCCCGGTCATCGTCAGTCACGATGAAAGCCACCCGCACCTGATCAGAGGCGCTGAGCGCGTTGAGGAACGCGTGTGAGGCATCCAGGTCGAATAGCACTCCGTAGGTTTCGGCAACCGCAAAATCTTCGAGTGCCTTGTCGATTCGTTTGCCCTTAGCGCCAGCTTTCAGCCACAAGATTGGCGCGACCGCCTCGAATGAGCGATGGTGAGCGACGGACCGCGGGGCCTCGTAAGTCAGGGTAAAAAACTCGACGTTTTCCTCGAACCCGTCTTCCATCGGAAACTCATCAGTGAATTTGTAATCAGTCTTGACCGCTTCTCCGCTCGGAGTCAGCCCCGTGACGGCAGCCTTAATTCGGGGCTTCGTGACGTAGTCGCAGATACCGAGTGCCTCCCACTCTGGGTCTCCCGGCCGTAGACCCCGCGAGCGCAGACGAGTCTGCTCCTCCGCGCTAACTTCGTTGTTCGTGACGCTAATAGACTGTCGGCGGCCGCCATCCTGCTTATTCAGTCGCATCACCGCGTGGGCAGTTGTGCCGGAACCAGCGAAAAAGTCAACGATGACTGCGTCCGGCTTGTCTGCTACGACGAAGCGCAGTGAATCTTCGACGGCATACAGAGATTTGGGGAATTCAAATCGCTTCTCGCCCAACAGTGACTTGACTAGGTTCGTGCCGTGGTCGCGAGCGAAATGGCTCGTCTGGTTCCACACGCTGCGCGGGGTGACATCCTTCATGGCCCCCTCGGTGAGGGCGAGTTCCAGGGCGCCTTCCGGGCTCTTGCCTGTGACCTTGAAGGTTCCATTGGCAATGTTTTTGATAGTGCCAGGCTGGAGATAGGTGATGGGGCGCAGTCCCGTTTCGGGGTCGCGCCTCCCGAGTCGGGCCGTACCTGCCGCGAAATACTCGCGCATTTTCGTGGCGGAGAATCGCCACCTCTGCTCACGTCCGTCTTTTGCGAGTGGCCACACTGCCACCGTCCCGGGTTCCAAAACGTACTGGGACCTTGGCGCGTCCTTTGGAAGCGGGTCCCCTACCTTGATAAGTGCACCAGATTCAGCGTCGAGAATAACCGGATAGAAGAGTGCCGGCCGGCCGTTCCGTTCTGCAGAACCGGTCCCCCGCCTCACCGCGGTGAACCAGACGGTGGGCATCGCCTTTGTCTTCGGCACGCCCTCTTCCTCGCTTCGGACCGAGTCCTCGTCGGCGTTCTGCTCCGTGGCGTCATCCGCGCCCTGAAGCGCGGACTCGTCCAGCATGGTTGAGACCCATGGGTGGATGTGCCCTTCCCCAAGAAATACGTAAAAGATGTACTCGTCAACACGGGCAAATCGACCTTTTCGGAACGAGGCGGCCCGGTTGATGACAGATGAAACCATCTGGATGTCGGCTTCGGGGAAAGTCTGTTCCAAAAGGAGGCCTAGGCGCAGGTATTCCTTTTCATCGATTGTGACAATAAGGACAGAGCTATCGGGCCTGAGGAGACGCTTCGCCATCTTAAGGCGGCGTTCCATAAATGCTAGCCATTTGGAGTGTCGATAAATATCGTCGCTATCGACGTAATCATTGTTGTACTTCCAGTCGCTATCTCCGGTATTGTATGGCGGGTCAATGTAGATAGCGTCGACCTTGGCTTCGTGTGTATAGAGAAGTGTCTGCAGTGCGTGGAAGTTCTCCGCGTTGATCACCGTGTGGAACGGCTTGTCCCCGCCACGCCCGACTTTGCCGGTAGACACCAGGCCCGGATAGATCGGGTCACGGAACTCGGCGACCACTATCAAGTCGTCGCAAGCACGGCTCGCTGTCTCGAAATCGTTTGAGTCTGGGCTCACCTGTCGCGCCAAAGACGCCACGCGGCCGTCGTCGGTTCGAGTGGTGCTCATGACCCGCCATAGGCGCTGGTCGACGCTCTTGGGGTCGGCTCCTCGGGGGGCCAGGAAGCGGACTTTGTCGCCCTTCCGGACGGGCCTGCCGGGCAGTTCGACCGTCTCGGGGGTGTGACGCTCGAAGTTGAGTCCGAACGCACGCCGTTCGGTGAGCGCTTTGATGTGGTCACGGATGTCTTCGGCCAACGCCCGATCCTTCTGCTCCACCTGGCGAAGGAGGTTGCTCAGTGACGACAAAGCTGCCCTCTCTAGATGTACTAGCTTGCTCGATCTTTTGTAGACTGCCGGTCGCGCAACGTGCTTTGGGGTGACTGGAGGCCATCGTCCGGTGGGCGCGGCCTAACCCGATAGGTTACGCGTCTTCACGTCCGGGACGAAGATAACCTCTCTTGTTCACGCAGCACGCCTGCTTGGTGCTGCCCCGGCTGTCGGCCGACAATCGGGGCGCCGTCCCTCGCGGCTAGCCCGTCACCGTCGCCTCACATGTTGAGGCATAACGAGGCTGGGTCGGCATGTGGCCAGACTCCTTCCCGCCACTCACACCAGCGCTCATCCCGTCCGCCGTCGACCCACACACCGTGGAGCGGGCGTGGTCCATGGCGTCCAGGTGGAGCGCGCTACTGTACGAACGACCTGGACGCCATGGGCCGCGTCTGCTCGGCTCGACCTGGGTCGACGGCAGACGGGATGGGAGCCACCGCGCACGCCACCTTCGGCCGGCACCCGCGAACGGCGCCCCCTCCATCTCGGAGCCTGAGCGCCCCCGCCGGAGGCATGTCTTTGGCCCGCGGCTGACTCCCTCACTTCTGCCCGCAGCACGTAGCGCGCCGCCGGGCGCGGCCAGCCGGGGCGCAGACAGGAGGCAGGCCGCGCCGCAGAGGCGGCGCGCGCCCGCGCCGTGCGCGGGCCTTGATGAAGTAGGGAAACTCTTACCGCGCTTGGATCAGGTGCTTGCCGTCATGGCTCCGGACGTGGGGCCCGTTGCCGTCCAGTGCGTCGAGCAGCCGCACCGCGAAGACCTCGGTCATGCGCTCGGCTACCTCTTCGGGCGTGAGCCAGTCGACCGCTGTTGACTCCGCGGATGTCTGCTCAACGCCTCCTGACGGCTTGCACCGGAACACCAGGGCGACGATGCCGCGCGTCGTGTTCTTGTAGACCCCTGTGAGCTCGTCGACTTCGACCCGGATGCCGGTCTCTTCCCAGACTTCGCGGGCTACGCCGTCTTCTGGCTGCTCGGAGAGTTCGAGCACTCCGCCCGGGAGCTCCCACGTTCCGTTGTCCGCTCGGCGGATCGCCAAGAGTCGTCCGTCCTCGCGCACCACGGCACCGGCCACGGACACGGAGTGCAGTGGCGTTGACTGGGCCTCTCGGACGCTGTTACTCATGCACAGGAGCATAGGAGAGTGAGAAGGACTATGGGAACAGCGGTAGGAGGTGGCAGGGCCGTACCTCGGTACGTTCAGATCGCCGACGAGATCATTCAGCAGATCCGGGCTGGTGTCCTCAAGCCTGGCGACATGGTGCCCAGCGAATCGGAGTTGGTCGAACGCTACGGGGTCTCCGGCGGCACGATCCGCAAGGCCATGGTGGAGGTCCGCGCCAGTGGCCTGGTGGACACCCGCCACGGCAAGGGATCGATGGTCAAGGATCGTCCGCCTGTGCGGCTGCGGTCCTCCGACCGTTTCCGGGCCTCGCACCGTCGTGCCGGTAAAGCCGCGTACCTCGCGGAGTCGGCCCAGTCGGGTGCCACGGCGAAGGTCAGCGTTCTGTACATCGGTCCGATGGAGGCCCCGGAGGAGATCGCCGACCGGCTCGGCGTTCCGGCCGGCACTCAGGTCCTCGCCCGGCGTCGGCTCTACTTCCGCAACGGAGTTCCGGTCGAGACAGCCAGCTCGTATCTGCCGTGGGACGTGGTCAAGGACATCCCCGAGCTGTTCGCCGAGAACCCCGGACCCGGTGGCATCTATGCCCGCCTGGAGGACGACGGCCACACCTTCGCCGAGTTCATCGAAACCCTGCAAGCGCGGCCGGCCTCCAAAGCTGAGGCTTCCGAACTGGCGTTGAGCCCCGGCGCTCCTGTGGTCCACCTCGTCCGCGACGCCCTCACGGAAGCGGGGCGCGTCGTGGAGGTCTGCGACACGCTCATGGCTGCTGACCAGTTCGTTTTCGAGTACCACATCCCCGCAGCCGACTGACGCTCGCTCACATTCCGTCAACCCGCCCGGACTTCTTCGTCCCGGCGGGTTGACTCATGTATAGGAGTCATGCACTCTTCTCCATATCACTCATGTACATGAGTGACGGAGTCCAGCACTTCTAGAGGAGTGATCCCCTGTGCGTCAGATCCCCGTCGACACCCTCAACGCGACCGTGATGGTGGCTCAGCCCCCGCAGCCGAAGGTCAAGGATCGCCGTACGGGCGAGCGCGCGATGGACGCCGAGACCGGCGCCGCGCTGTCGACCGTGGACGTGATGTTCGCGGCCAACGGTGAGGTGGAGATCCTGTCGGTCACCGTGCCGGAGTCCGGCATCTCCGGTGAGCTGGTGATGGGCACGCCGGTCGCGCTGACCGGCCTGATCGCCCGTCCCTGGGAGAACGAGTTCAACGGCCAGAAGCGGCACGGGATCGCCTTCCGCGCGGTCGCGGTGACCTCGCTCGCCAACGGCGCGTCGAAGCCGAAGGCGGCCTGAGTCATGAGGTGGCTGTTAGTCGCCCTGGTGCTGGTCGTCGCTGCTGCGGGTCTCCTGCGGTGGCGGCGCCCCGCCTGGTACTGGCTGACCTTCGGCGTCGCCCTCGCCGGGCTGCGGGTCCTGGTCCGGTACGGCTCGGTCATGGACGCCTGCGGCCTGACGGTCCCGGCTCCCCGCTGGCGACTGGCCCTGGCGCGGATGGCCAACCGGCCCGTTCCGAGCCCGCAGGCCCCGCGCATCCTGCGGGTGCGGCCGACCCGGACCGGCCTGGTGCTCCGGCTCAAGCTCCGGCCCGGTCAGGACGCCTTCGACGTGGCTGCCTCCGCCGACCGGCTGCGGCATTCCTTCGGCATGTACGGCGTGACTTCGCGAGAGCTGCGCTCGGGCGTCGTCGAGGTGCGGATGACCGGCTATGACGTGCTCCGCCGGGTGCAGATGCCGCCCCTGGCCGCCGACACGCGGCCGATGCGCGTCCCGGTCGCCCTGCGGGAGGACGGCTCGGTCCACTTCCGCGACTACCGGGCCGTGCCGCACGCGCTCACCCTCGGGGCGACGGAGTCGGGGAAGTCGGTCTATCAGCGCAACCTCGTGGCCGGGCTCGCGCCGCTGGATGTCGCGCTGGTCGGCATCGACTGCAAACAGGGCGTGGAGCTGTTCCCGCTGGCGCGCCGGTTCTCCGCGCTGGCCGACAACCCGGACACCGCCGCCGAGATCCTCGATGCCCTCGTGGCGCACATGGAGGACGTCTACCGGCTCATCCGCTCCCACCAAGCGATCAGCGTGAGCGTCCCGGATGCGGAGATCGCCGCCGACATCTGGGACCTGCCCGAAGACCTGCGGCCGGTGCCGGTCGTGGTCCTGGTCGACGAGGTCGCCGAACTCGCCCTGTTCGCCAACAAGGAGCAGGAGAAGCGACGCGACCGGATCATCACCGCCCTGGTCCGCCTGGCCCAGCTCGGCCGTGCCGCCGGCATCTACCTGGAGATCTGCGGGCAGCGCTTCGGCTCCGAACTCGGCAAGGGCATCACCATGCTCCGCGCCCAGCTCACCGGCCGCACCGCCCACCGTGTCAACGACGAAACCTCGGCGAACATGGCCTTCGGCGACATCTCCCCGGACGCCGTGCTGGCCGCGATCACGATCCCTGCGGAAGCACGCGGGGTCGCCATCGCCGGTGACTCCACGGGCGGTTGGCACCGCATCCGCGCCCCGCACACCTCGCTGCGGCAGGCCGTGAATCTCTGCAACAAGCACGCCGACCGCACCCCGCACCTGCCCGGCCTGGACGCCTTCCGCCCCGCACCGGGCCACGTGCAGCCGGTCGCCGCCCCCGCCGTCGAGTCCGCTCCGGCCGCTGCCTGACCCGGAAGGGAGAAGCCTTCATGCCTCGTCCGCGTGTGGACGCCGTCCTGGTGCAAGCCGTCATCGCCGGTGCCCTGTCCTTCGCCCACCTGCACGACCTGGCCGCCGCTGCCGGACAGGACGGCTGGAAGGCCTGGGCGTATCCGGTCTCGGTGGACCTGCTGCTGGTCGCGGCCTGGCGACGGCTGCGCACCGATGGGCCGTCCCGGCTGGCCTGGTGCTGGTTCCTCATCGCCCTGGTCGCCTCGCTCGGCGCGAACGTCGCCACCGCCGGACTCCTCGACCTCAATCACGTCCCGGCCTGGCTGCGCATCCTCGTCGCCGCCTGGCCCGCCCTGGCCTTCATGGGCGGCACCCTCCTCGCCCACTCGGCCGCGGACCGCTCCGACCCTGTGCCGGTACCCGCCGACCCGGCCCCTGAGCCCGTGACCGAGGTGGAGCGCGAACCGGTCACCGTCCCCGAACCGGCCCCGATGTCCGAGGAGCCTCCCGCCCTGCCCACCGCCGACCCGGACCCGGCACCGCCGGCCGTGGTGGTCCCGGCCGCGCTGGTCGACCACGCCCGCAAGGTCGCCGCCGACCACGAGCACCGGACCGGCGTCCGGATCGACACCGACACCCTGCGCGCCCGCCTCGGCGTCCCGCCGCACCTGGCCGACGCCATCGCCGCCCAGCTCACCTGACCCGAACGGAGACATGCCGTGCTCGTCGACCCGGCCGACCTGACCGCCGCCGACCACCTCGACGCCGCCCGCGAGATGGCCGCCACCAACCGCCCCTTCCTCGCCCACCTGCTCGCCGAGGAGGCCGCCCGCCTCACCGCCGACCCGGCCACCGCCGCCGCGATCCGCGCCGCCTTCCCCGACCCCAACCTGACCCGCAAGGAGACCGACTGATATGCCCGCCCGCGACTTCTTCCACTCCGTGATGCGGATCGGCCCGGTGCAGATCGGCACCCACCGCGACCGCCACGGCACCACCAAGCACGCCGCCGTGTGCAGCGCCGACGGCTGCGGCTGGTCCGCCGACTACACCAGCCAGTCCGCCGCCCAGCTCGCCGCCCGCACCCACCGCTGCCGCGTCCGCTAGGAGACCACCGCCATGGATGTCCCGCTCTGGTTCGCCCTGCTGGTCGTCGGAGTCCTCGGCGTCAAGCTCATCCGCCCGCCTCTCTGGCTGGTCGCCGTGCTGCTGCTGGGCGGCTACCTCCTCGCCGACAGCCTCCTCGCCCCGGTCATCGACACCGCCGTCAAGTAAGGAGATCCACCCATGTTCCGGCCCAAGCTCCCGACCATGCCCCAGCCCACCGGCCTGGTCACCCCGCCCGCGGTCGTCATCGAGCCGACCACCATCACCCCCGGCACCCCGCCCCCGCCGTCGGCCCCCGTCGCCCCGGCCCCGGTCCCGGCCGCGTCCCGGCCCACCGTGCAGCTCACCCCCGGCACCGCGCTCGCCCTGGTCGGCGGCGGCACCGCCGTGGTCCTGGTCGTCGGCGCCGTCCTGGTCTCCATGCTCCTCGCGGTCGCCGTCACCGCCGCCTCGGTCGCCGTCTGCGCCGTCGTCCTGCGCTCGCTCCTCGCCTCCCAGCACCGCCGCTGACCGGTCCCGGGTGGCGCACAAGCCGCCAGCACGCCGCCGCCTCCGGGACCCGTACTCCGCCAACCGCCACCGAAGGGGAACGTCATGGATCTGCAGATAGCCGCCGTCCTGCTGCCGTTACTGGGCTGGGCCGTGCACGGGAGCGTCCTCGCCCACCGGCTCGCCTCCGCCCGCCGGGACCCGCTGACCGGTCTGCACACCCGCGCCGGATGGACCGCCCGCGCCGAACACTGCATCCGCCGGCACCCGTCCGCCGTAGTGCTCCTGGTCGACCTCGACCACTTCAAGACGCTCAACGACACCCACGGCCACGCCGCCGGGGACGCCGCCCTCGTCGCCACCGCCGACCGGCTCCGGGCCTGGTGCGGCCGTTCCGGCACCGCCGGACGCCTGGGCGGGGACGAGTTCGTCGCCGTCGTCCGGGACCTGGCCGCGGTCGACCTGGACGCGCTGATCGCCGCGCTGCACCGGCCGCTGCCCCATAACGGCGTATCGCTGCCGTTGGCCGCGTCGGTCGGCGTCTGTCGCGTCACCGAGCTGCCGGTACCGCTGCTCACCGATGCGCTCGCCGCCGCCGATGCGGCCATGTACGCGACCAAGGGCCGTGGCCGCCGGGGCTTCCGCGCCTCTCGCTGACCGGCCACCGGGTGGCGCACAAGCCGCCAAGCACGCCGCCACCCGGGGCCGTCCCTTCCAACCGCAATCGAAAGGAACCACCATCATGGCCCAGCCCACCCCGCCCGCACGACGTATCTGCCCGGCCTGCGACGGCTTCGCCACCGTCGCCGTCACCCTCGGCGGCCGCAACCCCCGCGGCCACCTGCGCACCATCACCGCGCACTGCCCCACCTGCCACGGCACCGGCACCGTTCCCGCCCGCCCCGTCCGGGAGGGCGCTGGTGCCTGAGACGCTGCTCGACCCGACCACCCTCGGCGACCTGCTGAGGGTGGCCTCGGCCGTCGACTACCACCGCTGGGAAGAACAGATCCGCCGCACCGGCGGCTGCGCCGACCCCATCCACCTCACCGGCTGGACGATCCACAAGGACAAGACCACCGGCGCCACCCTGCACCACTACTCCACCGAGCACGAGCCGGGCGGACGACTCCGCCTCGCCTGCGGCAACCGCCGCGCCTCCCGCTGCCCCTCCTGCGCCTGGACCTACGCCGGCGACACCTACCACCTCATCCGCGCCGGCCTCGCCGGGGACGACCGCCGCGACATCCCCGCCACCGTCCGCGACCACCCGCGCGTCTTCGCCACCCTCACCGCCCCCTCGTTCGGCCGCGTGCACAACCGGCCCGACCATGGCACCTGCCGCTGCGGCACCCACCACACCCCGGACGCTCCGGAGCTGGGCACCGCCCTCGACCCGAAGTCGTACGACTACGCGGGCGCGGTGCTGTTCAACAACCACGCCGGGCAGCTCTGGCAGCGCTTCACCAACCGGCTCCGCCGAGAGATCGCCGCCCGCGCCGGCCTCACCCAACGGGAGCTGAAAGAGCGGGCCCGGCTGTCGTACGGCAAGGTCGCCGAGTTCCAGAAACGCGGCGCCCTGCACTTCCATGCCGTGATCCGCCTCGACGGACCCGACGGCCCGAACACCCCGCCGCCGTCCTGGGCCACCGTGCAGCTGCTCGCCGACGCGATCCGTGCCGCAGCCGCGCACTCCTACACCTCGGTCTCCGTCCCGGCCGCCGAGGGTCAACCGGCCCGGACCTTCCGCTGGGGCACCCAGCTCGACGTCCGCCCGGTGAAGGCGTTCGGGAACGGCTCCGAGATCACCGAACAGGCCGTCGCCTCCTACGTCGCCAAGTACGCCACCAAAGCCGCCGAGAACACCGGCACCCTGGACCGCCGCATCGGCGAACTCTCCGAACTCGACCGACACCAAATCCCCGACCACACCCGCCGCCTCATCGCGGCCTGCAAACTGCTCGATCCGCTCTACCCCGATCGGCGCCTGTGGGCCTGGGCGCACATGCTCGGCTTCCGCGGCCACTTCTCCTCCAAGTCCCGCCGCTACTCCACCACCCTCGGCGCCCTCCGCCAGGCCCGCGCCGACTACCGCGCCGCCCAGGAACACGCCGCCCTCGGCCTCGACGACGACCGCGAGCCGGACACCGTCCTCGTCCTCGCCGACTGGCAGTACGCCGGACACGGCCACACCCCCGGCGAATCCGTCCTCGCCGCCACCATCGCCCGCGGCCTCCAGCTCAACCGCGAAACCGCCCGCGAAGAGCTCGCAGCCCTGGAAGGAGCCTGACGTGAAAGACGAGCTGATGACCGTCCCGCAGATCCTTGATGAGCTCGGGGGAGTCTCCCGGCGGACGTTCTACCGGTGGCGCGAACTCGGGCAGGGGCCGGCTGCTTTCAAGCTCCCCAATGGTGAGTTGCGAGTGTGGCGGAGCGACTTCCGGACCTGGCTGCGGCAGATGGAGACCGCCGCGTGAAATCTCTTGACGTGAAGGTCTGGAGCGTCCGTAAGCGGGACACAAAGACGCCGTCTTACGGAGTGCGTTGGTCAGTGGCCGGCAACGTCTTCTCCGAGTCTTTCCGAACCAAGGCACTCGCTGACCACTACCGCACCAAGCTCATGCGTGCGATGCACGATGGCGAGGAGTTCGACACGGGGACCGGTCTTCCGGCATCGATGGAGGAGACGAAGTCGGCCGTGTCTTGGTACGCCTTCGCGCTGCGGTACCTCGCCATGAAGTGGCCGCATGCCGCCCCCAACACGCGCGACGGCATCAACGAATCGCTCACCAGCGTGACCATGCAGCTTCTCGGCGAGCGCTCCGGCCGGCCGTCTGACGAGACGATCCGCAAAGCACTCCGCAACTGGGCTTTCGTACTGCCGGCGCCGAACGACCGCGAAGTTCCGGACGATGTGCGGAACGTTCTTCATTGGGTGTCCAAGGCGTCTCGGCCGCTCGCTGATCTCGCCGAACCTGCCACCGCTCGCGCAGTGCTCGACTCCCTGAAACTCAAGCTTGACGGAACAGCCGCAGCAGCGGAAACCGTGCGGCGTAAGCGCCGGACCCTCGTCAACGCTGCGAACTACGCAGTCGACCTGGGTGAGGGGCCTCGTGTTCTTCGGACAGGGATCTGACTGTCTATTTCACGCGACGGCTCGCAACTTCACATGTTCGGCGTGGACTTCTCGGGGAGGG
>NZ_JBIUBW010000011.1:0-263027 GCF_044548465.1 Streptomyces sp. NPDC052023 | reverse complement strand
GATCGGCCACAACGGCTGGCTCGCCGTGGCCTGGTGCCTGGGCCTGGCGGTCCTGGGCTACCTCTGGTCCACCTCGAAGTTCAACACCGACCCCAGGTAGGCCCCGTGGCGGCGCGGGCCCCACATTCCCGCACCTCGTCCCGTGCCAGGGCGGCGTACACCGACACCTTCGTCGGGGTACGCCGCCCGTTCGTGCACGAGGGGACACCGCCTAGACCTGGCCCTCCGCCCGGAGCCTCCCCTTCACCACCTTGCCGCTCGCGTTGCGCGGCAGACCGCTCACGAACTCCACCTCACGGGGGACCTTGTAGTTCGCCATCTCCCGTCGCGCCCATGCGATCAGGTCGTCCGCCGTCAGTACGGCACCTGCCCGGCGCACCACGTACGCCTTGCCGACCTCGCCGAGCCGGGCGTCCGGTACGCCGATCACCGCCACGTCCGCCACCCCCGGGTGCAGGCCGAGGAGTTGCTCGATCTCCGCCGGGTACGCGTTGAAGCCGCCGACGATGAACATGTCCTTGATGCGGTCCGTGATACGCAGGTTGCCCGCGTCGTCGAGGACGCCGACGTCACCCGTGCGCAGCCAGCCGTCGGACGTGAGCACCTCGTCCGTGGCCGGCTGGTCCTCGTAGTAGCCCCGCATGACGTTGAAGCCGCGGACCAGTACCTCTCCGGGGCTGCCGAGGGGCGCGTCCACACGTACCTCCGTGCCGGGGATCGCCCGGCCCGATGTGGAGGCGATCACCGAAGGGTCGTCGCCCCGGCGGCACATCGTGACGATGCCGCTCGCCTCGGAGAGGCCGTACGCCGTCAGGACCGTCTCGACGCCGAGTTCCCCGCGCAGCCGTTCCACCAGCCGCAGCGGCACGACCGCCGCGCCGGTCACGACCAGCCGGAGCGCGGAGAGGTCGTGCGCGGCGCGGGAGGGGTGGTCGAGGAGGGACTGGAGGAGGGTCGGGGGGCCGGGGAGGACCGAGACCCGTTCCGCCGCGATGTTCGCCAGCGCCGTCCCGACGTTGAAGACCGGCTGCGGGATCATCGTCGCGCCCCGCATCAGGCAGGCCAGGACGCCCGCCTTGTAGCCGAAGGTGTGGAAGAAGGGGTTGACGATCAGATAGCGGTCGCCCCGGCGCAGGCCGGCCAGGTCTCCCCAGATGTCGTACGCCCGCAGCGACTGCGCGTGCGTGATCACCGCGCCCTTGGGGCGGCCCGTCGTGCCGGAGGTGAAGACGATGTCCGAGGGCGCCGGGCCGGACACCGCCGACGCCCGCTCCCGCACCTCGGCCGGCCCGATGCCCTCCCCCGCCGCCAGGAAGTCCTTCCAGGTGCGGAAGTCCGGTGGCGCGTCCTCGGACAGGACGACCACCTCGGGGAGTTCGCCCGGCCGTCTTGCCGCCCGGCGCAGCGACGCCACGTACGACGTCCCCAGGAACGTGCCCGTCACGAAGAGCAGCCGGGTCCCGCTCCTGCGCAGCAGGTCCAGCGCCTCCGTGCCCTTGAAGCGGGTGTTCAGCGGCACCAGCACCGCACCCGCCGACACCGCGCCCAGGGCGGAGACGATCCAGTCCAGGGAGTTGGGGGCCCAGACGGCCACCCGGTCGCCGGGGCGCAGGCCGTGGGCGAGGCAGGCGGCCGCCGCCCGTTCGACCCGGGTGCCCAGTTCGGCGTACGAGATCCGGGTGCGGCCCTCCACCACGGCCTCGACGTCCGCGTACCGCTCGGCCGCCCACCGGACCAGACCGGGGATGCTGCCCCACTCCCCGCCTCGCTCGAGATCTCCGCGCACAACAGCCTCCCGACGACGAGCTGACTGCCCGTCAGATTAGCTGTAGCCTGACGGACTGTCAGCAGCTTCGTGGGACGCATGGAGGTGCGCGCACATGGCAGGCATCAAGGACGCCACCGCGATCGTCGGCATCGGCAGGACCGCCTTCGCCAAGCACCTTCCGGAGGACGAACGGACCCTCGCCTGCCGAGCCGTTCTCGCCGCCCTCGACGACGCCGGGATCGCGCCGGGCGAGGTCGACGCGCTGGCCTCGTACACCATGGAGGAGACCGACGAGGTCGAGCTGGCGAAGGCCGCCGGGTTCGGCGACCTCACCTTCTTCAGCAAGGTCGGCTACGGCGGCGGCGGTTCGTGCGCGACCGTGGCGCACCTCGCCGCGGCGATAGCCACCGGTCAGGCGAGCGTGGGCGTGGCCTGGCGGTCACGGAAAAGGGGCAGCGGGCCCCGGCCCTGGACGAACACCACCGTCCAGCTGCCGACCCCCGGCCAGTGGACGCGTCCCTTCGGCCTGCTGCGGCCGGCGGACGAGATCGCCATGCTGACCCGGCGCTACATGCACGAGTACGGCGCCACCCGCGACCACCTCTTCAACGTGGCCCTCGCCTGCCGGAACCGGGCCAACCAGAACCCTGCCGCGATCATGTACGACCGGCCCCTGACGCGCGAGATGTACATGACCTCCCGCTGGATCAGCGAGCCGCTGTGCCTCTTCGACAACTGCCTGGAGACGGACGGGGCGCTGGCCTGCGTCGTCGTCTCGCGGGAGCGGGCCCGGGACTGCCGGCACCGGCCCGTGTACGTCCACTCCGCCGCGCAGGGCCTGCCCGCCCAGCACCACGGCATGGTCAACTACTGGAACGACGACCCGCTCACCGGCCCTGCCTGGACCGCCGCCCGGCACCTGTGGAAGCACGCCGACCTCACGCCACAGGATGTGGATGTCGCGCAGATCTACGACGCCTTCACGGCCCTCGTCCCGCTCTCCCTGGAGGGCTACGGCTTCTGCGGGCGGGGTGAGGGCGGGGCGTTCACCGAGGGGGGCGCGCTGGAGATCGGCGGGCGGCTGCCGCTCAACACCTCGGGCGGCGGACTGAGCGAGGCCTACGTCCACGGGTTCAACCTCGTCACCGAGGGCGTGCGGCAGCTGCGCGGAACCAGCACCGCCCAGGTCCCGGGCGCCGCCACCTGTCTGGTCACCGCCGGTGAGGGCGTCCCCACGTCCGCGTTGCTGCTGAGGAGTTGAGGAGCATGCTGAGTCCTGTCACCGACCCCGAGGGCGCCCCCTTCTGGCGGTACGCCGCCGAGGGTGAGCTGCGCGTCCAGGCCTGCGCCGACTGCGCCGAGCCCCGCTTCCCGCCCCGCCCCTGCTGCCCGCACTGCCAGTCCTTCGCCTCCGAGTGGCGCCGGATGTCGGGGCTCGGACGCATCTGGTCGTACGTCGTCCCGCATCCGCCCCTGCTGCCCGACTACGCCGCGCAGGCGCCGTACAACGTGATCGTGGTCGAGCTGGCGGAGGCGCCGCGGATACGGCTCGTCGGCAACCTCGTCAGCCGTGCCGGTGCCGCCCTCGACTCCGTGCCGGCCGACCGCGTCCGGATCGGCGCCAAGGTGCGGGTGGTCTTCACCGACGCCGGGATCCCGCAGTGGGTGCACGCGTGAGCGGCCTGAGGGTCACCGCCGACAAGGACACCGGCGTCGCCGTCGTCACCCTCGACCGGCCCGCCCGGCTCAACGCCATCGACCTGGCCATGGCGAGTGAACTCGGCGCAGCGTGGCGCGAGTTCCGGTACGACGACTCCGTGCGGGCCGTCGTCCTCACCGGCGCCGGGGACAAGGCGTTCTGCACCGGCATCGACCGGGACGCCTCGGTGCCGCAGCCGGGATCGCCGTACATGCAGGACGATCCGCTGCTGGGCGTCGGGCCCAAAGCGAACGACCTGTGGAAGCCGGTCGTCGCGGCCGTCGGCGGGATGGCCTGCGGCGGGGCCTTCTACCTGCTCGGGGAGGCCGAGTTCGTGGTCGCGGACGAGACGGCCACCTTCTTCGACCCGCACACCGCCTACGGGATGGTCAGCGCGTACGAGTCGATGCTGATGGCGCAGCGGATGCCGTACGGGGAGGCCGCCCGGATGGCGCTCATGGGCACGGCCGAACGGGTCTCGGCGCGGCGTGCGTACGAGGTGGGGCTCGTGTCGGAACTCACCCCGCCCGGCCAGGCCCTGGCGGCGGCGGCGGCCTGCGCGACGGTGCTCGCCGGGTACCCGCCCGAGGCCGTGCAGGGGACGGTACGGGCGCTGTGGGCGGGCCGGGAGGCGGCCCTGGCGACGGCGTTCGCGCAGGCACCGGCGCTGGTCGCGCTGGGGAACCTGCCCGCCGGGCGGCAGGCGGAGTTGTTCCGCGGTCGGCACCGGGAGCACCGGACGCGGTGAGGACCGGGGCCTGTCGTTTGGATCACGCCGCAGACGCGGGGCTGACGAACTACCGCCGATTCCCTGCGACCTGATCCGAACGACAGGCCCTACACCTCCTCGGGCTCGGCGACCTCGTCGACGTCGCACCCGGCCACCTCGCCCGCGCGGCTGATGTTGCTCGACTCGATGTCGACGGTGAGCCGGTCGCCGCCGGCCACCTCGACGTACCAGGTCTCCTGCTTGACGAGCCCACCCTCGCGGTCCTCGAACGAGACGTCCACGGCGAAGGTGGCGGTGCTCGCGTTGGGGTTGGTGACCTCGACCCGGGAGTAGGGGGCCTTGCCGGTGGCGCACTTGACCGGCCTCACCGAGGCGTCGCGCAGCGGCTCGGCGGAGTCCGGGCCGCCGGACCCGGAGCCGTCGTACGAGTCGTCGTAGCCGCTGCCGCCGGACGAACCGCCGTAGTCGTCATCGTCGTCGTAGCCGTCATGGGCGTCGGAGCCGGACCAGGCACCTCCGCCGGACGTCGACGACGAGCCGTCGTGGTCCTGGCCGGAGCTGCTGCACCCGCCGCCTCCCCCGCCCCCACCGCCGGTGCCGCCGCTGTGCCGGCCCGTCGAGAAACCGGTCAGCGTCAGGACCACCGACGCGGCCACTGCCGTGAGCTTGAGCTTGCGCCCCCGAAGATCCATACCGGCAGCCTACGGATCACCTGTCACGGTCATGTCACCACCAGGCGACCGGCGCGCACCCGGGCCGGCCGTCGCGCCCGTGCCGGTCAGGCCGTGCGGGCCGTCCCCGTGCCCTTCTCCGCGTCGAGGGCGTACACGCAGCGGTCCTTGCTGCACGCGTACACGATCCCGTCCCTGACGACCGGGGAGCCGGTGATCTCGCCACCGGTGGCGAGCTTCCAGCGCAGCCGGCCGTCGTCGGCCTTGAGCGTGTACAGGAGGTGGTCGGTGGCGCCGAAGTGGATGCGTCCCTCCGCGACCGAGGGCGAGCCCACGATGTCGCCGCCCGCCTGGAAGCGCCACTTGGGCGTGCCGGTGACCGCGTCCAGGGTGTACAGGCCGGTGCCGCTGCCGACGTGGACGTGGCCGGCCGCGACCAGGACCGGTTCGACGGAGGTGCGGGCCTCGGTGGCGATGCGCCAGCGGTCGCGGCCGTCGGTGGCGTCCAGGGCGTACACCGTGCCGAGGTAGTCGGTCAGGTAGATGCCGCCGCCGGTGACCGCGGGACCGGGCGCGAAGGCGGGCGGGGAGAGGAAGACGGCCGGTGCCTCGAAGTGCCACCGGACGTGCCCCGCGGCGATGTCGACGGCGAGCACCCGGGTGCCCGCGCTGATGTACACGTAGCCGTCGGCGGCGGGCGCGACCCGGACCGGGACACCGCCGCAGGCGGCCGCGTCGCCGATCGGGTACGACCAGCGCTCGTCGCCGGTGCGGGCGTCCAGGGCGCGCAGCCGGGCGTCCTGCCAGACGTAGACCGTGCCGTCGTGCAGGGCGGGGCCGGCCTCGGGGGACTCGAAGTCGCTCTGGCAGCCGGTGATCTCCCAGAGCTTGCGGCCGTTCGCGCCCTCCCAGGCCTGGACGCCACCGCCGCGGGTACCGGTGACGACGGTCCCGCGCCCGGCCTTCAGGGAGTACACCCAGGCGTCCGTGGACAGCCGCCACAGGTCCGTGCCCTCGCGGGCGTCCAGGGCGAACAGGGTGGGCCCGTCGGAGGCGTGGATCCGGCCGTCGGCGACCGCCATCGACCAGGCCACGTCCCGGGTCTTGAAGCGGCGCCGCCCGGTGGCCACGTCGAGGGCGTGCACCTCGAAGGAGGTGACGTACACGAGGTCCTCGGCGACGGCGGGGGTGCCCCAGACGTCGTTGGACATCCGGAAGCGCCAGGGCCGCCAGCCGGAAGGGCTCTCCGCCGTCGCCGGGGGCGGCGTGGCCGGTGCGGCGGGTTCGGCGCCGTTGACGCCGGGGCGGGGCTTGGCCCAGGAGGCGGCCAGGCCCGCCTCGGGCGGGGGCGCCTTGACGGCGGCGGCGCGGGCGTCGGCCACGCGCGGGCCGGGGCCGATGGGCACGGCGGCGCCGGCCAGCCGCACCGGGCCCGCGTCGGCGCCGGCCGGGGCGGGCACCGGCGGGGCGGAGACGGGCGGCGCCGGGACGACGGGGTCGTGCGCGGGCGGGGGCGGTACCGCGGACGGGCGGCCGGAGCTGCGGCCGGCGCCCGAGGCGGGCCTGGCGGCGGGGCGGCCGCCGCGGCGGGACTCGATCAGGGCGACGGCCTTCTCCGGCAGCCACGCCGACGCCGTACCGCTGTCGTCGGAGCCGGAGCCGAAGAGGTGCGGGGCGAGCTGGGACTGGAGGTCGGCGGGGTTGGGGCGGGCGGTCGGGTCCATCTGCATGCAGGACTCGATCAGCGGGCGGAGTTCGTCCGGGAGCCCTTCGAGGTCCGGGCCCTCGCGGAGCAGCATGAAGACCGTCTCGACCGGGTTGGCGCCGTGGAAGGGCGGGTGTCCGGTGGCGGCGAAGACCAGCATCGAGCCGAGCGAGAAGACGTCGCTGGCGCCGGTGACGGAGCGCGAGTCCTTCGCCTGCTCGGGCGACATGTAGGCGGGGGTGCCGACGGCGACGTTCGTCATGGTCAGACGTGTGTTCGAGACGCCGGAGGCGATACCGAAGTCGATCACCCGGGGGCCGTCCTCGACGACGAGGACGTTCGAGGGCTTGAGGTCACGGTGGACCAGCCCCGCACCGTGGATCGACTGGAGCGCCTCCGCGACGCCCGCGGCCAGCCAGCGCACGGCCTGGGCCGGGAGCGGCCCGCAGTCGTTCACTATCTCCTCGAGGGAGGGCGCGGGGACGTACGCGGTCGCCAGCCACGGCACGGCGGCGCGCGGGTCGGCGTCCACCACGGCCGCCGTGTAGAAGCCGGAGACCGCGCGGGCCGCCTCGACCTCACGTGTGAAGCGGACGCGGAACAGCTGGTCCTCGGCGAGCTCCGTCCGGACGGTCTTGATCGCCACGCGCCGGCCGGACGCCGAGCGCGCGAGATAGACCAGCCCCATGCCGCCGGCACCCAGCCGCCCCAGCACCTCGAACGGCCCGATACGCCGCGGATCGTGCTGCGTCAGCTGATCCACCACTTGCCTGCCACCTCCCCGTACGAGCCGCGCCACCCACATATGTACGCGACCCCGTGCAGCGTCTCACCACCGCACCGCCGTGGCGGCACGCACCCCGATTCTTCCTGTCCCGGCCACAGGTTGCGAACCCGGTGACATATCGGGTGTCTCACCTCATACCAGGGCAAGAGGTGGTGCATTCCGGGACAAGCGGTGGCGCAAGCCCGTCCCACCGGCGGCGGAAGGGCGGCGAAACGGCGGGGATCCGCGACGGATCGGCGACGAGCCGGGCACGGACGGCGAAGGACGGCCCAGAGGATCCGGCGTCGTTCAACGCTGAAGTACCGCGAACGAGGCCCCCTGATCGTCCGTGACCACCCCCACCGTGCCGTAGGAGGTGTCGAAGGGTCCCCCCTGGATCCGGCCGCCCAGCCGCCTCACCTCGCCGAGCGCCGCCTCACAGTCCTCCACCCCGAAGTGGACGACGAAGTGCGGCGGCATCTCGGCCGGGAACGCGCCGGCGAGCGGGGCGCGGCCGAAGTCGGGCTCGGCCTCCGGCCCGAACAGGGCGTCGTGGAAGAGCTCGCCGTAGAAGTCGTTGGCGGCGGCCGTGTCACGGGCGTACAGCTCGGCCCAGACGAAGGCGCCGGGCGCGTGCCGCAGACCGAAGCCCGCGTGGGTCCCCGGCTGCCACAGGCCGAACACCGCACCCTCGGGGTCGGCGGCCAGCGCGGCCACGCCCAGCTCGCCCACCGGCACCGGCGCGGTGACCACCTGCCCGCCGGCCGCCCGGATCCGCCGGGTGAGCCCCTCGGCGTCCGGCGTCGCGAAGTACACCGTCCAGACGGTGGGCAGCCGGCCGTCCGTCTTCTGCGCGAGCGCGGCGACGGGCTCGCCCTCGTGGTACGCCCACACCGTCCCGCCGTAGGACGGCTCGAAGGACCACCCGAAGAGCTCACCGTAGAAGCGCCTGCCCGCCGCGACATCGGCGAGCTGCGCGTCCACCCAGCACGGGACGCCCTCGGCGTACGCCGCTTCGCGAGGAGATGTGCTGTTTTCGGCCATGCCGCCAAAGTAACGGCGGCATCGGCACCCCGCTCACCGGCCGGAGCACGCCCCGATCCCCCGCGCACCCCATTTGCAGTCGGCCGAATCGCGCTCCCATCACCCCTCGGTAAGCTGACGGCATGACAGGACAAGTGCGTACCGTCGACGGCCGCGTGGCCGGCCGGCGTGGGCAGGCGACGCGGCAGAAGCTGCTGGACTGCCTCAGTGAGATGCTCAGCTCCTCTCCCTACCGGGACGTCAAGGTCATCGATGTCGCCCGGAAGGCGGGCACTTCGCCCGCGACCTTCTACCAGTACTTTCCGGACGTCGAAGGCGCCGTCCTGGAGATCGCCGAGCAAATGGCCGCCGAGGGCGCCGGTTTGACGGAACTGCTCGAAGGGCGCACCTGGGTCGGCAAGGCCGGCTGGCAGACCGCCCAGGAACTGGTCGACGGCTTCCTGGAGTTCTGGCGCAAGAACGACGCCATCCTGCGCGTGGTCGACCTCGGCGCCGCCGAGGGGGACAAGCGGTTCTACAAGCTGCGGATGAAGATCCTGAACTCGGTGAACAACTCCCTGGTGGACGCCGTCACCGAACTCCAGTCCAAGGGCCGGGTCGACAAGGACGTGAACCCGGCGGCGATCGCCGGTTCCCTGGTCGCGATGCTGGCGGCGGTCGCCTCGCACCAGAAGGGCTTCCAGACCTGGGGGGTCAAGCAGGCCGAACTGAAGCCGAATCTCGCGCTGTTGGTGCACCTGGGCATCACGGGGAAGAAGCCGGCGAAGTAACGGCCGCCACCCTTTTCCCTGCGCCCGCCCTCTTTTTTCTTCTTCTCCCTTGCTCCAAGTCCTGTCAGGCCGACGGTGGTTCACCCGCGTGAACCGCCGCCTGTCACCCGTCACGCCGGCAGCGGCCGGTCCTTGACGACGTGCTTCATCACCAGCGTGGACGTCAGGCGCTGCACCCCCGGCAGTGTCGCGAGCCGCTCGTCGTAGAGCCGCTGGAACGCGGCGAGGTCCGCGGTGGCTACCCGCAGCAGGTAGTCGGGCTCCCCGAACAGCCGCTGCGCGTCCAGTACGTGCTCCACCTCGCTGACCGCCTTCTCGAACTCGGCGACCGTGTCCCGGTCCTCCTGCCGCATGGACACGAAGACCAGCGCCTCGAAGGTCAGCCCCACGGCTCCCGGCTCGACCACGGCCCGGTATCCGCTGATCGCCCCCGACCGCTCGAGCTCCCGCAGCCGCCGGTGACACGGCGAGACGCTCAGCCGCACCCGTGCGGCCAGCTCGGTCACGGTCAGCCGCCCATCCTGCTGCAGCTCGGCAAGAATCTTCCGGTCCATGTCGTCCATGAGGAAGATTCTCCCCCAGAACCAGCGATCATGGGGAAACTTCGGAAACACCTTCGGGCACTTTCCGCCTAATCTGCCCGGCATGGACTCCGCGACCCTGATCTCCTTCCTCGCCCTCGACCTGCTGCTGGTGTGCGTCCCGGGTGCGGACTGGGCGTATGTGATCTCGGCCGGTCTGCGCGACCGCTCGCCGGTCACGGCGGTCGCGGGCCTGGTCGGCGGCTACGCGCTGCACACCGTGCTCGCGGCGGCTGGTCTGGCCGTCCTGGTGGCGGGATCGCCGCTGCTGCTCACGGCGCTGACGGTGGTGGGAGCGGCGTATCTGGTGTGGCTGGGGTGGGGCGTGCTGCGCCGCCCCGGCACGCCGCGGGCCGGAGACGCAGCCCCGGTGGCCGGCGGCCGGGTCTTCCTGCGCGGCGCGATGATCAGCGGGCTGAACCCCAAGGGGCTGCTGCTCTACCTCTCCGTGCTCCCGCAGTTCCTCGTCATGGGGCACGGGCACCTGCCGGTCCCGGCCCAGACCGCCGTCCTCGGGCTGCTGCACATGGCGTGCTGCGCCGTGGTCTACCTGGGGGTCGGCCTCGCGGCGCGGGCGGTCCTCGGCGCGCGCCCGGCGGCGGCGCGGGCGGTGGCACGGACCTCGGGGGCGGCGATGCTCGGGATCGGGGCCTTTCTGCTCGTGCAGCGGCTGGCGACGCTGTAGCGCCCCCGCCGCGGTCCGCCGCCGCGGAGCGGTCACTTCCGTACGAGTCTGAACACACGGATCTCGCGGGCCACCCGTGCCTGGTACGTCGCGTACGGCGGCCAGAACGCCAGCACCTCCCGCCAGGCCGCTGCCCGCTCCTCCCCGGCCAGCAGCCAGGCGGTCACGGCGATGTCCCGGCCCTTGAAGTTGATCTCGGCGTCGGGACAGGCGAGGAGGTTGTGGGTCCAGGCCGGATGACCGGTCCGGCCGAAGTTGGAACCGACCAGTACCCAGCTGCGCCCGCCGTCCTCCGGCATACAGGCGAGCGGCGTGCGCCGGGCGAGACCGCTCCTCGCGCCGGTGGACGTCAGGATCACGCCGGGCAGCAGCAGCGCGCTGAGCAGCACCCTGCCGCGGGTGAGGCGGTGGACGGCGCGGTCGAGGGCGGGGACGACGTACGGCGCGGCCTTCGCGAAGCCCCTGGTCGAGGAGATCTTCTGGACGATTCCGGCGACACTCATCAGACGGTCACCTCCGCACCCGCGAACAGCCGGGCCGCCTCGGCGGCTTGCGCGCGCAGCCGGTGCACCGGCCCGAAGAGCAACTCGTCACCGGCCGCGCGCTTGAAGTAGAGGTGGGCGTCGTGCTCCCAGGTGAAGCCGAGGCCGCCGTGCAGCTGGATGCCCTCGGCGGCGGCGGTGCGCAGCGTCTGGAGCGCCTGGGCGAGCGCGAGCCCGCCGGCCCGTTCGCCGTGGACGGTGGCCCAGGCCGCGTAGCAGGCCGCGGAGCGCGCCGCCTGCACCTGTACGTGCACGTCGGCCAGCCGGTGCTTGACCGCCTGGAAGGAGCCGACGGGCCGCCCGAACTGCTCCCGCCGCCCCACGTGTTCGACGGTCCGCTCCAGCACCCGCCCGGCGGCACCGGCGGCTTCGGCGGCGAGCACGGCGGCGGCGGCGTCACCGGCGTCGGCGAGGGCGGTCGCGGGGGTGACGCCGGTGCGGGAGCACCGCTCGTCGCCGAGCAACTCGGCTGCCACGTCCCGCAGCTGGATCGCCGCCCTTGGCCGGGTCGCGTCCAGGGCGGTCTGGCGTATCCGGGTCAGGCCGGGCGCGTCCCCGGGCACGAGGAACAGCAGCGTCCGGGACCGGGCGAACCCCCCGGTGTGCGCGGCGACGACGAGCAGCCCCGCGCTGTGGCCGTCCAGCACCTGGCCGGCCTCCCCGTACAGCCGCCAGCCGCCGTCCGCCGGGCGGGCCTGGACGCCGCCCGCGCGGCCGCCCCCCGCCCAGTCGCCCGTGTTGCCGCCGGTCAGCGCGAGGGCCGTGGCCAGCCGCGGGCCGGGGACGGCGAGGGTGGCGGTGAGGTGTCCGGAGGCCAGGCGCGGGAGCAGCTCGGCCCGCTGGGCGTCGGTCCCGAGGGCCAGGAGCAGGGGGGCGGCGAGGACGCTGGTGGCGAGCAGCGGGGAGGGCGCCAGCGCGCGGCCGGTCTCCTCGGCGGCCAGGGCGAGTTCGGTCACCGCGCAGCCCACGCCGCCGTACGCCTCGGGGATCGCGAGGCCGGGCAGGCCGAGACCTTCGGAGAGCGCCGACCAGAGGGCGGGGTCGTGGCCGGTGGGGCTGTCGAGGGCGGCGCGGAGCTGCTCGGGGGCGCAGCGGCGGCGGAGCAGTTCACGGAGGGTGCGGCGGATCTCGTCCTGCTCGGGGGTGAAGCTGGCGTCCATGACGGCCTCCCTGAATCTGACGGTCAGTCATATTAGGACGTCGGCGGCCGGACGCCCAGAGCAAGTTCTGATGTACCGTCAGAAACATGGCTGCTGCTACCCGGAAAGTCGCCGTGGTGGGCGTGTCCCTGTCCGACTGCGGCCGCGTGGACGAGGCCACCCCGTACACCCTGCACGCCCAGGCCGCCCGCCGGGCCCTCGCGGACGCCGGGCTGGACCGGTCGGCCGTCGACGGCTTCGCCTCGGCCGGCACCGGCGTGCTGGCGCCGGTGGAGGTGGCCGAGTACCTGGGCCTGCGCCCCACCTGGGTGGACTCGACCTCGGTCGGCGGCGCGACCTGGGAGGTCATGGCGGCGCACGCGGCGGACGCGATCGCGGCCGGGCACGCACGGGCGGTGCTGCTGGCGTACGGGTCGACGGCCCGCGCGGACGTGAAGGCCGGGCGGCGTACGGGGGACCTCTCGTTCGGGGCGCGCGGGCCGCTCCAGTTCGAAGTGCCCTACGGACACACACTGATCGCCAAGTACGCGATGGCGGCCCGGCGCCACATGATCGAACACGGGACGACCGTCGAGGAGCTGGCACAGGTGGCGGTGCAGACACGGGCGAACGCGGCGCTGAACCCGCAGGCCATGTTCCGCACGCCGATCACCGTCGACGACGTCCTGGACGGTCCCATGATCGCGGACCCCTTCACCAAGCTGCACTGCTGCATCCGCTCGGACGGCGGGGCAGCGGTCCTGCTCGCCGCCGAGGACGTCGTACGGGACTGCCGTACCCCGCCGGTGTGGGTCCTCGGCACCGGAGAGCACGTCTCGCACGCCGCGATGTCGCAGTGGCCCGACTACACCCGGTCCCCGGCCGCGGTGAGCGGACGGCTGGCGTTCGAACGGGCCGGGGTGCGGCCCTCGGAGATCGACTTCGCTGAGATCTACGACGCCTTCACGTACATGACGCTGGTGACCCTGGAGGACCTGGGCTTCTGCGAGAAGGGGGAGGGCGGGGCCTTCGTCGGGAAGGGGCGGCTCAGGGTCGAGGGCGGGGAGCTGCCGGTGAACACCGACGGCGGCGGCCTGTCGGCCCAGCACCCCGGGATGCGGGGGCTGTTCCTGCTGGTGGAGGCCGTGCGGCAGCTGCGCGGCGAGGCGGGGGCCCGGCAGGTGCGCGGGGCGGACGGCGGGCCGCCCCGGCTGGGCGTGGCGTCGGGGACGGGGGGATGGTTCTGCTCCGCGGGGACGATGGTGCTGGGTCGCTGACGGAACATCGGCTCCTGACGTGGTGTTGTGGACGGAGAGGCTGTTCGACGACGACGCCGCTGGAGGAGATCCGTCATGGCCCTGACCCGTGAAGAGCGTGAGCAGTTCCTGGCCGAACCGCACATCGCCGCACTGGCGGTGACCGCCGAGGAGGGCAGGGCACCGCTCAGCGTGCCGATCTGGTACCAGTACGAGCCCGGCGGTGATGCGTGGATCCTGACGGGCCTCGACTCCCGTAAGAACCAGCTGATCGGCGCGGCCGGGCGGTTCACGCTGATGATCGACCGGCTGGAGCCCACCATCCGGTACGTGTCGGTCGAGGGGCCGGTCGTGGAGACCGTCCCGGCCACCGTCGAGAAGCTGCGCGAGATCTCCGCGCGCTATCTGCCGGCCGAGAAGGTCGACGCGTACGTCGACTTCGCCTGGAAGAACCACGGCGAGATGGTGGTCGTCCGGATGCGCCCGGAGCGCTGGGTGTCGTCGGACCTCGGCACGGTGTAGCCCCCGGGCTCCCGCGATACTCGACGGCATGGAACCGGATCTGCACGAACTCCTGAGGTCCCTGCGGGTGTGGGACCCCGAGGTCACCTCCCTGCCGCCGTTCGATCCCGACGCCGCACCCGGCACCCCGCTCCCCCTCTTCACCACCTGGTTCGCGCAGGCCGCGGCGGCGGGCCAGCCCGAGCCGCACACCATGTCCCTGGCCACGTCCGACGAGGAGGGCCGGCCGGACGTACGGATCGTGATGCTGCACGGCGCGGACAGCGAGGCCTGGACCTTCGCGACCCACGCGACCAGCCGCAAGGGCCGGCAGCTCGCCTCCCGGCCGTACGCCGCCCTCAGCTTCTACTGGCACGTCCAGGGACGCCAGGTCCGCGTCCGCGGCCCCGTCACGACCGCTTCACCGGACGAGAGCCTCGCCGACCTGCACGCCCGCTCGACCGGCGCCCTGGCGGCCGCGCTGACCGGCCGCCAGAGCGAGCCGCTGAACTCCCTCGAGGACCTCACCGCAGCGTCCGAGGCGGCATGGTCCCAGGCCCAGCAGAACCCCGGCGCCCCGTCCCCCACCTGGACGCTGTACCGCCTGGCCCCGGCCGAGATCGAGTTCTTCCAGGGGGACGAGCGGCGGCGGCACGTGCGGCTGCGGTATCTCCGGAGCGGTGGGGCGTGGGTCAAGCAGCTGCTGTGGCCCTGAGGCGCCCGCACCGCCGCCCTACCGCTGATCGCGACGCGCTGATCGATGACGCGCGGATCAAAAAGCGATGACGCGCTGATCAAACAGGTACTCCGCCGATTCCGCCACCGGCCGGTACCCCAGCCTCCGATAGAGCTTGTTGGTGGTGGGGTCGGCCAAGTTCGTGAAGAGCACCACCTGGGCGCCCGCCGCCCGCGCGGCGCGGCTCACCTCGGCCGTCACGGCTCCCGCATAGCCGCGGCGCCGGAGGCGGGCCGGGGTGTAGACGGGCGCCACCCGCACCTGACCGGCGATCTCGGGGGTCACACCGGCCATGGCGACGGGGATGCCGTCGGGGGTCTCCCAGAGGGTGGCGCCGCCGTGGGCGATGCGGGCGCCCGCCCAGGCGTCCGGGTCCTGGGCCGGGCCGTCGCCGATCTCCTCGGAGAACTCGACGTACCAGCGCGCCAGTTGCCCGCGGTCCGAGGCGTCGGCCACCCTGGCCCGCCCCGGCGGAAGCGGCTCCGGAACCGTGAGCGTGCCGAGGCGGTAGAGCAGCCGGCGCTGGTGGAGTGCCGGGGTGGCACCCGTGTGCCGTTGCCAGGACGCGGCGAAGGCGGCGGCGCTGTCGCGGTCCCCGATGACGCCGGGAAGCCTCTCCTTACGGGCCGCCAGCCGGGCGGCGAGGGCGTCGGCCTCGCCGGGGGTGAGGGTGGTGAGGTGCACCCCGCGCGGCGGCGTACGGAAGCACACCGCCCGGACGGCTCCGGCACGCTCCAGGAACCCGAAGAGCGGCGGCTCCTCCCCGAACACGCGGCGTCCGCGTCGGCGCAGGGTGTCGGTCACGGTGAGGGGGACGGTGTGCTGGGCGGGGCGGGAGCGCAGGAAGGGGCCTGCGTGTGCGAGAAAGGTGTCCAGCTCCTCGGTGAGGGTCCAGGCGCAGACGCCGCGAGCCGCGCCGTCGCCGTCGCCGTCGCCGTCGCCGTCGGCCACGTGTCTCACGGCCCGGTCACCCCCGCCGGGCGGCCGGGGCCGGGTCGGTCGACAGGCGGGCGTGGAGGTGGACGTCGCGGAAGGCGTCCTGGCGGTCCGACTCCCACATCGCGCCGCGCAGGGTGCCCTCGTAGGGGAAGCCGCAGTGCTCGGCTATGCGGCACGAGGCATCGTGGCCCACGGCGTGGCCGAGTTCCAGGCGGTGCAGGCCGAGCTCGGTGAAGGCCCAGTGGGTGGCGACGGTGAGGGCGCGGGTGGCGGCGCGGCGGCCACGGGCCTCGGGGAGGATCCAGTAGCCGACACGGGCGACGCGGAAGACGTGGTCGATCTCGTTGACGCCGATGTGGCCGAGGGTCGTCCCCGTCTCCGCGTCGGTGATGCGGAAGGACGCGCTGGTGCCGTTCGCCGCGTTGTCGGCCTTCGTGCGGAGGGAGGCGCGGGCAGCGTCCAGGTCGGTGACCGGGCTCAGCGGGGTGTTCCAGCGCCGGAACTCCGGGTCGGACATGCCGCGCAGCCAGGCCTCGACATCGGCGTCGGAGGCCGGGTCCCAGGGGCGCAGGCGCAGGCCGTGGCCGTGGAGATCGGGCCGGGGGTGGGCGGAGGACCGGGAGTTCATGAGGGCCATCGCCCCATTCAATCCGCTCGGCCGCCGGGTTTCACCCCGAATCCGGCCTGATTCGGAACACCGGGACGCCCTCCCGGAAGCCGGCCATCACCTCGGCACCGGCCCGCAACTCGCCCTCGTCGCGGAGGCCGACGATCTCCGTCATCATCCGCGGACCCTCCGCGAGATCGACGACCGCGGCCACGTAGGGGGTGCGCCCGCCGAAGGGCGGCAGGTCGTTGCGGTGGACCACGGACCAGGTGTAGAGGGTGGCGCGGCCACACGCCTCCTCCCAGCTCACGTCCTCGCTCCAGCAGTAGGGGCAGAACTCCCGCGGATAGTGGTGCGCCCGGTCGCAGGCCCCGCACCGCCGCACCAGCAACCGGCCGCGCGCGGCGGCCTCCCAGTAGGTCCGCGTGAAGGCGTCCGCCTCCGGCACGTCGTACCGCGCGCTCATCCGAACCACCCCAGCGCGCCGTCCAGGGACCAGGTCTGCCAGGACATCCCGAAGAGTGCGACGAGCGAGATCAGCGCCATCATCAGGTTCTGCCCCTGCTCGGCCCAGTCGTGGATCATGAGGACGAAGTAGACGGCGTTCAGGAGCAGCCCGCAGGCCAGGGCGACCGGGGTGAGGAAGCCGGTGATCAGGCCGAGCCCCAGGGCGAGTTCGGCGTACGCGACGACGTACGCCATCACGCGCGGGCGGGGCTCGACGACGGTACGGAAGCCCGAACGCACCGCGGTCCAGCGGTGCCTGGCGGCCACATCGGCCGCCCAGGCGATGCCGGAGCCGCGCTCGAACCAGGCCTTCTTGTCCTTGTGCCGCCAGCTCTCCAGCCACCACAGCCCGAGCCCGATCCGCAGCACGGCCAGCCACTGCGCACCGGTGAGCCAGATCGTGTCCATGGGCGCTCCCGCCGACGACTCCATTATCTGACGGTACGTCAGTTAAGGCTCCCGGCGGGCAGCTGTCCAGCCCTCTGCGAGGGGTGCGCGTCTCCTCCGCCGGCCGGGCACAACCGATCCCCCGGCGCCACAAGTCCCGCCGACTCCTCCCCACCCGTGATCGATCCGCAACCAATTCCGGTCTTGACCGAGACCCATCAACCCGCCATGTGATTACGCTCCGTACCATGCCCGACTCCACAGCGCCCACCAACGAACAGGGACCGACGGCCGCGAGGCCGGCGTCGGCGAAGCCGGAGGCCGAAACCTCGACGCCCGCGAGGCCGGAGACCGGGGCGTCGGACGGGCGGCCGGCCGTCGCGGGCCCCGTGGCCGGGAGCCCGGAGCCGAACGGCTCGCAGGCCACCGCTGCCGGCGCCGGGACGCCGACGCACACGCACCCCGAGCCCGCGAGCCCGCGGTCCGACGGCCCGCAAGCCGTCGACTCCGGCACCGAGACGCCGGCGGACATGCGCAGCGAGGTCGAGGGGGCGCCGCCGCACTCCGAGGGCAAGGGCCCGAGGGCCGGGAACGTTCCGCGTCAGAAGGGACGTCGGGCGCAGGCGCCTGCCGATCGGCCCGTCTACGTCATCGGTGGTGGACCCGGTGGGCTCGCCGTCGCGCACGCCCTGCGGGCACGGGGGATCCGGGCCGTCGTCCTGGAGAAGTCCGACCGCGTCGGCGCTTCCTGGCGGCGGCACTACGACCGCCTCCATCTGCACACCACCCGGCGCCTGTCCGGCCTGCCGGGGCTGCCGATGCCGCGCCGGTTCGGGCGCTGGGTGTCCCGGGACGACGTCGTGAGGTATCTCGAGAAGTACGCCGAGCGCCACGAGCTGGAGATCGTCACCGGCGTCGAGGTCACCCGCGTCGAGCCCGCACCCGACGGCACCGGGTGGCTGCTGCACGCCACCGGCGGCCGCCGGCTCACCGGCGGCGCGGTCGTCGTCGCCACCGGCTACAACCACACGCCCCGCGTCCCGGAATGGCCCGGCCGCGACACCTGGACCGGCGAGTTCCTGCACGCCTGCGCGTACCGCAACCCCGCGCCTTACGCCGGCCGGGACGTCCTGGTCGTCGGCGTGGGCAACACCGGCGCCGAGATCGCCGTCGACCTCGTCGAGGGCGGGGCGAAGCGCGTACGGCTCTCGGTGCGCACCGCGCCGCACATCGTCCGCCGCTCCACCGCCGGCTGGGCCGCCCAGTACACCGGCATCCTGGTACGCCGCCTCCCGGTCGGCCTGGTCGACCGGCTCGCCCGGCCGCTGGCCAAGGTCAGCGTGCCCGACCTCGCCGAGCACGGCCTGCCCCGCCCCGGCACCGGCCTGTACAGCAGGGTCACCGAGGGTTCGATCCCGGTCCAGGACGTCGGCCTGATCGACGCGGTCCGCACGGGCAAGGTCGAGATCGTGGCCGCGGTGGACTCGTTCGACGGCGACGAGGTGGTCCTCGCCGGCGGCGACCGCATCAGCCCCGAGGCGGTCGTCGCCGCCACCGGATACGTCCGCGCCCTCGAACCGCTCCTCGGCCATCTCGACGTCCTGGACGCCCGCGGCAGACCCGTGACGCACGGCGCCCGCTCCCCGAAGAACGCCCCCGGCCTGTACTTCACGGGCTTCACCAACCCCATCAGCGGCATGCTCCGCGAACTCGCCCTCGACGCGGGGAGGATCGCGAAAGCCGTGGCCCGCAGAAGCTCCGACCGGGTGTCCCGCGTCCCCGGCTGACCAGCAGACCCCCGGCCCGCTTCTCGATTTCGCCCGCACAACCATTTCCTGACGTTGCGTCAGTTCAGTAACCTGACACTGCGTCAGTTGACAACGCCGTCACACAGAAGCGGGCGGACCGATGCTTGGATCAACCCACGGCACCCTCACCACCGACGCCCGCCGGGCCCGGGTCATCGCCTGCGGCGACGGGCGGACCGGCCCCGCCGTCCACGGCCGCGCGGCAGACGCGGACGACGTCGACGTCAGCGGCCGTCCGCTGTACGCCGACGTCCCCGACCTGGACCGCTTCTTCCGCCCCGAGTCCGTCGCCGTGATCGGCGCCTCGGACGCCGAGGGGCGCCCCAGCACGGGCATCACCCGGCAGCTGACCGGCTGGGCCGAGCGGGTCGGCGCGCGGCTGCACCCGGTGCACCCCACCCGGCGGTCCGTCTTCGGCACAGCCTGCGTCCCCTCCGTCGCCGACCTGCCCGAACAGGTCGACCTCGCCGTCCTGCTGGTCGCCGACCCGCTCCCGGTCGTCGAGGAACTCGCCGAGGCCAAGGCCAGGTTCGCGGTGGCGTTCGCGTCCGGATTCGCGGAGACCGGCGAGGAGGGCGCCGCCGCGCAGGCGCGGCTCGCCGCCGCCGTCCGCCGCTCCGGCCTGCGCCTCCTCGGGCCGAACACCAACCTGAACGCCTTCGAGGACTTCCGTGACGACCTCGAAGGGCCGGCGATCGCGCTGATCACCCAGTCCGGCCACCAGGGCCGCCCCCTCTTCGCCCTCCAGGAACTCGGCATCCGCCTCTCCCACTGGGCCCCCACGGGCAACGAGGCCGACCTGGAGACCGCCGACTTCCTCTCCTACTTCGCCGAACGCCCCGAGGTCGGCGCCATCGCCGCGTACGTCGAGGGCCTGAAGGACGGCCGTTCCTTCCTCCTCGCCGCCGACCGCGCGGCCCGGCGCAAGGTGCCGGTCGTCACCGTCAAGGTGGGCCGCACCCGGACCGGCGCCCGCACGGCCGCCTCCCACACCGGCAAACTGACCGGCGCGGACGCGGTGGTGGACGCAGCGATGCGGCAGTACGGCGTGATCCGCGTCGACGGTCTCGACGAACTCCAGGACACCGCGGCCCTGCTGGCCCGCGCCCGCCCGCCGCGCGCCGACGGGGTGGTCGTGTACTCGATCTCGGGCGGCACGGGCGCGCACGTCGCCGACCTGGCGAGCGCCGCCGGACTGCGGCTGCCGGAGCTGTCCGAGGCCCGGCAGGCCGAGCTGCACCAGTGGATACCGCCGTATCTGAGCGTGGCCAACCCGGTCGACAACGGCGGCCACCCGGTGGGCGACCGGCGCGGCCGGAAGATCATCGACACGATCCTCGCCGACCCGGACGTGGGGGTGCTCATCTGCCCCGTCACCGGCCCCTTCCCGCCTCTGAGCGACCGGCTGGTGCGGGACCTGGTCGACGCGGCCGAGGAGACCGACAAGCTGGTGTGCGTGGTGTGGGGTTCGCCGGTCGGCACCGAGCCGGCGTACCGGGAGGTGCTGCTGGGCTCCTCGCGCGTGGCCACCTTCCGCACCGTCGGCAACTGCCTCACCGCCGTCCGCGCGTACCTCGCCCACCACCGCTTCGTCAGCTCCTACCGCTCCCCCTTCGACGACGCCCCGCGCACCCCCTCGCCTTCCTTCCGCAAGGCCCGCGAGCTGATGCGGCCGGGGCAGCAGCTGAGCGAGCACGCGGCCAAGCAACTGCTGCGGGCGTACGGCATCCGGGTGCCGCGCGAACAACTGGTGACCAGCGCGGCGGCGGCCGTGCGGGCGGCGGGACTGGTCGGCTACCCCGTGGTGATGAAGGCCTCCGGCGCCCAGCTGGCCCACAAGACCGAGCTGGGCCTGGTCAAGATCGGCCTGACCTCGGCCGCGCAGGTCCGCGACGCCTACCGCGAGCTGACCGACATCGCCCGCTACGAGGGCGTCTCGCTGGACGGCGTCCTGGTCTGCCAGATGGTCGAGCAGGGCGTCGAGATGGTCGTCGGCGTCACCCACGACGACCTCTTCGGCCCCACGGTGACCGTGGGGCTCGGCGGCGTGCTCGTCGAGGTGCTGCGCGACACCGTCGTCTGCGTGCCCCCGTTCACCGAGGACCAGGCCCGCTCCGCCCTCGCCGGTCTGCGCGGCCGCGCCCTCCTCGACGGGGTACGCGGCCGTCCCCCGGCCGATCGGGACGCCCTGGTCGAGGTCGTCCTGCGCGTCCAGCGCATGGCCCTGGAACTCGGCGACCAGCTCGCGGAACTCGACATCAACCCGCTGATGGTGCTGCCCCGCGGGCAGGGGGCGGTGGCGCTGGACGCGCTGGCGGTGTGCCGGTGAGCCCTGGACCCGCACGTCATCGACCATCTGCCGCGACGCGGGGCCGGCCCCGACGCCGCGAGGACGGGCAGGTCCGCCCGCGCATGGCCCGCGCCGCCCCCGAGAACGGAGCCTGACCGTGCCCGAGCCGTGGATACGCCACCGGACCGAACAGCACGTCACCCACCTCACCCTGGACCGTCCCGAGTCCCTCAACGCCCTCACCCCGGACATGCGCGACCGGTTGATCGCCCTGCTCACCGACGCCTCCGCCGACCCGGACGTGCGGGCCGTCGTGCTCACCGGCACCGGGCGCGGCTTCTGCGCGGGCGCCGACCTGCGCGGCGGTGCGGCGGGCGGGGAGCGGATCGCCGGGGACGTGGCCCGGACCCTCCGCCTCGGCGCCCAGCGGCTGATCGCCGCCCTGCTCGACTGCGAGAAGCCCGTGATCGCCGCCGTGAACGGCACGGCGGCCGGCCTCGGCGCTCATCTGGCGTTCGCCTGCGACCTCGTACTCGCCGCGGAGTCGGCCAAGTTCATCGAGGTGTTCGTACGCCGCGCCCTGGTGCCGGACGGCGGCGGCGCGTATCTCCTCCCCCGCTTGGTCGGGCCGCAGCGGGCCAAGGAGCTGATGTTCTTCGGCGACGCGCTGACCGCCCCCGGCGCCGAGCGCCTCGGCCTGGTCAACCGCGTCGTGCCGGACGGCGACCTGGACAAGACGGCCGCGGAGTGGGCCGCCCGCCTCGCCGTCGCCCCCACGCGCGCCCTCGCGCTCACCAAGCAGCTCGTCAACGCCTCCCTGGACACCGACCGCACCACCGCCTTCGCCGCCGAGGCCGCCGCCCAGGAGATCAACATGGCGACCCAGGACGCCCACGAGGGCCTGCACAGCTTCGTGGAGCGCAGAAGCCCCCGGTACCGGGGGCGATGAGGACGACCGTCATTCCCGGCTCAGGATGAACAGGTCGGGCGCGTCCGGATCGCCGAACGGCACGAAGAGCTCCGGCTCCTCGGCCGTGCCGCCGATCACCCAGTACGTGCGCTGCCCACACCCGTCGTCGAGGCGTACGACCACACCGTCCCGCTCTCCCGGACCGTCGTCGGCGTACCTGTCATGGCGGCCCTCGGTGTCGAGGAACCACCGGCCGGTGCCGTCGCACCTGACGAACGCACTGCCGCTGCCGAACCCGGGCTCGGCAGGCAACTCGGCGAACTCGGCCCGGCCGTGCGGCTCCAGCCGCAGCACCGCCCCGTCCACGCCCCGCCAGACCCCCGGCAGCTGCTTCGCGGACAGCTGCGGCGGCTCGTACTCCTCGACGAGCCCGGCAGCCGTGGCCAGCAGCCCGCCCGTGACGGCCGCCACGCACAGGGCGGCGCAGCCGAGGCAGCCACTTCCCCACACGCCCGGCACCCTGGGCGCGCGGCCGGTGACTCGGGCGCGGCGGCGGGCGTAGGCGACGACGAGCACGGGGAGCGCACCCAGTGCCGCGAACCACAGCGCCGTCGCCGGGAACGCCCAGCCCCACAGCGCCGCGGGCAGCACCGCCCAGCCGGTCCCGAACAGCGCGACGGACAGCAGGTGCCGGACCCAGGCCGGCCCCCGGGACCGTACGGCCGGCGCGTGCGCGAGCATGGCCGCGGGCGCGATCTGTGCGACCGTCTGCACCATGCCCAGCACCGGCAGTACCAGCGGCGCGACGAGGAGCCCGCACAGCATGCCCAGCGGATCGTAGGGGGTGACGTAGCCGTCCTGTCCCGCCGATACGATCAGCCACCACAGCAGCCAGGCCGCCGGCACCTGCGCCGCGCAGGCCGCGACGGCCACCCTCCGGTCCGCGTCCGAGAAGCTCGGCCAGGCACGGCGCACGGCGCGGCCGGTCTCTCCCCACCCCATGGGGCGGAGCGTACGCCGAGGTCCGGCGAGGGCCGCCGCCCCCCTTCCTATCTGACACTCCGTCAGCTTCAATGGCTGCGTGATGGGACAAGCGGGGACTGCCGAAGCCGCAGTCCGGTATCTCAGGGCGAGCGGTGGCCGCGAGGTCGTGGAGGCGTTGCCGCGGCCGGAGCTGCGGTGCGTGCGGGACGACGAGCGGGCGCCCGTGGAGGCGCAGGAGTTCCGCCGCGTGCTGGGGAGCTTCGCGACCGGCGTCACCGTCGTCACGGCGGCCGCGCCCGACGGCCCCGCGGGTTTCGCCTGCCAGTCCTTCTCCTCCCTCTCCCTCGACCCGCCCCTCGTGGCCTTCATGGTCGGCCGCACGTCGACGACCTGGCCGCGCATCGCCCGCGCCGGGGTGTTCTGCGTGAACGTCCTGAGCGCCGGGCAGGGCGAGCTGTGCCGGGGGTTCGCGGTGCGCGGCGGCGACAAGTTCGCGGGGGTCGCGTACGACACCACGCCCGTCTCCGGCTCGCCCCGCCTCGCGGGCACCCTCGCGTGGATCGACTGCACGATCCACGCGGTGCACACGGGCGGGGACCACCTCATCGTGGTGGGACGGGTGGCGGCGCTGGGCACGGGTGACGGCGCGGACGGGGCCCCTCTGCTGTTCCACAAGGGGCGTTTTCTGACCGGTGGTTCCGGTGGTTAGGGGACGCCCAGCTCGGCCCAGATGGTCTTCCCGGACGAGGTGTACCGGGTGCCCCAGCGCTGGGACATCTGGGCGACGAGGAACAGGCCGCGGCCTCCCTCGTCGTCCCGGCGCGCCCGCCGCAGGTGCGGTGCGGTGTGCTCGTTGTCCGAGACCTCGCACAGCAGGGACCGGTCCTTGATCAGCCGCACCATGACCGGCCCGGTGGCGTACCGGATGCCGTTGGTGACGAGCTCGCTCACCACGAGCGCGGCCGTGAAGGACAGTTCGGAGAGGCCCCAGGCCTCCAGCTGGCGCTCGGTGACCGTGCGGGCGTGCGCCACCATGGCCGGGTCGGGCGGCAGCTCCAGGTCCGCCACCCGGTCGGTCTCCAGCCGCCGGGTGCGCACGAGCAGCAGCGTGGCATCGTCCACCTGCGGTCCGGGCGGGCGGACCGACAGCGCCCGGTCGCAGAGTTCCTCCAGTGGGCAGCGCTGCCAGGTGAGCACATGGGCGAGACGGTCGATGCCGCTGTCGATGTCGGTACGCCGGTCCTCCACGACGCCGTCGGTGAAGAACGCCACCACGCTGGCGTCGGACAGGCTCAGCTCGACGTTCTCGTAGGGCAGGCCGCCCAGCCCCAGGGGCGGCCCCGGCGCCGGCGAGGACAGGGCCACCGCGCCGTTCGCGTCGGCGACGATCGGCGGGGGATGGCCCGCGCTCGACCACACACACCGGCCGCTGACCGGGTCGTAGATCGCGTACAGGCAGGTCACCCCGAGTGCCTCGTCGCCCAGCCCGTCGTCCGCGTGGGGCTCCGAGTCCTGCGCGACCATGCCGTCCAGCCGGGTGAGCAGCTCGGCCGGGTCCAGGTCCAGCAGGGCCAGGGTCCGTACGGTGGCGCGCAGCCGGCCCATGGTCGCGGCCGCGTGCACGCCGTGTCCCACCACGTCGCCGACCGTCAGGCCCACACGGGCGCCGGACAGCGGGATCAGGTCGAACCAGTCACCGCCCACGCCCACCCGGCTGTCGGCCGGCAGGTAGCGGTACGCCACGTCGACCGCGCTCTGCTCGGGCAGGTGCTGCGGCAGCAGGCTGCGCTGGAGTACCAGCGCGGCCGCGTGCTGGCTGGTGTAGCGGCGGGCGTTGTCGATGCCGACGGCGGCCCGCTCGGCCAGCTCCACGGCGAGCGCCTGCTCCTCGGGCCCGAAAGGGTCCGGGTTGCCGCTGCGCCGGAAGGTGGCGAGCCCGAGGACCGCGTCACGCGTCAGCAGCGGCACGAAGAGGCTGGAGTGCGCGACGGCCGATCCCTTCTCACCCGGCGTCCGGGGCAGGGAGTCGTCGACGACGGAACGGCTGGTGGCCAGGCTCAGCGCCTGCAGTGACGACGGCGAGTAGGAGACGGGACTGGTCCGGAAGTCCTCCGGGGTCCGGCCGTGCATCCGCAGGAGATTGTGCCCAGGCGCCGAGCCCGTCGGCGGCTGCCGGCCCTCGATGACCGCCGGGGGCAGGTCCACCAGGACCTCGTCGGCCAGCTGCGGTACCGCCACGTCGGCGAGCTCGGCGGCCGTGCGGCGCACGTCCAGCGAGGCGCCGACCCGCTTTCCCGCCCGCACCAGCAGCGACAGCCGCTCCTGGGCGCGGTAGCGGTCGGTGATGTCCAGGGACTCCTCGAACAGCCCCAGCGTCTCGCCCCGGGCGTCCACCAGCCGGTGGTACGAGCAGGACCAGACGTGCTCGCGCACCGGGTCGGCGGGGGCACGCCCGCGATAGTGCATGCCTATGACCGGTTCCCCCGTCGCCATCACATGGTCCATCACCTCGTCCTCGTCCGGGGAGTGGTGGCGGGAGATGAATTCGCCTTCGGGGAAGAGGGCAGAGGCCGGCCGGCCGATGTACTGGGCGATCCCGGCGAGCTCCAGGTCGGTGGAGACGTTTCCCCACACGACGCGCTTGTCGGTGTCGAAGATCGTCAGGCCCACGGGGGACTCGGTCGTCAGTCCCTGCAACATCGCCAGCTGCGCCTCCCAGCCGCGCTGCCCCTGCAGGTCGGCCGCGACCACGACGGTCGCGGCGACGCCCTTGCTCACCAGCGGGCTGAACGTCACGGCCGCCCGCAGTGCGCGTCCGTCCCGGCGGCAGAGGTCCAGGACGGCGCTGCGGGGTTTGCGCGTCCTGCAGAGGGCGGACAGCCTCTCCCCGGCGTCGGTCGCCGCCAGCAGCCGGGCGGCCGGACGGCCGAGCACGTCCTCGGGTGCGTGGCCGAGGAGGCGCTGGGCCGAGGGTCCCCATCCCGAAACGCGGCCGTCGGCGTCCAGCACCGCGACGGCGGCCTTGGAGAGGTCCAGTGGGCTATGGAAATCGACGTTGGCCGCATTCGGAAAACGATCCATGGCACCGCTTCCCTTTCGTGCACCCTCAGCATCGCGTGCCGCACGACGGACGACAACCGCACGCGCGCTCGCCCACGTGCCCGCGCGGGGCGGGCCCGCGGCGTCGCGCCGCTCGACCGGATTCCTGCTCCGGCCGGAGGTCACGCCCGCGACGGGGTGCCCGCCGCCCGCCGGATCACCAGCGCCATCAGCGCCGCCACCGCGCACAGTGCCCCGGAGGCGTACCACATCACGTCGTACGAGCCGAACACATCGCGTGCGACCCCGCCGAGGAAGGCCACCGTCGCCGCGCCGACCTGGTGCGACGCCAGCACCCAGCCGAACACGATCGCGCTGTCCTCGCCGTACTGCTCGCGGCACAGCGCCATCGTGGGCGGCACGGTGGCGACCCAGTCGAGTCCGTAGAAGACGATGAAGAAGATCATCGGTGGGTTCACGCCCGGCGCCAGCAGCAGGGGCAGGAAGAGCAGCGAGACGCCGCGCAGCGCGTAGTACACCGCGAGCAGCCGCCGCGCGTCGAAGCGGTCGGTGAACCAGCCGGAGGCCACCGTGCCGATCACGTCGAACACCCCGATGACCGCGAGCAGCGAGGCCGCCGTGGTGATCGGCATGCCGTGGTCGTGGGCGGCGGGCACGAAGTGGGTCTGGATGAGCCCGTTGGTGGAGGCGCCGCAGATCGCGAACGTCCCGGCCAGCAGCCAGAAGGGCCCCGTGCGTACCGCGGACAGGAGTACGCCCACCGCCCGCCGCGCGGCCCCCGGCACGGGCTCCGGCTTCGGCACGAACTCCGCTCCGCCGTAGGGCTTCAGGCCCACGTCCGCCGGGTGGTCCCGCATCAGCAGCCACACGAAGGGCACCACCGCGAGGGCGGCGAGCGCCACCGTCACCGCCGCCGGCCGCCAGTCGTGGGTCTGCACGATCCAGGAGAGCACCGGCAGGAAGATCAGCTGCCCGGAGGCCGAGGCCGCGGTGAGGATGCCGGTGACCAGGCCGCGCCGCGCGGTGAACCAGCGGTTCGTCACGGTGGCCGCGAAGGCCAGCGCCATCGACCCGCTGCCGAGACCGACGAGCAGGCCCCAGCACAGCAGCAGCTGCCAGGCCGCCGTCATCCACACCGTCGCACCCGAGCCGATCGCGATCACGGTCAGCGCGCCCGCGACGACACGGCGGATGCCGAAGCGGTCCATCAGCGCGGCGGCGAAAGGCGCGGTCAGGCCGTACAGGGTGAGGTTGACGGAGACGGCCGCGCCGATCGTGCCGCGCGACCAGCCGAACTCCTGGTGCAGGGGGTCGATCAGCAGCCCCGGCAGGGAACGGAAGGCGGCCGCCCCGATGATCGTCACGAAGGCGACGGCGGCGACGAACCACGCCCGGTGGACGCGCGGACGTCTCGGCACCGGCTTCCGGGCGACTGCTGCGGCTTCGCTTGTCTGGGTCACGTCATAGAGCCTGCGGCTCCGTCTCCGCGCGATCGAGTGGCCCGAAGGACAGTGTTCGCTAGGATCGGGCCATGGATACGGCCGCCGTTCCCCTCCGCCCCCACCGTGTCGTCGTCCTCGCCCTCGACGGCCTGCTCCCCTTCGAACTCGGCATCCCGCACCGCATCTTCGGCCGGCCCAAGGACGCCCGCGGCCGGCATCTGTACGAGGTCGTCACCTGCTCGGTCCGGCCGCCGGGTCCGGTCGACACCGACGCCGACTTCTCCATCCACGTCGCCAACGGCCCCGAGACCCTGGCCACCGCCGACACAGTGATCATCCCGGCCTCGTACGAGCTCGGCCCCGTCCACGAGGAAGGTGTCCTCACCGACGAACTGGCGGCCGCCCTCGCCCACCTCCGCCCCGGCACCCGCCTCGCCTCGATCTGCACCGGCGTCTACGTCCTCGCCGCCGCCGGCCACCTCGACGGCCGCCCGGCGACCACGCACTGGGCCGAGGCCGAGCGCCTCCAGCGGCTCTTCCCGCGCGTCAAGGTCGACCCGGACGTGCTGTTCATCGACGACGGCGACGTCCTGACCTCGGCGGGCGTCGCGGCCGGCATCGACCTGTGCCTGCACATCGTGCGCCGTGACCACGGCACCGCGGTCGCCAACGAGGTGGCCCGGCGGACCGTCGTACCCCCGCATCGCGACGGCGGTCAGGCGCAGTACGTCGAGCGGCCGCTGACCGATCCGCAGCAGGCCTCCACGACCGCCGCCCGCGCGTGGGCGCTCGGGCGGCTGCACGAGCCGATCCAGCTGCGCGACATGGCGGAGCAAGTGGCCATGTCGGTCCGCACGTTCACCCGCCGGTTCCGCGAGGAGGTGGGCGTCAGCCCCGGCCAGTGGCTCACCCAGCAGCGCGTCGAACGCGCCCGCCACCTGCTGGAGTCCACCGACCGCTCCGTCGACCAGGTGGCCCACGACGCGGGCTTCGGCACGGCCCAGTCGATGCGCCAGCACCTCCAGACGGCACTGGGGGTGACACCGACGGCATACCGGCGAACGTTCCGGACCGAGGGGAGCGCCGCGGCCGGCACATGAGCACCGCCAGGACAGGCACCGCCCCGCCCGCCCCCGCCAAGCCATGGCTCCGCCCCCGCCCGTCCCCGCCAGGGGTCAGAACGTGAGCACCGCCCGTGCCACCCGCCCCGCCTCCGCGTCCGCCCGTGCCTTGTCGAAGTCCTCGACCGGGTACGTCGCGCTGACCAGTTCGTCGAGGAGGAGGCGGCCCTGCCGGTACAGCTCGGCGTACAGGGCGATGTCCCGCTGGGGGCGGGAGGAGCCGTAACGGCAGCCGAGGACCGACTTGTCCAGATACATCGACGAGACCACGAAGGAGGCCTCGGCGCCGGCCGGCGGCACCCCCAGCAGCACGGCCTGCCCGTGCCGGTCGAGCAGATCGATCGCCTGCCGGATCAGCTCCACCCGGCCGACGCACTCGAACGCGTGGTCCGCGCCCTGAGGCAGTATCTCCCGCACGCCGTCCACCGAGGTCAGGAAGTGCGTCGCCCCGAACTCCCGGGCCACCGCCTCCTTGTCCGGGTTGGTGTCCACCGCCACGATCCGCAGGGCGCCCGCGAGCCGCGCGCCCTGCAGGACGTTCAGCCCGATGCCGCCGGTGCCGATGACGAGGACGCTGTCGCCGCGGTCCACCCGGGCCCGGTTCAGTACGGCGCCGACGCCGGTCAGCACCCCGCAGCCGATGAGCGCGGCCGACGTCAGCGGGATGTCGTCGGGGATGCGCACCGCCTGCACGGCCTTGACCACGGTCCGCTCCGCGAACGCCGAGTTGGCGGCGAACTGGTGCAGCGGCAGACCGTCCCGTGTGAAGGGCCGCCCCGGCCGTCCGATCGCCCGCCGGCACATCGTCGGCCGGCCCCGGTCGCAGTCGGCGCACGTGCCGCAGTTGGCGAGCGTGGACAGCGACACATGGTCGCCGGGCGCCACATGCGTCACGCCCTCCCCCACCGCCTCCACCACGCCCGCGCCCTCATGCCCCAGCACCACGGGAACGGGGAAGGGTATGGTCCCGTCCACCACCGACAGATCGCTGTGACACAGCCCGGCCGCCGCCACGGCCACCCGCACCTCACCGGCCCCGGGGTCCCGTACCTCCAGGTCGTCCACGACCTGGACCTGCTTTCCGTCGAAGACCACGCCTCTCATCACGACGCCCCCTTGGGTTCCCTCGGCAGACCGAGCACGCGCTCGGCGATGATCGTGCGCTGGATCTGGTCCGAGCCGCCGTAGATGGTGTCGGCGCGGCTGAACAGGAACAGCCGCTGGAAGTCGTCCAGTTCGTAGGGCACCGGCGCCGTCCACGCCACCGGCCCCACCCCGGCGGCCGCGCCCCGCACCTGCATCGCCAGCTCACCGAGCCGCTGATGCCAGCCGCCCCACAGCAACTTGGCCACACTCGACGCGCCCGCGTCCCCCGAACCGCCCAGTGTCCGCAGCGCGTTCCACCGCATGACCCGCAACTCCGCCCACTGACGCACCAGCCGTTCCCGTACGACGGGATCGCCCACCGCGCCCGAGTCGACGGCGGCCCGCACCACGCGCCCCAGTTCCTCGGCGAATCCGATCTGCTGGGCCAGCGTCGACACGCCCCGCTCGAACCCGAGCAGGCTCATCGCGACCCGCCACCCCTCGCCCTCCCCGCCCACGACGTGCTCCACGCGCGCGCGTGCCCCGTCGAAGAAGACCTCGTTGAAGTCGCTCGTGCCGGTCAGCTGCCGGATGGGCCGCACCTCGATACGCCCCGGCTGGTCCATCGGCACCAGCAGGAAGCTCAGCCCGTGATGGCGCCGCGACCCGGCCCGCGTCCGCGCCAGGACGAAACACCAGTCCGCCTCGTGCGCCAGCGAGGTCCAGATCTTCTGCCCGGTGATCCGGTAGTAGGTCCCGCCCGGCTCACGCACCGCCGCGGTGCGCACCCCCGCCAGGTCCGAGCCGGCCCCCGGCTCGCTGTACCCCTGGCACCACAGCTCGTCCCCGGCGGCGACCGGCGGCAGGAAGCGGGCCTTCTGCTCCTCGCTGCCGTGCGCGATGAGGGTCGGGGCGAGCAGGTTCTCGCCGATGTGGCCGGAGCGCGGCGGCGCCACCGAACGGGCGTACTCCTCGGCCCAGACCACCTGCTGGGTCAGCGAGGCCCGCCGGTTCCCCCAGCCGTCCGCCGCCCAGCCGATCCCGATCCACCCCGCCTTGCCGAGCGTCCGCTCCCAGCTCCGCCGGTCGCGCACCTCCCCGGCGTGCGCGTCCAGCCAGGCCCGCGCCTCGTCCCGAAACGCCTCGTCCTCAGCGGTGAACCCGAAGTCCACGGCGCCCTCCTCAGATTCCGGCCGACATCAACGCTCCACCGGGCGCGGGACCGTATCGGCGTGCGGCTCCGCCGGGCGGGCGCGACCAGCAACGACGAGGCCGCACCCGCGACACCACAAAAGCCCCGGGCTCTCAGGTGTTCGGCCGCTCCCCGGATCTCGCCGCCCGCTCCATCCCCGCCACCCGCTCCAGCATCGGCATCGGATCCACCCCCACCGAACCCGGCAGGAAGCCGGCGATCCGCTCCGGCGTCCACGCCCCTTCGGCATACGCCGCGCGCAGCTCCCGGGGCTGCGCCCACACCGCGATCTTCGGCCCGGCGATCGTGTACACCTGCCCCGTGATCCCGGCCTCCCGCGCCCGCCCGGACAGCAGATAGACCACGAGCGCGGCCACGTCCTCCGGCTCCCCGATCTCCGCGAGTTCCATCGGCACGTTCGCCGACATCCGCGTACGGGCCACCGGCGCCACCGCGTTCGCCGTCACCCCGTACTTGTGCAGCCCCAGCGCGGCACTGCGCACCAGCGAGATGATCCCGCCCTTCGCCGCGCTGTAGTTGGCCTGGGACACGGATCCCTGGTGGTTGCCGCTGGTGAACCCGATCAGGGTCCCGCGCCGCTGCCGGCGCATCACCGCCGACGCCGCCCGGAACACCGTGAACGTGCCCTTCAGATGAGTGGCGACCACCCGGTCCCACTCCTCCTCGGTCATGTTGAACAGCATCCGCTCCCGCAGGATCCCGGCGACGCAGACGACCCCGTCGAGCCGCCCGTACGCCGCCAGCGCCACGTCCACCACGCGCTGACCGCCCGCCATCGTGGAGATGTCGTCGGCCACCGCGACCGCCTCGCCGCCCGCGGCCTCGATCTCCTTGACGACGGCTTCCGCGACCTCGCTGGTGGGTGAGGCCCCGTCGACGGCCACCCCGTAGTCGTTGACGACGACCCGTGCGCCCTCGGCGGCGGCAGCGAGCGCGACCGCACGGCCGATGCCCCGTCCCGCTCCGGTGACGACGACGACCTCGCCGGTCAAGAAGTTCCCCACGCCCGGCCCCTTCCCGCGGTTTCTGACGACCCGTTAGATTCTATGACCCGTCAGATGCCCCGACACAAGCCCCAGGGAGGGCCCATGTCACTGCCGGCCGAGTTCCACGAGATCGCGGGGCGCGTGAACAACTGGGGCCGCTGGGGGGCGGACGACGAGATCGGGACGCTGAACCTGATCACCGACGAGGTGGTACGCCGGGCCGCGGCCGAGGTCCGCACCGGACGCCGGGTGCCTCTCGCCCTGCCGCTGCGGCAGGACGGCGTGCAGACCGGAATGATCCCCGGGCGGGTCAATCCGCTGCACGTCATGGTGCAGATCAACCAGGAACTGTTCGGGCCGGGCACGGTCGCGTGCAGCGACGACGCGGTGACCATGGGACTGCAGGCCGGCACCCACTGGGACGCCCTCACCCACGTCTCGCACTCGGGCCGGCTCTACAACGGCCGCCCGGCGGGCACCGTCACCGCGCACGGCGGCGCCGAGTTCAGCGGCATCGGCACGGCGCGGCACCTCGTCTCGCGCGGCGTACTGCTGGACGTCGCCCACGCGCGGGGTACGGACCGGCTGGACGGCGGCCACGCCGTCACCCCCGAGGACCTCGACCTGGCGGAGGAACTCACGGGCACGCGCGTGCGCGCCGGTGACATCGCGCTCGTCCGGACCGGGCAGATCCAGGCGTACCTCGCCGGGGACAAGCACGGGTACGCCTACCCCTCACCGGGGCTGTCGATCCGTACGCCCGAGTGGTTCCACGCCCGGGACGTGGCGGCCGTCGCGAACGACACCCTCACGTTTGAGATGTTTCCGCCGGAGATAGAGGATTTGTGGCTGCCCGTGCACGCGCTGCACCTGGTGGAGATGGGGATGCCGCAGGGCCAGAACTGGAATCTCGAAGAGTTGTCCACAGCCTGTGGAGAAACGGGCCGCTACGCGTTCCTGCTGACAGCGACACCCGAGCCGTTCACCGGCGCGACGGGGGCGCCGGTGGCACCGGTCGCGGTGCTGTGAATCCGTACGGCGGGGTGCGCGGTGCCGGGAGCCCCGGCCGGGGGCGTCGCAGTCCTCACCTATCCCTGCCGACCCCGGCGCGTCCCGCCTGACGAATCCCTGCCGCGGCGCCCACCCGGAGCCGGAACCGTCCGGCCGCGCCGACGGCACGCGGACCACCACGCCTCGGGGTCCTGTTCCGCCACCGGCCGCCGCGCCCGCTCCGGCCGGGAGCCTTCCGGCAGGGGTGACCCGAGGACCTCGGAGGTACGACACGCCGTCCCGGCGACCCACCCGCGGCACAGGACCCACCTCCAGGCGCCGAGTGTCCTGACGGATCCCGCCGCCCCACGCGACAGCCGCGGCCCCCACCGCGACGCCCAGCCGCCGGCAGGCACCCGCCCGTGGCGCACTTCCGGCCTCTGATCCGGATGGCGGCGCGTGTGCGCTCGCCCCGAGCGCGGCGCCACACGCCGCCATCCGGCTCCGGCGCACCCACCCCCGGCTCCCTCATGCCCTGATGAGCGAACCAACGCCGAATCACGACTCGCACTCGACGAGGGCCTCCGTCACCGCAGCCCTCGTCGTCCCCTCGCGGCGATTCGCTGCCCCCCAGCGTGATCAGCCGGACACTTCGCGTCAACAGCTGTTCGGGGATTTGCCGGTTACATCCCGTTCGACAGAGGCGCGCACGGAAGCACGCGCAGGCGCACATCCCCCCATCGGACCTGGCAGGTCCAGCACCTCTGCCACCGTGCCCCGGCCCGGGACACCGAGCGCCTCACACGGCCTCGTACGCCAGCCCTTCGTAGCCCTCGTAGCCGTCGAGCCCTTCCAGGCCGTCGCAGCCGGCCACCGCGCCACCCCCGCCCGCCGTCGCCGCGACACGCGGTTCGGCGCAGCGGTCGAGTTCGCACCAGATCTGCTTGCCGGCGCCGTCGGGGCTCCAGCCCCAGCGATCGGCGAGGCCGTCGACGAGCGCGAGGCCACGGCCGCCGGTCTCGTCGCCGTCGGCCCACCGCGGGACCGGCGCGCGGGTGCTGCCGTCGGCGACCTCCACGCGGACCGTGGCAGGCTGGGGCAGGGAGAGCCGCAGTACGGCGGGGCATCCGGTGTGGACCACGGCGTTGGTGACAAGTTCCGAGACGAGCAGGATCAGCGTCTCGGCGAGCGCTTCGTCGGCCGCTATGCCGCACCCGGCAAGCCGCGAGCGGGCCCACCGTCGTGCGCGCCCCACTTCCGTGGGGTCGGGCCGGATCTCCAGCTGCACTTGAAGCACCTGCACCGCTCACACCATCCGAACCGGTGGACACAGAGGCTCACGCCTCATGAGGGCCACGATCGTAGCCATTTTCTGCATGACCAGAACAACGGCCAGAGCAGGGGTCACGGAACGTGAATCCCTTACGCAACAGCATGGTTGACGTACAGTCACCCCAACAAGCGCTTCGGGCATATTCCAGCGCGAAGGAGTACCCGTGCGGCATACTGTGCGACGCTCGTCGCAGAGAGTCGAACAGGCGGCGGAACAAGGCCCGTCACCGGCGTGACTCGAGCTCGGAACCTCTCGCATCTCACACAAGGTACCGGAGCGGACCTTCGACTCCAGGACGTGACGAGTCACACCTAGGACACAAGCCGATATCAACGCTCCGTAATTCCAGTACGCCACAATCCGCGACATCCGCTTTCCAGGGTTCACCGACGCCGCAGGCCGGAGCCCCCTCAGGCCGCTTCGGCCACCAGATCCCCTGCGAGCAGTTCCTCACTCTCCGTGACAACTCCCGCACGCTGGGTCCGCACCCAGGCCCGCTTCAGATGCAGATGGACCTCTGCCTCCCAGGTGAAGCCCATGCCGCCGTGCACCTGGAGGCAGTCGCGGGCGCCGCCCACGGCCGCGTCGTCGGCGAGCAGCCGCGCCGCGGCGATGTCCACCAGGTCCGCCGTGACGGCCGCCGCGTACACGGCGGCCCGGGCCACCTCCACCCGGACCAGCGTGCGCGCACACAGCTGCTGCACGGCCTGGAAGGCGCCGACGGGCCGTCCGAACTGCTCACGGGTCCGGGCGTGTTGCGCCGCCAGCTCGCACGTACGCACGGCCGAGCCGAGCTGCTCGGCGGCCGTGAGCAGTACGGCCACCGGGTCCGCCGGGCCCCGGGCGCCCGGCACCCGGTGCAGCGGGGTCAGCGGGTCGACCGACCGCAGCGGTACGGCGCCGGTGGCGTCGCCGCGCACGACGTCGGCCTGCGCCAGCCACTCCACCACCCCGCCCGCGTCGACGGCCGCCACGGCCGCCGACCCGTCGGCCGCGCCGGGCACCTCGCCCGCAGCCAGGTGTGTGGCCACCAGAGGACCCGGCAGCAGCGCCCGCCCGGCCTCCTCGAACGCCAACACGGCCTCCGGAAGACCGAGTCCGACGCCGCCCTCGTCCTCCGGCAGGCGCAGCGCGAAGAACCCCGTCGCGCCCAGTTCCCGCCACAGCGCCCGGTCCAGCGCGGGCACCGCCCGCTCCACCGCCGCCCGGCGCGCCTCCCCGTCGAAGCGCCGGCCGAGCAGCTGCCGTAGCGCCGTCTGCAACTCACGCTGCTGATCGGTAAGTTGGAAGCGCACGGCTACCGCCCCTTCGGCAGGCCGAGGATCCGTTCGGCCACGATGGTGTGCTGGATCTGCGAGGTGCCGGCCGCGATGGTGTACGACAGCGAGGACAGGCGGTCGAGCGTCCACGGCCGGTCCAGGTCGAGCGACTCGGGGCCGAGGACATCGGCGGCGGCGTCGTAGAGGTCCTGACGCGCGTGCGAATATCTCAGTTTGAAAACCGAACCGCCCACCCCGGGGACCCCACCCGAGGCCTGCGCCTCGGACACGTTCCACTGGGTGAGCCGCCACAGCGCACGGAACTCGGCGTTCAGCCGCCCCAGCCGGCGGCGCACGACGGGATCGTCCCAGCGGCCGTTCTTCCGGGCCTCCCGGGCCAGTTCGCCCAGCACCCGGCGGCAGGCCACCACCTCGCCCACGAACGCCGTGCCGCGTTCGAACGACAGGGTCACCATGGTGACCCGCCAGCCGTCGTTCTCCGCACCGACCCGGTTGGCGACCGGCACCCGCACCTCGTCGAGGAACACCTCGGCGAACTCGGCGGACCCGGCGAGGGTGCGCAGCGGCCGTACGGTGATGCCCGGCGCGTCCATGGGCATGGCCAGCCAGCTGATCCCCCGGTGCCGGGGCGCGGCCGGGTCGGTACGTACCAGCAACTCGCACCAGTCGGCGACCTCGGCGTGCGAGGTCCAGATCTTCGAACCGGTCACCACGTAGTCGTCGCCGTCCCGCCACGCGCGCGTACGCAGCGCCGCGAGGTCGCTCCCGGCGTCCGGTTCGCTGAAGCCCTGGCACCAGACCTGCTCACCGCGCAGGACGGGCGGCAGCCAGCGGGCGCGCTGGGCCTCGGTGCCCTCGGCGGCGATGGTGGGCCCCGCGTGCAGCAGCCCGACGAAGTTGGCACCCACATAAGGGGCGCCCGCCCGCTCGGTCTCCTCCAGGAAGATCAGCCGCACGGTCGGGGACGCGTCCCAGTGGACGTCGCCGTACCCGGCGTCGTACAGCGTCCGCTGCCATCCGAGGTCGTACGCGCGCCGCCCCGGCCAGTCGTCCGGGGACGGCTTGGGTGGCAGGGAGGGCAGCACGCCCCTGAGCCACTCCCGCAGCCGGACCCGGAACTCCTCCTCCTCGGGCGTGTACGTCAGGTCCACTACCGGTCCAGATCCAGGTCCAGCATGCGGATGGCGTTGCCCCGCATCAGCTTGTACACGGTCTCGTCGTCAAGGCCCTTGACGTGGTCGAGGGCGACCTCCTTGGTGTGCGGGAAGGTGGAGTCGACGTGCGGGTAGTCGGTCTCGAAGGTGGCGTTGTCGCGCCCGACGCGGTCCAGGGACGCCACCCCGTGCTTGTCGCGGAAGAAGCAGCAGAAGATCTGCCGGTAGTAGTACGTCGACGGCGGCTCCGGGATCAGGTCCCGGACGCCACCCCAGGCCCGGTGCTCCTCCCAGACGTCGTCGGCACGTTCGAGGGCGTACGGGATCCAGCCCATCTGCCCTTCGGAGTAGGCCAGTTTCAGGTGCGGGAAGCGCACGAGCACGCCGCTGAAGAGGAAGTCCATCATCGACGCCATCGCGTTGTTGAAGGACAGCGAGGCCTGGACGGCGGGGGGCGCGTCCGGGGAGGCGGCCGGCATCTGGGACGACGACCCGATGTGCATGTTGACGACCGTCCCGGTCTCCTGGCAGACCGCGAAGAACGGGTCCCAGTAGCCGGAGTGGATCGACGGCAGCCCGAGGTGGGTGGGGATCTCGGAGAAGGTCACGGCCTTCACCCCGCGCGCGGCGTTGCGCCGGATCTCCGCGACGGCGAGGCCGATGTCCCACAGAGGGATCAGGCAGAGCGGGATGAGCCGTCCGCCGCTGTCACCGCACCACTCCTCGACCATCCAGTCGTTGTAGGCGCGCACGCAGGCCAGGGCGACCTCCTTGTCGTGCGCCTCGGCGAAGGTCTGCCCGCAAAAGCGCGGGAAGGTCGGGAAGCACAGGCTGCCCTCGACGTGGTTGAGGTCCATGTCCGCGAGCCGCGCCTTGGGGTCCCAGCAGCCGCGTCGCATCTCCTCGCGGGTGATGCCCTCCAGGGTCATCTGGTCGCGGTCGAAACCGACGGCGGCGATGTTGCGCTTGTACGGGAACTTCAGGTCCTCGTAGATCCACCAGTCGGTGGGCTGACCCTCCGGATCCATGGTGATCTGGTACTTGCCGCCGACGTAGGCGAGTTCGCCGATGCCCGCGGTGAGCGGCTGGGGCCCGCGGTCGCGGTACCTGGCGGGCAGCCAGGTCTCGAAGAGGTGCGCGGGTTCGATCACGTGGTCGTCGACGCTGATGATGCGGGGCAGTTCGGTCATGGGTCCCCCTCCGCGGAGATCCGGATCTGATGACCCGTCAGATGACGCCGTACCGGAAGGCTAGTCCCGCACCCCTGGACCGACAAGGCGCCGAGCCCTACGCTCACCCCACCATCTGACTATCCGTCAGCTCACCGGGGGCCGCCGTGACCCTGCACACCACCGCGCACGAACTCAGCGCCGCACCCACCCTGTGGGACCTGCTCACCCGCCGCGCCGACCGCACCCCCGACCGCCCCGTCCTCCTCCAGGACGACCGCACCCTGACCTTCGGCGCCCTGCGCGACCGGGCCGAACGCGCCGCGGCCGGGCTGCACGGCATGGGCGTGCGCCCCGGCACGGTCGTCGCCTGGCAGCTGCCCACCCGCATCGAGACGGTGGTGCTGACCTTCGCCCTGGCCCGCATCGGCGCCACCCAGACCCCGCTCATCCCGTTCCTGCGCGACCGCGAGGTGGGTTTCGCACTGCGCGAGTCGGGCGCCGAGTTCTTCGCCGTACCGGGCACCTGGCGGGGCTTCGACCACACCGGCATGGCCCGGCGGCTCGGCGCGAAGGGGGTGTTCGAGGCGTACGACGACCTGCCCGACGGCGACCCGTCGGTCCTGCCCGCGCCACCCGCGCGCGGCACCGACGTCCGCTGGATCCACTGGACCTCCGGCACCACCTCCGACCCCAAGGGCGTCCTGCACACCGACCGTTCCCTGATCGCGGGCGGCAGCTGCCTGGCACACGCCCTGCGCCCCACCGCCGACGACGTGGGGTCGATCGCCTTCCCGTACGCGCACATAGGCGGCCCCGACTACACGGTGATGCTGCTGCTGTACGGCTTCCCGGCGCTGCTGGTGGAGCAGTTCGCGCTGCCCGGCGCCCTGCCGGCGTACCGCGCGCGGGGGGTGACGATCGCCGGTGGCTCCACGGCGTTCTACTCCCTGTTCCTGGCCGAGCAGCGCAAGCGGCCCGGCACCCCCGTCGTTCCCTCCCTGCGGCTGCTCGCGGGCGGCGGGGCGCCGAAGCCGCCCGACGTCTACCACGCCGTCGTCCGCGAGATGGGCGTTCAGCTCACCCACGGGTACGGCATGACCGAGGTACCGATGATCACCATGGGCGCGCCGGACGACACCCCGGAGAACCTGGCGACGACCGAGGGACGGCCGCCGCGGGGCATGGAGATTCGGATCGTCGACGGGGAGGTGCGGCTGCGCGGGGAGGCCGTCTGCCGGGGCTATCTGGACCCGGCGCAGACGGCGGAGTCCTTCGACGAGCACGGCTTCCTGCGCACCGGCGACCTCGGGCATCTCACCGCCTCGGGGCACCTGGTCCTCACCGGCCGCCTCAAGGACGTGATCATCCGCAAGGGGGAGAACATCTCCGCCAAGGAGATCGAGGAGCTGCTGCACCGGCATCCGGCGGTCGCGGACGTGGCGGTGATCGGCCTGCCGGACGCCGACCGCGGGGAGCGGGTGTGCGCGGTGGTCGAACAGCCGCCTGGCGCCGGTGCGCTGACCCTGGAGAAGGTGACCGCGTACCTGCGCGCGGAAGGGCTGTCGGTCCACAAGCTGCCGGAACAGCTGGAGGTGGTCGACGCCCTGCCGCGCAACGACGCCCTGCGCAAGGTGCTCAAGTACAAGCTCAGGGAGCGCTTCTCGGCTACTGGGGGACGGTGAAGTACCGGGCGAACGCGGGGATGATCTCCGCCTCGCTCACCTTGCCGTCGCCGTCGCCGTCGAGCGAGGCGGCCGCGGCGCGCGCGACGTCCTCGGGCACGCCGAGCGCCCGCAGCACGCGCGCGAGGTCCTCGACGGCCGCCTCGCCGTCCGGAGCGGCGACGGCGAAGGCGGCGTGCAGGAAGGGGCGGGCGATCTCGGCGAAGCGGTCGGGGTTGTCGCGCAGCCGCTTGACCGCGCCGTTGACGAACTCCTCGCGGGTGATGCGCTGGTCACCGTCCCGGTCCGCTATCCCGGCCATGCCCTGCCAGAAGGCCTCCGCGCCGCCGTACAGCGCCTGTCCCTTGTCGGAGCGGGGCGTCGTGCCGAACTCCGCGAGCAGCGCCTTGGCCGCGCCGCTGAAGTCCTCACGGTCGATGTAGCCGTTGCCGTCCTGGTCGAAGGTGGCGAACCGGGCCGCGATCCTGCGCTCGTACTCGCTGCTGACCATGTCTTTCAGGCCGCCTCACGTCATGTCGGGGTGCTTCTCGCCAGGGAGCGTACGACGCCGCGGGCGGTTCAGGAGCGGGAAAACGACGGTTGTGCCAAGACCGGGGGAATTTTGGAACAACGGTGTGGCAGAGAGTTCACGCGGAGAGAGGACTGGCGTCGTCCGAGGTCGCGGAGGCCAGGTCGGGATGGACGTCGAACAGCCGCCGCACCCCCAGTGCGCCCAGCACACGGTTGACGTGCGAGCCGTCGGCCGCACCCTGGGCCGGGAGTATCAGCCGCAGCCGCCCTTGACAGGAGCGCAGCAGCCGGCGGGCCGCGATCAGCACCCCCACTCCGCTGGAGTCGCAGAACCAGACCTCGGAGAGGTCGAGGACGAGACTGTGACGCCCCTCGGCCACCGCGTCGTGCACGCGCTGACGCAGCACCGGCGAGGTCACCAGGTCCAGCTCGCCCGACACATGGAGCACGGCCCAGTCGCCCTGCTCGCCGCCGGTCACTTTGAACGCCACCACCATGCCCTTCGTCGCCGGAACGTGCGGAAACGGCCGGAACCACCTGGAAACGGAACCAGTTCCTACGCTTCCTTGCGGCGCGGCTGCCCAGCGGCCGTTCCCTGAAACACCTTGCCGAAAACGAAATCCGAACGAAAAAGGCTTGATTCTGTCGCATTCGATCCGGTTCGATCAGGTCTGGTCTCGCCCACCCTGGGTAGGCGCGGCCGGAAAGCGCACTACCACCTGCGCTTCGCCAAGGGGCGCGCATTGCCACAAAGGGGCGTGCGTTGTCAGACGTGCCGACTACATTCGAGGTGGCGATGGACGCAGGCTGGACACCGGGACGAAGCAGGGGGAGGGGGCCGCATGGCGAAGAAGGACGCACCGCCCCGCTGGGACCGCAAGATGCAGCAGCGACTCGCACGCGGTGAGGCGGCCGCCCTGGGCGAGCTCTACGACCGGTTCGCCTCCCTCGTGCACGGCCTGGCCCACCGCGTGCTCGACGACGAGCGGGCCGCCGACGGCATCACCCGCGAGGTCTTCATACACCTGTGGGAGCACCCCGACGCCTACGACCCCAAGCAGGGCCCCCTCCGCTCCTGGGTGGCCACCCTGACCCACCGCCTGGCCGTGCAGCGCCTGCGGGCCACCGAGACCGCCGCCCTCGCCGAAGGCGGCCACGGCTCGAGCGAGGACCTGGAGCTCAAGGTCCGCCACGCCTCCGTCGCCGCCCGCGCCGACTACATCGTCCAGTCCATGCCGGCCCCGCTGCGCGCCGCCCTGGAGCGGGCCTACTTCCAGCGCCGCGACTACCGCCAGACCGCCACCGACCTCGGCATCACCGAGGACGAGGCACGCCGCCGCCTCCGACTGGGTCTGCAACTGCTGTCCACGGCCCACGACGCCGCCCCGCCCGGATACGGAGGTGCGGTGTGACGGACCCGGACCACCACGAGCCGCACACCCCCGCCCACCAGCCCCGCATACCGATGCCGAGGGCCTCGGTCGAGGACACCGGGCTCCCCCTCCCCACGCTCCGCCCACCCCTCGGACACCACGTCCTGAAATCCCTGCTGGGCGCCTGGGCGCTGGCCGCCTGCTCCCCCGAGGAGACGACGGCGGTCGAGGACCACCTGGGCCTGTGCGGAAGCTGCGCCGACGAGGCGCGGCGGCTCCGCGAGGCGGTCGGCCTGCTGCAACGCCCCGACAGCCTCGACCTCGACCCCGGACTGCGCACCCGCATCCTGGCGTCCTGCCTCGACCGGCGCCCACCGCGCATCCCGGTCCCCGACTGGGCCAGGCCCTACGACGCCGAGACCGCGCGTCTCGACGCCCTGCTCCAGGACTTCGGCGACGCCGAGTGGCACGCGCCCGTACGGCTGCGCTGGTTCGACGGCACGGAACCGGCCAGCCGCCGCACGACCGTCGCCGGCGTCATCGCCCACCTCCTCGCGGTCGACGGCCTGATCGCCATCGCCCTCGGCCTGGACGACCCCCTCGGGGACACCGAGGCCGACCCACCGACGCCCACGGTCCGCACGGAGGCGTACTGGCGGGCCTCGCACTTCCCACCGACCCGCACGGTACGGGCACCCTGGCGCGAACAGGGCCACGGCATCGTGCGCACGGTGTCCTTCACCGGCGGCAGCACGGGCAGGCTGGGCGTGCCCTACGGCGTGGGCGAGCTGCCGCTGCACGACGCGATGATCGAGCGAGCCTTCGAGTGCTGGGTGCACGCGGAGGACATCGCGGACGCCGTGGACTACCCCTACGACCCGCCGTCCGCGCGCCACCTCAACAGCATGATCGACCTGGCGGCCCGCCTGCTCCCCACCACCCTCGCGGCACGCCGCAAAGCGGGCCTGGCATCTCCCGCCCACACCCCGCGCCACCTGGTCCCGGCCGGCACCCCCGGCCGAACCCTCCGCCTGGAGATCGAGGGCTCGGGCGGCGGCGAGTGGCTGATCCCGCTGGACTCCCCCGCCGAGACCGGCTCCGCCGATCACGAGGTGGCCCACGTAGCCCTGGACGGCGTCGAATTCTGCCGCCTGGCCGCGGGCCACGTCTCCCCCGACGAGGCGGCAGCGGGCCAGCTGGGCGACCGCGAGGCCATCAGAGACGTCCTGTTCGCGGCCGCATCCTTGAGCCGCATGTAGCACATGGGCCCCGGGCGTGGCCCCACGGACCCGCAGTCGCGTACGGCGAGAAGGGGCCGTGCCGGACCACCGCACGCGCTACAGCAACCCCCACCGGACAGCCGCAGGCACCGGCACCGGCACTACGCGAACACGACCGTCCGGCGCCCGTTCAGCAGAATCCGCCGCTCCGCATGCCACTTCACGGCCCGCGCCAGAGCCTGGCACTCCACGTCCCGCCCGATTCCGACCAGTTGGTCCGGATTGACATCGTGACGCACCCGCTCGACCTCCTGCTCGATGATCGGCCCCTCGTCCAGATCCGCCGTGACGTAGTGCGCCGTGGCGCCGATCAGCTTCACACCCCGCGCATGCGCCTGGTGGTACGGCTTCGCCCCCTTGAAGCTGGGCAGGAACGAGTGGTGGATGTTGATGATCCGCCCGCTCAGCTGCTTGCACAGATCGTCGGAGAGCACCTGCATGTAGCGGGCCAGCACGACCAGCTCCACACGCTCCTCCCGCACGATCTCCAGCAGCCGCGCCTCGGCCTGCGACTTGCTGTCCTTCGTCACCGGAATGTGGTGGAACGGAATCCCGTACGAACCCACGAGCTCGGCGAACTCGGTGTGGTTGGACACCACCCCGGCGATCTCCACGGGCAAGGCACCGATCCGCGCCCGGAACAGCAGATCGTTCAGGCAGTGCCCGAACTTGCTGACCATCAGCAGGATGCGCATCTTCTGGTCGGCCCGATGGATCTGCCACTCCATGCGGAACGAGTCACCGATCGCCGCGAAGCTGGCCCGCAGCTTCTCCACGGTCACCGGCGCCTCCGCCGAGAAGTGGACGCGCATGAAGAACAGCCCCGTGTCGTGGTCACCGAACTGCTGGCTGTCCTCGATGTTGCAGCCGGTCATGAACAGGTAGCTCGACACGGCGTGCACGATGCCCTTCTTGTCCGGGCACGAGAGGATGAGGACATACTGATCGGCCTCTGTGGCCTCTACGGCCGCGGCTCGATTGGGCTGCTCGTTCATGCACCACAGGGTCCCACAGCGACCTGAGCAGGCAGAAACCCGACCGACCGCCCCGCCTAGGCCGACCGCGTCAAGATCCGCAGCACCTCGAGCGTCCGAGGCGCCACCTCCGGATCCTCCCCGTCGCTCGTGGCCATCCGCACATGCGCGTCCCGAGCCGCCCGCACCGCCTCCGGCCAGGCCGGATGCTCCATGTACGAGGACACCGGCGCGTCCGGCCCCACCTGGTGCATGATCCGCAGCACCCGCAGCACCGCGGTGTCGACCAGCGCGGCCTCCTGCGAGTCCCGGAATATGGTCCCGACATACTTCTCGGCGGACCAGTGATCGAGCCAGGTGTCCTCGACCAGCCGGTACACGGCGTCGGTGACGTCCCCGTATCCCTCGACGCCCGCAAGCCAGACGTCCCGCTGGAACACCGGATCGGAAAGCATGTGCAGCGCGGAGCGCACATTGCTGCGCCAGCGCCACCACGGCATGTCGTTCAGTGGCATGCCACCCATCGTGGATGAGCGATGCCCGCGACGGGAAGGGTTCACCGAACCTTGTACTCCTTGCACACCTTGCACGGTCATCGATCGTACGTTCCTCGCCACAAGCCGTTCACCGGACCCCGTAATTCACCTGGACGCCACCTCGCGTTATGCAAAGGTCACTCAGAGATTAGTGATGTGGCGGAATCGTGCGTGTGCATGACCGGCAGGCGACGCAGCAGCAGAACACTCCTCTCCGTACTCACCAGGCCCGCCAAAGCCCTGCGCGCAGCGGGCGCCCTGGTGGCGTGTGCGTCGCTCACCGTCGGGTGCGGGGTGGTCCCCGGCCTCTCGGGCGGTGCGGGGGGCGACGAGATCACCGTCATGACCTGGGCGCCGCAGGACACCAACGCGACGAACAAGCCCGGCATGCCCGCCCTGGCGCTCGCCTACGCCCGCCACGTCAACGCGGGCGGCGGCATCAACGGCCGCAAGCTCAAGGTCGTGATCTGCAACGACCGCAACGACAGCGTGCACGCCGCGAAGTGCGCGCGCCGCGCGGTCAAGCAGAAGGTGGCCGCGGTGGTCGGCTCCTACAGCCAGTTCGCCGACTCGTTCTTCCCGATCCTGGAGGGAGCGGGCATCCCGTACATAGGTGGCTACGGCATCACGAACGCCGAGTTCACCAGCCCGCTGTCGTACCCGGTCAACGGCGGCCAGCCCGCGCTGCTGGCGGGCCTCGGCAGGCAACTGGCGAGCAGCTGCGGCCCGGTCGCGCTGGTCCGGCCGGACACCATCGCCGGTGACGAACTTCCCAACCTGCTCAATGCGGGCCTCGAAGCGGGGGGTCACCAGGACGCGACCGATCTGCGCGCGGCGGAGGAGGCCACCGAGTTCTACGCCCAGTCCGAGCAGGCCCTGACCCGGGCCACCGAGGACCCGTCGGCCCGCGGCTGTGTGGTGCCGGCGCTCGGCGACCGCACCAACACCTTCATGGACTCCTTCCGGCGCGACCGCGAGGACTACGAGGAGGTGCGCATGGGCACCGTGCTCGGCAGCGTCGACCAGACGGTCATCGACGCGACCGGCGGCGCGTCGAGCCCGTACGAGGGGGCGCACATCACCGGCTGGTATCCGGTGGAGACGGACAAGCGCTGGGACGGGATGAAGAAGGTCATCCGCGAACAGGCCTTCACCGACACCCGGATCGACCCCGCGGACGCGGGCGTGCAGACCACCTGGATCGCGTACACGGTCCTGGAGGCCGTCGTGAAGTCGCTCGGCGAGAACGAGGTGTCCGCCGACACGGTACGGCGCACCCTGGACGACGGTTTCAAGGTCACCACGGGTGGGCTCACGCCGACCCTGCGCTGGCAGTTCCAGGACGTGCTGGCCTCCGTCGGCCTGCCGCGCCTGGTCAACACCGACGTGACCCTCCAGATGGTGAAGGAGGGCCAGCTGGTGGCGGAACGCCAGGGCTCCATCGATGTGACGAAGACGCTGCAGGGCGCCGAGGACGAGGACTGACGCTCCCGCGCCTCGCGCCCGCCACCGTCCGCCCGTCACCGACTTCCCGCTCCCCGCCCCAGGGCCCTCACAGCTGGGTCGGCTGGCGCTCGGTCAGGCCGTACTTCCGGGCGATGGCGTTCCACAGCTTGGCGGCCTCGCCCTTCTGCGTGGTGGCGATGCCGCTCTGCTGGTTGCCGGCCGCGGTCTGGCCGGTGCTGCGGGCCTGCCCCTTCTTGCAGAGCTTGCCCCGCTGCCCGGCGACCTGGTCCGCCCAGGCCGCGTAGTGGTTGTCCGCGGACGCGGAGGCCTTCCAGGCCTTGTTCAGCGCGGCGGTCAGCGCCGCGTGTTCGGGCAGTGCGTCCACGGAGAGCCCGGCCAGCTGGGTGACGAGGCTGTTGCGCTGCTCGGCCGCGCCGCGCAGGTCCTTGGCGGCCTGGGCGAGATTGCCGCAGGACTTCACGTCACCGACGGCCCTGATCACCGTCGCCCGGCTGTCACCGCTGTCGGCGAGCAGCTTGTCCAGGGCGACGGCCTGCTGCTCGGCCGGGTCGGCGGACGGCGAGGACGAGGCCTCGTCGCCGGCGTCGGAGGAGGCCGTGGCGGACACGGGCTGGGGGTCCTTGTCCTGCTCACCGCCGCCACCGGCGAGCAGCGCCCCGGCGCCGATGCCGACCACGACGATGGCCACCCCGCAGGCCGCGATCAGCGGCACCTTGGAGCGGCCACGGCCTCCGCCGTCCCGGGCGGCCCGCCGCCCCTGCGCCGGGCCGGGCGTGTCGTAGGACGGCTGCGGGGCGGCATGCCCGGTGCTCTGCGGCCCCTGGTAGCGGGGCATGTGCTGGGTCGCGCCGGCCTGGCCCGCGTCGCCGCCCGGCCCGCTGCGGAAGAGGTTGTCGAACTCGGCGGGCGGCTGCCGGTCCCCGTACGCGCCCTGCCCGGACACGGGCGGGATGTACTGCGTGGCGTCGGCGTCGGATCCGGACGGCATGGGGCCGGCCGCCCCGCCGCGCTCCGGGGTCCGGCCGAGGTACGCCGTCGTCTCGGCGGGCCGGCCCGCCGGCCCCCCGGACGGCATCTCCGGCGGCAGCGCCCCCGGCCCGACCGGCGGGATGTACTGGGTGGCACCCTCGTCGTGCGAGGCGGGGCCGTAGGCCACGGGCGGCAGGTACTGGGTGGCCCCTGCGTCACCGGGTCCCCCGGTGACGGGCGGGATGTACTGGGTGGCGCCCTCGCTCCCGGACCCGCCGTGGGCGGGGTAGTGAGCTCCCACCGGCGGGATGTACTGCGTGGCGCCCTCGTCGCCGGACGCGGCCGCGACCGGCGGTATGTACTGGGTCGCGCCGTCGTCGGCCGGGGGCAGCGGCATGCCCGGCGTGCCGTGACCGGCGGGCGGCAGCGGAGCCGAGGCGCCCGGCTCGGGCAGCGGTGCGCCCTGGCCCGGCGCCCCGTACTCGCCGTACGACGCCGGTGCGCCACCGCCGTACGCCTCGTCGTGCGCTCCCGCGGGCGGGAGCGGGCCCGGCTGGTCCTGCGCCGCCCACGGGGCCGGCTGCTGCGCCTGCCACGGCTCGGCGGGCGGGGTCTGCCAGTCCTGGCCGGGCTGCGGGCCAGGGGCCTGGTGCTGTTCGGGGCCCCACGGCCGGCCCCAGGCCTGGCCGCCGGGCGGCGCCGACGCACGGGCGGGGCCGCCGTGCTGCGTGCCCGCGGGCCGGTCGGCCGGTCCGCCCGTCATACCCGGCAGCAGCGGCTCGCCACCGTCGGAGGGCAGCACGATGCCTTCGCGCGCGGGTCGCGCCGAGGGCTCCTCGCCCTGTCCGCTCTGCGTCACCGGGACTCCTACGAATGGGGGACCATCGGAATCGTCGGCTCACGCTACCGGGTCCCCCGAGCGGGTCGCCACGCAGCACAGGACCTGACCACCTGCCCTGTGACCGCCGTAACAAAACCGGCCCGCGGCACGCTGTTTACGTCACCTCCCACCTCCGGCGGCCTGGTTCGCCGCGCGTTCACGCCCATGCGAGGCACATTTCACGCGGCCGCCTGGAGGTCCAGCCGGGCCCCGAACTCCCTTACCACGGACTCCTCCTGGAACGGCTCCAGCCGCTGCTGGAGGTCCTCCAGATACTCGGCGCCCCGGTTCGAACGCAGGGTCCCGAGCAGTTCCACCGCCTTCAGCCCCGTCTGGCAGGCCTGCTCGATCTCGCGCTGCTGCACCTGTGCCGTGGCGAGCAGTACATAGCCGATCGCCCGCCGGCGCGCCCGCGACTCGGGGTGGCCGTCGAGTGACTCCCGCGCGCACCGGGCCGCCGCCTCCGCCTGGCCGAGGTCACGATGGCAGTGGGCCAGTTCGTCGGCGAGGTAGGCCTCGTCGAAGTGCTTGATCCACGCCGGGTCGTCGCCGGAGGCCCCGTCCGCCTGCTCCAGGGCGGTCACCGCCCGCCCGGCGGCCTCCTGGGTGGCGCGCGCGTCGCCCATCAGGGCGTGCCCGCGTGCCTCGGCGGCGAGGAACATGGCCTGCGCACGCGGCGTCACGCGCCCCCGCGCCCCCTCCTGCGCCGCCCGCGCCAACTGCGCGATCTCCCGCGGGTTTCCGAGCTGCGCGGCCAGGTGGCTCATGGACGCGGCGAGGACATAACCGCCGTATCCACGGTCACCGGCGGCCTGCGCGAGCCGCAGCGCCTGGATGTAGTAGCGCTGGGCGAGGCCCGGCTGGCCGGTGTCGACCGCCATGTACCCGGCGAGCTCGGTCAACCGGGCCACGGACGCGAAGAGTTCCCGCCCGACGGCCTCCCGGTACGAGCCGGCGAGCAGCCCCGAGACGACGCTGTTGAGGTAGTGCACGACGACCGGGCGCACATGCCCGCTGCCGAACCGGTGGTCCAGATCGACCAGCGCCTGCGTCATCGCCCGCACGGCCTCGACGTCCGACTGGCCCACGCGCGGGCCCGCCGAGCGCGCCACCTGCGCGTCGGGCGCCGAGATCAGCCAGTCGCGGCTCGGCTCGACCAGCGCGGAGGCCGCGACGGACGAACCGGACAGGAAGTCCCGGCGCCCCACGTCGCTGCGCCAGAGCTCGCAGACCTGCTCGATGGCTCCCAGTACCGTCGGCGAGAACTGGAGGCCGACGCCCGAGGCGAGGTTCTTGCCGTTGGCCATGCCGATCTCGTCGATCGTGACGGCACGGCCGAGCTTGCGGCCGAGCGCCTCGGCGATGATCGCCGGCGCGCGTCCGCGCGGTTGCTGTCCGCGCAGCCAGCGCGCCACGGACGTCTTGTCGTAGCGCAGGTCGAGACCGTGCTCGGCGCCGCACATGTTGACCCGCCGGGCCAGCCCGGCGTTGGAGCAACCCGCTTCCTGGATGAGCGCTTGCAGCCGTTCGTTCGGCTGCCGTGCGACGAGAGGCCTTGCGGCCATGGCGTACCCCCTGAGGCTGCGGTGCCCGCCCGCACACCGAGTTGTCGTGTCTTCCACGACCGGGACCCGGGCCCTTCGCGGGCGCCCGGGAGTTCCGGCCGTGAAGATCAATGCCCCGCTGACATACCGAAAATGCGAGACATGCGAGGATTGCCGGGGTACCGGCGGTTGCCGACCCCACACCTGGCTACCCAGCTGCCGCCGCGGATCCTCCCGCGCGCCCCCGGACATGCACCCGTGCGCCCCGGATGCCGAATCGATGCTCCTCCCCGGCGCCCGGTCCGGCCGTAACCCGAGGTGGGGCTGGGAGTTGTGTTGAGCGTGGAAGAGACGATCCCGGCCACCGAAGCCGCACAGATTCCGAAGCAGCGCGGGGAATCGCTGCTGGAAACCGCCGTTCGCTACGCCGAGGAGCGCCACTGGGACGTGTTCCCCGGCACCTGGCTGGAAGCCGTCGACGGAGTGCAGCGCTGCTCCTGCGGGGACGCCGCGTGCGGTGCGCCGGGGGCGCATCCGGCCCGGCCGGACTGGGCGACGCAGGCGACCGGCAGCGCGACGGTCGCGCGGCGGATGTGGCAGAAGCAGCCGAACGCCTCGATCCTGCTGCCGACGGGCCGGACCTTCGACGCGCTCTCCGTGCCGGAGACCGCCGGTTTCCTTGCGCTCGCCCGCATGGAGCGGATGGAGCTGACACTGGGACCGGTGACGCTGACCCCGGACCGGCGGATGCAGTTCTTCGTGCTGCCGGGCGCGTCGGTGAAGGTTCCCGACCTGGTCCGGAAGCTGGGCTGGTCGCTGGGGTCGCTCGACCTGGCCGCGCTGGGCGAGGGCAGTTACGTCGCCGCGCCCCCCACCCGCTACGGCTCACGCGGCGCCGTCCAGTGGGCCTGCCGCCCCACCCCCGCCAACCGCTGGCTGCCGGACGCCGAGGAGTTGATCTCCCCGCTCGCGTACGCCTGCGGACGGGACCGCTGACCAGCCCCCACGGAGCAGGGCTCCCCTTAGGGTTCTCATATGAACGAGGGAGCACAGGCGGCGACGGCGGCCGTACGCGTACACGGGCTCTGGAAGCGGTTCGGGGAGCACGTGGCGGTCTCCGGGATCGATCTGGAGCTGCCCGCCGGACGGTTCATCGGTCTGGTCGGGCCCAACGGCGCCGGGAAGACGACCACGTTGTCGATGGTGACCGGGCTGCTGCGCCCGGACCAGGGGTCCGTCGAGGTCGTCGGGCATGACCTCTGGCGCGATCCGGTGGAGGTCAAGGCCCGCATCGGGGTGCTGCCCGAGGGACTGCGGCTGTTCGAGCGGTTGTCGGGGCGTGAACTGCTGGCGTACACGGGCAGGCTGCGCGGTCTGCCCGGCAGCGAGGTCGACAAGCGGGCCACGCAGTTGCTGGACGTGCTCGATCTGGCCGGCGCGCAGCACAAGCTGGTCGTCGACTACTCGACCGGCATGCGTAAGAAGATCGGGCTCGCCGCCGCCCTGCTGCACAACCCCGAGGTGCTCTTCCTCGACGAACCGTTCGAGGGCGTCGACCCGGTGTCCGCGCAGACCATCCGGCGGGTGCTGGAGCGGTACACCGCCTCCGGCGCCACCGTCGTCTTCTCCTCCCATGTGATGGAGCTGGTCGAGTCGCTGTGCGACTGGGTGGCCGTCATGGCCGCCGGGCGGATCCGCGCCCACGGCCCCCTCGCCGAGGTCCGTGGCGACGCCCCCACCCTCCAGCAGGCCTTCCTCGAACTCGTCGGCGCGCACGACCGCGACGCCGGCTCCGACCTGGACTGGCTGGGCGGCGGCGCCCGATGACCAGCACCACGGCCACCCTCGTTCAGCTGAAACTGTCGCTGCTGCGGGGCGGCCTGCGGCAGTCCGCGGGGCGGCGCGCCGCCTACATCGCCTCCGCTGTCGTCACGCTGCTCTTCGCCGCGCTGCAACTGCTCGGCCTGATCCTGCTGCGCGGCAACGACCACGCCGGCGCCGTGATCGTGCTGCTGGTCGCCGTACTGGCACTGGGCTGGGCGGTGATGCCGCTGTTCTTCCCCGGCGGCGACGAGACCCTCGACCCCACCCGCCTCGTGATGCTGCCGCTGCGGGCCGGGCCGCTGGTGCGGGCGCTGCTCGCGGCCTCCCTGGTCGGCATCGGGCCCCTGTTCACGGTGTGCATGCTCGTCGGTTCGGTGATCGCGGTGGCGCGCGGTGCCGTGGCGTACGCCGTCGGCGTCGTCGCCGTGGCGCTGGCGCTGCTGGTCTGCGTGGCCCTGGCGCGGGCCGTCGCCGCCGCCAACATCCGGCTGCTGACCAGCCGCAAGGGACGCGATCTGGCCGTGCTGAGCGGCCTGGTCGTCGCGGTCGGCGCCCAGGTCGTCAACTTCGGCGCCCAGCGGCTCGGTTCGGCCGGTCTCGGGCAGCTCGAACCGGCCGCCGACGTGCTGCGCTGGGTGCCGCCCGCCTCGGCGCTGGGCGCCGTCGACGCGGCCGGGGACGGCTCGTACGGCATCGCCGCCGCCCAACTCGCCCTGACAGCACTGGCCCTGGCGGCGCTGGTCATGGTGTGGGCGCGGCACCTGGACCGGCTGATGACCGCGCCGGACGGCTCGACGATCCAGGCCATGGCCGACACCGCCGTACGCGACCGGTCGTCGCGCGGATGGGCGCGGCTGCTGCCGGGCGGCCGGACCGGGACCGTCATGGAGCGCAGCCTGCGCTATGTCTGGCGTGACCCGAAGACCAAGGCGGCCTGGGTGACCTCGCTGGCCATCGGGCTGATCGTGCCCGTGTTCAACGCGTTGCAGGGCACCGGGTCGATCTACTTCGCGTGCTTCGCCGCGGGCATGCTCGGCATCCAGATGTACAACCAGTTCGGGCAGGACACGTCCGCGTTCTGGATGGTCGCCATGACCATCTCCTCCACCCGCGACGCCTACGCCGAACTGCGCGCGCGGGCCTGTGCCCTGCTGCTGATCACCCTGCCGTACGCCGCCCTCGTCACGGTCGCGACCACGGCGCTGCTCGGCGACTGGGCCAGGCTGGCGGAGGTGCTGGGGCTGTCGTTCGCGCTGCTCGGCGCGATGCTGGCGACCGGGGCGTGGACCTCGGCGCGCTTTCCCTACTCCATCCCGCAGGAGGGCTACAAGAACGTGGCCCCCGGCCAGGCCGGCCTCGCCTGGATCGCGATCTTCGGCGGGATGGTGGCCGCGGCCCTGCTCTGCGCGCCCGTCATCGTGCTGACCATCCTGATCAACACCAGCGCGGACGGCGGCACATGGAGCTGGCTGCTGTTGCCGGCCGGGACCGGCTACGGGGCGGCGCTCACCTGGCTCGGGCTGCGGCTGGCGGCACCGCGCACGGCCCAGCGGCTGCCGGAGATCCTGGCGGCCGTCAGCAAGGGCTGAGCCGCGCCCCGGCGTCAACTCCTTTTGCGCGCCTGCCATTCGGGCTTACGATCCGGAGACGGCAGTCGGCGTTGGGGGGCGCGAGTGGCCAGATGGTTCGGCAAGTCCCGAGGACGGCAGCCCGGCGACGACGACCCGCTGGGCACCGCGGACGAACTGCGCCTGGCGTACGGGCAGACCGGCGACCCGGCCCTGCTGCGCCGGGCGGTCCAGGCGGCGGAACGGGCACGCGAGGGCTGTCCGGCCGACGACCCGCGCCACGCCGCAGCCCTGTCCGCGCTGTGCATGCTGTACCGGCTGCGCTGGGAGCGGGAACGCGACGCCCGGCTGCTGGACCGGTCGGTGACGTACGGCCGGGAGGCCGTCGAGGCCTCCCCGCCCGGCGATCCCGAACTGGGCCGGCACATGTCGTCGCTGGCCACCTCGCTGCAGGAAGTCTTCGACCGCACCGGCCGGCAGCGGGACATCGACGAGGCGATCGCCCTCTACCGCGGCTGCCTCGACCTCCTCGCGCCCGGCCACCCCGAACACGCCGGGCAGGAGTCCAACCTCGCCAACGCGCTGCTCCGCCGGTCCCAGAAGTTCCCCGACCCGGCCGCGCTGGAAGAGGCCGTACGGCACGCCCGCGCCGCGCTCGACCACACCCCGGCCCACGATCCGATGCACCCCGTGCGGCTCGTCAACCTCGGCGGCGCGCTGCTCGGGCTCGTGCAGAGCGGTCAGGTCCGGCACGCCGCCGAGGCGCAGACGCTGTACGAACGCGCCCTGCGCGAGTTCCCCCGCACCCATCCCGCGTACGCCTCCGTCCAGGGGGCGGTGGAGCGGATCCGGCACCTGCGCAGGGCACTCGGCAGCTGAGCCGCGAGAGGTCTGCGGTGACTGAACTCTGCTTGAAAATAAGGGACTTCGCCGGGCTCGACCGCTGGCGGTGGGAGCTGACCGATCCGGCCGACGGGCGCGTACTGGCCCGGCACGAGGTGCGGCTCGACCCCGGCTGCGCGCAGTACGAGGCCTTCCTCGACGTCCCGGGCCACCTCCGGCGGCACGCCGCGCCCGACCAGCGGACCGTGCGGGAGCGGGAGATCGTGCGGGAGGTGGGCGCGTGGATCGGCGCGGAGATCCTCGGCCCCGCCGCAGGCGTCCTGCCGGCCGCCGCCCCCGTGGTCGTACGGGTCGTGGTCCCGGCGGATGTCCCGGAGGCACGGCGGCTGCTGTACGTGCCGCTGGAACTCGCCCACCTCGACGGGCGGCCACTGGCCCTGCGCGGCGTCTCCCTCGTGATGCAGGTCGGGGACTGCGGTGACCCGCCCGGACCGGCGGCGGCCCGGCCGGTGCGGATGCTGGCGTTGTTCAGCCAGCCCCAGGGGAGCCGGGCGCTGAACCTGCGGCGGGAACGGCTGGCACTGACCGGGCTGTTCACCGGCGCCGGTCGGGACGTCGAGCTGCGGACCGTGCAGTACGGGGTGACGCGGGAGCGGCTGCGGGAGGTGCTGGCGGAAGGATGGGACGTCATCCATGTGTCCGGGCACGGGGCGCCCGGTGAGCTGCTGCTGGAGACCGCGGCGGGCGGGCCGGACCGGATCCGGGCACCGGAGCTGGGGGCGCTGCTGAGCGAGACACGGGGGGTCTCGCTGGTGACGGTGTCGGCGTGCTGGTCGGGGGCGTCGGCGGTACGGGAGCAGCGGCGGGCGCTCGGGGTGCCGACGGCCGGGGTCCCGGACGACGAGGCAGCCCACCCGGACGTGGTGGGCACGCTGGCCGGGGAGCTGGTGGGGCGGCTCGGGTGCGCCGTACTCGCCATGCGGTATCCCGTGACGGACCACTTCGCGATCGCTTTGGCGCAGGGGCTGTACCGCCGCCTGCTCGTCGACGGGGAGCCGCTGCCGGGGGCGCTGCGGGGGGTGCTGACGGAAGGGTGGTCGGCGCTGGAGGCGGGGACCCCGGCGCTGTTCGGGGCACGGGCCGCGCGGCTGCGGCTGGCGGCGGCACCCCTGCGCACGCCACCTGCCGATCCGCCACCCCCCGAACTCCCGCCCCCGCCCCAGCACTTCGTCGGCCGGGTCCCTCTCATGGCGCGCGCCGGTGCCGTGCTCGCCCCGCGCAGCGGCCGGTGCGGCGTACTGCTGCAAGGCATGCCGGGGGTCGGCAAGACGGCCTGCGCACGGGAGCTGGTGGCGACGCACGCGCACACCTTCGAGGAGGTCGTCTGGTTCAAGGCGCCGGAACGGACGGAGACGGACGCGCGGGAAGTCCTCGCGGCATTCTCGTCGATGTGGGAAGGGCTGGTGCCGGAACTCCCCAACGCCGAGGAACAGTTCGCGGAGTTCGCGGACGCCCTCGCCCGGTGTCTCGCGCGGCGGCGGGTGCTGCTCGTCGTGGACCATCTCGACGGGCTCCTCACCCCGGCCGGCGCCTGGCGGGACGAACGGTGGCAGGTGCTGCTCGCCGCCCTGTCGGAACACTCCGGGCCCGGTCGCCTCATCCTGACCGGCCGCGTACGCCCGCCCGGCCCGGGCCCCCGGGTGCCGACGGAACCGGTCGACCTGCTGAACCCGGACGAGGCCCTGCTCCTCGTGCGTGAACTGCCCCACCTCGCCCGCCTCGCCGACGGCCGCGCGCCCGGCGTGACCCCCGCCGCAGGCCGCCGTCACCTCACCGGTCTGCTGGACCTCACCCAGGGCCACCCCAAGCTGCTCGAACTCGCCGACGGCCAGGCGGCCGACCCGGCGCGGCTCACCGCGCTGCTGGGCTCCGCAGTACGCGCCCGGGCGGAGGCAGGCCTGGTGCCCGAGGGCTTCTTCACGGCCGGCCCGTCCGCCATCCGCGACGACGACCACGTGCGCGTGCTGCGCGTGTGGGCAGGCGGCATCGCCGACGCCCTCGCCCCCGCCCCGCGCGACCTTTTCCACGTCCTGTGCTGTCTGCAGGAGACCGACCGCACCCGCCCCGTCCTCGACCACAACTGGCCCGATCTGCGCGCCGGCCTCGGCCACCCCGACGCGCCCCTCGACCCGCTCCTCGACACCCTGGTCAGGTGCGGGCTGCTCACCCGCCGGTCCGCCCCGGCACCGCACAGGACGCGGGAGTCGTACGACATCCAGCCCGCCGTGGCCGCCGAGGGGCGGACGCGCGCCGGGGAGACGTTCCGGCAGCTGGTCGACACGCGGATGGCCGGGTACTGGGTACGGGTCTTCGAGATGGCGTGGCGCCGGGAGGGCACCGGCGCGGAAGGCGCCCACCTCGCCGGGCCGGTACTCGCGCGCGCGGGCCTGTCGGCGGCGCCCTACCTGATCCGGCAGCGGATCTGGCAGGGCGCCGAGGCGCTGCTCCAGGCCGTGCTGCGCCGGGACGGCAGCCGGGCGACCAGGGCGCGGGTGCTGCCCGTGCTGCGCCGGCTCGCCGCCCTGGCTGCCACCGGCACCGGCGCACCGCCGCCGCACGGCTCGCTGGCCGAGGTGCTGTGGGCGACCGACCCGGCGGCAGCCGAACGGCAGGCACGGGTGGCCCTGGCCGAGGCGCTTCAGCGGCAGGACCACGCGGGCGCCGCCACGGCGGCCGGTGCCCTGGCGGGTCTGTGTCTGCGCACCGGACGGCCCGCCGACGCGCTCGCCTTCGCCGACGCCGAGATCGCCCATGCCCGCGAGGCCGGGCTCGGCGTGTGGACGCGGCTGCTCGGCGAGGTGCACCGGCTGCACGTGCTGGTCGAACAGGGCGAGTCCGGCCGGGTCGTGGCCGAGGCAGCCGTACTGCTGCGGCGGATGCGCGAGTTGCCCAGGAAGCAGGTCGGCGCCGAGGGCGTGCTGTGGTGGGAGGTCTGGGAGGAGCTGTGCGACACCGCCCAGCGGGGCGCCGTGGACGCCGGGGAGTGGCGGACGGCGCTGGAGTACAACGCCGAACTGTGCGCGTCCACGGCGGGCCGTGGCGCGCCGGCCGCCGAACGGGCGCAGGCCCGCCTGCCCGCGTACATGCCCCTGCTGCGGCTCGGCCGCGTCCAGGAGGCGCTGGACCTGCTGGAGGAGTGCCGGGAGGTCTTCGAGGCCGCCGCCGACGATCTGCTGCTCGGCGAGGTGTTCGGCGCGCTCGCCACGGTGGAGGACGCGCGCGGGCGGGGCGAGGCGGCGCTCGCCCGGGGGCGGGACTGTCTGCGGTACGCCTATCGAGCGGGCGTCCCCTCGACCGTCGCCGTCGGCCACGCCAACTTCGGCACCTACCTGCACTCCCACGCGCGGGACGGCTCCGGTGCCGTCGCGCACCACCTCGCCGGGGTGCTGCTGGGCGTCCTCACCGGGGGCCGGACCGCCGGCGCCCTGGGCGCGGTCGTGGGTGATCTGCGGGAGTTCGGGACGGACGCCCGTCTGCCCGGCGGTCCGGACGCCCTGCACGCGCGCGTGGGGCTGGTTCCCGGCGTCGACCTCGCGGGGCTGCTCGGCCGGCTGGTGTCCGACGGCGGGCGGGTGCGGGAGGTACTGGCGGAGCTGGTGCGCAAGGCCCGCGAGGAGGCGGACGGGGGCGCTCTGGCGGCAGCGGTGTGGCGGATGGTGTGGGAGCCGGCGGTCGCGGCCCTCGTCGCCGCCGAGCGCGGCAACACCGCGGCCGGGGTGAAGCTGCGTCAGCATCTGGCGCGCCACGGGGCGATGACGCCACAGTTCGCGCCGCTCACCGGCGTACTGCGGGACATCCTCGACGGGGAGCGCGACCCGGGTGTGACGGCCGGACTGGGGCCGCTGGACGCCGACGTGGCCCGCCGCGCTCTCGGGGTGCTGCGCGGCGAGGAGGAGATCGCCGCCGAGCTCTGGCCCGCCCTGCATCTGAGCCTGGTCCTGGGCAACTTCGTGGCCACCGCCGCCGGCCACCGCGGAACCGCCGACGCCAACCGGGCCACCCTCGACGACTTCCACGCCGATCCCGCCCTGCGGGCGCTGGCCCCGGTGCTGGAGGAGATCCTCGCCGGGAGCCGCGACCCGGCACTCCCGGGACGGTTGCGGGAGCCCGCGCAGCGGGCGGTGGTGGGGGCGGTGCTGCGGTGCCTCGACGGGATCGAGGGAAGGCTGGGTCGAGAGACACGGTGAAGGGAGGGGCTGTGACGGAGGAACCGCGGCTGAACGACGTACGGCTCGGGCCGGACGGTTCGCTGGAGTACTTCGACGGGGCGCAGTGGAGGGCCTACCCAGACATACCGGACGACGAGGAGGCTCCGCCGCTCGCGGTGAGCCGGGACGACGAGCTGAGGCCCGCCGCCGGGAGTCGGGGCTACGACGGGCCGGACGCCGGGAGCCCGGAGGGCGGCAGGGGGCGGTGGCGCGGCGGCGCACGCGGGGACGACGGTGCGACGTGACCGTACCGCCGCCACCGGAAGGGTCCCCGGGCGCCCTCGGGACGCAGTTCGACGCGCTGCCCTCACCCCTGGACGCCGTGCCCGAGCTGCGGGCGGCGGCGCGGTGGATGATCGCCGCGTTCGGGGCGGTCGGGGCGGCGTTGATCGGGGCCGGTCCGCTGGTCGCCGTGGGCAAGGTGCACGGGCTCGGTGACGCGGTGGTCGCCGGCGCCGCCCTGGCCCTCGCCCTGAGCGGGGTCGCCCTTGCCGTCTGGCAGGTCACCCGGGTGCTGGAGCCGCCGGTGACCACGACGGCCACGCTCTCCGATCCCGCAGTACGCGGCCTGCGCGAGCTGATCGACGCCGCGCCCGCCGACTTCTTCGGCTCCGCCGCCACCGGCGTGGACGACCTGCTGCGGCACCGCACCGTCGCCGCGAACATCCAGCGCGCGATCGCCCGCGAACCCGACCCGCACCGGCGTGAACTGCTCCGCCGTCACCTGGCCCGCGCCCGCGCCAACATCGCCCGCACCGATCCCTATGTGCGCTGGCTGCTCGCCATGGCCCACGTCTGGCAGATCCGCGCGGCCCTGCACACGGCCCGGCGCTGGTGTCTGCTCGGGATCCTGCTGGTCACGACCGGTGCGGTGGCGTTCCTGACGGTCACGGGCAAGTGACACCCGGGCCAGCGGGGCAACGGGGCGACGAGGCGAGGGGAGACGCGGCAGCGGGCCAGCGCGGCAACGAGGCGAGGGCGACGAGACAAGCGGGCCAGGGGGCAATGGGGCAACGCGGCAGCGGGCCAGCGCGGCAACGAGACGAAGAGGCAGCGGAGCGCAGGAGCACCGGCGGCCTCGGGCGCCTCACCCGCCGAACGCCGACTCCAGGAACGGCTCGATCGCCGCGCGCCACGCCTCCGGCTGGTCGTAGTGGATGAGATGACCCGCGTCGGCGACCTCGGCGTACTCACCGCGCGGGAGGACGCGCACCATCTCCTGGGCCTCCGCCCTGCCGAGCTCGCCGTCGAGGCCGCGGACGACGAGGGCCGGGCAGCGCACCTGGGCCAGCTCGTCCCAGTGGGCGTCGTACACCCAGGTCTCGCGGGACTTCAGCATCTGCTCGACGTCGAAGACCGGCCGCCAGCCGTCCGGCGACTCGTGCATCACCTCGGCGTAGAACGCGCCACGGGCCGGATTCGGCCGCTCGACCCAGGGGTCGTCCTCGCCGAACCACTTGCGCACGTCGGCCAGGGTGGCGAAGGGGACGGGCCAGGACCCGAACCAGTTGACCCACTCACGCTGCGACGCGGCCCCCAGGGCGGAGGCCCGCATATCGCAGATGATCACGCCGCTGACCAGGTCGGGGCGTTTGGCGGCCAGCTGCCAGGCGGTGAGCGCGCCCATGGCGTGGCCGATCAGTACGGCGGGGGCGAGGCCGAGCTGTTCGAGGGCGGCCTCGGCGTCGTCGACGTACGCCTCACGGGTGTACACGGCCTGCGGGGGCTTCTCGCTCTGGCCGTGACCGCGCTGGTCGAGCGCCACGGCACGGTGACGTCCGGAGATCCAGCGGGCGGTGGAGGCCCAGTGCGAGGCGCGGCCCATCAGGCCGTGCAGTAACAGCACGCCGGGCGAGGGGTCGGGGCCGGTCGCGGAGCCGGCTGCGGGGTCGCCCGTCACCGGCTCGGGGTCGGTCTTCGGTGGGTCGCCGAACTCCCAGGCCGCGAGTCGTACGCCGCCCGCCCCGATCACGTCGATGCGTCGCGCCATTGCTTCCGGCACCCCCAAGCTCCGCTCGGACCCGCTCGTACCCGTCCTGGCCGTGCTGCTCGCCCTACGGCCCTACTGCCTCTGCTTGTCCTACTTGTCGTACCGCGCGCCCCACGGGACCGGTTCTGCCCCTGCAGACTATCGAATGGGCTTTCGAGAATGGGCTTTCTGCGGGCAACACCCCTCGTTTGAGTGACGCCGCTGCAGGAATGATCCCGCCGCCCCAGGGGAGATCTTCAGCGGGAGGCGGACCGCTCGGGGAAAAACGGTCCGAGGGGGATGACCCTGAGAGCTCGGGGCTCCGGGTCAGAACAGGGGAGGACAGGCCCCGGCGCCACACGGCGCCGGGGCCCTCCGTTCGCCTCCGGCACATCCCCACCCCGCCCCCTCGAACCCTCCGCTCAGGCGACAGCCTGGCACGCCGGGCGTCCGGGCGCTGCGATTCGGCATACCGAGTCCAGGATTCGACGAGAACCACCCGCCGGGTTGCTCGTCAGGTGAGCTGCGAGAGCCCCGCGAGCGGGGAGAACTCAGCGCTTGGCGACGAAGACGTGGGAGGCGACGTCCGACTCCAGTTCGGCAGCCTCGCCGCCGCTGCCCACCAGGACCCCGCCCGCCGACTCCGTCACGCTCACCACCGAACCGGGCTGCACACCCGCCCGGCGCAGCGTGTACATCAGCTGGGCGTCCGTCTGGATCGGCTCACCGATGCGGCGTACGACGACGGTCTTGCCTTCCACGCCCGGGTCGAGGTCGGCGAGCGAGACCATGCCCTCGTCCAGGAACGGGTCGGCGCCGTCCTTCTCGCCCAGCTCCTCCAGGCCCGGGATCGGGTTGCCGTACGGCGACTCGGTGGGGTGGCGCAGCAGCTCCAGGACCCGGCGCTCCACCGCCTCGCTCATCACGTGCTCCCAGCGGCAGGCCTCGGCGTGCACCTGCTCCCACTCCAGGCCGATCACGTCGACCAGCAGACATTCCGCGAGCCGGTGCTTGCGCATCACGCGCGTCGCCAGCCGGCGGCCCTCGTCGGTGAGCTCCAGGTGGCGGTCGCTGGCCACGGACACCAGGCCGTCGCGCTCCATGCGCGCCACCGTCTGACTCACCGTCGGCCCGCTCTGGTCCAGCCTCTCGGCGATACGGGCGCGCATGGGGACCACACCTTCCTCTTCCAGCTCAAGGATGGTGCGGAGATACATCTCCGTGGTGTCGATCAGTCCGGACATACGTGCCCCTTGATTAGCTCTGCCGAAGGCTCGACCGCTCTCCGGCGCGTGCGCTGGCCCTGGCTTCAATTCTGCCGGATACCACCGACAACCGTGCCGCGCCGCCGAAACCAGGTGGTACATGCTGATACGTGACCGCGGGACCCACGGCGCGAACGCCGCCCCCCGCGCCCGTATTGACATCCCACTGGTCCAGACCGCACCGTGATCCGCGACACAGTGCGTCACTGTGCGACTCAGTGCGAGACAGTGCGACTCAGTGCGAGTGCGTGAAGCGGAGCGAAGGAGCTCAGATGGGCGACAGCACGCCGGCCGACCAGTACCTCGACGCCGCTGTCGGTCTGCTGCAGCGTGTCCGTGCGGAGGAGTCCGGGAACATCGCGGCCGCCGGTCGGCTCCTCGCCGACACCGTCGCCGCGGGGGGCCGGCTGTTCGCCTTCGGCGCCGGGCACTCCTCGCTCGCCGCCCAGGACGTGGTCTACCGCGCGGGCGGTCTCGCGCTGATGAACCTGCTCGTCGTGCCCGGTGTCGTCGGCGTCGACGTCATGCCCGCCACCCTCGGCTCCGCACTGGAGCGCGTCGACGGCCTCGCCGCCGCCGTCCTTGACTCCTCCCCACTGCGCGCGGGTGACGTCCTGGTGATCATCTCCCTGTCCGGCCGCAACGCCCTCCCGGTGGAGATGGCGCTCAACGCCCGCGCCCTGGGCGTGCGGGTGATCGGCGTGACCTCGGTCGCGTACGCCGGCGAGACCTCGTCACGGCACTCCTCCGGGACGTATCTGAAGGACCACTGCGACATCGTCCTCGACTCGAAGATCGCGGTCGGCGACGCGGAGCTCACCCACGACCTGGTCCCCGCCCCCTTCGCCCCCGCCTCCACGGTGGTGACCGCGGCCCTGCTCCAGTCCGTCATGGCCACGGCGGCCGTCGAGCTGGCCGGCCGCGGCATCGAGCCTCCCCTGCTGCGCTCGGGCAACGTGGACGGCGGCCACGACTGGAACGGGCGGGTGCTGGAGGAGTACGGGGACCGGATCTTCTACCGGCACTGAGACCCCGTACCGGCACGGAGACCTCGTACCGGCACTGAGGGCCCCGTACCGGCACTGAGGCCCGGGGGCGCGCCGACCGAGCCCCGGCAGACGATCAGCCCGCCGCTCCGCCGGTCAGTCCCGCTGCTCCGCCGGAGGCCGTTCAGCCCCGGCCCTCCCCCACAAGCCCCGCCAGGTCCAGCGCCGTCGCGATGCGGACGGCCACGTCCTCGGCGTACACCGTGTCGGAACGCTCGAACGCACTGCGCCCGCTTCCCCGCAGAAACGTCACGACACCGAGCGTGCGCCCCCGGCTGCGCAGCACCGCGCACAGCGCGTGCACCGCGTCCGGCGGCCACTGCCTGGTCGTCGCCCACGCACGCGCCCGCTCGGCCGGCACACTGCCGACACTGGCCCGGACGGTGCCGATGCGCTCCACGCACTGCAACGCCGGATGCCCCTCGCCGTACCGCGCGGGCAACCCGGCGCGCCCCGAAAGCAGACTCGGCCCGGGCGCACCCGACGGCGTACCGGCAACCCGCACCAGCCGGACCGGCCCCACGGACTCCGCGTCGGACAGCGCACCGCCCGCCACCCGGTCGATCAGCGCATGGTCCGCGAAGCCGGCCAGCGCGAAGTCCAGGTGGACCGTCGCCGCCTCCGCCGCGTCCTCGCACTCGGCGGCCGCACGGGCGGCCCGGTGCAGCTGATTGCCGCGGAACCGCAGCAGCGCCGCCTCCTGCTCGCCCTGCTTGGCCTCGGTGACGTCCTGGAAAAGCCAGCCCACCCCGAGCGGAACCGGCTCCTCCGCCAGCGGCGAGGCCAGCCGCAGAAACCCGCTGCGCCAGCAACGCCGCTTCTCGCCCTCCGGCGTGCGCACGCTCACCCATATCTCCGCCGGCGCGGGCGGCGCGCCCTCACCCAGCACATGTGTGAGCGCGCTCTCCAGCTCCTCCACGCCCTGCGCCAGCAACTCGCCGAGCGGCCGTCCCAGCGCGGCCGTACGCCCGATGCCCAGCGCGCGGGCCGCGTGCTCGTTCACCACGGCGGGCCGCAGATCGGCGTCGACCAGGACCACCCCCCAGCTCGCGTCCTCGAACAACGCCTCGCTCAGCGCGATGGACCGCTCCAGATCGATCTGCGCGTGCACCTCACTGAAGGCGCAGTACACCCCCGCGGGCTTGCCGTCCGGGCCCGGCACCGCAGCCGACTGCGTCCGCACCAGCACCCGCCCGCCGTCCTTGGTCAGCAGCGCGAACTCGTGCACCTGGCGGCCCGGCGCGTTCATGGCGGACAGCAGCCGCCCCTCGACCTCCTCGGCGTCGGCGCTGCGCACGGCCCACCCGGCGAAGCCGTGCCGTCCCACCGCCTCCTCGGCCGTCCAGCCGAGAATCCGCTCCGCCTCGCGGTTCCAGTGCGTCACGACCCCGTCGGCGTCGAAAGCGCACAACGCCGCGTCCATGCCGTCCAGCAGGGCGGCAAGCAGATCCGAACCACCCGAACCCTCAGGTCCGTCCGGACCCTGCGGCCCCTCCGGGCCGTCAGGTCCCTGCGGACCGGGCTCGTCCGGTCCCAGTTCGTCCGTGGTCCCACTACGCCGGGAAGCACTCACCTGAACCCCCTGCAGGCTGCGTCAGCACGAACGGCGCGTCGGTTCGTTCACTTGCCATCATTCAACTCGAACGTGACGCAGCCCACATATGGTTCCCGCAAGATTGCCGGAATCGTTGTGCGGCGGAAACCCCGCGACAGCCCCGCGACAACCGCGCGACAACCGCCGACTAACTCTCGATGACCGAAAGCCGCAGGTCAACCCACTCGTCCTGCTCCCCGGGCAGCACATACCGGTCAACCTCGGCAAACCCACGCGCGGCGGCGAACCGCAGACCGTCCCCGTTGGCCGCCAGAACGCAGGTCTCCACCACACCGGCACCGAGCACGCGCGCGTGCGCGAGCCCGTCGTCGTAGAGCACACGGCCGATCCCCCGGCCCCGCCACTCGGGCAGCGCCCGGGCGATCACGGTCACCGCGCCGCCCTCCCGCTCCGGGGGCCGCACGGTCGAGCACCCCACGAGCGCCTCACCGACGTACGCGTTCACCAGCCGGTACCGCCCGCTCCGCTCCCGCACCTCCGCCAGGGAGAGCGCGCCGGGCGGCACCACGGTGTTGTGCACATGCCGCCACTCCTCCAGCATCCGCTCGCCCTCGACCGCCTCGATCCGCACCCCGGCGACCGGCCCACGCCGCGCGTACACCTCGATCTCGATCTTCATCCGGACGTCCGCCAGCCCGCACACCATCATGGTCGCGGCCGGCCGCACCTCCCCGAACACCCGGCGCAACACCGGCCAGCAGGGCTCGAAGTCGTCCCGCTCGGGCAGCAGGTACCGCACGCGCACGACATCCGCGAACGTACAGCCGGCCTCCGCCAGTGCCGCGCCTATGTTCCGCAGACACTGCTCGGCCTGCTCCACCACGTCGTCCGAGATGGACATGGCCGCGTAGTCGAACCCGGTCGTCCCGGACACATGCACCCAGTCCCCGTCGACGACGGCCCGCGCATACCCGATCCGCTCCTCGAACACCGACCCACTGAGAACCACCCGCCGCATTGTCATGCGCAGAACGCTAACGCGGGTCCCGTCAGCTTCACGGAAAAACGGTTGATGGCCGCCGGATGGCTTCCTAAGGTGGCGCGTACACGAGAAGGGAGGTGGTTCGGCACATGTATGCATACCGGACGCGTGAGGTGGCTGCGGGCTAGCGGCCCGGCACCACACTCTGTGCGGCGCCGGACCAGCACGTGAAAGACGCGTGCAGCCGGCCCAATCCCGAGCAGTCACCCGACCCGCGAGTCGCCGGTACGTCCGGCCGGCTCCTCCTTGGAGGAACCAGACTCGCGGGTCGTCTGCGTTCAGGGGGCCTTCGCGGGGTCAGCGGGCGATGTCGTCGTAGCCCGGGATGGAGCGCGGGTCGCGGGGGCCCGGGCCGATGTAGCGGGCGGAGGGGCGGACGAGGCGGCCGGTGCGCTTCTGTTCGAGGATGTGGGCGGACCAGCCGGCCGTACGGGCGCACGTGAACATCGAGGTGAACATGTGGGCGGGGACCTCGGCGAAGTCGAGCATGATGGCCGCCCAGAACTCGACGTTGGTGGCGAGGATCCGGTCGGGGCGGCGGTTGTGGAGTTCCTCCAGGGCCGCCTTCTCCAGCGCCTCCGCGATCTCGAAGCGGGGTGCGCCGAGTTCGCGGGCGGTGCGGCGCAGGACGCGGGCGCGGGGGTCCTCGGCGCGGTAGACGCGGTGGCCGAAGCCCATGAGGCGTTCGCCCCGGTCGAGGGCCTGCTTGACGTAGGCCTCGGCGTCGCCGGTGCGTTCGATCTCCTCGATCATGCCGAGGACGCGGGAGGGGGCGCCACCGTGGAGGGGGCCGCTCATGGCTCCCACGGCTCCGGAGAGGGCCGCCGCCACGTCGGCGCCGGTGGAGGCGATGACCCTGGCGGTGAAGGTGGACGCGTTCATGCCGTGCTCGGCGGCGCTGGTCCAGTAGGCGTCGACGGCCGCCACGTGCTTGGGGTCGGGCTCGCCGCGCCAGCGGATCATGAAACGTTCGACGACGGACTGGGCCTTGTCGATCTCGCGCTGCGGAACCATGGGGCGGCCCTGGCCCCGGGCGGACTGGGCGACGTAGGAGAGGGCCATCACGGCGGCCCGGGCGAGGTCCTCCCGGGCCTGTTCGGCGTCGATGTCGAGCAGGGGTTTCAGGCCCCACACCGGGGCGAGCATGGCGAGTGCCGACTGGACGTCGACGCGGATGTCGCCGGAGTGCACGGGGATGGGGAAGGGCTCGGCGGGCGGCAGGCCTGGGTTGAAGGCGCCGTCGACGAGCAGTCCCCAGACGTTGCCGAACGAGACGTGACCGACCAGGTCCTCGATGTCGACGCCCCGGTACCGGAGGGCGCCGCCCTCCTTGTCCGGTTCGGCGATCTCCGTCTCGAACGCGATGACTCCTTCGAGTCCGGGTACGAAGTCGGACATCAGGCGGCTCCTCGGATGTGTGCGACGGGCGGTTGTGGGCCACGGAGTGGTGCGGCACCCCGTGTGTGACCGGTCCTGCCGGTGCTGGTGACCGTGTCCGGGTGTGGAAACGGGTGATCGCCCGGGGGATCCACGGTCGGTCTGCGGACTCGCGGTCCTGGGCGGTCATGGGGGGTGATGCCCCGTGAGGCGGGCGGTCATCCAACCGGAAGGGCATCTGCACGATATCCCCGGGTGCCATCCTTGGGGAGAGGTGACGGCACCCAGTGCCAATGCGTGACGCACCACACCATGCCGAAGCCCTGCCGTGCATACGGCAAGATGACCGCGTGACCGACGAAGACACCGTCCCCGCTGCGCCCGATCCGGCCGCGATGCGCAAGCACTACCGGGCGGAGGGGCTGTCCGAGACCGAGCTGGCCGCCACGCCGGTGGAGCAGTTCGCGCGGTGGTTCAAGCAGGCCGCGACCGAGGGCCGGCTGTTCGAGCCGAACGCGATGGTGGTCTCCACGGCCGACGCGGAGGGCCGCCCCAGTTCCCGTACGGTGCTGCTGAAGCACTTCGACGACGCGGGCTTCGTCTTCTACACGAACTACGACTCCCGCAAGGCGCGTGATCTCGCCGAGAACCCGTACGTCTCGCTGCTCTTCCCCTGGTACACGATGGCCCGCCAGGTCATCGTGACGGGCATGGCGCGGCGCACGGGCCGGGACGAGACCGCCGCGTACTTCCGCACCCGCCCGCACGGCTCGCAGCTCGGTGCGTGGGCGAGCGCCCAGTCGACGGTGATCGGCACCCGCGCGGACCTGGACGCCTCCTACGCCGAGCTCGCGGCCCGCTACCCCGAGGGCGAGCAGGTCCCGGTCCCCCCGCACTGGGGCGGTTTCCGGGTGGTCCCGCGGACGGTGGAGTTCTGGCAGGGCCGCGAGAACCGCCTCCACGACCGCCTGCGCTACGTGTCGCAGGCGGACGGGGGGTGGGGGGTGGAGCGGCTCAGTCCGTGAGGGGCGGGCGCCGCGACCCGACGGGCCTTCGCCTCACCCCAACGTCTCCCCCAGCAGTGCCGCCCACTGTGTGACCACCCGGTCGCGGCGGGCGGTGTCGTCGGTGAGGAGGTTGGCGAGGCCGAGGCCGCGGGCCATGTCGAGGAGGCCCTGGACGGATTCGCGGACGCCGGGGCGGGATTCGTCGGCGGCGAGGAGGTCGACGGCTATGCGGTGGGTCTCGCGGCCGACGCGGGCCTCGAGTTCGGTGACGCGGGGGCGCAGCTGGTCCTCGTTGGAGGCGGCGACCCACAGGTGGAGGGCGGCGCGGAACAGCGGGCCGGTGTAGAGGTCGACGAGGGCGGCGACCACGGCGCGGCGGTCGCCTGCCGCGCCGTGCGGGAACAGGGCGCGCAGGGCGCCCGAGCGTTCCTCGGCGACGTACTCGACGGCGGCCGTGAAGAGGTCCTCGCGGGTCGGGAAGTGGTGCTGGGCGGCGCCGCGGGAGACGCCGGCGCGTTCGGCGACGACGGTGACGGTGGAGCCTGCCCAGCCGTGTTCGGCGAGGCAGGCCACGGCGGCTTCGAGGAGGCGCTGCCGGGTGGCGCGGCTGCGGTCCTGCTTGGGTACGCGGTCGGCGCGGTCCCCGGCGGTCACCGTCGTGACCGCGCCGGCCGCGCCGGCCGGGTTCACAGCACCCATGGTGGATCCCGTCGTTCTAGGAAGGCTGTCATGCCCTCGCGGGCGTCGGCGGAGGCGAACATCCGGGCCGAGAGGGCGGTCAGCTCCGCCGCGTCCCGGTCGAATGTCTGAAGCACCTTAGCCGTGAGCAGCCGTTTCGTCTCGGCCAGTGCCCGCGGTGCGGAGCGCCGCAGTCCGTCGAGGATCGGTTCGAGTACGGCGTCGGCGTCGTCGCCGGCCGCGGTGAGCAGGCCGATGCGGGCGGCCTCGGCGGCGTCGAAGCGTTCGCCGGTGAGGTAGTGGCGGGCGAGGGCGCGCGGGTCGGTGCGGGGCAGCAGGGGAAGGGAGATGACGGCGGGCGCCACGCCGATCCTGACCTCGGTGAACGCGAAGGTCGCCGTGCCGGACGCGGCGGCGATGTCGCAGGCGCCGAGCAGGCCGAGGCCGCCCGCCCGGACGTGGCCGGTGACGCGGGCGACGACGGGTCGGGGCAGTTCGACGATCTGGCGGAGGAGACCGACGAGGGCGTCCGGGTCGGGTGGGTCGCGCAGGTCGGCGCCGGCGCAGAAGGTGTTGCCGGTGTGAGTGAGGAGGACGGCGCGGACGTCGCCGTCCTTGCCGCAGTCGGCGAGCGCGTCGGCGAGTTCCCCGACGAGTGCGGCGGACAGGGCGTTGCGGTTGGCCGGGGAGTCGAGGGTGAGGGTCTCGACTCCCCGATCGCGTGTGCGGCCGATCAGCGTCACGCGGTCTCCCGGAGTTGGCGGCGCAGTATCTTGCCGGAGGCGGCGCGGGGGACGCCCGCGATGAAGCTGACCTGGCGGACGCGCTTGTAGGGGGCGACGCGTTCGGCGACGTGCAGCATGACCTCGTTCTCGGTGAGGTCGGGCGCGGTGGGGTGGCGGACGACGTAGGCGCGGGGGATCTCGTTCCCGTCGTCGTCGTACACGCCGATGACGGCGGCGTCGGCGATGCCCGGGTGGGTGAGGAGGAGGGCCTCCAGTTCGGCGGGGGCCACCTGGAAGCCCTTGTACTTGATCAGTTCCTTGACGCGGTCCACGACGAACAGCCAGCCGTCGCCGTCGACGTGCCCGACGTCCCCGGTGTGCAGCCAGCCGTCGGCGTCGATCATCGCGGCGGTGTCGTCGGGGCGGCCGAGGTAGCCCTTCATCACCTGGGGGCCGCGGATGAGGATCTCGCCGGGTTCGCCGGTGCCGAGGTCCTTGCCGGGGTCGTCGAGGGAGACGATGCGCATCTCGGTGCCGGCGATGAGCCGGCCGACGGTACCGGGCGGGGCGTCCGTCATGGCGTCCAGGGGGACGACGTGGGTGCCCGGGGAGAGTTCGGTCATGCCGTACGCCTGGCCGACGGGCGGCAGGTTCAGGCGCCGGGAGCAGGCGGCGGCGAGGTTCGCGTCCAGCGGTGCGGCGGCGCTGATGACGTACTTCAGGGACGACAGGTCGTACTGCGTGACCGCGGGGTGCTTGGCGAGGGCGAGGACGATCGGCGGGGCGACGTACAGGCCGGTGATGCGGTGGTTCTGGATGGCGGCGAGGAACTGCTCCAGGTCGAAGCGGGGCAGCACGACGACGGTGGCACCCACTCTCAGGGGAGCGTTCATCAGGGCGGTGAGGCCGTAGATGTGGAAGAAGGGCAGGACGGCGAGGATGCGGTCGCCTGGGCCCGCGCTGATCGCCGGCTGGAGCTGGGCGAGGTTGGTGGCGATCTGCCGGTGGGTGAGCATGACGCCCTTGGGGACGCCGGTGGTGCCAGAGGAGTACGGGAGGGCGGCCACGTCCTCGGCGGGGTCGATGGCGATCTGCGGCTCGGGGGCCGTGGAGGCCAGCATGTCGATCAGTGAGCGGTGTCCGGGCGCGCTGTCGCAGACGAAGATCTCCTGGACGCCGCCCGCGAGTTCGGCGGCCCGGCGGGCGGTGTCCAGCAGCGGGGAGACGGTGACGATCCAGCGGGCCGCCGAGTCGCGCAGCTGCTTGGCGAACTCCTCGGCCGTGGCGAGGGGGTGCACGGTGGTGACGGCGGCACCCGCGCGCGTGGCGGCGTAGAAGGCCGTGGGGAAGGCGATCGTGTTCGGGCTGTGCAGGGCGAGGACGTCGCCCTTGCGCACGCCGGCCTCGGTGAGCGCGGCGGCGATCCGCCGGTGGAACCGGTCCACCTGTTCGTACGAGAGGGTGGTGCCGTCGGTGCCGTCGACGAGGGCCGGCAGCTCGCCGAAGTCGGCGGCTCGGCCCAGTACGGCTTCGTGGATGGGGAGTTCTACGGGCGGGACGTCGGCGTACGCGCTGCGGAACACGGTTCCTCCAAGCGGTGCGGCCCGGCTCGGCCGAGCGTGCGGCTCAGTACGACTTGGGCAGGCCCAGGGTCTGGTGGGACACGTAGTTGAGAATCATCTCCCGGCTCACCGGCGCGATACGAGCCACGCGCGCGGCCGTTATCAGCGAGGCGAGGCCGAACTCGCGCGTGAGGCCGTTGCCGCCGAGGGTGTGCACGGCCTGGTCGACGGCCTTCACACAGGCCTCGCCCGCCGCGTACTTGGCCATGTTGGCGGCCTCACCGGCGCCGATGTCGTCGCCCGCGTCGTACAGGTGCGCCGCCTTCTGCATCATCAGGCGGGCGAGTTCGAGGTCGATGTGGGCCTGGGCGAGGGGGTGGGCGATGGCCTGGTGGGCGCCGATGGGCGTCTTCCACACGGTGCGCTCGCGGGCGTAGTCGAGGGCCTTGGCGAGCGCGTACCTGCCCATGCCGATCGCGAAGGCGGCGGTCATGATGCGTTCGGGGTTGAGCCCGGCGAAGAGTTGCAGCAGGCCGGCGTCCTCGTCGCCGACGAGCGCCTCGGCGGGCAGGCGTACGTCGTCCAGGGTCAGCTCGAACTGCTTCTCGGCGGCGTTGAGTTCCATGTCGATGGGACGCCTGTGGAAGCCGTCGGCGTCGGTGGGGACGATGAACAGGCAGGGCTTGAGGTTGCCGGTGCGGGCGTCCTCGGTGCGGCCGACGATCAGGACGGCGTCGGCCATGTCGACACCGGAGATGAACACCTTGCGCCCGGTCAGGAGCCAGTCGGCGCCGTCCCGGCGGGCGGTGGTGGTGATGCGGTGGCTGTTGGAGCCGGCGTCGGGCTCGGTGATGCCGAAGGCCATGAGGCGGGTGCCGTCGGCGAGTCCCGGGAGCCAGTCGCGCTTCTGCTCCTCGGTGCCGAAGCGGGCGATCACCGTGCCGCAGATCGCCGGGGAGACGACGAGCATGAGCAGGGGGCTGCCGGCCGCGCCGAGTTCCTCCAGGACGATGGCGAGTTCGGAGATGCCGCCGCCTCCGCCGCCGTACTCCTCGGGGAGGTTGACGCCGAGGTAGCCGAGTTTGCCCGCCTCCAGCCAGAGTTCGGTGAGGGGTTTGCCTTCGGCGACCGTCTTCGTGAGGTACTCGCGGCCGTAGCGCTTGCCGAGGGCGGCGACGGCCTCGCGCAGAGCCTTGTGCTCCGCGGGTTCGATGAGGGTGGTCATGCGGTTCCTCCGGGTGCGGGTGGTGGGTGGCTGGTCGCGCTCACGCGGCGGAGCCGCATGTTTCATGCAGCCCCGCGCCCCTCAGGTCGGCTGCACCACCGCCAGCAGCAAGCCCGGCTCCACCTGCTGTCCCGGCTTGGCGTGCAGTGCGGTGAGTGTGCCGTCGGCCGGCGCCGAGATCTGGTGCTGCATCTTCATCGCCTCCAGCCAGATCAGTGGCTGCCCGGCCGTCACTGCGACGCCCTCGGTCAGGCCCTCGGCCACGCGGACGACCGTTCCCGGCATGGGGGCGAGGAGGGAGCCGGGGGCGTGCTGGGTGGTGGCGTCGGGGAAGCGGGGCAGGGCGGTGAGGCGGGTGGCGTCGACGTACACCTGGTCGCCGTACCGGGCGACCTCGAACCGGCGCCGCACGCCGTCCACTTCGAGGACGACGGTGCGCGCGTCGGCGTGCACGACCCGTACGCCGTCCGCGACGATGCCGTCCCTCGTGTGCCGGTACCGGACCTCGATCTCCTCGCCCGCCCGCTCGTAGCGCTTGACCTGGGGCTGTGACGGGACGTTGCGCCAGCCGCCGAACCGGGAGCGGCCGTGGGCGTCGGCGAGGGCGGCTGCCAGCGGGGCGCAGGGGTCAGGGGTGGGTTCGGTGACTTCCTGAAGGTGGCGGTCGTAGAAGCCCGTGTCCATGCGGGCCGTCGTGAACTCCTTGTGGCGCAGGGAGCGGATCAGGAGGTCGCGGTTGGTGGTGGGGCCGTGGATCGTGGTGCGTTCCAGGGCGCCGGCCAGTTTGCGGACGGCCTCCGCGCGCGTGGGGGCGTGCGCGACGACCTTCGCGAGCATGGCGTCGTAGTGGACGCCGATCTCGTCGCCGCCGGTGCAGCCGGTGTCGAGGCGGACGCCTTCCGGGGCGTCGAGGCGGTGCAGGGTGCCGGTCTGCGGGGCCCAGTCCCGGGCGGGGTCCTCGGCGTAGAGGCGGGCCTCGACGGCGTGGCCGCGCGCGGGCGGCGGGTCCTGCTCCAGGGCGTGCCCCTCCGCGACGCGGATCTGCCCGGCGACCAGGTCGACCCCGAACACCGCCTCCGTCACCGGGTGTTCGACCTGAAGGCGGGTGTTCATCTCCAGGAAGTGCGCGCGGCCGTCCGCGACCAGGAACTCGACGGTCCCGGCGCCCTCGTAGGAGACCGCGCGGGCGGCCCGCACCGCCAGGGCGCACAGCTCCCGCGCGAGTTCCTCGGGGAGACCTGGTGCCGGGGCCTCCTCGATCACCTTCTGGTGGCGGCGCTGGAGGGAGCAGTCGCGGGTGCCGAGCGCCCAGACGGTGCCGTGGGCGTCGGCGAGGATCTGCACCTCGACGTGCCGGCCGTTCTCGACGTACGGCTCGATGAACACCTCGTCGTCACCGAAGGCACCGAGCGCCTCCGCGCGGGCAGCGGAGAGTTCGCCGTCCAGGTCCTCCAGGCGCCGTACGATCCGCATCCCGCGCCCGCCGCCGCCCGCGGCCGCCTTCACCAGGACCGGCAGGTCGGCCTCGGTGACCTTCTGCAGGGGTGCGAGCCCGAGCAGTTCCTTGGCGCGGGTCTTGGACGCCATCGTCTCGATGGCCTCCGGCGGCGGTCCGATCCAGCGCAGCCCCGCGTCGAGGACCGCGCGCGCGAAGCCGGCGTTCTCGGAGAGGAAGCCGTAGCCGGGGTGTACGGCGTCGGCACCGGCGGCGAGCGCGGCCTTGACGATCAGGTCGCCGCGCAGATACGTCTCGGCGGGCGCCGCCCCCGGCAGCCGTACGGCGGCGTCGGCCACGCGCGCGTGCAGGGCGTCTGCATCCGCGTCCGAGTGCACCGCGACAGTGCGGATGCCGAGTTCACGGCAGGTGCGGAAGATCCGGCAGGCGATCTCGCCCCGGTTCGCGACTAGAACGGAAGTAATCACTGGGCCTCACATCCGGAAGACGCCGAAGCCGCCGCGCACGCCCTCGTACGGGGCGGTGTGGAGGGCGGACAGGCACAGGCCGAGGACGGTTCGGGTGTCGCGCGGGTCGATGACGCCGTCGTCGTAGAGGCGCCCGGACAGGAACATCGGCAGGGACTCGGACTCGATCTGCTGCTCGACCATCGCGCGCAGGGCGGCGTCCGCCTCGTCGTCGTACGGCTGCCCCTTGGCGGCGGCGGACTGGCGGGCGACGATGGAGAGCACGCCCGCCAGCTGCTGGGGGCCCATGACGGCGGACTTGGCGCTGGGCCAGGCGAAGAGGAAGCGCGGGTCGTAGGCGCGGCCGCACATGCCGTAGTGCCCGGCGCCGTAGGAGGCACCCATGAGGACGGAGAGATGCGGGACGCGCGAGTTGGCGACCGCGTTGATCATCATGGCGCCGTGCTTGATGATGCCGCCCTGCTCGTACTCCCGGCCCACCATGTAGCCGGTGGTGTTGTGCAGGAACAGCAGCGGGATGTCGCGCTGGTTGGCGAGCTGGATGAACTGGGCCGCCTTCTGCGACTCCTCGCTGAACAGCACCCCTTGGGCGTTGGCGAGGATGCCGACGGGGTAGCCGTGCAGGGTGGCCCAGCCGGTGGCCAGGCTGGTCCCGTACAGCGGCTTGAACTCGTCGAAGTCGGAGGCGTCGACGATCCGGGCGACGACCTCGCGCGGGTCGAAGGGCACCTTCAGGTCGCCGGGCACGATGCCCAGCAGCTCCTCCGGGTCGTACTTGGGGGGCTCGGCCGGGCCCGGATCCTCGTACGCCTTGCGGTGGTTGAGGCGGGCCACGACCCTCCGGGCCTGGCGCAGCGCGTCCCGCTCGTCCACGGCGAAGTGGTCCGCGAGGCCCGACACGCGCGCGTGCATGTCGGCGCCGCCCAGGGACTCGTCGTCGCTCTCCTCACCGGTCGCCATCTTCACCAGGGGCGGACCGCCGAGGAAGACCTTGGCGCGCTCCTTGACCATGATCACGTGGTCGGACATGCCGGGGACGTACGCGCCCCCGGCCGTGGAGTTGCCGAAGACGACGGCGACGGTCGGGATGCCGGCCGCCGACAGCCGCGTGAGGTCCCGGAAGATGGCACCTCCGGGGATGAAGATCTCCTTCTGGGACGGCAGATCGGCGCCCCCGGACTCCACCAGGCTGATGCAGGGCAGGCGGTTGGCGAGGGCGATGTCGTTGGCGCGCAGGGCCTTCTTCAGGCTCCACGGGTTGCTCGCGCCGCCGCGTACGGTCGGGTCGTTGGCGGTGATCAGGCACTCGACGCCCTCGACCACGCCGATGCCGGTGACGAGGGAGGCGCCGACGGTGTAGTCGCTGCCCCAGGCCGCCAGCGGGGACAGTTCCAGGAAGGGCGTGTCAGGGTCGAGGAGCAGCTCGATGCGCTCGCGGGCGAGGAGTTTGCCGCGCCCCCGGTGCCGGGCGACGTACTTCTCGCCGCCGCCCGCGAGGGCCTTGGCGTGCTCGGCGTCCAGCTCGGCGAGCTTGCCGAGCATCGCGTCACGGTTCCCCCGGTACTCGGGGCTCGTGGTGTCGAGGGCGGAGGTCAGGACGGTCACAGGAGGGCCTCCGGGATGTCCAGGTGGCGGGAGCGCAGCCATTCGCCGAGGGCCTTGGCCTGCGGGTCGAAACGGGCCTGCGCGGCGACGCCTTCGCCGAGGATGCCCTCGACGACGAAGTTCAGGGCGCGCAGGTTCGGCAGGACGTGCCGGGTGACGGGCAGGTCGCGGGCCTCGGGGATCAGTTGCCGGAATCGGCCGGCGGTCAGCTCGTGGGCGAGCCAGCGCCAGGCGTCGTCGGTCCGCGCCCACACGCCGACGTTGGCGTCGCCGCCCTTGTCGCCGCTGCGGGCTCCGGCGACGAGGCCGAGGGGGGCGCGGCGTACCGGCCCGGCCGGCAGGGGCTGCGGCAGCGGCGGTTCCGCGAGGGGTTCCGGTACGAGGGTGGCGGCGGCCGGCGCGACCGGCATACGGCGTCCGTCGTCGAGGACGGCCGTGTGATCGACGGCGTCCTGAGCGACGTACCCGGCCTCGAAGACCCCGTAGGGAGAGCCCTTTCCCGGGGGCGCCACGACGTGGAAGCCGGGATAGCTCGCGAGGGCCAGCTCCACGGCAGCCCCGCTCAGCGCCCGCCCGGTCTTCGTCTCGTCCGGGTCCCGTACGACCAGCCGCAGCAGGGCGCTCGCGGTCTCCTCGGTACCGGCGTCGGGCCGGTCGGTGCGCGCCAGGTCCCAGCGGATCTCGGCGGGCGGCGCCTTGGCCAGCGCGTCCGCCATCTGCTGCCGGACGAGGGTGGCCTTGGCGTCGATGTCGAGTCCGGTCAGGACGAAGACGACCTCGTTGCGGAATCCGCCGAGCCGGTTGAGGCCGACCTTGAGGGTCCCGGGCGGCGCCTCGCCCCGCACGCCGTCGATCCGCACGCGGTCGGGGCCGTCCTGGGTGAGCCGTACGGTGTCGAGGCGCGCGGTGACGTCGGGGCCGGCGTACCGGGCGCCGCCCGTCTCGTACAGCAGCTGTGCGGTGACCGTGCCCACGTCGACGAAGCCGCCGGTTCCGGGGTGCTTGGTGATCACGCAGCTGCCGTCGTCATGGATCTCGGCGAGTGGGAAGCCGGGCCTGTGGGCGTCGGCCTGCCGCTCGTGGAAGAAGGAGTAGTTGCCGCCGGTGGCCTGGGTGCCGCACTCCAGGACGTGCCCGGCGACGACGGCGCCCGCGAGGCGGTCGTGGTCCCCCGGCTGCCAGCCGAAGTGGGCGGCGGCGGGCCCGGTGACCAGCGCCGCGTCGGTCACCCGGCCGGTCACCACGATGTCGGCGCCCTCCCGCAAGCAGGCGGCGATGCCGAAGCCGCCGAGGTAGGCGTGCGCGGCGAGGCTGCCCGGGTAGCGGGCGGTGAGGTCGTCGCCCTCCACGTGCGCGACCCGCAGGGGGATGCCCAGGCGGTCGGCCAGCTTCCTCACGGCTCCGGCGAGTCCGGCGGGGTTGAGCCCGCCCGCGTTGGTGACGACGCGGACACCCCGCTCGTGGGCGAGACCGAGGCACTCCTCCAGCTGGCGCAGGAAGGTCCGGGCGTATCCGGCGCCGGGGTCCTTCAGCCGGTCCCGGGCCAGGATCAGCATCGTCAGCTCGGCGAGGTAGTCGCCGGTGAGGACGTCGAGTTCGCCGCCGGTGAGCATCTCGCGCAGGGCGTCGAAACGGTCTCCGTAGAAGCCGGAGGCGTTGCCGATGCGCAGGGTCACCGGGCGTCACCCTTCGGCGGGCGGCCGTCGCCGGGCGGGCCCGCGAAGGCCTGGGCGATGCCGAGCCAGCGGTCCGCGTCCGCACCCTCGGCGCGCACGTCCACGTCGTCGCGGTGGGCGCGCTGGGTGACCAGGAGCGCGAAGTCGTAGGCGGTGCCGGTGACGCGCTGGGCGGCGCCGTCGGGACCGTACGTCAGCAACTCGCCCGAGGGGGCGACCAGCTCGACCCGGAACTCCTCGCCGGGCGCGGGCAGGCCGTGCGCCGCGAAGGCGAAGTCGCGGGCGCGGACGCCGATGCGGACGACGTGCTTCAGCCGGTCCGTAGGGGTGCGCTCGACCCCGAGGGCGTCGGCGACGTCCTGGCCGTGGGCCCACGTCTCCATGATCCGTCCGGTGGCCATGGAGGCGGCGGACATGGGCGGGCCGTACCAGGGGAAACGGGCACCGCGCGGTGCGGTGCGCAGGGCGGCGTCGAGGGCGGTACGCCCTTCCCTCCAGCTCGCGAGCAGTTCGGCGGGCGCCAGCCGCGCCCCCTCCTCGGCGCCGTCGTCCACGAAGGAGTCCGGCGCGGCGAAGGCCTTCTCGACCAGCGTCCGGAACGCGTCCTCGTCGGTGACGGCGAGCAGGGCGGAGCGGTCGGTCCAGGCGAGGTGGGCGATCTGGTGGGCGACGGTCCAGCGGGGCGCGGGGGTCGGCAGTGTCCAGCGCTCCGGCGGCAAGTCGGCGACGAGCCGGTCGAGTTCGTCGCTTTCGGCACGCAGGTCGTCGAAGACGGGGGTGGGGTCGGCCATGGGCAGGAGCGTGGCAGCGACACCGGAACAAATCAAGCACGCTTGCATGATTTTGTTTTGCCGATTCGCGGTGCCGGTGCGCATCGCTTTGACTACTCTCCGCCATGAGAGGTGGTCGGATTGCGGAGCCGCGAACTGGACCCGGGCGCATCGCCGTTGGACTACTACGGCTACGAGCTGCGGCGCTGCCGGGAGGCGGCCGGACTGACACTGGCGCAGCTCGGCTCGATCGTGTTCTGCACGGGGTCCCTGATCGGGCAGATCGAGACGGCGGCGAGGGTCCCCCAACGGGACTTCTCGGAACGGGTGGACGCCGCGCTGGGGACGGACGGGTTGTTCTCGCGGCTGGTGGGGCTGGTACTGCGGAGCCAGTTGCCGGGGTGGTTCCAGCCGTATGCGGAGATGGAGGGGCGGGCTACATATATCTCGACGTACCAGTCGCAGGTGGTGTACGGGCTACTGCAGACGCAGGAGTACGCGCGAGCGGTGCTGGGCGCGCCCCAGCCGGCGACTCTGGGCGAGCTGGTCGCGGCTCGCATGGAACGGCAACGCGTCCTCCGGAAGGAGAAGCCGCCGCTGGTGTGGGTCGTGCTGGACGAAGCGGTGCTGAACCGGCCCATGGGCAGCCGGGAGGTTATGCGGGACCAGCTGGCGCACCTGCTGAGCTTTCGTGACCAACGACGTGTGAAGGTACAGGTGTTGCCTTTTTCGGCGGGCGAACACCCCGGGTTGCCCGGCGCCTTCAATCTGCTGCGCTTCGGCGACGACCCGGACATTGTGTACACCGAGGACTTCATCCAAGGCCACATGACGGCCAATCCGGACACTGTCAGCGAGGGCTGGCTCCACTACGATCAACTCCGAGCTGCCGCGCTCTCGGTACGGGACTCGGCACAGCTGATCGCCCACGTGATGGAGGAGCGCTATGGGGAGCAACCCGAACGTGACGCAAGCGCGGTGGCGTAAGTCATCCCACAGCAGCAGCAGCGGCGGCGACTGCGTCGAAGTCGCCGCCCTCGGAGCCCACATAGCCGTCCGCGACTCCAAGCACCCCACCCACGGCACCCTCACCCTCGGCACGGACGCGTTCACCGCCTTCGTGGCAGCGGTCTCGCAGGTAGGCATCACAACGGGTCGGGCGTGACCTGCCAAATGGTGACGAGTTCCGCGCGCGGCGTGATCATGTAGAAGCCGCACCCCGATAGATTCCGGCGGCAATGCTCAGGTGCTCGCGGGCCTCTTGTCGCGAGCCCGCGAGTTGCGCGAGGTACGCGGCCCGGTGATATTCCTTCGCCGTCCCAGGGTGGCGTTCGATCTCGATCAGCGCGGACCAGTGCCGCAGGCAGGCGTGCACGGGGGCCAGAGAGCCATGCTCCACCGCCTCGGCGAGGGCCTTGTCCTTGGCCTGGTCGTACGCGGACAGGAGCTGCGGGGCCACCACGGCACACGCCGCGCGCAGGGCGTCCGGCGTCCGCTCCGGGCGCGGGATCAGCGGTCCGTCACCGGCTGTCTCGGTGTGCTGCACGCTCATGCTGACGTTCCCTTCGTGTCCCCTGCGCATCGCCGGTCACGCATCCGACTCCAGCCCCCAAGCCCCCCGGCGCGCCGCCCCGATCGTCAGGAAGGTGTTGCCGTCAGTGGTCGCTTGCGGCGGCCCACCTGGGTGCGTACCGCGCCCATGCTCGCCGCGATGACCAGGGCGATGGCCGCGGCCTCCATAGCGGTCAGGGACTGGTTCAGGACCAGGAAGCCGGCCGTCGCGGCGATGGCGGGCTCCAGGCTCATGAGGATGGCGAAGGTGGGGGCGGGCAGGCGGCGCAGGGCGAGGAGTTCGAGGGTGTAGGGCAGGACGGAGGACAGCAGCGCGACAGCCGCGCCGAGAGCGAGGATCTCCGGATCCAGCAGCTTCGTGCCCGACTCGGCGATGCCCAGCGGCAGGAACAGCACCGCCGCCACCACCATGGCGAGCGCCAGCCCGTCGGCCTGTGGGAAGCGGCGTCCCGTACGCGCGCTGAAGAGGATGTACGCCGCCCACATGGCGCCCGCCCCCAGCGCGAAGGCCGCGCCGACGGGGTCGAGGCTTTCGAAGGTGCCGCCGCCGAGCAGGAAGACACCCGCCAGAGCGAGGCCCGCCCAGACGAGGTTGATCGCGCGGCGGGAGGCGATGACGGACAGGGCGAGCGGGCCGAGCACCTCCAGGGTGACCGCCGGGCCGAGCGGGATGCGGTCCACGGCCTGGTAGAAGAGGCCGTTCATCGCGCCCATGGTGATGCCGAAGACGACGACGGTGCCCCAGTCGGTGCGGGAGTGCCCGCGCAGCCGGGGCCTGCACACCAGCATCAGCACGAGCGCGGCCACCGCCAGTCGCAGGGTCACGATGCCGAGCGCGCCGGCCCGCGGCATGAGGGTGACCGCGAGGGCGCCGCCGAACTGCACCGACAGCCCGCCGGCCAGCACGAGGCCGACCGGGCCGAGGGAGCCTGTGAAGCGGCCGCCCTGTCCCCCCTTCACCGGCGAGGGCGCGCTCGCCGCGGTCGGCGCGGAGGGGGACGTCGCCGGGGACGAGGGGCTGGCGCTGGGGGTGCTCACGGGGGCCTTCCAGGGGACGGGGGACGGATCCGGGGAACGTTCACCTCGCTGTACTTACCAGTCCAGGGTAATGGACTTGGTCAGGCGTGTGAACTTGTTTTGCCACTGACCACTGTGCCCTCCCCCACGGGCCCCGCGAAACGCCGTCTCACCCGGCGGACGACGCTTCGACCACGTTTCCCCCAGCGGATAGTCTCGCCTCGTGGCTGAGATCCGGATTCCCTCTGACATCAAGCCCGCGGACGGTCGTTTCGGCGCGGGTCCCTCCAAGGTGCGGACGGAGGCGCTGGACGCCCTGGCCGCGACCGGCACGTCCCTCATGGGCACCTCCCACCGCCAGGCCCCGGTCAAGAACCTGGTCGGCTCGGTGCGCGAGGGCATCCGCGAGCTGTTCCAGCTCCCCGACGGCTACGAGGTGGTCCTCGGCAACGGCGGCTCGACGGCGTTCTGGGACATCGCGACGCACGGCCTGATCGAGAACAGGTCGCAGCACCTGTCCTTCGGCGAGTTCAGCTCGAAGTTCGCCAAGGCCGCCAAGCTCGCCCCCTGGCTGGCCGAGCCCGACGTCATCTCCGCCGACCCGGGCACGCACCCGCAGCCGGAGGCCGCCGCGGGCGTGGACGTCTACGCGTTCACCCACAACGAGACCTCGACCGGCGTCGCCATGCCCATCAAGCGGGTGGCCGGCGCCGACGAGGGCGCGCTGGTCCTCGTGGACGCGACGAGCGGCGCCGGCGGCCTGCCGGTCGACATCGCCGAGACGGACGTCTACTACTTCGCCCCGCAGAAGTCCTTCGCCTCCGACGGCGGCCTGTGGATCGGCGTCTTCTCGCCTGCCGCGATCGAGCGCGCCGAGCGGATCCACGCGTCCGGCCGGCACGTGCCGGAGTTCTTCAGCCTGCCGACGGCGATCGACAACTCCCGCAAGAACCAGACGTACAACACCCCGGCGCTGGCCACCGTCTTCCTGCTCGACCAGCAGCTGAAGTGGCTCAACGGCCAGGGCGGCCTGGACTGGGCGGTGCGGCGTACGGCGGCCTCCGCGCGCACGCTGTACGGCTGGGCCGAGGACATCAAGTACGCCAACCCCTTCGTCGCCGACCCGGCCAAGCGCTCGCAGGTCATCGGCACGATCGACTTCACCGACGAGGTGGACGCGGCGGCCGTCGCCAAGGTGCTGCGCGCCAACGGCATCGTCGACACCGAGCCGTACCGCAAGCTCGGCCGCAACCAGCTCCGTGTGGCGATGTTCCCGGCGATCGACCCGGCGGACATCGAGGCGCTGACGAAGTGCGTCGACCACGTGATCGAGCAGATGTAGTCCCGCAACGGCATGCCCGCAACGGCACGAGGGAGGGCCCGGAGCGACGCTCCGGGCCCTCCCTGTTCTACGGCGTCAGCGGCTCAGCTTCTGGAAGCGGCGCACCGCCAGCGGCAGGAAGACCAGGGTCAGCACCACCGGCCACACCCCCGCCATCAGCAGCGCGTGCTGCTCGATCCAGGTCTCGCCCCCGCCGACCGGCGTCCCGAACAGCTCGCGGGTCGCCGCGGCCGTCGAGGAGATGGGGTTCCACGCGGCCACCCAGCCCAGCCAGTCCGGCATCAGCTGCGGGGCGACGAAGATGCTGGAGATCATCGTCAGCGGGAAGGCCACGGCGAACAGACCACCGGCCGCCTCCGGGTTGGGCACCAGCAGGCCGAGCCACACGCCGATCCAGATCAGTGCGAACCGCAGCCACAGCAGCAGCCCGAACGCGGCGAGGAAGCCCAGGCCCCCGTCCGGCCGCCAGCCCATGGCGAACGCGGTCAGCATCATGATGGCCAACTCGGCGCAGGCGACGATCAGATCGGTCACCCCGCGCCCGGCGACCACGGCCGAGGAGGCCATCGGCATCGAGCGGAACCGGTCGATGACGCCCTTGGTGGAGTCGTACACCACCACCGTGGCGGTGTTGATGAAGCCGAACGCCATCGTCATCACGAACATGCCCGGCATCAGGAAGTCCTGGTAGCTCCCGCCGCCGGGCACCTTCATGGCGCTGCCGAAGACATAGCCGTACAGCAGGACGGACAGGATCGGGAAGCCGAGCTGCCAGGCGATGTTGACGGGCTGGCGCTGGTAGTGCGTCAGGCCCCGGCGGACGATGTTCCAGCAGTCGGCGAGCAGCCAGTACATACGTCCCCGGGTGGCCGGTGCTGCCAGGTCGGCGGTACTCACGCGACGGTCTCCTTCGCTTCCGTGCGGTGTCCGGTCAGGTGCAGGAACACGTCGTCGAGGCTCGGCCTGCGCAGCCCGATGTCCTCGACCCGGACCCCCTCGTCCTGGAGGGTGCGGGCGACGTCCGTCAGCGCGGTCACCCGGTCGGCGACGGCCGCGTGCACACGCAACTCGCTCTCGTCCGCCTCCGGTTCACCGTCCGAGACGCGGGCGACGGCCTTCACCGCCCGTGCGATGTCCGCCCGCTCGGCGACCACGACCTCGATCCGGTCGCCACCGATCCGGTTCTTCAGCCCGTCCGGGGTGTCGTCGGCGATCGCGCGCCCCTGGTCGATGACGGTGACGCGGGAGGCCAGCTTGTCGGCCTCCTCCAGATACTGGGTGGTCAGCAGCACGGTCGTGCCGCCCGCCACCAGCTCCCGCACCGACTCCCAGACCTCGCCGCGGCTGCGCGGGTCGAGTCCCGTCGTCGGCTCGTCGAGGAAGAGGACCGCCGGGGCCAGGATCATCGACGCGGCCAGGTCGAGGCGGCGCCGCATGCCGCCGCTGTAGTCCCCGACGCCCTTGTCGGCGGCGTCGGTCAGGTCGAACTGCTCCAGCAGTTCGGTGGCGCGCAGCTTCGCCCGCTTCCCGCCCAGATGGAACAGCCGGCCGAACATCTCCAGGTTCTGCCGGCCGGTGAGCACCTCGTCCACCGCCGCGTACTGCCCGGTGAGACCGATGCGGGCCCGCACCTGGCGCGCCTGCCGCGCCACGTCCAGCCCGGCCACCGTCGCCCGGCCGCCGTCCAGCCGCAGCAGCGTGGCCAGGATGCGCACGGCGGTGGTCTTGCCCGCGCCGTTCGGCCCGAGCAGGCCGTGCACCGCGCCCTCACGCACCGTCAGGTCGAAGCCGTCCAGCGCGCGTTTCTCGCCGTAGCGCTTCTCCAGGCCCTCGGCCCGTACCGCGTATCCGTCACTCATGGGGTCCCCCTTCTCCTCGCAACCGAGTACACCGTACCCGATTACGCGTACGGTGTACTCGGTTTTTCTTCCGGCACCTAGACTGAGCCGTATGACGAGCGGCAAGGACGGCACCCGCGCCAGCGGCAGCGGCGACATCCAGCGGACCCTCGAACTGCTGTGGGACACCGGCCGGCGGCCCAGCCGCGGCCCCAAGCCGGGCCTGACGCTCGAGAGGATCGTGGAAGCCGCCGTCCGGGTCGCCGACGCGGAGGGCCTGGACGCGGTGTCGATGCGGCGCGTCGCGGCCGAGCTCGGCACCGGCGCGATGTCGCTGTACCGCTACGTCCCCGGCAAGGGCGAGCTGCTCGACCTGATGCTCGACCGTGTGCAGCGCCCGTCCCCCGACCCGTCCGGCCTCGGCGACACCTGGCGCACCGCCCTGGAGGCCCTGGGCCGCGCCACCCTCGACCTCTACCGCCGCCACCCCTGGCTGCTGCACGTCAACCAGTCCCGCCCGATCCTCGGCCCCGCCGCCATCGAGGGCATGGAGATCGTTCTCACCCGCATCCGCCCGATGGGCCTGTCCGACCGTGAACTGGTCTCGGCGATCATCCTGGTCGACTCCTACGTCGTCGGCGCCGCCCGCACCCAGGTGCACCAGCAGGAGGCGGAGCGCCGGACAGGCCTGACGGACGCCGAGTTCTGGCAGGCGCAGGTGCCGGTGCTGGAGAAGGTGATGGCCAGCGGCCGCTACCCGGTCATGGCATCCCTCGACGAGGACACCTGGGGCCCCGACTTCGACCACTTCGAGTTCGGGCTCCAGCGCATCCTGGACGGCCTGGAGGCGATCGTGGCCCAACGGCAGGCGCCGGCCTAGCCTTTGCGCCGCAGCCGGCCCAGTCCGAGGATCAGGGCGCAGGCCACGACCAGCGCGACCGCCCCGGTGCCGACCGAGAGGCCGCCGTCCTCACTCTTCCCGGCTGCCGAACCGCCCTCCCTGGAAGGGGACTTGCCCGAGCCGCCGGCCGGGGCACCGGGGGCGTCCATGGGCTCGACGGAGCTTCCCTCGCCCTCGTTGCCGAACATCACCTTCGTCCCGTCGGCGGTGTACGTCACCGACTCGCCCTGCCCCAGGGACGGCACGCCGAGCCGCCCGGTGCTCTTGATCCGGCCGTCGTTCCAGTCGTACGCGAGTGAGCCGAAGTAGCTGCGCACGACCAGTCGTCGGCCGTCCGGGGAGAAGGCGGCGTCGGTGGCCTCCAGGTCGGGGACGGCGGCGACGGGCTCGAAGACGTTGGTGCCGGAGGCCGACAGCTGCGCCGGCCCCTCGTAGAGATGGCCGCCCGCCTCGTTCTTGTCGATGATGTACGCGCGTCCGGTCCTCGGATGCACGACGAGGGACTCGGCGTCCCGCGCCCCGTCGGCGTACTCGACGACGTACTGCGTGGCCCGGACGGTCTCGTCCTTCAACTCCTCCGGCTCGGGGAGCCGGTAGATCCAGACGTGGTCCCAGGTGCCGCCGAGGTTGTCGCCGATGTCGCCGACGTAGATCTGGTCGCCCGGCCCGATGGAGATGGCCTCCACGTCGCGCGGGCGGCCGACGCCGGTGAGGGTGAGGGTGGCCACGGTCTCGCCGGTCGCGCCGTCCACGGCGTACAGATAGGCGCCGTCGTCGCTGTCGTTGTGGGTCCAGTAGATGCCGGGGTGCAGGCGGGAGGCCGCGAGGCCACTGGACTCGGTGATGCGCGGGTCCTTGATCGTGAACCCCTCGTCCCCGTCGGCGGCGGAGGCGGTCGGCACGGTGAGCGCGCCCGCGAGAAGGGCAGCGGCGAGGACGGTGAGTGATCGGCGCATGCCCCAAGACTGCCACTCCGAGCGGCTTTTCACCGGCGTGGTCGGCCTCACACCCCGCCCGCGGCGCCGATCGTCCATCATGAGCGGATGCTCAGGTTCATGCCCGTAGGCGACTCCATGACCATCGGCAGCGCGGGCGAACACACCTGGCGCTACCGGATGTGGCGGCACCTGTGCGAAACGTACGGCGGGCCCTTCACCCTCGTCGGCCCGCGCGAGACGCTGTACGACAAGACGGCCGAGGAGCCGGTGTCGTACGCCTACGCCGAACCGGACTTCCCGCGCGCCCACCTGGCCGGCTGGGGCGAGGGCTGGCTGCACATGGCGCCGCTGATCGGCGGGGCGGTACGCGAGTGCCGGGCGGACGTGCTGCTGGTCTCCCTCGGCCTGATCGACCTCGGCTTCTACACGAACGCCGAGCAGACGGCGCAGAACGTCCGCGCCTTCGTCGCGGGCGCGCGCGAGACGAAGGACCGCATCCGGATGGTCCTGCTGCCGGTGATCCCGAACGTGCGCTGCGTGTCCGACGCGCCCTTCGCCGAGCAGGTCACCGCCTTCAACGAGCTCCTCGCGAAGGCGGTCGCCGACCTGGACGAACCCCGCTCGCCACTGCTGCTGGCGACGCCGCCGGCGTCGTACGACATCCACACGGACACCTACGACGGCACCCATCCGAACGCGAGCGGCGAGCACAAGATCGCTCAGGCGTTCGCGGAGGCGCTGTACCAGGGGTGGGGCCTGGGCGGGGGCTACGAGGGCTGATCGGCGACGGCGCGCAGGCGCCGCACGAGGGCGTCGGCGCACCGGCGGGCCCCCTCGGGTGCCGCGCCCACGTCCAGCCCCAGGTACTCGGCCCGTGCCCGGGCAAGCGCCGGGCGCTGCTCGGGCGGAAGCCGTTCGAGGGCCCAGTCGGCGGCGGCGTCCTTGGAGCGGATGGTGCCGGTGGCGAGCGTGACCCGGACCCGGGCGAGGGCGAGCAGGTCAGCGGGCGGCGGGCCGTGGAGGGGCGCGTCGCCGTGCAGAGCCATGGTGAGCAGCGGAGCGAGATCCGGCATCGTCGCGGGCCCGGGCACGAACCCGCGCTCGTACTCCTCCCGCAGCCATTCGCCGCACAGGAACTCGCAGTTCGGCGGGTATCGCCAGGGGTTGACCTCGTCGCGACGCACGACGACCAGCTCGACCAGCAGATCGATGTCACTCTGCGGACGCAGCCCGGCGAGGGTGGCGGAGCCGTGGAGGCAGAGGCCGAGGATGTTGTTGCCGAGGGTGTGACGGAGGAGGCGTACGAGGGGGGTGGTACGGGCGGTCGGCATATGCGTTCCTCCCCGCGTCCTGGTTCCGTGCGTATCGTTGTACCGCGCGGCTGTGCCCGCTCGTGGGGCGGCCGGGGAGGAGCGCCACGATGACCGTCGTAATGACCGACAGGATCGAGATGGCCGACGACAACGCCCAGCGTCTGGACGAGTGGTTCGAGCTGCTGGAGCGGATGGTCCCCGAGGGAATCAAGGCTGAGGTCGTCGAGGGGGCCGTCCACATGGTGCCGCAGCGGAACACGCACTGGCAGATCATCCGCCGGATCATCCATGCGCTGGAGGACAGGTTCGGCAGGGACATCGAGGTGACGACCGACGTGCGCATCGACTTCCCCGGTTTCGAGAACGGCTTCTGCCCCGACGTGATGAAGCTGCGCGACGACGCGGAACGCGACCCGGAGCGCGGCTGGCGCCACGAGGACGTCGAGTTCGTCGCCGAGGTCATCTCCCGCGGCACCGGGATGAACGACTACGGCCCGAAGAAGGCCGCGTACGCGGAGGCCGAGGTTCCCGTGTACCTCATCGCCGATCCCTACCAAGGGCGCTGCCACCTCTTCACCGACCCCAAGGACGGCGAGTACCGCACCGAGTCCCGGTTCGACTTCGGCGAGCGTATCGACCTGACCCACACCCTCCTCGATCTCACCCTGGACACGGCCAAGTTCCCCCGCGACTGACCCGGCCGCCGCACCGCTTGCCTTGAGCCCACTTCAAGACGTTGGCTGTGGACCATGAAGTACACGCAGCTCGGACGCACCGGACTCAAGGTCAGCCGTCTCGTCCTCGGCACGATGAACTTCGGCCCGCAGACCGACGAGGCCGACAGCCACGCGATCATGGACGCGGCGCTGGACGCGGGCATCAACTTCTTCGACACCGCCAACGTCTATGGCTGGGGCGAGAACAAGGGCCGTACCGAAAGCATCATCGGCGACTGGTTCGCCCAGGGGGGCGACCGGCGGGACAAGGTCGTCCTCGCCACCAAGGTGTACGGCAACATGGCCGGCGACGGTTCCCCCGCCTGGCCCAACCACGACAAGCTCTCCGCGCTGAACATCCGCCGCGCCGTCGACGCCAGCCTCAAGCGCCTGCAGACCGACTACATCGACGTCTACCAGTTCCACCACATCGACCGCGCCACGCCCTTCGACGAGATCTGGCAGGCCATCGACGTCCTGATCCAGCAGGGCAAGATCCTGTACGTCGGCTCCAGCAACTTCCCCGGCTACAAGATCGCCCAGGCCAACGAGACCGCCGCCCGCCGTGGCGGCACCATCGGCCTCGTCAGCGAGCAGTGCCTGTACAACCTCTTCGAGCGCCGCGCCGAGATGGAGGTCATCCCGGCGGCGCTGGACTACGGCCTCGGCGTCATCCCGTGGTCGCCGCTGCACGGCGGGCTGCTGGGCGGTGTCCTGAAGAAGCAGGCCGAGGGCGGGCGCCGGGCCTCGGGCCGGGCCGCCGACACCCTGGCCGACCCGGCGGCACGCGGGCGGATCCAGGCATACGAGGACCTGCTCGACAAGCACGGAGCCGAACCCGGCGAGGCCGCCCTCGCCTGGCTGCTCACCCGCCCCGGCGTGACCGGCCCGATCGTCGGCCCGCGCACCACCGGGCAGCTGGACTCCGCGCTGCGGGCCGTCGAGCTGGAGCTGTCGGAGGAGCTGCTGGCCGGGCTGGAGGAAATCTTCCCGGGCCCGGGCCCGTCGCCGGAGGCGTTCGCCTGGTAGCCGAGGTCACACCTGGACACCCGAGGGGCGGGAACTGCGCGAGCCACAGCCCCCGCCCCTCGGGAGGTGCCGCAGCGCTACCTGACGGCCGACGCCACGGCCACCACAGCGAACATCAGTACAAGCGCACCGGCCATGATCCGGTTCCGGGTTTTCGGGTCCACGTACCGAGACTAACCGGCGCCGCCGAGCGGCCAGCGGCCGACCGCCTCGTAGCGGGGCTGCTCGCCCGGCACCCCGGACCGGGGCAGGTCGCTGCGCACCAGCGCCAGCTCGGCCACGGTCCAGGTGCGGCTGGTGAACCCGGCCAGGGCGTCGAGATACGGCCGTACGTTCCTGGCGTCCCGGCTGCGGGCCAGCGTGAGGTGGGCCTTGTACCTCCGGTGCTCCCCCATCTCCACCCCGGCCTTGCGCGCCGCCGCCTCCGCCCGCTCGGCCAGCAGCCGCAGCGTCGCGAGGTCGCCCTCGGCCCCGGCCCACAGGGCCCGGCCCTGCCCGAACTGACCCCCGCCCCGCACGGCCAGCTCGAACGCCGGCGTCCGCCGCGCGGCCCGCTCCAGCCGGGCCGACAGCTCCGGCACGACGTCCTCGGCCACCTCCCCGTAGAACGCGAGCGTGAAGTGCCAGCCGGGCCGGCCGGTCCAGCGCAGCCCGTCGGCACCGGGCAGCCCCCGCAGAGCGGTCACTTCCGACGCCAGTTCGCGAGCGACGTCCTCGGGGGGCAGCACGGCGGCGAAAAGTCTCATGGGGCCAGTCTGCCCGCGCGCACCGGCGTGTCCCGATCACCGTGCGTATCGTTGTACCGCGCGGCTGCACTCGGGTGAGCGGCAGCCGGGGAGGAGCGCCACGATGACCGTCCTCGCAGAGAGGATCGAGATGGCACACGACGGCGGCGACGAGCTCACGCTCGACACCTTGTTCGAGTGGCTGGAAGAGATGCCCATCCCCGAGGGATACCGGACCGAGATCGTCGGGGGGAACATCTGCATGGCACCGCAACGCGGCACTCATTGGCAGATCATTTTCGCCATTCTGGACCAACTGAGGACCAAGTACCCCCGCACACGACTGCTCTCCGACGTGCGCATCGACTACCCCGGACACCTCAACGGGTTCGCGACCGACGTCACCCTGATCGCCGACGGCGCGAAGGAGGACGTCAACGGCCGCTGGCACCACAAGGACGTCGAGTTCGTCGTCGAGGTCATCTCCAAGGGCACCGCCGTCAACGACTACGGCGCCAAGAAGACCGCCTACGCCGAGGCCGAGGTGCCGGTGTACCTGATCGTGGACCCGTACAAGGGCGAGTGGTGCCTGCACACCCTGCCGAGGGACGGCGAATACCACGGGTACGTCAGCTTCCCCTTCGGGGACGAGGTCGACCTGACCGGCACGGTGGTCGGCCTCGTCCTCAAGACCGACGAGTTCCCCCGCGACTGACCCGGCCCGCCGGATCAGGCCGCCGGCGCCAGTTCCTCCCGGCGTTCGCGGGGCACGAAGCGCACCCTCGGGTGGCCGCGGTGCCAGCCGACCGACAGCCGCAGGTTCCCGGCGCGGGCCAGGATCAGGCCGATGGCGGTGGCGGCCAGCGCCGCCACCGCGCCGCCGGTCGCGAGGCCGACGCGGGCGCCGTAGGTGTCCGTGATCCAGCCGACGATCGGGGCGCCGACCGGGGAGCCGCCCAGGAAGACCATCATGTACAGGGCCATGACACGGCCCCGCATCGCCGGGTCGGTGGCCATCTGGATGCCGGTGTTGGCGGTGACGTTGACCGTCATGCCGAAGACACCGAGCGGGATCATCAGCAGGGCGAACAGCCACAGCGACGGGGTCACCGCGGCCACGATCTCCACCGTGCCGAAGACCAGCGCCGCCGCGGCCAGCAGCCGCATCCGCGCCGTGCCCCGGCGTGCGGCGAGCAGCGCGCCGGTCACCGAGCCGACCGCCATCAGGGTGTTGAACAGGCTGTAGGTGCCGGCGCCGGCGTGGAACACGTCGTCCGCGAAGGCCGAGAGGTAGACGGGGAAGTTGAACGCGAACGTCCCTATGAAGCCGACCAGCACGATCGGCCAGATCAGCTCCGGGCGCCCGGCGACGTAGGTCAGTCCCTCACGCAACTGCCCCTTGCCGCGCGGGGCGCGCCGGACGGGGTGCAGTTCGCGCCCTCGCATCAGCAGCAGGCCGACCAGCGGGGCGACGTAGGACAGGCCGTTGAAGAGGAACGCCCAGCCCGTGCCCACGCCGGTGATCAGGATGCCGGCGACGGCGGGGCCGATCATGCGGGCGGACTGGAAGTTCGCGGAGTTCAAACTGACGGCGTTCTGGAGCTGGTCGGGGCCGACCATCTCGCTCACGAAGGACTGGCGGGCCGGGTTGTCGACGACCGTGGCGAGGCCGACGGCGAAGGCGGCGACGTACACGTGCCAGACCTGCACGTGGCCCGTCAGTGTCAGGGCGGCGAGTGCCAGGCCCGTGAACGCCATCGCCGTCTGGGTGACCAGCAGCGTGGGGCGCTTGGGGAGGCGGTCGACCAGGACCCCGCCGTAGAGACCGAGGAACAGCATCGGAAGGAACTGCAGCGCCGTCGTGACGCCGACGGCGGTCGCGGAGCCGGTCAGGCTGAGGACCAGCCAGTCCTGGGCGATGCGCTGCATCCAGGTGCCGGTGTTGGAGACGACCTGGCCGAGGAAGAAGAGGCGGTAGTTGCGGACCCTCAGCGAGCTGAACATCGAGGACTTGCGGGTGTCCCCGGCGGCGATGTCCGGCGGGTCGGTGGTGGGCGGGGCGTCGTGGGTGGTCGGTGCGGGGGCGGAGTCTGCTCCGGATCCCGTACTCAAAAGGGTTCGCCTCCCTACGGCGGTGCGGTTACAGGTGCGCGAGCTTCTCCAGCACGGGGGCGGCGGCGCGCAGTTTCGCCCACTCGTCCTCGTCGAGGTCCTCGGCCAGCGAGGCCAGGAACGCGTTCCGCTTGCGACGGCTCTCCTCGAGCATCACCTCGGCGCGCTCCGTCTGCGTGACGACCTTCTGGCGCCGGTCCTCGGGGTGCGGCTCCAGACGGACCAGCCCCTTGGCCTCCAGCAGCGCGACGATGCGGGTCATGGAGGGCGGCTGCACATGCTCCTTCCGGGCGAGTTCGCCCGGGGTGGCGGTGCCGCAGCGCGCCAGGGTGCCCAGTACCGACATCTCGGTAGGGCTCAGTGACTCGTCGACCCGCTGGTGCTTGAGCCGACGGGACAGCCGCATCACGGCCGATCGCAGGGAGTTCACGGCGGCAGCGTCGTCGCCATGGGTAAGGTCCGGCATGTGTTTAGCTTAACTCATTACCCTGGCTAAAGAACACCCGCGACACGCCCGGCTGCCCGTGAGACACGCCACGAAACCCTACCTTCACCCATACGAGTGATCCAGCCGCGGAACGTGACACGCCGCCCGGCGGCGCCCCCGACCCTCGTGCACATGGGGACCAGTGTGCTCAGCCTGCGAATAGACGGTGACCTGCTCGAGCGCCTGCGGCACCGGGCGGCCACACGCGGAATGAGCGTCCAGGACTACGTCGTCCGGACGCTCGTTCGCGATGACTTCGACGAGCGGTTCCAGGCCGCCGTCGAGGAGACGGAGCGGTTCTACGGGGTCACGTGAGACCCAGCGCCGGCATCAGGTAGTAGAAGGCGAAGACCGCCGCCACGGCGTACATCGCCGCCGGGACCTCCCGGCCCCTGCCCGCGGCCAGGCGCAGCACCACGAAGGTGATGAAGCCCATGCCGATGCCGTTGGTGATCGAGTAGGTGAACGGCATCATCAGCATCGTCACGAAGGCCGGAACGGCGATCGTGTAGTCCGACCAGTCGATCTCCCGGATCGAGCCGGCCAGGATCAGGAAACCGACCGCGACCAGCGCGGGCGTGGCCGCCTGCGAGGGGACCATGGTGGCGACCGGCGTCAGGAAGAGCGCCACGGCGAACAGACCACCCGTGACCATGTTCGCGAAGCCGGTGCGGGCGCCCTCGCCGACACCGGCGGTGGACTCCACGAAGCAGGTGGTGGCCGAGGACGAGCTGGCGCCGCCCGCGGCGACGGCGATGCCGTCGACGAACAGGACCTTGTTGATGCCGGGCATCTGCCCCTGGGCGTCGGTCAGCTTGGCCTCGTCGCTGACGCCCATGATCGTGCCCATCGCGTCGAAGAAGCACGACAGCAGCACCGTGAAGACGAACAGGATGCCGGTCAGCACCCCGACCTTGGCGAAGCCGCCGAACAGGCTGACCTGGCCGAGCAGGCCGAAGTCGGGGGTGGCGAGGGGATTGCCGGGCCACGTGGGCGTGGTCAGACCCCAGGACGGGACATCCGCGATCGCGTTGACGATCACGGCGAGCACGGTCATCGCCACGATCGAGATCAGGATCGCGCCGGACACCTTCCGCACGATCAGCGCCAGCGTGAGCAGTACACCCAGCACGAAGATCAGCACCGGCCAGCCGTTGAGGTGCCCGGTGGCGCCGAGCTGGAGCGGGACGGTGGTCTGGGCGGCGTCCGGAATGCGGGAGACGAAACCGGCGTCGACGAGACCGATCAGCATGATGAACAGGCCGATGCCGATGGCGATGGCCTTGCGCAGGCCGTAGGGCACGGCGTTCATCACGCGCTCACGCAGACCGGTGGCGACCAGCAGCATGACCACGAAACCGGCCAGCACCACCATGCCCATGGCGTCCGGCCAGGACATCCGCGGGGCGAGCTGGAGGGCGACGACCGAGTTCACGCCCAGACCGGCGGCCAGCGCGATCGGCACGTTGCCGATGACGCCCATCAGCAGGGTCGTGAACGCCGCGGTCAGTGCCGTCGCGGTGACCAGCTGAGCGTTGTCGAGCTGGTTGCCGTACATGTCCTTCGCGCTGCCCAGGATGATCGGGTTCAGCACGATGATGTAGGCCATCGCGAAGAAGGTGGCGAAACCGCCCCGGACCTCCCGGGCGAGCGTGCTGCCGCGTTCCGAGATCTTGAAGTAGCGGTCGAGGGCGCCGTACGCGGGCGCGCCGCCCGGCTGCTCGGGCGCGGGAGCCTTGGGTGAGGCCGAGGTGGGCATTGGTACTTTCCTACGAGCAGAACCGGTCAAAGGCAAACGGTTTCAGTATGAACATATGAGGGTCGATGTGCCATCTCCGCGCGTAGACCCTGCGCGCCACACCGGCGCGCAGCCCCGCCCACCCCGCCGGCCACGCGCCTCCCGGACCCGCGCGGCGGCCTCGTAAGCTGTCCCCATGGCGAAGTGGACCCCCAAGCACGAGGCGCCGGAGCCCCTGGAGGGCCCGGTGGTCGGCACCATCATCGGCGGCACGATCGTCTGGTTCGCCCTCTTCCTGGTCCAGTTGCCCTTCTACGGCTGGTTCGACGAGCACGGCCACACCTGGTGGCTGTGGACCTGCCTGGCCGGCGGCGGTCTGGGTTTCCTCGGCATCTGGTACGTCCGCAGGCGCGACGCCGCCATCAAGCGCGCGCAGACCCCCGAGGCCGCAGCCACCGACTCCCGGGCCAACTGAGCCCTCACCGCCGGCGGTCGTCGCGGCGTCCGTCTCGTGCCAGGCTGACAAGCGTGGGCCGAACGTCGCGGCGACGCGTACCGCCGTGGCCGCACCGGTGAGGAGCACAGTCATGGCGCAGCAGACCGACACCACCGAGGCGGACCGGGCCCTGAAGGCCAAGCACCGGGCGATCTGGGCCTCGGGCGACTACCCCTCCGTCGCCGCCGAGCTGATTCCGGAGCTGGGTCCGCTGCTGGTGCAGGCGTGCGGGGTGAAGGCGGGCGACCGGGTCCTGGACGTGGGCGCCGGGACCGGCAACGCCGCGATCCCGGCGGCGCTGGCCGGTGCGGACGTGGTGGCCGCCGATCTGACGCCCGAACTGCTGGAGACCGGACGCCGGACGGCCGCCAGGAGCGGCGTCGACCTGAGATGGCGGGAGGCCGACGCCGAGGCTCTGCCCTTCGCGGACGCGGACTTCGACACCGTGCTGTCCTGCGTCGGCGTCATGTTCGCCCCGCATCACCAGGCCGCCGCCGACGAACTGGTCCGGGTCTGCCGGCCGGGCGGCACCATCGGCCTGCTCAGCTGGACACCCGAGGGCTTCCTGGGACGGATGCTGGCAGCGCTGAAGCCGTACGCGCCACCGCCGCCGCCCGGTGCGCAGCCGGCCCCGCTGTGGGGAGACCCCGATCATGTGCGCGCGCTTCTCGGGGACCGGGTGACGGACGTGACCGCCGTGCGCCGGACGGTCGTGATCGACCGCTTCGGGACACCCGAGGACTTCCGCGACTACTTCAAGGAGCGCTACGGCCCCGTGATCGCCGTGTACCGGGCCAACGCCGCGGACCCGGAGCGCACCGCCGCACTCGACCGCGACCTGGCGGAGCTCGCCCGGCAGCACGACCGGGCGTCGGGTGGCGGACCCACAGTCATGGAGTGGGAGTACCTGCTGCTCACCGCGCGCCGCACGGACACCGCCCCCTAGGGCCGCCGCCCGGCCGTCGTACAACCGCCTTACGGCCACGGCACGGTCACGGTCCTTGCGAGGTCGGATCTTCCGCGCACTCGGCAGGTGAAGCGGTAGTTCCACACGTACCGTCGAATGCATGACGCACATCGACGCGGGCGCCGGTCTCGACCCCGTGCACCCCTTGCGCCTGCCCTCCCGCACCAGCGGACTGACCACCGCCGAGGTCGCCGAGCGGGTGGCGCGAGGGCAGGTCAACGACGTGCCGGTGCGCAGCAGCCGGTCGATGGCGGACATCGTCCGCGCCAACGTCTTCACCCGGTTCAACGCCATCATCGGCGTGCTCTGGGCGATCATGCTGGTCGTCGCCCCCATCCAGGACAGCCTGTTCGGCTTCGTCATCCTCGCCAACACCGGCATCGGCATCCTCCAGGAGTGGCGGGCGAAGAAGACGCTGGACTCACTGGCCCTCATCGGTGAGGTGCGGCCGACCGTACGGCGGGACGGGGCCGCCGCCGAGGTCGGCACGGCCGAGATCGTGCTGGACGACCTGATCGAGATCGGCCCGGGGGACAAGGTCGTGGTCGACGGCACCTGCGTCGAGGCCGACGGGCTGGAGATCGACGAGTCGCTGCTCACCGGCGAGGCCGACCCGGTCGTCAAACGGCCGGGGGACGAGGTCATGTCCGGCAGCTTCGTGGTCGCCGGGGCCGGAGCCTTCCAGGCGACCAAGGTGGGGCGGGAGGCGTACGCCGCCCAGCTCGCCGAGGAGGCGTCGCGGTTCACCCTGGTCCACTCCGAGCTGCGCTCGGGCATCTCCACGATCCTCAAGTACGTGACGTGGATGATGGTGCCGACCGCCATCGGCCTGATCATCAGCCAGCTGGTGGTGAAGGAGACCGACTTCAAGGACTCCGTCGCCCGCACCGTCGGCGGCATCGTCCCCATGGTCCCCGAAGGCCTGGTGCTGCTCACCTCCGTCGCCTTCGCGATCGGCGTGATCCGGCTCGGCCGCAAGCAGTGCCTGGTCCAGGAGCTGCCCGCGATCGAGGGTCTCGCCCGCGTCGACACCGTCTGCCTGGACAAGACGGGCACCCTCACCGAGGGCGGCATGGACGTGACCGAACTGCGCACGCTGGACGGCAACGACGAAGCGTACGTGCGGCAGGTGCTCGGCGCCCTCGGCGAGTCCGACCCGCGCCCGAACTCCTCCCTCCAGGCGATCATCGACGCCTACCCCGACAGCGAGGACTGGCGCTGCGTCGAGGCGCTGCCCTTCTCCTCCGCCCGCAAGTACAGCGGCGCGGCCTTCAGCGAGGGCAACGGCGAGTCCAGCACGTGGCTCCTCGGCGCCCCCGACGTACTGCTCCACGAGGACGACCCGACGCTCGCCGACACCGACCGGCTCAACGAACAGGGCCTGCGGGTGCTGCTGCTGGCCCGCGTCTCGGGCGAGCTGGACTCCCCCGGGATCACCCGCGACGCCAAGCCCGCCGCGCTCGTCGTCCTCGAACAGCGGCTGCGCCCCGACGCCGCCGACACCCTGCGCTACTTCGCCGACCAGGACGTCGCCGCCAAGGTCATCTCCGGCGACAACGCGGTGTCGGTCGGGGCGGTCGCCGGCAAGCTGGGCCTGACCGGCACGACGGTGGACGCGCGCCGGCTGCCCGCCGAGCGCGACCGGATGGCGGGGGCCCTGGACGAGGGCACCGTCTTCGGGCGGGTCACCCCGCAGCAGAAGCGGGACATGGTAGGAGCGCTCCAGTCCCGCGGGCACACGGTCGCGATGACCGGCGACGGTGTGAACGACGTGCTCGCCCTGAAGGACGCCGACATCGGGGTCGCGATGGGCTCGGGTTCGGAGGCGACACGGGCGGTGGCGCAGATCGTGCTGCTGAACAACAGCTTCGCCACGCTGCCGTCGGTGGTGGCCGAGGGCCGCCGTGTCATCGGCAACATCACGCGCGTGGCGACCCTGTTCCTGGTCAAGACGGTGTACTCGGTGCTGCTGGCGATCCTGGTGGTGTGCTGGCAGGTCGAGTACCCGTTCCTGCCGCGCCATCTGACGCTGCTGTCCACTCTGACGATCGGCGTCCCGGCCTTCTTCCTCGCCCTGGCGCCCAACAAGGAGCGGGCGAAGCCGAATTTCGTGCGGCGGGTGATGCGGTACTCGATCCCGGGCGGGGTGCTCGCCGCGGTGGCGACGTTCGCGACGTATCTGATCGCCCAGCGGTACTACACCGGGCCGGGGGCGCTGGCCGCGGAGACCAGCGCGGCGACGCTGACGCTGTTCCTGATCGCCATGTGGGTGCTCGCGATCGTCGCCCGGCCGTACACGTGGTGGCGGGTGGCGCTGGTGGCGGCGATGGGCGCGCTGTTCATGGTGGTGCTGGTGGTGCCCTGGCTCCAGGACTTCTTCGCGCTGCGGCTGGTGGGGATGACGGTGCCGTGGATCGCGGTGGGGATGGCCGCGGCCGCGGCGGTCGCCCTGGAGTTCCTCTGGAGGTGGGTCGACCGCCGCTTCCCCGCGTAGTTACTGGACGTCGACGTAGTCGCCGGTCGCGTTGACCGCCGGGACCGTCGTCTTGCCCTTGAACGTGAAGCGGTAGTAGCCGTCCGCCGACGCCGTGACCGTCGTCCTCAGCTCGCCCTTGCTGTTGGTCTTGATGCCCTTGACGTTGGTGTACGTCGTGACGTCCTTCTTGCGGTACTGAAGGGCGACCGACTGGTTCACGTACCCGACGTACTTGCCGGTCTCCCAGTTGGCGAGGGAGAGCTTGCCGGTGATGGTGAGGGTCTTGCCCTTCTTCACGGGCTCCGGCGAGGCGTTGACCGAGAGGGTGGAGGCACGCTGGATGAGGGTGGTCCCGAGGTCACCCTGTTCGGCGTAGCCGACCTTGGACATGTCGAAGTCCTCGCCCTCCGGGTCCTGGCCGTTGAGCGCGAGCGCGCCGGCGCCTGCCTTCCAGGTACCGGCCTCGGAGTTGAGCAGGTCCTCGCGCGGGTAGAAGTCGATCTTCCCGGTGCAGGTGGCGGTGGTGGCCGTGTTCACCGTGCAGGTCGCGGGCCTGACGCCGACCAGGGGGGCGCTGCTCGGGGCAGCGAGGTCACCGCGGTAGAGGACCGGGTTCGTCAGGAAGTCACTGGCCTTGACGTCGATGTCCGCGGCGTGGGTCATCTTGTAGGTGACCGTGGTGGAGTAGTGCGTCCCCGAGCCGAGCTTGACGGCCTTGGCGATCTTGAAGTCCGAGAACGTGACGTCCATGTCGTACGGCTGACCGGGGGCCCGGTCGCTCTTGTGCGCGGCCTGGCTGATCTTCGCGAACGCCTCGCGGTGGTCGAAGCCGTCGCCGCCGGCGGCGTGCGTGGCCGGTACGGCGAGGGCGGAGAGGGCCAGGGCGCCGGTGACGGTGGCGACAGTGGCACGTATGCGCATGCGTTCCCCAGATGGTCGCGAGTGATCTCGGAGCCTGTTGGCTCTCCTGATCAGATAGGCGAGTACGGGGAACGGTTGCCCGGGTGGGGGAAGTTGGCGGATTTCGTGGAGTACCGGTCCACCCGGGCGAGCCGTCGCCTACTTCACGTCGACGTAGTCACCCGCGACGCTGACCGCCGCGGTGCTCGGGATGCCCGAGTAGTTGAAGCGCCAGTAGCCGTCGTAGGACGCCTTGTAGGTGGTCTTCAGCGCACCGCCGGTGGCGGCGGTGATGCCCTTCACGTTCGCGTACGAGGTGGGACCGGACTTGCGGAACTGCAGGGCCACCTTCTGGCCGCTGAAACCGACGTACTTACGGGTCCCCCAGTCGGCACGGGTCAGCTTGCCGGTGACGGTCAGGGTGCCGCCCTTCTGCACCGGCTCAGGGCCGGCGTTGACCGTGAGCACGGAGGCGCGCTGGACCTTGTGGGTCTTGTAGAAGTCCGTGTAGAAGACCTCGCCGTCGTTGGCCAGGACGCCGACGGAGACGTTCCAGGTGCCGGCGAGGATGTTGGCGTAGAGGTCGCCCACCCCGTCGCCGTCCGCACCGGGCGTGGCGGTGATGGTGAGCATGCAGGTCGACGTCGTGGCACTGCTGGCCGTGCAGGAGGCGGCCTGCTCGTTCGGCGGGAGCCAGCCGTCGATGTCGTACTCGGGGTCGCTGCCGTGCCACAGGTCGATGTAGGCGTCCGAGATGCCGCTCGGGTGGCTGGCCTTCACGTACACCTTGATCGTCTTCGCGCCGGTGCCGACGACCACGTTGGTGTTGGAGTTCACCGTCACCGCGGTGATGGTGGGCGCTGCCGTCGCGCCGGTACGGAGGGACGGCTTGGCGGAGGAGGTGCCGAAACGCTCGGCGATGCCCGGACGGTTCAGCTCGACACCGTGCGGATCGGCCTGCGCGATCGGCGCGGCGAGGGCGGACAGGGCCAGGGCGCCGGTGACGGCGGCCACGGTGGCTCGTATACGCATGTGTTCCCCATGGAGGAGAGGGCCTCGCTGCCCTTCGTTCCCTGTGGCGCGTGAGCGCGACGAGGCCCAAGCGATCGTGGAGTCTGTTGACTCACGCGATCAGACCCACGCAGGTGGTGAAAGGTTGTACCACCCGTGAGGAAAATACGCGGCGACCGTGCACACCGATCCGCCCCGTCGACTCAGTCGAACCAGCGGTCCCGCGCCAGTTCCTCCGTCCGCGAGGGATCCTCCAGCAGGGCCGCCACCTCGAACCGCCGTGGCCACTGGCCCGCCGCCCAGGCGAGGCCGGCCGCGACGCCCTCCAGCGTGGCGGCGTGCAGCACCCCGTCGTCCGTGACCCGCCAGTCGATCTCCACCCCGTCGACGACCAGTTCCTCGTGCTCGACGTACGAGTCCGGCGTCCGCGCCCCCAGCAGGACCCGCACCGAGTCGGGTACGTCGTGCTCCGTGCCCTGCGAGTCGACCTCGCCCGTGACGGACTCGCTCAGCCGCCGCACCTGGAACAGCTCCGCCAGCTCGGCCGCCCGCGCCGGCGGGACCGGCAGCAGCGGCACGCCCGCCGTGAAGGGCAGCAGGTCGGGCGAGTCGACGACCACCGCACCGGCCGCGTCGACCACCTCGACCCGCCCGTCCACGACGGCCCGCAGCTCGTCGGGCAGGGTCACCTGCTCGGGGTCCAGCTCGGCCAGCGCGCCGTAGAGGGCGTGCAGTTGGGCGCCGGTGACCGGCCGCTCGGGGTCGGCGAGCCGGTCCAGCAGCTCGGCGCCGCCGCCCGGTTCGGCCAGGAGGGCCGCCACCGAGGTGCGGACGCCCAGCGCCCGGAGCACCTGCTCGTCGTCGAACCCGGTCGCGTCGGCCTCGTCGTACAGGCCGCGCAGCAGCGGATCGCCGCCGGAGGCGAGGAGACCGGCCGGGCGCCGGCCGTCCAGCACCGGGTGCCCCCGCAGCCACCAGGCCGTGTACGGGCGTACGACTTCATGGGTGCCGTCGGGCAGCAGGATCCGCACCGGCTGGGTGAGGGCGTCCCGCAGCGGCGGCCGCGCGAGCAGGGTCAGGGCCTGCGGCCACTTGTCGTCGTCGACGAGGTCCAGGTCCCGCACCGCGACCAGTTCGGTGGCGACCGGCGGCACCGGGGAGTCGGGGAAACGGTCGAGGATGTCCTCGCACCAGACGTCCACCGCGTCCAGCAGTCCGGGGTCGTCCGGCTCTGCGTACTCCCCTTCGCGGGGCTCCAGTTCGTCCGGGTCGAGGACGACGTCCGTGGCCCGGACGAGCGTGAAGTCGACCAGCACCCCGCACGCGGCCAGCGGCTGCTCACCGAAGCGCTCGGCGAACTCGGCATCCACGAAGGCGAGTTCGCCCTCGCGCATGACCTGCGCGAACGGGCCGCCGGGGAAGACCAGCTCACCGGCCGGCGCCGGCTCCCCCTCCTCGTCGGGGAGGGCCAGGGCACCGAGCCACGGCTCGTCCCCCGGTTCGAGACCGGCGTCGCGGACCAGGGTGAGCACGGTGTCCGCCAGCTCCTCGGCGTCCAGGGCGTCCTCCTCCCAGGACAGGGCACCCTCGTCGTCGAGCGAGGCGGCCACGGCGGCGCGCACCTGCGGCGTGGTGAGGACCGCGCGCGGCGTCGCGGGCAGCGCACCGAGCTTCTCCAGCAGCGGGTGGGCGGCGTCGGGGTGGGCGACCTTGAGGCCGAGCCGGGTGAGGGTCCCGGGTTCCACGCTCACGGCGTCGGGCGTGGGCAGCAGCACCTGCCGGGGCCCGATGGTGGTGCGGCCGTCGGCGAGCGGCACGGGCAGGCCGGTGAGCCGGTCGGGATCGACGCCCGCCAGGCTGTCGTACAGCCGCCGCCACCAGCCGGGCTCCTTCTCCAGCCCGGCCAGCCGGTCGACGGCGTCGGACAGCCGGAGCCGGGCGACCCCCAGCGTCCTCAGCTCCACCCGGCGTTCCAGACCGGCGGGCAGCAGGGTGGGCAGCACCTCGGCGAGCACCCGCACGGTGTCCGCGCCGGCCCCCTCGACGACCTCGGCGTCACGCGGCCGGAGCGACTCGGGCAGTTCCTCGTCGGGACCCGTGTGGGCCGGGGGCAGGAAGGACGTGCGCGGCAGCCGTTCCAGGATCGCCTGCCGCAGCGCCCCGTCCAGCTCGCCCTTGCCCAGCGGGCCGGGCACGAGGTCGATGATCCCGGCGGTCACCGGCCGCCAGCCGGCGAGCAGTTCGGCGTACACGTCCGCCGCCTTCTCGACCAGGAACCCGGTCAGCGGGCCGGGCGCGGCGTGCCGGCGGGTGGTGTCCAGCGGGAACGACGCGATGAGCAGCGCGGGCACACCGAGGGGCTCGTCGCTGGGCGTGGGGGCGTGCACGACGGGGCTGGTGCGCGGGTGCACGGGAGTGCCGTCGCCGTCCACGGGCACGGCCCAGGTGACCGACCAGTGCGGGCGCAGCCGCTCCTCGACGGGCCGGTCGGCGAGCAGTTCGGGCGTGAGCGGGCCGTGCGCGGCGGCGGTGCGCCACCGGTGGGCGCCGTCCCGCGAGTCCTCCACGACGGTCAGGGCACCCTCGGCCCGGCGGCGCAGCGTGCGGGGCGCGTCGGCGCCGGTCTCGATGACGACCTCCTCGAGACCCGGCAGGGAGAGCAGCAGGGAGTCGTCGACGGCGTGCAGCAGGCGCTCGGCGAGACCGGCGGCGGCCGTGTCGCGCAGGGGGAGGATGACGACGGTGTCGTACGGGTCGGGAGCGGTGCCCTCGGCGGCGAACGGCAGCCGCAGCAGGGGTACGTGACCGTCCCGGCGCCGGATCTCGTCGCCCAGGCCGGGGCTGTGCCGGGCGGTTTCGGCGGCGAGGTCACGGGCCTCGGCGAGGGACCAGCGGACACCGCCGTGCCGGCCGACCACCGCGGGCTCGTCGGTGACGGCGAGGACGGCCGCGAAGCCGACGCCGAACCGGCCGATCGAGGGCGTGTCCCGCTTGGCGGAGGCCCGCAGGGTGGCGAGCGACTCGACGCCGGCCGCGTCCAGGGGCGCGCCCGTGTTGGCGGCGACGAGGACGCCGTCGCGGAGGGTGAGGCGCAACCGGCCCGGCACACCGGCGCGGGCGGCCGCGTCGGCGGCGTTCTGGGCCAGCTCCACGACGAGCCGGTCCCGGTACCCGCCGAGTACGAGGTCCTCCTCGGCGTTGGCGTCCTCCCGGAAGCGGGCCGGACTGGTGGCCCAGGCGTCCAGTACACCGCGCCGCAGCCGGGCGGTCCCGAACGGATCGGCACCCTCGGCCGCCGGCCGCACGAACTTGCTCACGTTGACTCTCCTCATCGCCGTGAGGAGAAGGTATCGCCCCCGGCCGGTGAGACGCCGCCTGGCCGCCTCCGGGGCGGGGCGGGGCCAGGCACTCCCGCGCCCCTCGCGACGGCACCGACCCCACCACCGCCCGGCAGCGTCTCAGGCAGCGGAACGACCACCTGACGGCCCCTTCAGGGGCTTCTGGGGCCGCATTCACCCCTCGGAGTGAAGGCCGCCAACTCGCCCGTATGCAGCCGGAATTGCGGCCCTACGCTCACCACGGAACGCACTCGCGGCATGCGCCAGAGGCATAACCCCCCGGCCGCAGAATTGTGGAGGAACCTGGTGGCCGTGGATCTCTCCTTCTACACGTCATCCCTCTCACAGGAACTCCTGGCCGAAGGCGAAACGCGCCGTGCCTCGGAGGACGTCCTGGACGTCCTGGACGTGCGCGGTATCGATGTCCCCGAAGAGGTCCGCCGGCGCATCACCGACTGCGCCGACCCCGAGGTCCTCCGCCGCTGGCACCGGCGCGCGGTGACCGCGCCCTCGGCGGAGGCCATCTTCGTGGACGAGCAACCCTGACATCGGCGCCAGGGGCCCGGGACATCGACATCGCACGACCCGACGTGTCGCGCGAGCGAGCCGGGGCGGCCAAGTCGTGGAGCCCTACGAATGCCCCAGTTCCGCCGCCGCCTCGTCGGAGACGTCCGGTACCGAGCCGGAGTCCCGCGCCGGTCGCAGCGGGAACGGGTCCACCCGCGTCTCGTCGATCACCGGCGGGGCCGGCTGGGGCGGCTTCGGCATGACCGCGGCCTCGGAGTGCCCGCCGCAGCCGTAGGCCAGCGACACCACCCGTCCGTCGGCCGGGGAGAACTCGTTCGCGCAGACCCCGAAGGCCTGTCCCAGCGACCCCCCGATCGGCGCCAGGAAGCCACACGTCACGCACGCCGCGGGGGCCGCCTGGGCCATCGGGGTCTTCGGCCCGAACGACTCCTCCCAGCGGTCGGCCGCCACATGCAGGCCGTACCGCGACAGCACCCGGGCGCGCCGCATGCCCAGTTCCTCCGCGACGGCCGCGATGGAGCCCCGGGTCGGCACCGCCGGCAGGCTGGCCGGCGGTCCCGCGGTGACCTCCGCGTCCTCGGCCTCGACCAGTTCCGCCATGTCCTCGGAGACCGCGGAACTCGGCAGCGGCGTCTCCTCGCCGATCCAGCCCGGCTCCAGCCGCAGATCCTCGGCGTCCGTGGGCAGCAGATCGCCGGGCCCCATGTCCCCGGGCCGCAGCCGCTCGCTCCACGGCACCCATTCCGGCGCCAGCAGCGCGTCCGGGCCGGGCAGCAGCACGACCTCGTCCAGCGTCACGACCTTCGCGCGCGAGGCCCGCGCCACGGTCACGGCCCAGCGCCAGCCGCGGTACCCCAGTTCCTTGCACTCGAAGAAGTGCGTGACAACGCGGTCGCCCTCGGAGACCACCTCGGCGTGCTCCCCGACGACCCCGGGCGCGGCGGCCTCCTCGGCCGCGGCCCGTGCTAGGTCGACGGCCTCGGCGCACAGGCGGTCGGGGGTGCGGCTTCGCGTTGTCGCTGCGCTCACAGGTATCGCTTCTCTCCTACGCCGTCTCTCGGTGCGCCAGCCTGAAGGCGACGAGGCGGACGGAGCGGACCTGGGGACCGCGTCGACGTCCGCGCCCTGTCGCGCTCGGGCGCACCTGTGTCATCCATTCTGCGGGATGGCCGAGAGGCGCGCGGCCGAGAACGTTCGCCACGGCGCGCTACGCACGCTACCCCTTCGGCGCCGCTGGGCCTACACCGACGGGACATGATCGCCACTAAGTGCGCGTCCATACGCGCCGGAACCGCACTACTGACGCCCATCTCAGGGCACTATGAACGTCGTGGCAACCGCAAGGTCGCCCCAGGGCGCCACCGGAACCGGCGGCGTCAAGGGGAACAACCGAGGCGGCGGAGCGGGCCGTACGGGCGGCCGGCTCCGCTCGTTCACCCGTGCCCTGCACTTCCCGGTGACCGGCACCGCCCGCGGTATCCGCAAGGCCACCCACGCGCACGGCGCCGGCGAGTCGGGCCTCGGCAAACTGATCGAACTGCACGCCGTGAACGGCGCGGGCGACGTCATGATCACCATCGCCCTCGCCTCCACCGTCTTCTTCTCCGTCCCCACCGACGAGGCGCGCGGCCGCGTCGCCCTCTACCTCGCGATCACGATGGCGCCGTTCACCCTTCTCGCCCCCGTGATCGGCCCCCTGCTCGACCGGGTGCCGCACGGCAGGCGCGCGGCGATGGCGGGGGCGATGCTGGCCCGGGCGCTGCTCGCGCTGGTGCTGTCCGGCGCGGTGATCACCGGCGGTATCGAGCTCTACCCGGCGGCACTCGGCGTGCTGGTCGCGTCCAAGGCGTACGGCGTGGTCAGAAGCGCGGTCGTGCCCCGGCTGCTGCCACCGCGCTTCTCCCTGGTGAAGGCCAATTCCCGGGTCACCCTCGGCGGCCTGCTCGCCACCGGCGTGGCCGCGCCCGTCGGCGCCGGACTCCAGGCGCTCGGCCCACGCTGGCCGCTGTACGGCGCCTTCGTGATCTTCGTCGCCGGAACGGTTCTCTCCTTCACCCTGCCGCACAAGGTCGACTCGGCCAAGGGCGAGGACACGGCGCTGCTCGCGGCGGACGAGGCCCATCTGCACGGCCCGCACCGCAAGCCGCTCAAGCGCCCGGGACTGCGCACGGTCGGCATCGCGGTCACACACGCCCTCGCGGTCAACGCGGCGATCCGCTGTCTGGCCGGGTTCCTGATCTTCTTCCTGGCGTTCCTGCTCCGTGAGCATCCGCTGGCCGGGCAGAGCGCGGCGGTCTCGCTGGGCATGGTGGCCGTCGCCGCCGGCGTGGGCAACGCGCTGGGCACGGCGGTCGGAGCGTGGCTGAAGTCGCGGGCGCCGGAGGTGATCATCGTGACCGTCGTCGCGATCGAGCTGGCGGTCGCGGTCACGGCGGCACTGTTCTTCAGCGCGTTCCTGGTGGCCTGCCTCGCGGCCGTCGCCGGATTCGCGCAGGCGCTGGCCAAGCTGTCACTGGACGCGCTGATCCAGCGGGACGTGCCGGAGCTGGTGCGCACCTCGGCGTTCGCGCGCTCGGAGACGTTGCTCCAGATGGCCTGGGTGCTCGGCGGCGCGATCGGCATCGCCCTGCCGCTGAACGGCACCCTGGGCATGACGGTGGCCGCCGCCGTACTGGCCGCCGGCTGGCTGACCACCGTCCGCGGCCTGCTCGGCTCCGCCCGCCACGGGGGCCGCACCCGCCCGCGAGTGGCCTAACCACCGGCACGCCCCGTACCCCGCATGGGGAGGGGGCTGGACGTGCCCGATAGCCTTCGACCATGACCATGCAATCCGCTGTGCGACGCCGCCGCGCCGTCGCCGCCGCCGGCGCCGTTTCCGCCGGACTGCTCGTCCTGTCGGCCTGCGACAAGCCGTCGCCGATGTCGACGATCACCGTCGGCAGCTCTTCGCTCAGCGCCGAGGCCACCTGCGGAGGTGAGGGCGACGTCCTCAAGCCCGCGGATCTCACCAAGTGCCTGCAGGACGAGGACATCAAGTCGATCAGCGTCGGCCAGGACGAGACCGTCCGCTTCGGCGTCGACCCCGAGGTCGCCGACGAACGCTGGACGATCCTCTTGAACGGTCAGCCCCTGACCGACGACAGCGACAAGACCTACCGCACGATCCCGGGCAACGCGTTCTTCAACGCCCAGTACGGTGCCCAAGGCGACTCGACCCTGGTCTCCATCAAGGCGGGCGACGGCAAGAAGGACAGCCAGGCGGTCACCGGCCTGTGGTCCTTCAAGCTCAAGAAGGAAAACTGACCACGTCTCGCGCACAGTCCACCCCACACGTCCTCGTGGCCACCGCCGTCCCCGCCGAACGGGACGCGGTGGCACGGGCGTTCCCGGGCCCCGCCACGGAGGTCCCGCTGCCCGGCGCGGACCCCCTGCACCGCCTCCCGGCCGGCCCCGACCTGCTCGCCGCCGGTGTCGGCCCCGCCCTGGCCGCCGCCCGCACGGCGACCGCGCTCACCGCCGCCGCACTGCGCGGCAGCCCCTACGCCCTGGTCCTCTCGGCCGGCATCGCGGGCGGCTTCGCTCCCGGGGCGCCCGTCGGCTCGCTCGTCGTCGCCGACGAGATCACCGCCGCCGACCTGGGCGCCGAGACCGGCGAAGGCTTCCTCCCGGTCACCGAACTGGGCTTCGGCACCGTCACCCACCGTCCGCCACAAGCACTCGTACGGGACGCCGCGACCGCCACCGGAGCCCGCCCCGGCACGGTTCTCACCGTCTCCACCGTGACCGGCACCGCCGCCCGCGCAGCCGCCCTGCGCGAGAGCCACCCCCGTGCCCTCGCCGAGGCCATGGAGGGCTTCGGCGTCGCGGAGGCCGCCGCCGCGCACGGCACGCCCGTCCTGGAGCTGCGCGCTATCTCCAACCCGGTGGGCCCGCGTGACCGCGCCGCCTGGCGGATCGGTGAGGCGCTCGCCGCACTCACGGACGCCTTCGGGAAGCTGGCCCCCGTACTGGAGAGTTGGAAACCGGCATGAGCCGACTGCACATCGCGTACTCGCCCTGCCCCAACGACACCTTCGTCTTCGACGCCCTCGCCCACGGCCGCGTCCCCGGCGCGCCCGGCCTCGACGTGACCTTCGCGGACATCGACATCACCAACGGCATGGCCGAGCGCGGCGAGTCGGACGTGCTGAAGGTGTCGTACGCCGTGCTGCCCTACGTCCTTCGCACCTACACCCTGCTGCCGTGCGGCGGCGCGCTGGGCCGGGGCTGCGGCCCGCTGGTGCTGACCCGGGAGCCGGGCACCGACCTGACCGGCCGGACGGTCGCGGTGCCGAGCGAGACGTCGACGGCATATCTGCTGTTCCGGCTGTGGGCCGCCGACACTCTGCCCGGCGGGGTCGGCGAGATCGTCGTCATGCCGTTCCACGAGATCATGCCGGCGGTGCGGGACGGGAAGGTGGACGCGGGCCTGGTCATCCATGAGGCGCGGTTCACCTACCAGAACTACGGCCTGCACAGGCTCGCCGACATGGGCGGGCACTGGGAGGACACCACCGGGCTGCCGATCCCGCTGGGCGCGATCATCGCCAAGCGGTCACTGGGGACCCGGACGCTGACCCGGCTCGCCGAGGCCGTCCGCACATCCGTGCACATGGCCTGGGAGGATCCCGAGGCGTCCCGTCCGTACGTCATGGCACACGCCCAGGAGATGGACCCGGCCGTCGCGGACCAGCACATCGGGCTCTACGTCAACGAGTTCACCGCCGGTCTCGGCGAGGACGGCTATGCGGCCGTACGCGGTCTGCTCACACGTGCGGCGGCCGAGGGGCTGGTGCCGCCCCTCGGCCCGGATGCGCTGGATTTCCCGTAGAGCGGGTCTAGACGTCGAGCTGATCGGCGACCGCGCGGAGCAGACCGGCGATCTGCTTGCCGGAGGTCTTGTCGGGGTAACGGCCCTTTTCCAGCATCGGCGTGATGTTCTCCAGGAGCGTGGTCAGGTCCTGGACGATGGAGGCCAGTTCGTCCGGCTTCTTGCGCTGGGCGGCGGCGAGCGACGGGGTCGGGTCCAGGATCGTGACCGAGAGCGCCTGGTCGCCACGCTGACCGGCGACCACCCCGAACTCCACGCGCTGACCCGGCTTGAGGGTCTCGACTCCGGCGGGGAGAACCGAGGAATGGACGAAGACGTCACCGCCGTCGTCACGGGAGAGAAAGCCGAAGCCCTTCTCGCTGTTGAACCACTTGACCTTGCCGGTAGGCACGTCTGTCCTCGTCCTCGTACTCGTCGGAAAACTGCTTCTGAAACGGCTCTTGATAGCACTTGGGCGGGTCGTCCATGACCCGCCGGTACCAAGGCTAATGGTCTTCAGGCCGGTGACAAGACGTCGCCCGGTTGTTCCTTCGCGCTGGGAACTACCCTGGTCGGGTGCGTGACAAAACCCAACCGAATTCCGCCGGGCCCGGTGACCGACTGATCCGTGCCGGTGCCGTCGTCTTCCTCGTCGGAGCCGTGGCCACTCTGGTCACGGTGGCTCCGCTGTTCCTCGGTACGACGCCTTTTCCGACGTACATGTTCGGATTGAGCATGCTCATGGGCGCCGGCTTCCTCATCGCCGGGGCGGGGATGCTCCGGGCGATCGCGGCGGGCCGGCGTCAGGCGCGCGGCGCGTCGAGATAGGCCGAAAGCCATTCCGGGAACTCGCCCAGGCCGGTGAGTACGGCGTCGGCGCCCGCCAGCCGCAGCTCCTCGGCGTCACAGGGGCCGGTCGCCACCGTCACCGACAGCGCGCCAGCCGCGCGGGCGCCACGGACGTCGCCGGTGTGGTCGCCGACGTAGACGCCCGCGCCGTGCTCACGCAGCGCCGCCGCCTTCGCCTCCGCCCACAGGTCGCCGACCACCGCGTCGGGCTCGATGCCGAGGTGGGCGAGGTGCAGCTTGGCGTTGGGCTCGAACTTGGCGGTGACCACGACCGTGCGCCCACCGGCGGCCCGGACCGCCGCCATCGCCTCGTGCGCGCCGGGCATGGCAGGGGTCGCGGCGATCGCGATGTCCGGGTACATCGACCGGTAGACGCCGGCGATCGCGGGGATCTCGTCCGCCGGGAACCAGTGCCGCAGTTCCTGCTCCAGCGGCGGCCCCAGCCGGGTGATCGCGAGATCGGCGTCGATGTACGTCCCCGTCCGCTCGGCCAGCGCCGTGTAGCAGGCGTGGATGCCGGGGCGGGAGTCGATGAGCGTCATGTCGAGATCGAAGCCGACGGTGAGCGGGCGCGAGGTCATGCCCGCCATTGTGCCGACCGAAGACACGGCCAGATGAACGGGGTGTGAGGGAGCCCCCCGACCCGTCGCCCCCCCAGGGGCGCGGGGAACTGCGCGACCAGCCCCACGAACCCGCACCCCACCACGACCCGCACCACGCACACCCCCAGGGCGCGGGGAACTGCGCGACCAGCCACGATGGCGCCGCACCCGACCACGCACCACCGCACCCCACCCCCCAGGGGCGCGGGGAACTGCGCGACCAGCCCCCACGAACCCGCACCCCCGCAACGGCCACCGCGCCCCCGCTCACCCCTTCCTCTGTGACCGCCACACCAGGAACAGCGCCGACGCCACCGCCGCACCCCGCAGCACCCAGGGCCAGGTCCCGGACAGGGCGTCGTGCATCTGCCCGTCGGCGATCGGGGCGCCCCAGCGGCCGTCGAGTCGGCCCCACAGCCAGCCGAAACCGACGGCCACCGCGGCGCCGGGCAGGATCATCACCGCCCACTTCATCTCCCACCTGGTCAGCCGGCGGGAGGCGTACGCGATCAGCCAGCCGACGGCGAGCGGGAGCAGGTTGCCGAGTACGGCCCCGGCGGCCAGGAGGGCGGCGGCGAGCAACAGGAGGGGGTTGTTCCAGTTCCCGGGTGACGGCCTGAGACGGCGACGCGCCGGGGCCTGACCGGCACCGGACTCCACGTCCGCCTCCGCGGCGGCGTCCGACGTCTCCGGCGCGCCCGGCGCGGGCTCGGCCCCCTTCTGCTCCACCGGCGGCTTGAGCAGCTCGGGGATCTCCACGCCACCGACGAACCCCGGCACGCTGTCGCCGACCCCGAAGGGGCTGCTGTCCACTCGCCACCAGTCGGGCCGGGTGGCGTCGTCGCCGAGTTCGTGCTCGCCCGCGCGGTGCGGCGGAGCGGGCGCGTCGGCGGGCGGCACCGGCGTCTGCGGACCGGCGGGCCGGGGCGGCGGCACGACCCTGCGCAGCCCCCTGCCCCTCGGCTGCGCCTCCCTCTCCGGCGTCTTTCGCGGTTCGGGCACGGCGGCGCCCGGCGTCTGCACCGACCCGCCGCTCCCACCGTCGCCGGCCGCGGCGACCACCTCGTCCGGGTCGCCGATGCGGGAGAGGATGCGGCGGACGGCGGCGGGGCTGTCGACGACGGACCTGGCGCGGCGCCGGCCGATCTCGTCGCGCAGCTGGGAGACCAGGCGCATACGGGTGGCGGAGGGCAGCTGACGCTGCTGAGCCACGTCACCGACGCGGCTCAGATACTCGTAGACGACCTTGTCGCTCTCGATCCCCACGCTGTCCCCTCCGGGGCGGGTGTGCCGGTTTCGCCGTATCGCACGACGTTAGCGCAGGGCGGCGCACCCGACGCCCGGTCAGGCCCGCCCCGCCACACTGCCGACCCGCTACCGTGGACCGGATGAGCACCGAGGAGAAGCCGGCGGCCCCGCGTTCCCTCGCGGAGGCGCTTCGCGCGCGGGACGACGACTCGCTGTCCGCGCTTCTGCGCGCCCGGCCCGATCTCGTCACGCCCGTCCCCACCGACCTCACGCAGCTCGCCACCCGTGCCGGCACGCGTGCCTCGGTGGTCCGCGCCCTGGAGCGGCTGGACCGCTTCGCCCTCCAGACGGCCGAGGCGCTGGCCGTGGCGGCCGACCCGGCGACGTACGGGGAACTGCTCGGGCTCATGGCCGGTGACGACGGCGACCCCCTCGTCACCGCCGCCCTGCCGCGCGCCCTCGGCACCCTGTGCGAGCAGGCCCTCGTCTGGGGTCCCGACGACCGGCTGCGCCTGGTGCGCACCGCACGGGAGCTGCTCGCGCCGACGCCTCAGCATCCGTCACCGACCGGGCTGGGCCCGACCGTCCAGGAGGCGACGGCGGGGATGTCGCCCGGCCGGATCCAGGAGCTCGTCACGGCCGCCGGACTGCCCTCCACGCACGACGCGGTCTCCGCGACGGCCGCCCTCGCCGCCCTGTTCGGCGATCGCACCCGGATGTCCGCGCTGCTCGACGAGGCTCCGGCCGACTCGGTGGCTGTGCTGGAGCGGCTCGTGTGGGGGCCGCCGTACGGCCAGGTCACCGCCGATCCGGCGCCCCGGCTGCGCTGGCTGCTGGACCGCGGGCTGCTGCTGCCGACGGCGCCCGGCACGGTCGTACTCCCCCGCGAGGTCGCCCTGCACCTGCGGGGCGGCCTGGCGCACCGCGCGCCGGAGCCGGTGGCGCCGCCCGTCGAGGTGGCGGCCACCCATCGTCCACAGGTTGTGGACACCACGGCGGCCGGGCAGGCGTACACGACGCTGGCGACCGTCGAGGAGCTGCTGAAGGACTGGGACGAAGGCGGCCCGGCGGTGCTGCGGGCGGGCGGGCTCAGCGTCCGCGACCTGAAGCGGACCGCCGTCGCGCTCGACGTGTCCGAACCCGTCGCCGCGTTCTGGGTCGAGCTCGCCTACGCGGCGGGCCTGATCGCCTCCGACGGCGAGGCCGACGAGCGGTACGCGGCGACCCCGGCCTACGACGAGTGGCTGGAGCAGCCCGCGGCCGAGCGCTGGGCCCGGCTCGCGCAGACCTGGCTGACGGCGACCCGGACGGCCGGGCTGGTGGGCGGCCGGGACGCCAAGGACCGCGCGCTGGCCGCCCTGGGCCCGGGACTCGACAGGTCGGCCGCCCCTGAGGTCCGGCACCGGGTGCTGGGCCTGCTGGCGGAGTTGCCGGAGGGGGCGGCGCCGACGGGCGAGTCGGTGCTGGCACGGCTGCGGTGGGAACGGCCGCTGCGACGGGACCCGCAGCGGGACGGCCCGCGGGACACCGGCCCCGACGCCGACCTGCGGGTGCGGCTCGCCCGGTGGGCGCTCTCCGAGGCCGAGTTGCTCGGTGTGACCGGGCGGGGGGCGCTCTCGGCGCAGGGGCGTGCTCTGGTGGGTGCCCACGCCCCGGCGCACGCGCCCGACGAGGAGCCCGAAGGCCCCGGCGACAAGCTCCCCGTCCACCACCGCCCCGCTCCTCCCCTCGAACCCCTCACCCCAGCCGAACAGTCCGTCGCCTCCGCCACGGCCGCCCGGCTGCTCGCGCCGCTGCTGCCCGAGCCGCTGGACCACGTCCTGCTCCAGGCCGATCTGACGGCGGTGGCGCCGGGCCCGTTGCAGCGGCACCTCGCCGACACGCTGGACGTGCTCGCCGACGTGGAGTCCAAGGGCGGCGCGACCGTCTACCGCTTCACGCCCGCCTCCGTACGCCGCGCCCTGGACGCCGGCCGGGCCGCCTCCGACCTGCACGCCTTCCTCACCGAGCACTCCCGTACCCCGGTCCCGCAGCCGCTGGCGTACCTCATCGACGACGTGGCCCGCAGACACGGGCATCTGCGCGTGGGCGCCGCCTCGGCGTACGTGCGCTGCGACGACGACGCGATGCTGGGCGAGATCCTCGCCGACAAGCGGTCCGCCGGACTGCGGCTGCGCCGCCTGGCGCCGACCGTGCTGGCCGCGCAGGCCGATCCGGCCGCCCTGCTGGAGGGGCTGCGCGCGATGGGCTTCGCGCCCGCCGCCGAGTCCGCCGAGGGCGACGTGCTGATCACGCGCGCGCACGCTCGCCGTACCTCACCGCGCACCCCGCCCGAGCCGGTGCCGGAGGGCCCGCCCACGCCCGACGCCACGCTCCTGACCGCCGCCATCCGCGCGATCCGGGCGGGCGACCTGGCCTCGACGACGCCACGGAAGGTCCCGGCGCCCACCGCCGCGGGCGGCGGCCTGCCGCGCACCGGGTCCGCCGAGACCCTCGCCACCATGCAGGCCGCGGTCCTGACCGGCCAGGCCCTGTGGATCGGGTACGTCAACGCCGAGGGCGCCGCCAGTCAGCGGGTGATCGCGCCGGTGCGGGTGGAGGGCGGCTTCGTGACGGCGTACGACCACACCGCCGACGAGGTCCGCACCTACCCGCTGCACCGGATCACGGGCGTGGCCGAGCTGGCGGACGAGTAGCCGCCGCCCGCCTCACCTCTTCGGGCGTACCGCGGGATTCATGCGCGCCACGCCGGACACTTCCCACCCATGAGGGAGCTTGGGGAACGTCCCGCATCGCCGTGCCGTGGGCCGGGCAGCCAACGGAAGTCCTGATCATGCCCGGGCCGCCCGTCCAGGGACCCGGGCGAGCACAGCCGAAAGGAAACCCCCCATGCGAGCTGCCCGTCGTGTCGCCGCCGTGCTGTCCGCCACCGCCGTGATGCTCGGCGCCCTCACCACCCAGGCCGCCGCCATCGCCATCGACGTGGCCGGACTGGTCCTGGAGACGCCGCAGATCTGACGCCCGCGTGTTCCTCGGGCCGGTCCCCGCGTCCCGGGTCCGGCCCGCCCCTACGGACCCCCTGAAAGGCCCTCACGTCCCCATGCGTTCCAAGCTCCCCGTCAGTGCCCGGTCCGCCGTCGCCGTCTCCGCCGCCGCGCTGGTGACCGCGGCCGCCCTCGTGGCGGCGCTCGCGCCCGAGGCCTCGGCGGCACCGGCCGCGCCGCTGCCCCTGCCGATCGCGCAGCCCGGAGGCGAACCGCTCGTCAACATCGACGGGCACGTCTTCGCCCAGCCGCTGATCAACAACCTCACCCTGCCCACTCCGAGGTAGCCCGGCGCAACCGGTAGCTGTCCCCCTCCAGGCGCACGATCTCGGCGTGGTGGGCCAGCCGGTCCACCATCGCCGGGGCGGCGGGGCCGCCGAACACCTCGTCCCACCGCGCCGGTGGGCGGTCGCCGGTCACGATCAGCGAGCCGCGCTCGTAGCGGTGCGCGACCAGCCGGAAGAAGAGCTGCGAGGTGGCGGTGTCGAAGGGCAGATAGCCGACCTCGTCGACGATCAGCAGGGCGTAGCCGTCGAGGTGGCGCAGCTCGTCCACGAGCCTGCCGTCGCTCTGTGCCGCCGCCAGCCGGGCCGCCCACTCGCCCGCGGTCGCGAACAGCACCCGGTGCCCCGCCTGGCAGGCGCGCACCCCGAGGCCGACGGCCAGGTGCGTCTTGCCGGTGCCGGGCGGCCCGGTGAAGACGACGTTGCGCCGGGCGGTGACGAAGTCCAGCTTGCCCAGCCGGGCCACCGCTTCCCGGTCGAAGGACCGCAGATGCTCGGCGTCGAAGTCCTCCAGCAGCTTCCGGGCGGGGAACCCGGCGGCGCGCAGCCGCTCCTCGGCGCTCGGTGCCTCCTCCCGCTGGGCCGGGATGACGACCCGCTCGGCCCGGCCTTCCTCGGCGGCGTGGTGCTGCGAGGGCTGGGGCGCGCTGTGGTGAGCCCGCTCGGCCTGCGCCGCCATCGGCCCCGACATGTACGCCAGGATCGCCGCCGACACGATGAACGCCATGTGGATCACCGTCCCCCACAGCAGGGAGTGCCGGGAGGTGTGGTGGACATCCACGAACATCTGGAGCAGATGCACCGACGAGATGCCGACGATGGCCGTGGCCAGCTTGACCTTCAGCACGTTGGAGTTGACGTGCGAGAGCCATTCCGGCTGGTCACGGTGGCCCTGGAGGCCGATGCGCGACACGAAGGTCTCGTAGCCGCCGACGATCACCATGATGAGCAGGTTCGCGATCATGACGACGTCGACGAGCTTGAGCACGGCGAGCATGACGTAGGTCTCTGTCGCCGCCCCGGTCACGCACCGGAGAATTAAGGTCCAGAGCTCGTTGAAGAACTTGTAGACGTACACCCCCTGGGCGGCCACGAGGCCGAAGTACAGGGGAGCCTGCAGCCAGCGCGTGGCGAACAGCGCGTAGCCGAGAGTCGTGGACGGCGGGGACGGGGCACTGGTGATGTCCTGCACGCCGTGCACAACGATCAGGCACACTGGACGTTTGGCCCGCGCGGAAGGAATGTAAGTACGTGAACGGTCCACTCATCGTCCAGTCCGACAAGACCCTCCTGCTGGAGGTCGACCACGAGCGTGCCGACGACTGCCGCCGGGTGATCGCGCCGTTCGCGGAACTGGAGCGGGCACCGGAGCACATCCACACCTACCGGGTGACGCCGCTCGGGCTGTGGAACGCGCGCGCCGCGGGGCACGACGCGGAGCAGGTGGTGGACGCGCTGGTGCAGTACAGCCGCTACCCGGTGCCGCACGCCCTGCTCGTGGACATCGCCGAGACCATGGACCGCTACGGGCGGCTGACGCTGAGCAAGCACCCGGCGCACGGCCTGGTGCTGACCAGCACCGACCGGCCGGTCCTGGAGGAGGTGCTGCGCTCCAAGCGGATCGCGCCGCTGGTGGGCGCCCGCATCGACCCGGACACCGTGGCCGTGCACCCCTCCGAGCGCGGGCAGATCAAGCAGGTGCTGCTGAAGCTGGGCTGGCCGGCCGAGGACCTCGCCGGGTACGTCGACGGCGAGGCGCACCCGATCGAGCTGGACGAGGACGGCTGGGCACTGCGGCCGTACCAGAAGCAGGCCGTCGAGAACTTCTGGCACGGCGGGTCCGGGGTCGTCGTCCTGCCCTGCGGTGCCGGCAAGACGCTGGTCGGCGCCGGGTCCATGGCGCAGGCGAAGTCGACGACGCTGATCCTCGTGACCAACACGGTCTCGGCCCGGCAGTGGAAGCACGAGCTGGTGAAGCGGACCTCGCTGACCGAGGAGGAGATCGGCGAGTACAGCGGCACGAAGAAGGAGATCCGGCCGGTCACCATCGCCACCTACCAGGTGCTGACGACCAGACGGAAGGGCGTCTACCCGCACCTGGAGCTGTTCGACTCCCGGGACTGGGGGCTGATCGTCTACGACGAGGTCCACCTGCTGCCGGCGCCGGTCTTCAAGTTCACGGCCGACCTCCAGGCGCGGCGGCGGCTGGGGCTGACCGCGACGCTGGTGCGCGAGGACGGCCGGGAGTCCGACGTGTTCTCGCTGATCGGGCCGAAGCGGTTCGACGCCCCGTGGAAGGAGATCGAGGCGCAGGGCTACATCGCGCCCGCGGACTGCGTGGAGGTCCGGGTCAACCTCACCGACTCCGAGCGGCTGGCGTACGCGACGGCGGAGCCCGAGGAGAAGTACCGCTTCTGCTCGACGACCGAGACCAAGCGCAAGGTGACCGAGGCGATCGTGCGCCGGTTCGCCGGACAGCAGATCCTCGTCATCGGGCAGTACATCGACCAGCTCGACGAGCTCGGGGAGCATCTCGGCGCGCCGGTGATCAAGGGCGAGACGTCCAACGCCCAGCGCGAGAAGCTCTTCGACGCCTTCCGCGAGGGCGAGATCAGCGTGCTGGTCGTCTCCAAGGTCGCCAACTTCTCCATCGACCTGCCGGAGGCGACCGTCGCCATCCAGGTCTCCGGGACGTTCGGATCGCGGCAGGAGGAGGCGCAGCGGCTGGGTCGTGTACTGCGCCCGAAGGCCGACGGCCACCAGGCGCACTTCTACTCCGTCGTCGCCCGCGACACGATCGACCAGGACTTCGCGGCCCACCGCCAGCGGTTCCTGGCGGAACAGGGCTACGCGTACCGGATCGTGGACGCGGACGAGTTGCTGACCGAGAGCTGACGCCCCAGCAGTGTGCGCAGGGCCGCCGCGGTCAGTGCCGCCAGGCCCAGGAGCGGGTAGGGCGAGGCCAGCGGCTGCTGCCACCAGGGGAGCTGCAGATCCAGGTCGCCCTGATGGGGGACGAGCCACATGGTGCGCGCAGTGAAGAGGAACGTCACGGCGAGCGCCAGCCAGGCGCGGCCGTCCGCCAGCAGTACGGCGATGACGGGGACGCACCAGACCCAGTGGTGGGACCAGCTGATCGGAGAGACCAGCAGCGCGGTCACGGCCGTCATGAGCAGGGCGTGGCGGTCGCCCGGCGTGCGGCGGATCAGCCACAGGGCGCCGGCCACGACGGCCAGGGCGGCCGCCACCCAGGCGGGGCCCGGCGCCGGGTCGCCCAGGGCACGGGCGAACAGGCCCTGGAGCGACTGGTTGTCGATGATCCACGGCTTGCCCACCCGGTCGGTCTCGTACAGCCGGCGCAGCCAGAAGTCCGCGCTGGCGGCAGGCAGGGCCAGCGCGCCGAGGGCGACGGTCGCCGCGAACGCGGCCGTGGCGACGGCGGCCTCACGGCGGCGGCCGCGCAGCAGCAGGTACGCGATGAAGACGGCCGGCGTGAGCTTGACACCGGCCGCGATGCCCACGGCAAGGCCCTTGGCGGGGGCGCCGGGCGGGCGGGTGAGGTCCCACAGGACCAGGCAGGCGAGGGCGAGGTTGATCTGGCCGTAGAGGAGGGTCTGGAAGACCGGCTCCAGCCACAGGGCGAGGGCGGTGATCGCGCAGAGGGCGGGCAGGCGCAGCGGGCGGCCCGCCAGACGGGCGGAGAGGTGCACCAGGAAGCCGGTGAGCCACGTGTTGGCCGCGAGGAACCCGGCCTTGAGGACCGCGACCGGGACACAGGCGGCGGGGGTGAACAGGAGTGCGGCGAAGGGGGGATAGGTGGCGGGGAGATGCCACCGGGTGACGGTGAAGCCGTACAGGTCCTGGCCGTGCAGTACGGCCGCGCCCTCGGCCCGGTACACCAGGGCGTCGGCCATGGCCGGGCGTTGCACGACGCACAGGACGGCGAAGGCCGCAACGGAGACGGCCAGGAGTGTCGCGGGTGCTGCCGAGCGTGATCGTCTCGTCACCCCGTGACACTAGACGCTCACTTGCGGCGGACGCCCGCCTCCTCGCCGTACTCGCCGAGGATGACCACATCGAAGGCGGCACCGGCGAACACCCGCACGGCCCGCAGGGCTTCGCCGAGACGGTGCCGATGGCTGCCGGTGAGGGCCGTGGCTCCGGAGGGGCGGTGCGGGGCGGGGGCCGGGGTGAAGGTCGCTGCACTCATGTGTCCATGGTGGATTTCGCACCGTGCAGGCGGCATCGGTCTCGGGACCGAACCTCGGTGACCCGGGGTAGCCCCTGAGAGGGAGCGGTGGGCCTGAGGGGGGAGGAGCCAGGAGAGCGCGTCCCCTAGGGGGCCGTAGGGCGGGGACGGGCCCGCGGGGCGGACCGCGTGCGGGCGGGCGGGCGGATATTCGGTGGCCCGCCCTGTGCCGCTCACCTAGAATCTCCGCTCTTGCCCGCCTCCCTCGGGGAGCGCCGCCGCCCGGCCGGAAACCGGGGGCATCCCGCACCGCCACCCCTGGCCCCCCGGAGGCACCGCCGTGTCCACGCCCGCCGACGATCCGCTCGCCCGTGAGCGCTCCCACCTCGCCGCGTCCCGTGCCGCGCTGCGGGCGATGCGGGAGGACGTGGAGTCGCTCGACATCGGCGACGTCACCGCGAACTGGGTCAACGCCCAGATCCTGGAACGCCAGATCGGCGAGCGCATCAAGGCCCTCGCCGACCTCAGCGACACCCCGCTGTTCTTCGGCCGCCTGGACTATCTGCACGCTCCGGGCGCGGAGCGGGCCGAGCGCGCGGGCGGGGAACGCCCGCGGCCGGAGGAGGCCTATCGGACACTGCACATCGGGCGTCGGCATGTGCACGACGCGGACGGCGACCCCATGGTCATCGACTGGCGGGCGCCGGTCTCGCAGCCGTTCTACCGGGCCTCCAAGAAGGACCCGATGGACATCGGACTGCGCCGCCGGTTCGGTTACACCGGCGGGGAGCTGACGGCCTACGAGGACGAGCACCTGTCCGACCCGGCCGAGGCGGCACGGGCCAGCAGGCTGCTCCAGCAGGAGATCGAGCGCCCCCGAGTCGGCCCGATGCGCGACATCGTCGCCACGATCCAGCCGGAGCAGGACGAGATCGTGCGCAGCGGGCTGGGCGGCTCGGTGTGCGTCCAGGGCGGCCCCGGCACCGGAAAGACCGCCGTCGGCCTGCATCGCGTGGCCTACCTGCTCTACGCCCATCGCGACCGGCTGGCCCGCACCGGCACCCTCGTGATCGGCCCGAACCGCTCCTTCCTCCACTACATCGAGCAGGTGCTGCCGGCACTGGGCGAGTTGACGGTCCGGCAGGCGACGGTCGACGACCTGGTGGCGCATGTGGAGGTACGCGGCACGGACGACGCGGCGGCGGCGCTCGTCAAGGGGGACGCGAGGATGGCGGAGGTCGTCCGCCGGGCGCTGTACGCGCAGGTGACGATGCCCGCGGAGCCGGTCGTCGTGGTGCGCGGCGCACGGCGGTGGCGGGTGCCGGCGTACGAAGTCGAGGAGATGGTGCGGGAGTTGCTGGACCGGGGCATCCGGTACGGCGCCGCCCGCGAGGCCCTGCCGCAGCGGATCGCGCATGCCGTGCTGGTGCAGATGGAGCGGTCGGGTGAGGCGCCCGACGACCGGGTGCAGGACGCCGTGGCCCGCGACAGCGCCGTGAAGGCGGCGGTCAAGGCGATCTGGCCGGCCGTGGACCCGGCGAAGCTCGTGCTGCGGCTGCTGACCGACGCGGGCTTCCTCGCCGAGCACGCGGAGGGCGTGCTCAGTGAGGACGAGCAGAAGACGATCCTGTCGGCGAAACCGGCGCGGTCGGTGAAGTCGGCGAAGTGGTCGGCGGCGGACGCGGTGCTGATCGACGAGGCGAAGGACCTGATCGACCGCACGCCGTCCCTGGGCCATGTCGTCCTCGACGAGGCGCAGGACCTGTCGCCCATGCAGTACCGGGCGGTCGGCCGCCGCTGCACCACCGGGTCCGCGACGGTCCTCGGCGACCTGGCGCAGGGCACCACACCGTGGGCGACACGCAGCTGGCAGGAGGCACTGGCCCACCTGGGCAAGGACGACGCGGTGGTCGAGGAGCTGACGGCCGGTTTCCGTGTCCCGGCGGACGTCATCGCGTACGCCTCGCGTCTGCTGCCGCACATCGCGCCCGGGCTGACGCCGGTGGCGTCGGTGCGGGAGAACCCCGGCGAGTTCCAGGTGCGCCGGGTCGCGGGCGACACGGACGTGGTGGCGGCCTGCGCCGAATCACTCACCCACGAGGGCTCGATCGGCCTGATCGCCGCGGACGCCCGCGTCCCCGCGCTCGCGGAGGCGCTCGGCTCGGCCGGCATCGGCCATCTGGCCCCCGGCGAGGAGACGTCGCGGGAGACCCGGCTGACCCTGGTCCCGGCCTCCCTGGCCAAGGGCCTGGAGTACGACTACGTCGTCCTGGACGAGCCCCAGGCCGTCGTCGACGGCGAGCCGGACGAACGGACGGGACTGCGCCGCCTGTACGTGGCACTGACACGGGCGGTGTCCGGCCTGACGGTGACACACACGGCCCCCCTCCCGGCCCAGCTCACCTGACACCACACGGGCCGCCGTGCCTCCCGACGCCCGCCCGGCGGTTGGCGTCACGGGGTCGGCCCACCCGGCCTCCCCGGCCCGGCTCACCCGACGCCGCGCGGATAGCCGCTGCCGCCCGGCCCAGCTCACCTGACACCACACGGGCCGCCTTGCCGCCCGGCGGGTCGTCGCTCGGGCTTCCGGGCGGCTGGCGGCACGGCGGGGGGCGGGCGGCGACGGGCAGGGGCCGAGCGCGGGAGCTGCCGGTCAGGCTCCCTGGGGGGTGCCGTCCAGCACGGCCCGCCACTCGGCGACCGCCGGCGCCGACACCGGCTCCTGCCAGCCCCCCGGCCGCGCCGCCCCGCCGATGTGGAACGCGTCGGCCCCGGCGGCCACCAGTTGCGGCACGTGCTCCAGGCGCAGGCCGCCGCCCACCAGGATCTGCTGCTCGTACCCCGGCTCGCCGCGCCGCCCCGCCTCGGCGAGCAGCACCGGCAGTCCCTCGTCCACGCCTCCGGCCGCCCCGGCCGTGAGATAGGTGTCCAGGCCGGGCATACCGTCCAGCGACTTGCGCAGCGCGTCCCGGTCGGCCGCCCGGTCGATGGCCCGGTGGAAGGTCCACCGGCACCCGGCCAGCGCGCCGGCCACGCTTTCCACCGCGTCGAGGTCCACCCCGCCGTGCGCGTCGAGGAACCCGAGCACGAACTCCTCGGCCCCGGCCTCCCGCATCCGCCCGGCCACCTCGACGAGCCGCCGCACCTCACCGGCCGCGAACCCGTCCGCCAGTCGCAGCATCACGCGCAGCGGAATGTCGACGGCGGCCCGGATCGCGACGAAGGTCTCGACGGACGGCGTGAGCCCGTCCGCCGCCATGTCGGTGACCAGTTCGAGGCGATCCGCGCCTCCGGCCTGGGCGGCGATCGCGTCCTCGGCGTCGAGGGCGATCACCTCCAGGACTGCACGCGTGCTCATGGCACCCCTTTCTTGGGCATTCCCCGAAGCGGCTACAGGTCTAGTCCAATATCAGGGTACGCCCGCGGGGAACGAGCCCGCGAGACCGCGTCGCGCCCCCACCGGGGCCCAGCGCCGCGCCGGTCAGCCGATGATGTTCAGCTCCCCCACCTGCACGCCCGCCAGCTCGAACCCGGCCGCGTCCACCGAGCGCCCCGAGTACAGCCGCACGAGCGTCGACGCGTCGCCGATGTACCGCCCCGGCGGCCGGTCCCCGCTCGCGTCACCGAGCCTCAGCGGCTCGTCCATGTCGTCGAGGTCGGCGTGCAGCGCCACGTGCCCCCGCTCCCGCGTGATCCGGACCAGCAGTTCGAGCGCGTACGGCAGTCCCTTCCCGGCGTACGCCCCCGGCTCCCCGAGCGCCGCGCGCACGTCCCCCGCGTGCACCCACGCGCCCAGCGCGAGCCCGTCCAGCGCGCCGCCCGCCTCGGCGATCACGGGCCCCGCCCCGGTCATCCCGCGCTCCAGCTCGTCGACGATCTGCGCGTTCGTCCATCCGGCGCGCTCCGCGATGTGGCGGACGTTGGACTCGGGCGAGAACACGCCCTCCTCGAACCGCCCCTCCACCGCCCGCAGGAGCGCCGACGAACAGTGCGCCAGCACGTCCCGCACCGTCCACCCCGGACAGGCGTCGGCGGGCCTGGCGAAGTCCGCGTCCGCCCGCTCCCGCAACCACGGGATCAGCTGATCCCGCTCCACCACCAGCAGCCGTCCCGGCAGTTCCGGGTCCCGTACCTCGCCGTGCATGTCAGCTGAAGTCATGCACCCACGCTAGGCGCAGAATTGACGGCATGCCCGAACCCCGCACGCTTCGCGTCCGCTTCCGTCAGGCGCTGGAAGCCGCCCGGGCCCCCGAGGGCGGCCCCGATCCGGTTCCGTACGCCGACAATCTGATCACCCGCTGGCAGGAGCCGCAGCGGCACTACCACACGTTGACCCACCTCACGGCGGTGCTCGACCACATCGACGTGCTGGAGGAGTACGCCGACGCCCCCGATCTCGTCCGCCTCGCCGCCTGGTTCCACGACGCGGTCTACCTCCCGGACCGCTCCGAGAACGAGGAACGGTCCGCCCGGCTGGCCGAACGCGCGCTCGCCGAGGCGGGTGTGCCCGAGGCGAGGACCGCCGAAGTCGCCCGTCTGGTCCGCCTCACCGCGGGCCACGCGCCCGCCGACGACGACCGCAACGGCCAGGTCCTGTGCGACGCCGACCTCGCGATCCTCGCCTCGCCGCCGTCGGCGTACGCCGCCTACACGGCCGCCGTCCGCGAGGAGTACGGCTTCGTCCCCTCCGAGGCCTTCCGCGCGGGCCGGTCCGCCGTCCTGCGCGACCTGCTCGCCCTGCCGCGCCTCTACCGCACCCCCTACGGCGCGGAGCACTGGGAGGCGACCGCCCGCTACAACGTCACCTCCGAGCTGGAAATCCTGTCGTCCTGAGGACCTTTCGTCACCTACCCTGCGCCGCATGGCAGACACGGGTGGGGACATGGTTCAGCAGGCCGTCACGAGCGCCGTCGCGGTGCTGGGGACGGTCACGGACCGCGACTGGCGAGAGGTCGACGCGGGCAGAACGGCGTGGAGTTGCCGCCGGACGGCCGAGCACGTCGCGAGCTGCCTGCTGGCGTACGCGGGGCAGCTCGCCGGACGCGCACGGGACGCGTACGTGCCCTTCGAGATCACGCTCGACGGCGAAGGCGGCCTCGACCCGGCCGGCAACGACGGCGTGCTCCACGTCCTGGAGACGACGGGCGCGTTGCTCACCGCGGCGATCCGCACCACGCCCCGTGAGGTGCGCGCCTTCCACCCGTACCCCTTCCGCAGCGCGGGCCGCGAGGGCTTCGCGGCGATGGGCGTCGCGGAGGTGCTGCTCCACACCCACGACATCGCCGAGGGCCTCGGCCTCGCCTACGAACCACCGGCCGGTCTGTGCACCTACGTCCTCGGCACGATCTTCCCGCACGTCCAGCCCGCCGCCGACCCCTGGCGCACCCTCCTGTGGGCCACCGGCCGCGGCGATCTCCCGGGCCGCGCCCCGGTCACGGACTGGCGCTGGTGCAACAACCTCGTCATCCCCGCCGGCCGCCTCACCCTGGAGGGCGTCACCCCGCGCGCCGCCGCCGACCTCGCCACGGGCGGCGACGGCGGGTTCGAGTGGGTCGAGGGCGGCCCCTTCGAGGGCACGCGCGAGGCCGCCGGGATGACGGTGAAGGCGTACGAGTCGGGCGTGCACCGCCCGGAGTTCGGCCTCTACGTCCTGGTGCGGCACGAGGACGGCCGGGCGATCGGTGGCATGGGCTTCCACGGCGCGCCCGGCGAGGACGCCCGCGCCGAGATCGGCTACGACCTCACCGAGCCGGCCCGCGGCCAGGGCTACGCCACCGAGGCCCTGCGCGCCCTCGCGGACTGGGCCCTGGCCCGGGAGGACGTACGGTCCCTGTTCGCGACGGTGGAACGGGACAACGCACGGTCCCAGGGGGTGCTGGAACGGACCGGATTCACCCGGGTGAGCGCGGACGACGAGGACCAGGTCGCCTACGAGCTGCGGCAGCCGTGAGTCCCCGGGCGGCTGCCTACCGCCCCTTCGGCCTGCGCAACCCCGCCCCCTGCAACAGCCGCACCACCTCCCGGCTGCTCACCTCCACCGCTCCCGCGTCGACCGCGTCGGCGTAGCGGTGGGACGGGATGTCGTAGTGGTCCCGCTCGAAGGCACGGCGGGGGACGCCGAGACCCTCGGCAAACGTGTGCAGCTCGTCGTACGAGACGTCGCTCACCAGGTGGGACCACATACGGCCGTGGCCGGGCCAGGTCGGCGGGTCGATGTAGACGGTCACGACGGAGACGGCTCGCCCGGGCACGACGCGAGCGAGCCGACCGCCGCGACCTTCACGCCGGCCTTGTGGCACACCCAGTGCGGATCGGGTCCGAGCTCCGGTTCGACGTCCAGGGCGTGCGGGTCGCCGGAGCCGCAGACCGGGCAGAGGGGCCAGCGGCCGTAGCGGTCGAGCAGGGCGTCCTGCACGTCCTGGGCGATCAGGCCGGCGACGTACTCCGCGCCGTCCGGCCACTGTTCCACCCACCAGCGCCGCTGGACGACCGACTCCTCGACCAGCGAGACGACGTCCGCCTCGGCGACCTGGCTCGCGACCAGGTCGGCGAGCACGAGGGCGCGGGCAGCGTGCAGCGCCTGCTCCAAGGGGCTGATGGGATCCATGCCCCTATTGTGCGCACTCTTGACCGCGACGCCGAGCCGAAAATATCTTTCACCTGTGACCCGTGAAGTGAAGGAAACTTTCGGCAACGGCACCCGGACCGGACCGGCCCCGGCATCCGGGCCCGGCCCGGCGCCCCGCACGAGTCCGCCCGCGCCCGCCGCCCTCGCCGCCAAAGTGCGCACACTCGCCCCGTCGATGACCCGCTCCATGCAGCGCGTCGCCGAGGCGGTGGCGAACGACCCGGCCGGCTGCGCGGCCCTCACGGTCACCGGCCTCGCCGAGCTCACCGGCACCAGCGAGGCGACCGTCGTGCGCACCGCCCGCCTCCTCGGCTACCCCGGCTACCGCGACCTGCGCCTCGCACTCGCCGGCCTGGCCGCACAGCAGCAGTCGGGGCGCGCACCCGCCATCACGACCGACATCGCGGTCGACGACCCGATCGCCGACGTCGTCGCCAAGCTCGCCTACGACGAGCAGCAGACCCTCGCCGACACGGCGGCCGGACTCGACACCGCCCAGCTCGGCGCGGCGGTCACCGCGCTCGCCGCCGCCCGGCGCACCGACGTGTACGGCTTCGGCGCGTCCGGTCTGGTCGCGCAGGACCTCACGCAGAAGCTGCTGCGCATAGGGCTCATAGCCCACGCGCACAGTGATCCGCACCTCGCCGTGACCAACGCCGTGCAGCTGCGCGCGGGTGATGTCGCCATCGCGATCACCCACTCGGGGTCGACGACCGACGTCGTCGAGCCGCTGCGCGTGGCCTTCGAACGCGGGGCCACGACGGTGGCGATCACCGGCCGCCCGGACGGGCCCGTCGCGCAGTACGCCGACCACGTCCTGACGACGTCCACGGCCCGGGAGAGCGAGCTGCGGCCCGCGGCGATGTCCTCCCGGACCAGTCAACTGCTGGTGGTGGACTGCCTGTTCGTGGGGGTGGCGCAGCGGACGTACGAGTCGGCGGCGCCGTCGCTGGCCGCCTCGTACGAGGCGCTGGCGCATCGGCATCGCAGTGACCGAGGCAGGCCGTAGGGCTTGCCGCCGTGATGTGTCCGCGGGCCGTCCGTGGCTGGTCGCGCAGTTCCCCGCGCCCCTTGGCCGACGTGACCTGAACCCATATTGGAAAGAGCCGCTTGTCATGACTTCCATGTCCGAGCCCCAGGATCTGCAGGCCCAGCTGGAGACCCTGACCACCGAGGCGTTCCGCCCGGAGCTGTCGGAGATCGACCGGCTGCCCACCCTGGAGATCGCCCAGCTGATGAACGGCGAGGACGCTCTCGTGCCCGCCGCCGTCGCCCGGTGCCTGCCCCAGATCGCCGCGGCGATCGACGCCGTCGCCGCCCGGATGGCCCGCGGCGGCCGGCTCGTCTACGCCGGCGCCGGTACCGCGGGCCGCCTCGGCGTGCTGGACGCCTCCGAGTGCCCGCCCACCTTCAACACCGACCCCACCCGGGTCGTGGGCCTGATCGCGGGCGGCCCCGCGGCCATGGTCACCTCCGTCGAGGGCGCCGAGGACTCGGGGGAGCTGGCGCGGCAGGACCTGGACGCGATGCGGCTCACCCCCGACGACAGCGTGGTCGGCGTCTCCGCCTCCGGCCGCACCCCGTACGCCGTCGCCGCCGTCGAGCACGCCCGCGCGCACGGCGCGCTGACCGTCGGCCTGGCCTGCAACGCGCACAGCGCCCTCGCGGCCGCCGCCGACCACGGCATCGAGATCGTCGCCGGCCCCGAGCTGCTCACCGGCTCCACCCGCCTGAAGGCGGGCACGGCTCAGAAGCTGGTCCTCAACATGCTGTCGACGATCACGATGATCCGGCTGGGCAAGACGTACGGGAACCTGATGGTCGACGTACGCGCCTCGAACGAGAAGCTGCGCGCGAGGTCCCGCCGTATCGTCGCCCTGGCCACGGGCGCGTCGGACAAGGAGATCGAGCAGGCCCTGGCCGCCACCGACGGCGAGGTCAAGGCGGCCATCCTGACGATCGCCGGCGGGGTGGACGGCGGCACCGCCGCCCGCCTTCTGGAGGAGTCCGGCGGCCATCTGCGCGCGGCACTCGGGGCGGCGGCCCGCTGACCCGCACCCTCGGGTCATGCGCACTGACCCTGCCGAAGCCGCCGCCGCGATCCTGTCGGGAGTCGGCGGCCCCGCCAACGTCACCTCCGTCGCCCACTGCATGACCCGCCTCCGCCTGGGCCTGGCCGACCCGGCCCGGGTGCGGGAGGAGGCGCTGCGAGCGGTCCCGGGCGTGCTGGGGGTGGTCGTGGACGGGGACGCGTACCAGGTGGTGCTGGGGCCCGGCGTGGTGGCCCGGGTCACGGGCGAGTTCGAGGCGCTGGTGGGCGGACGGGCGCCGGCGGACTGCGAGGCACGGACCGGCGGGCGGGCACCGCAGGAGGGCGGCACGTCGACGGCCGGGCAACTGGCGGCGCAGGGCGCCGCGTTGAAAGAGGCGCAGCGGCGGCGCAACGCGACTCCCGTCAAGCTGGCACTGCGCCGGGTGGCGAACATCTTCGTCCCGCTCATCCCCGCCCTGATCGGCTGCGGCATCCTCGCGGGATGCAACGGCCTGCTGGTCAACGCCGGTTGGCTGCCCGCGATCACCCCCGCGCTCACCGGTGTCGCCTCCGCCTTCATGACCCTGATCGCGGTGTTCGTCGGTCACAACACGGCGAAGGAGTTCGGCGGCACGCCGGTGCTCGGCGGCGCCGTCGCGGCGATCGTGGTGTATCCGGGGGTGGTGAAGGTGACGGCGTTCGGCGTCGCGCTCTCCCCCGGCCAGGGCGGAGTGCTGGGCGCACTGGCGGCGGCGCTGCTCGGGACGTACATCGAGAAGTGGTGCCGCGGCCGGATCCCGCCGGCCCTGGACGTGCTGCTCACCCCCACCCTGACGATCCTGCTCGCCGGCCTGGCGACGCTGTACGGCCTCATGTTCGTGGCCGGCGCCCTGTCGACGGCGATCGGCACCGCCGCGAACTGGCTCCTCGCCACCACCGGGGCCCTGGCCGGCCTGGTCCTGGGCGGCCTGTTCCTCCCGCTCGTCATGCTGGGCCTGCACCAGGCCCTGATCCCCATCCACGCCACCCTCATCGAGCAGCAGGGCCACACCGTCCTCCTGCCCCTGCTGGCCATGGCGGGCGCGGGTCAGGTGGGCGCGGCGGTCGCGGTGTACGTCCGGCTGCGCCACGACACCTCCCTGCGTACGACCATCAGGTCCGCGCTGCCGGCCGGGCTGCTCGGGGTGGGCGAGCCGTTGATCTACGGCGTCTCCCTCCCTCTCGGCCGCCCGTTCCTCACGGCCTGCGTGGGCGGCGCGGCGGGCGGCGCCTTCGTCGGCCTGTTCGCGATGCTCGGCGACCCGGTGGGGGCGACGGCGATCGGGCCCTCGGGGTGGGCGCTGTTTCCGCTGCTGGCGGGGCGTGGGGGGATGGCCACGTCGCTGGCCGTCTACGGGGGCGGGCTGCTCACGGGCTATGTCGTGGGCTTCCTGGCGACGTACGCGGTGGGCCTGACGTCCGCTTCCACCGGGGCGCCCGGCAGCGGCCGTCCCAACGGCCTTGGTCCGCGGCAGGATTGAGCCATGCCCACCGAGACGGACGAGAACGGCGACGGCAACGAGATCGAGCTGAGCGAAGACGAACTCCGCGAGATCGCGGGCTACGCCGCCGGCTGCGCGCGCAAAGTGCTGACGCTCTTCGAACAGAGCCTTCCCGACGACCCGCGCCCCCGCGAGGCGATCGACGCCGCGGACGCCTTCGCCGGGGGTGGCCGGCGTACGGCCGCCCTGCGCCGGAGCGCCTGGGCGGCGTACAGAGCGGCGCAGGAAGCGGATGCCATGGTCACCGCCACCCCCGCCGCAGCCACCGCCACCGCCGCGGCCGCGGCTGACGCGGCGCGGGCGGCGAGCCATGCGGCCGCCGCCGGCTATCTGCACCCCCGGGCGAGCGCGCACCAGGTGAAGCACATCCTCGGCGCGGCGGCGCACGCGGCGCGGGCGCAGGAGCTGGCGTCCGGCGAGGACCGGCAGGTGACCTCGGGCACGCTCGACCGGGCATGCCGGCACGCGCCGCCCGCCGTCACCGCCGTGCTCTCCCGGCTGCCCGGCGCGCCTGGCGGAGGCGGGCGTGTGGGCGAGTTGATCCGCGCACTCGACGCAGCACTGCGCGCCTGAGCACACCGGACCCTGACCGGCGAGGTCGCCGGCGCCGAATGCCTCAAGGGGCACGGGTCGTTGCACCCGGGGAGGTACGTGGTCCTCTGCCCCTCCCCTGCCTCGTGCCGGATGATCCGAGGTCGACCGACGACGGAGGGACACGGAGATGCGGGCGAACGGGAAGCAGCGAACGGCCGGTCAGGAGAACTCCGGCGCGCAGTCCACCACTCGCCGGATGCCCACGGCCGCCGGCACGGGCCGTACGGACGCGGACACCGCGGCCGCACTGCAACGCAGCATCGGCAACGCCGCGTTCGCGCGGATGATGAGCGAGCGGCATCAGCACGACGCGGGGTGCGGACACGACGACGCGGTGCAGCGCACCGCCGCCGACGAGGTGGGCTCCGTGGTGCGCTCCGCGGGCAGCCGGCTGGCGCCCGCGTTGCGGCGCGAGATGGAGGACCGCTTCGAGGGTGAGGACTTCTCGGACGTCACCGTGCACACCGGCAGCGCGGCCCGGCGTTCCGCCGAGGCGGTCGGGGCCGAGGCGTACACCACCGGCACCCACCACATCGTGTTCCGCCGCGCCGTCGACAAGAAGACGCTCGCGCACGAACTGGAACACGTCCGGCAGCAGCGAGCGGGAGCCGTGGCCGGAACCGACGACGGCGGCGGGCTGCGGGTCAGCGACCCCTCCGACCGGTTCGAGAAGGCGGCCGAACGCAAGGCGGAGCAGGTGATGCGGGGCGGGCAGGCGCGGGGGCCTGCCGAGACGGGGGCACCCGGCGCGGCGGCACGTCCGGCGGCCGGTCCCGCGGCCGCGGTGCAGCGCATGCCGAGGAAGAAGGGCGCGTCGAACAACGCGACGGCGGGCCAGTCCACCACGGAGGTGTCCGCCGCCCCCAAGAGCGAGTTCGAGAAGATAGTCGACTACCTCGAGGAGCTCAGCCCGGAATTCCAGGCGAAGAAGCCGAACGAGAAGGAAGACATCCTCTCGGACCTCGGCATCACCCCGGACAGTGACCTCTACACGCTCACCGACGTGGACACCGAGGATTTCCGGACCGATTTCCTCGCGGCGGTCGAGACGACGAAACACGCGTCCGGCTACTCCGGGACGGGTGGCGGAAGCAGCGACTGGGCGGCGAGCGCGGTGACCGCCGCGCACAAGCAGATGCGCATCGACCATCCGCACTGGGGCGACAACACCACCCTCCATCACAAGATCGCCCGTAGCGAGCTGGACGCGATCCTCGCGTCGGCCGACCGGGACGGGGCGCGGGCGAGGCCGCTCTTCGACTTCCTGGACGAAGTGCGGGCGGTTCTCGACTCGACGGCCGGAAACAAGAAGGCACTGCACAACATGCCCGCCAACCTGGAGATGGGGCCGTCGAGCGACACCCGGACGGGGGACCCGGGCTCCGGTACCGACTACAACTTCACGCCTCAGGGCGCGATGACGCCACGGTCGAACGAGCTCGAGGAGGCCCGGAAGCTGGCGACCCAGCCGCCCGTGGACTGGCAGGCCGTCGCGGACAGGCTCCGGGAAGCGCAGCGTCTTCACGTGGCCCAGCACCAGGGCGCCATACTGTCCCCGCCCGACCTCGCCCGCTGGCAGAGGGTGGGCGCGAAATGGAAGAAGGCCTCCGACTGACGTAGGGCCTGTCGGACAGGCCCTGGGGGCGCCGTGCGTCCGCGGGCTGGTGTTCGGTCACCATTGCCTCGTACCGTCGCAGGCCCGCGCCGGTCAGGAAGGACCACAGGCGACCGCTCATGAATCACGCTCAGCTCACCGCCCTCGGGCGCGCTCTCCGGCTGCTCGGGGAGCATGGCGAGGCCCTCACCGGTGACACCCCCGACGCACGGCTGCACGAGGTCAGGACCGATCTGCGGCGGGCTCTGGACCTGCTGGAGGAGAGCGTCACCACCGCCGCGCCCAGCACCCGCTGTGCCGAGCATCCGGCGGGTCCCGTCGACGAGAGCGCGCCCGACCGGTGCCTGCTGTGCGAGACCCGGCGCCGCGCGGCGCGGCGTGCCGAGTTCAACGGGCCCGCGGCGCCCGCCGCGCACACCGGTTCCGCGCCGTCCCGGTACGGCGTGCGCGGTGACCGGCCGCAGCCCCAGCAGCGGTGGCTGCCGGAGCTGTGGAACGGGCAGGAGTGGCAGTTGTGCGGCACCCCGCGCCGGGACCGCCGGGAGGCCGAGCTGTACCTGGCGGCCCAGCGGCGCGGTTCGCGGCCCGCGACGGCGTACCGGCTCGTGCACGAGTTCACCGACTACGAGGTGCTCCGGGTGTGGGGCACGCCGGTGCGCGTCGACATCGAGCCGATGGGCAATCCGTGACCGGCGGCGGTCACGCCTTCGCGGACTCCGGCAGCGGCCTGTGCGCCGTCGGGGGCGCCGCCCCGGACGCCTTGCCGCCGGACTGCTGACGCGGCAGGAACGACGCCCAGCTCAGCTCAGCGACCCCAGCGACGCCGCGTCCCACGGCGTGAGCTCGTCGAGCCGGCCCGCGAGCACCTTCGCCGCCCACCGCGGATCCTGCAGCAGCGCCCGCCCCACGGCGACCAGGTCGAACTCGTCACGCTCCAGCCGGTCCAGCAGGTTGTCGATGCTGCCCACACCGGCGCCCTTGCCGGCGAACGCGCCGAGGAACTCCCCGTCCAGGCCCACCGACCCGACCGTGATCGCGGCCTTGCCGGTGAGCTTCTTGGTCCAGCCCGCGAGGTTGAGGTCCGAACCCTCGAACTCCGGCAGCCAGTGGCGGCGTGTCGAGGCATGGAAGCCGTCGACGCCGGCCGCCGCGATCGGGGCGAGGATCGCCTCCAGCTCCTGCGGGGTCTCGGCGAGCCGCGCGTCGTACGCCTCCTGCTTCCACTGCGAGTAGCGGAAGAGGACCGGGAAGTCCGGCGAGACGGAGGCACGTACGGCGGCCACGATCTCGGCGGCGAACTTCGTACGGGCCACCGGGTCACCGCCGTAGGCGTCGGTACGGCGGTTGGTGCCGGCCCACAGGAACTGGTCGATGAGGTAGCCGTGGGCGCCGTGCAGTTCGACCCCGTCGAAGCCGATCCGCTCGGCCGCGGCGGCCGCCTCGGCGAAGGCCTCGACGACGTCGTCCAGGTCCTGCTGGGTCATCACCCGCCCGGTGCCCTCGGAGCCGTCCGGCCGCACCCCGGACGGGCCGACCGCCGGGGCGTCGGGGTACGGCGGCTCGCCCTGACGGCGCACCATGCCGATGTGCCACAGCTGCGGCACGATCTTCCCGCCCGCCGCGTGCACCTGCTCCGCGACCTTCGCCCAGCCCGCCAGCTGCTCCTCACCGTGGAAGCGCGGGACGGAGTCGCTCTCCCCGGCGGACTCGTGCCCGACGTAGGTGCCCTCGGTGACGATCAGGCCGACGCCCGCCCCGGCCCTCCGGGAGTAGTACGACGCCACGTCCGCGCCGGGTACGCCGCCCGGCGAGAACTTGCGGGTCATCGGCGCCATCACGATCCGGTTGGGGACGGTGAGGCCGCCCACGGTGAAGGGCCGCGCAAGGACCTGGGCCGCTCGGGAGAGGTGGGGGGAGGCGGTGACGGTCACGTGGTAACTCCTCGGAATGCCGGTTGACGTCTCACGCACACGCACGGGCTTCACGGAAGGTTCATGCGTATGCGAATTATGCGCATGCATGGAAGCACACCTCCGCGTCAACCACCCTGCGGCGCGCGCCATTCCGTCCCGCACGACAAACCTTCTGTGATCCGGGCCACGATGAACCGGGAGCACGGTCGGCCGGGGTCGACAGCTACGCCCGCGAGCTGGGCATGGACCCCCTGAGCCGGCTGGCAGGAGGCCGTCGCGCCGGTCGGGACCTGGGCGCCGGACCGGACGTACGACCTGCTCACCTGCGTGCACGGGCTGCACTACGTCGGCGACCAGCTCGGCCTGCTCGCCCGCGCCGCCTCCTGGCTCGTCCCGGACGGGCTGCTGATCGGCGCACTTCGACCCGCACTCGGTGCGCGGCGCGGACGGCTCACCGGCCGGGCGGGCGGCGGTGCCGAACGACGTCCGTCAGCCCGCCGTCGCCACGGGCACTACGCCCCCGGCGTGTGAAACGCCCGAGGGCGGCACCCCCTGTCTCCAGGGGGTGCCGCCCTCGGTACTTACGGACGGGTCCGATCCTCGAAAAGGATCAGAAGTCCATGTCACCGCCCGGCATGCCGCCGCCGGCCGGGGCCGCGGCCTTCTCCGGCTTGTCGGCGATGACGGCCTCGGTGGTGAGGAACAGCGCGGCGATGGAGGCGGCGTTCTGCAGGGCAGAGCGGGTCACCTTCGCCGGGTCGATGATGCCCTCGGCGATCATGTCGACGTACTCACCGGTCGCGGCGTTCAGGCCGTGGCCGACGGGCAGGTTGCGCACCTTCTCGACGATGACGCCACCCTCGAGACCACCGTTGACGGCGATCTGCTTGAGCGGGGCCTCCAGGGCGAGCTTCACGGCGTTGGCGCCGGTCGCCTCGTCGCCCTCCAGGTCCAGCTTCTCGAAGACCGTGGAGGCCTGGAGCAGGGCCACGCCACCACCGGCGACGATGCCCTCCTCGACGGCCGCCTTCGCGTTGCGAACGGCGTCCTCGATGCGGTGCTTGCGCTCCTTGAGCTCGACCTCGGTGGCGGCACCGGCCTTGATGACGGCCACGCCGCCGGCCAGCTTCGCCAGACGCTCCTGGAGCTTCTCGCGGTCGTAGTCCGAGTCGCTGTTCTCGATCTCGGCGCGGATCTGGTTGACCCGGCCCGCGACCTGGTCGGCGGAGCCGGCGCCGTCGACGATGGTGGTCTCGTCCTTGGTGATGACGACCTTGCGGGCGCGGCCCAGGAGGTCCAGGGTCGCGTTCTCCAGCTTGAGGCCGACCTCCTCGGAGATGACCTCGCCGCCCGTGAGGATGGCGATGTCGCCGAGCATGGCCTTGCGGCGGTCACCGAAGCCCGGGGCCTTGACGGCGACGGACTTGAAGGTGCCACGGATCTTGTTGACGACCAGGGTCGACAGGGCCTCGCCCTCGACGTCCTCGGCGATGATCAGCAGCGGCTTGCCCGACTGCATGACCTTCTCCAGGAGCGGGAGCAGGTCCTTGACGTTGGAGATCTTGGAGTTGGCGATGAGGATGTAGGGGTCCTCGAGCGACGCCTCCATGCGCTCCATGTCGGTGGCGAAGTACGCCGAGATGTAGCCCTTGTCGAAGCGCATACCCTCGGTGAGCTCCAGCTCCAGACCGAAGGTCTGGGACTCCTCGACGGTGATGACGCCTTCCTTGCCGACCTTGTCCATGGCCTCGGCGATGAGCTCGCCGATCTGGGTGTCGGCGGCGGAGATGGAGGCCGTGGAGGCGATCTGCTCCTTGGTCTCGACCTCCTTGGCCTGGTCGAGCAGGGCGCCGGAGACGGCCTCGACGGCCTTCTCGATACCGCGCTTGAGGGCCATCGGGTTGGCACCGGCGGCCACGTTGCGCAGGCCCTCACGGACGAGCGCCTGGGCGAGGACGGTGGCGGTGGTCGTACCGTCGCCGGCGACGTCGTCCGTCTTCTTGGCGACTTCCTTGACCAGCTCGGCGCCGATCTTCTCGTACGGGTCCTCGAGCTCGATCTCCTTGGCGATGGAGACACCATCGTTGGTGATCGTGGGGGCGCCCCACTTCTTCTCGAGGACGACGTTGCGGCCCTTGGGGCCGAGCGTCACCTTCACGGCGTCCGCGAGCTGGTTCATGCCGCGCTCGAGGCCGCGCCGCGCCTCCTCGTCGAACGCGATGATCTTGGCCATGTGAAGTGGTCCCTCCAGGACTGGGGGTGATTCCTTCGGACCGCGCCCGCGCCCGCGACGGACGGCTCGCCTGCCTCGTGGTTCCTTGCCCCACCCGGCCTGCGGCCTCACCGACCCGGTCCTTCTTTGTCACTCTCACCTTCAGAGTGCTAACGCAATGATTAGCACTCGCCCCTGCCGAGTGCAAGCGCCTCCCCGGATCCGGGCCGGGGGCTCCGCCACCCGCGAACACCGGATGCGGGCACAAGGCGGGCACAGGGGGGGCACAAGGCGCGCCCCAGGGGGCGCACGCCGAAGGGCCCGCCCCTCCGGAGAGGTACGGGCCCTTCGAACAAAAACGTCACATGCGGTGGTCGCGCGCTTAAGCGGTGACGCGAACCATGTCGGCCTGCGGGCCCTTCTGACCCTGCGAGATCTCGAACTCGACCCGCTGACCCTCTTCGAGGGTCCGGTAGCCGTCCATCTGGATCGCGCTGTAGTGGACGAAGACGTCCGCACCACCGTCGACCGCGATGAAGCCGTACCCCTTCTCCGCGTTGAACCACTTGACGGTGCCCTGAGCCATGCCTAACTCCCCTATTACTGGCCCTTGCACAGATCCGCACTTCGCGGATCCGGGTCAGACCTCGCCCCCTGTTCACCGGGGGCGTGCGCCGGAACGCGTCGACCGCGGCTGAATGTATCTGTCCAACTGCCGTCTGCAACAGGTCAATCGGACGAGAAATCTGGGTGCAGACGGTCGGCAATTTAGGGAGAATCTGCCCGAATTCAGGGCAAGTCGGGCTCCATAAAAGGAATGAAAGGCGCAAAAGAGCCACACACTTTGGCTACTTCTCATCGCACCGGAGCCGGAACTCATATGCGTCCGGCATGTCACCTCGCGACGCGTTCCCCAACTCTACCGCGCTCAACCACACTGAATTGCCCCCTCCGCTTCTCTCACGGAGGGGGCAATTCGATGAACATTGAGTAACCGGACTTACTCACGGTAACGCGTGGGCGGTTTCGGCGGCCTTTCAGCCTCCGGCCACCGCCGGAATGATGGACACGCCTGCGCCGTCCGGGGTCGCCGTCTCCAGCCCCTGCTCGAAGCGGACGTCGTCGTCGTTGACGTACACGTTGACGAACCGGCGCAGCTTGCCCTGGTCGTCCAGGACCCGGGCGGCGATGCCGGTGTGGTTCTTCTCCAGGTCGTCGATCACCTCGGCGAGGGTCGCCCCGTCGGCGGTGACTTCGGCCTGGCCACCGGTGTAGGTGCGCAGGATGGTCGGGATACGGACAGTGACGCTCACGTGGAACCTCCGGTCAGGGTGACGCCCCAGGGGGCGGGGACTGGGAGCCGGCGCCCACCGGCCCGCAGACGAAGTGCAAAGCTCTCTTACGCGAGACCAGCCTCGCGGAACGAGTCGAGGCTCGGCCGGATCGTCGCCGTGAGTCCCGTCCCCGCCACCGCGTCCAGAGTCTTCAGACCGTCACCGGTGTTGAGTACGACGGTGGTGAGCGACGGGTCCAGCGCCCCGTTCTCGGCCAGCTTGCGCGTGACCCCGACGGTCACCCCGCCCGCGGTCTCCGCGAAGATCCCCTCGGTCCGCGCGAGCAGCTTGATCGCGTCCACGACCTGAGCATCCGTCACGTCCTCCACCGCGCCGCCGGTACGCCGCGCGATGTCCAGCACGTACGGCCCGTCGGCCGGGTTGCCGATGGCCAGCGACTTGGCGATGGTGTTCGGCTTCTGCGGCCGTACGACGTCGTGCCCCGACTTGAACGCGGTCGACACCGGCGAGCAGCCCTCGGCCTGCGCCCCGAAGATCTTGTACGGCCTGTCCTCGACGAGACCGAGCTTGATCAGCTCCTGGAGCCCCTTGTCGATCTTCGTCAGCTGGGAGCCGGACGCGATCGGCACCACGATCTGGTCGGGCAGCCGCCAGCCGAGCTGCTCGCAGATCTCGTACGCCAGGGTCTTGGACCCCTCCGCGTAGTACGGCCGCAGGTTCACGTTGACGAAGCCCCAGCCCTCGCCCGCCGGATCGCCGATGAGTTCGGAGCAGAAGCGGTTCACGTCGTCGTAGTTGCCCTCGATGCCGACGAGTTCGCCGCCGTAGACCGCGGCCATCACGACCTTGCCCTGCTCCAGGTCGTGCGGGATGAACACGCAGGAGCGGAAGCCGGCCCGGGCGGCGGCGGCGCCGACGGCACCGGCGAGGTTGCCGGTGGAGGAGCAGGAGAGAGTCGTGAAGCCGAAGGCCCGCGCGGCCTCCAGGGCCTGGGCGACCACCCGGTCCTTGAAGGAGTGGGTCGGGTTGCCGGAGTCGTCCTTGACGAACAGCTTGCCGGGCTCCACGCCGAGTTCACCGGCGAGGCGGTCGGCCTGGACCAGCGGGGTCCAGCCCGGGTTCAGGTTCGGCTTGCCGGCCACGTCGGCGGGGACGGGCAGCAGCGGCGCGTAACGCCAGATGTTCGACGGGCCCGCCTCGATGCGCTTGCGGAGCTCCTCCGCTTCGTACGCGGAGAAGTCGTAGGCGATCTCCAGCGGGCCGAAACACTCCTCGCACGCGAAGACCGGGCCGAGCGGGACGCGGTGGCCGCATTCGCGGCAGGACAGCGCCGCGGCGGGACCGAGGTCGACGGTGGGGTTGCTGGTGCTGCTTGCGACAGTCTGCACAGCCATGTGAGGCGAGGCCCTTTCTCCTCATCTTCCTCACGACGCATCTCGCCGTGAGACGGAATTGGCACCTTCCCTAGCCGGGAGCCTCGCGGAACGATCGAGAACGATCTACGAGAACCGACTGGAGGGTTGCCGGGGCTTCAACGGGCCGTTTCCCTCTGCCCCTCTGGATGAGCTGTATGTGGTTGTCATGCCGTGGTGCGCGCCGACGGCCCCCGACATGCGATGGTCACCAGCGTTGTTCAAGACTGTAACCGAAGGCCAGGACTGCTGAGATAGTCGTCCGAACCGCGAGATGGATCACGAAATGCAGAGGAGCACCGGACCGTGCTGGAGGAAGTCGAGCGCTGGCTGAGCACCCGCTCCTGGTCGCTGGCCGACCGGCCGCTCCACACGGTCCTGGCCGCGAAGCACGGCACGGGCCAGACGATCAGTGTCGTGCTGCCCGCGCTGGACGAGGAGGAGACCGTCGGTGACATCGTCGCCGCGATCCGGCACGACCTCGTGGAGCAGGTGCCGCTGGTCGACGAGATCGTGGTGGTCGACTCCGGATCCACCGACCGCACCTCCGAGGTGGCCGCCGCGGCGGGCGCCCGGGTGGAACACCGCGACGGGATACTCACGCGCGTCGCGCCCGTCCCCGGCAAGGGCGAGGTGCTGTGGCGCTCGCTGCTCGTCACCCGCGGCGACATCGTCTGCTTCATCGACGCCGACCTGAAGGAGTTCTCCTCGGACTTCGTCACGGGCATCGTCGGACCGCTGCTCACCGATCCGGACATCGCCCTCGTCAAGGGGATGTACGACCGCCCCCTGGGCGACGCCGCCGGGCAGGGCGGCCGGGTGACCGAGCTGGTGGCACGCCCGCTGCTGAACCTGCACTGGCCGCAGCTGGCCGGCTTCGTGCAGCCGCTCGGCGGTGAGTACGCGGCCCGGCGCTCGCTGCTGGAGCAGCTGCCGTTCCCGGTCGGGTACGGCGTGGAGCTGGGCATGCTCGTGGACTCCCTGCATCTGGTCGGGCTGGACGCCCTCGCCCAGGTGGACGTCGGCGTGCGCAAGCACCGTCACCAGGACGGGCAGGCGCTCGGCCGGATGGCGGCGGCGATCTACCGCACGGCCCAGCTCCGGCTGGCCCGCGGCCACCTCGTCCGCCCGTGCCTCACCCAGTTCGAACGGGTGGAGGACGGGTTCGAGCCACGGACGTACTCGGTGGACACGGAGGAACGCCCGCCGATGGTGGAGATCGCGGAGTACGCGGCCCGGAAAGTGGCCTGAGCGCTGGGTACGGCAGCGTACGGCTGTATACGGCCGCCTTTCGGTCTCGAACCGTACGTTTGAGCGGATCAGGAGAGGGCTAGGTTGAGGCGTATGGCTTCGACGTACGGTCCTGCGCAGGTACTGGTGGCCTCCAACCGGGGCCCGGTCTCGTACGAGGTGCGTGACGACGGCTCGCTGCACGCCAGGCGTGGTGGCGGCGGGCTCGTCTCCGGCCTCTCCGCGATCGGCCCCGACGCCGGCGCGCTGTGGGTGTGCTCCGCCCTCGGCGACGGCGACCGCGAGGCGGTGCGGCGCGGCGTGGGCGAGTCCGGTGTGCGGATGCTGGACATCGCGGCCGGGGTGCACGCCGACGCGTACAACGGCATCGCCAACTCCGTGCTGTGGTTCGTGCACCACATGCTGTACCAGACGCCGCTGGAGCCGGTCTTCGACGCGGAGTTCCGGCGGCAGTGGGCGGCGTACGAGGCATACAACCGGTCGTTCGCCGAGGCGCTGGCCCAGGAGGCGGCCGAGGGCGCCGCGGTGCTGGTGCAGGACTACCACCTGACGCTGGTGCCGGGGATGCTGCGCGCACTGCGGCCCGACGTGCGGATCGGCCATTTCTCGCACACCCCGTGGGCGCCGCCGGAGTACTTCCGGATGCTGCCGGACGACGTCGCGGGACAGGTGCTGCGCGGGATGCTCGGCGCGGACCGGCTCGGCTTCCTCACCCGGCGGTGGGCGGACGCCTTCACGGCCTGCTGCGAGACGTTCACCGGAGGGCTCGGGGACACACGGATCGGCGTGCACGGGCTCGGGGCCGACGCCGACTTCCTGCGCAAGCGCGCCCACGAGGCCGACGTCGAGGAGCGGATGGCCGCGCTGCGGGCGGAGGTCGGCGAGGGCCGCAGGACGATCGTCCGCGTCGACCGGACCGAGCTGTCCAAGAACATCGTGCGCGGACTGCTGGCCTACCGGCAGCTGCTCGACGACCGCCCCGAGTGGCGCGAACGGGTGGTTCACGTCGCCTTCGCCTACCCCTCGCGGCAGGACCTCGCCGTGTACCGCGACTACACGGCCGAGGTGCGGCGGGTGGCCGAGGAGATCAACGAGCGCTACGGGACGCCGGGCTGGACGCCGGTCGTGCTGCACGTGAAGGACGACTTCGCCCGCTCGCTCGCCGCCTACCGGCTCGCGGACGTGGCCCTGGTCAACCCGATCCGCGACGGCATGAACCTGGTCGCCAAGGAGGTGCCGGTGGTGTCCGACGAGGGATGCGCGCTGGTGCTGTCCCGGGAGGCGGGGGCGTACGAGGAACTGCGCGAGGACGCGATCGCGGTGAACCCGTACGACATCACCGGCACGGCCGGCGCGCTGCACGAGGCGCTGACCATGCGGGCCGGGGAACGCGCCGAGCGGACGAAGCGGCTGGCGGCCGCCGCCACCGCCCTGCCTCCGGCCCAGTGGTTCCTCGACCAGCTGACCGCCCTGCGCGATCAGCCCTCCAGCTGAGCCGCGAGACCCGCGAGCAGTCCGACCACGCCCTGCGGGCCGGCGACCACCAGGTCGGCCCGCTCCCGCAGCTCGGTCACCTCGTCGCTGCCGCTGCACACCAGCAGCCCCGGTGTGCCCTCCGAGCGGAGCGTGCCGACCGCCGCGTACGCGGGGAGGTCGCCGAGGTCGTCGCCCGCGTAGAGGACGGACTCGGCGCCCCGTTCCCGGAGGTAGTCGAGGAGGGCCACGCCCTTGTCCATGCCGGGCGGGCGCAGTTCCAGGACCATGCGGCCGGGCTCGACGATCAGTCCGTGCCGGGCGGCGAGGTCCGTCAGGGGTCCACGCAGGGCCTCGAACGCGGCCTGCGGGTCGCCGGCGCGGCGGGTGTGGACGGCGATCGCGCGGCTCTTGTCCTCGATCCACGTGCCCGGCCCGGCGCCTTCGCGGCCGAGCAGTCCCGGCAGCTCGTCCCGGACGGCGGCGACGCCCGGGTGCGGGGCGGGCGCGCTGACCTCGCCGCTGACGGCGTCCCAGCGTTCGGCGCCGTAGTGACCGAGGACGACGAGGTGCTCCAGACCGGGGACGCCCGCGAACCCGCCGTGGCGTACGGCGACGTCGGCCGGGCGCCCGGTGATCACCGCGACGGCGGCCACCTTCGGGGCGAGGGCGGCGAGCGCCGGCACGGCGTCCGGGTGGGCGCGGGCCTGCTCCGGGTCGGGCACGATCGGGGCGAGCGTCCCGTCGAAGTCGAGCGCGATCACCGCCTTGCCGGGCCGTGCGAGGATCGCGTCGAGCCCGGCCCGCCCGGCGGAGGTGGCGGGCGTGGGGAGAGTCTTGCCGGTTTCGGTCTCGTGGCTGCCCATACCGCGACCCTATCCATCCTGACGCCGGTCCGGCGGCCCCGCCGGACCGGCGCTACCGCTCCGCCCGGCGCCGCTGCCGTATCCGCCGCAGGCGGTTGACCGTCACCGGGTCGTGCGCCAGTGCCCGCGGGTCGTCGAGCAGGGCGTTGAGCAGCTGGTAGTAGCGGACCGGGGCCAGGCCCAGCTCCTCACGTATCGCGCGCTCCTTGGCGCCGGGGCCCAAGAAGCCACGGCGCTCCAGGGCGAGGACGTCCTGTTCCCGTCGGGCGAGCTGCTGCTGGTCCATGCTCAGCACGGTAGCCGCCCCCACCGACAACGGGTCCGGCCCCGGCCGGTCCTGCGCTAGCGGGCCGTCGAGCTCTCCGCCGTCGTGGCCGTCGACTGGAGCCGGCCCAGGATCGCCGCCGGGCTGCCGCCCGGTGCCACGGCGGAGCCGATCCGCTTCTTGACCTCCGCGCTGACCGACGCCCACGACGTCTTGCCCACGGGATAGATCTCGGCGAGGGCGAGTTCGTCGAGGAAGGGCTTGAGGTCCCGGTCCTGCGGCGCCCCGCTCATCGCGTCGGAGGCGGAGTTGGTGACCGGCAGCAGGTCGTACTCGCGGGAGAAGTCGAGGACGTTCTGCTCGCTGTACACGAAGTCGAGGAACTCGCCGACCTGCTCCTTGTGGCCGTTCTGCTTGAAGGCGAGCATCCAGTCGGCGACCCCCATGGTGGCCTTGGACTCGCCGTCCACGCCGGGCATCGGCACCATGCCGTACTCCACGCCCTGCTTCTCGGCCATCTTCATCAGGGACGGATGCCCGTTCAGCATGCCGACCTCGCCCTTGGCGAAGGCGGCGAAGGCGTCGGCCCGGTCCAGCTTGCCGGGGGCGACCGGCCCGGTGAGCCCCTCGCCGACCAGCTCGTCGCGCAGCCAGGTGAAGGTCGCGACGTTCTCCGGGGAGTCGATGGTGTACCTGCCGACCGCGTCGGCGTAGCCGCCGCCCCCGCTGAGCAGCCACTGCATGGTCTCGGCCTGCGCCTCCTCCGAGCCGAGCGGCAGGGCGTACGGGTACTTCACACCGTCCGCCTCCAGCGCCTCGGCGGCGTCGGCCAGCTCCGCCCAGGTGGCCGGCGCGGTGAGACCGGCCTTCTCGAAGAGCTCCTTGTTGTAGAAGAGCAGCCGGGTGGAGGCGGCGAACGGCATGCCGTACTGCACCCCGTTGACCTGCCCCGCCCCCGCGAGCGCCGAGGAGAACCCGGCCTGGACGGGTATGGAGAGCAGGTCGTCCGCGGTGTAGAGCAGATCGTCGGCCGCGTAGTCGGCGTACGCCCCGATCTGCGCCATGTCGGGCGCCTTCCCGGCGTCGACCATCTCCTTGACCTCGCGGTCGACGTCGCTCCAGGAGTACACGCTGACCTCGACCTGGACGCCGGGATGGTCGGCCTCGTAGGCGTCGACCAGCTTCGCCCAGTACTTCTCGGAGCTGTTCGCCGCGCTGTCGCCGTAGTCCGCGGCCACGAGTCTGAGCGTGACGTCGTCGGAACCTCCGGTGAGGCCGCAGCCGCCCAGGACCGCCGTCATGCCCAGTGCGGACATCACCGCGATCATTCCTTTTCTGCGCCGCCGCTGCACGCTGTAGCCCACCCTGTCCATACGTCGTTCACGTCGTCCGAATTACGGATCAAGGTCTACACCACGCAAGTGGACTAGACCTCTTCCGGGTGCACGGGCCACACTGTCCCCCGTGAGACACGTCATCGCCCTCGATGTGGGCGGCACCGCGATGAAGGCCGCCCTGGTCGGGGCGGACGGCGCCCTGCTGCACCAGGCACGCCGCGCGACCGGCCGCGAGCACGGACCGCAGGCGGTCGTCGACGGCATCCTCGACTTCGCCGCCGAGCTGCGCGCGTACGGCGACCGGCACCTCGGCTCCCCCGCGTCCGCCGCCGGAGTCGCCGTCCCCGGCATCGTCGACGCACAGCGGGGCATCGCCGCCTACGCGGCCAACCTCGGCTGGCGTGACGTACCGCTGCGCGCGCTGCTCACCGGGCGGCTCGGCGGCCTCCCGGTCGCCCTCGGCCACGACGTGCGCACCGGCGGACTCGCCGAGGGCCGGATCGGCGCGGGCCGGGGAGCCGACCGCTTCCTGTTCGTCGCGCTGGGCACCGGGATAGCGGGCGCGATCGGCATCGACGGCCGGGTGGAGTCCGGCGCCCACGGCTTCGCGGGCGAGATCGGCCATGTCGTCGTACGTCCCGGCGGGACGCCCTGCCCGTGCGGCCAGCGCGGCTGCCTGGAACGGTTCGCGTCCGCGTCGGCGGTCAGCGAGGCGTGGGCCACGGCGACCGGTGACGTCCAGGCGGACGCGGCGGACTGCGCGAAGGCGGTCGAGTCCGGCGACGCCCGCGCCGTGGAGGTCTGGCAGCAGGCCGTCGACGCCCTGGCCGACGGCCTGGTCACCGCCCTCACCCTGCTGGACCCGGGCACGCTCGTCATCGGTGGCGGGCTCGCGGAGGCGGGGGAAACCTTGTTCACACCACTGCGCGACGCGGTCCGGCAGCGCGTCACCTTCCAGAAGCTGCCGGCGATCCTCCCCGCGGCCCTCGGGGACACCGCGGGATGCCTGGGAGCCGGCCTGCTGGCCTGGGATCTCCTCGACCGAACCGACCGCAAGGAGGCAACGCCCTGATGGCAACCCCCACAGGGGCGCGGGGAACTGCGCGACCAGCGACCACGCACCCGCAGCCCGCGACGGCCGGAGCACCCCTGGTGCTGACCGGCGCCCACGTGGTCCTGCCCACCGGAACCATCGAGAACGGCCGAGTGGTCGTCGAGGGCACCCGTGTGGCCGCCACCTCCGCACCCGGCGTCCAGGGGGTCGACCTCACCGGCCACTGGATCGTCCCCGGCTTCGTGGACATCCACAACCACGGAGGCGGCGGCGCCTCCTTCACCTCCGGCACCGTCGACGAGGTCCTCCAGGGCATCCGCACCCACCGCCTGCACGGCACGACCACCCTGGTCGCCTCCACCGTCACCGGCGACATGGACTTCCTCGCCCACCGCGCCGGCCTGCTGTCCGAGCTGGCCGAGCAGGGCGAGATCGCCGGCATCCACTTCGAGGGGCCCTTCATCTCGCCGTGCCGCAAGGGCGCCCACTCGGAGGAACTGCTGCGCGACCCGCAGCCGGCGGACGTGCGCAAGCTGATCGACGCGGCCCGCGGCCAGGCCAGGATGCTGACCCTCGCCACCGAACTGCCGGGCGGCATCGACTCGGTACGGCTGCTGGTGGAGCACGGCGTGATCGCGGCGGTCGGCCACACGGACGCTACGTACGAGCAGACGGTCGAGGCGATCGACGCGGGCGCGACCGTCGCCACGCACCTCTTCAACGCGATGCCCACGCTCGGCCACCGCGCCCCCGGCCCGATCGCCGCCCTGCTGGAGGACGAGCGCGTCACCGTCGAGCTGATCAACGACGGCACGCATCTGCACCCGGCCGCCCTGGAACTGGCGTTCCGTCACGCGGGCGCGGAGCGGGTCGCCTTCATCACGGACGCCATGGACGCGGCCGGTTTCGGCGACGGCCGCTACATGCTCGGCCCGCTCGAGGTCGAGGTCAGCGAGGGCGTGGCCCGGCTGGTGGAGGGCGGCTCGATCGCCGGCTCGACGCTCACCCAGGACCGCGCGTTCAAGCGGGCGGTGACCGTCGACCGCATTCCGGTCGAGGACGTCGTGAAGGCCCTGTCCGCCAACCCGGCACGGCTGCTCGGCCTGGACGACCGGATCGGCTCCCTGGAGCCCGGCAAGGACGCCGACCTGGTCGTCCTGGACGCGGACTTCGACCTCAAGGGCGTGATGCGCCGGGGAGAATGGGTGGTCGATCCCCAACTGGACTGAATGTTCCGCCAGTAGCCGGACGGCGGCCGCCCCGGGGACTGGGCGGCCCGCCGTCTCTTTGGCATGATCGACCCTCCGGAAAACGAGAAACGCATCCTCGGGGGAGGTCGGCACGGGTGATCCTCACGGTCACGCTGAACACCGCTCTCGACATCACCTACCGCGTACGGTCCCTGCGGCCCCACACCAGCCACCGCGTCTGTGAGGTGAGCGAACGCCCCGGCGGCAAGGGCCTCAACGTGGCCCGGGTGCTGGCGGCGCTCGGGCACGAGGTGACGGTCACGGGCTTCGCCGGCGGCGGTACCGGACGGATCGTCCAGGACCGGCTCACGGCCACGCCCGGCGTGGTCGACGCGCTGGTCCCGATCGGCGGCGCGACCCGGCGCACGATAGCCGTGGTCGACGAGCGCACCGGCGACACCACCCAGCTCAACGAACCCGGCCCGGCGATCACGCCGCCCGAGTGGTCCGCCTTCCAGGAGGCCTACGAGGACCTGCTCACGCCGGCCTCGGCGGTCGCCCTGTGCGGCAGCCTGCCGCCGGGGGTGCCGGTCGGCGCGTACGCGGGCCTGATACGCACCGCCCGCGCGGCCGGTGTACCGGTGCTGCTGGACACCAGCGGCGAGCCGCTGCGCCGCGGGGTCGCCGCCCGGCCCGACGTGGTCAAGCCCAACAGCGACGAACTGGCCGAACTCACCGGCGCGCACGAGCCGTTGCGCGCCGCGCACGCCGCCCGCCGGCGCGGCGCCCACGCGGTCGTCGCCTCCCTGGGCCCGGAGGGCCTGCTGGCAGCCACCCCGGAGGGCACCTGGCGGGCCACCCCGCCCACCCGGATCCACGGCAACCCGACCGGTGCCGGGGACTCCGTCACGGCGGGCCTGCTGGCCGGACTGGTGGAACGCCTGCCGTGGCCCGAACGCCTGATCCGCGCGGTCGCCCTGGCGACAGCCACGGTGCGGGCCCCGGTCGCAGGCGAGTTCGACCGGGGGACCTACGAGGAACTGCTGGGGAGGGTCGCGGTGACAGCGCACGAGGCCGCAGCGTAAGCACCTACCTGGGTACTGCCCGCACTTGGAGGGTGGCCGCACTCAGTTGCACGGTCGGCCACGCTCGCCGTGGCCGACCGTCACTTCCAACCTGCGATGAGCCGCAACTGGTCGATGTTGGCATCGCACGAGTTGCCGGTCTCACACGAAAGCTTGATCGTGTTGGTCCCCTTGTTCAGCTGGACGTTCCCCCACGTCTCGGTCCAGCCCTTCTCGTAGGCCCCCTCGGGAGCCTTCGCGAAGTTGGCCATGTTCAAGGGCCGGGTCTGGGCCGTGCCATTGATCGTCAGGGTGGCGTTGGCGTCCTTGCCGGGCACGCCGTAGCCGACGAACAGCGTGTACTTGCCGGACTCGGGGATGCCGTTCACCGTCCAGGTGGCCGAGGCGCCGACGGCGTTGAAGCCGGTCACGTAGACACCGCCGTCCGCCTTGGCGCCCTCGATGTCGGACGCGGTGGTGGCACCGCCGCCGAGCTGAAGCGCCTTGGCGTCGATCGCCGGCAGGTCGGCCTCGCTGTCCGCGCTGCTCTCGCCCGACGGAGTCGACTCGGCGCTCTGCTCGGCGGTCGGGGTGGGAGCCGGCTGGTCGCCGGCGTTCTTGTCGTCGTCGCCGCCCAGCATGGCCACGCCGATGCCGATGACGACCGCCGCGACCACCGCGATCGCGCCGATCAGCAGGCCCTTGGTGTTGGGCCCGCGGCCGCGGCCGCCGCCGCCCGAGCCGTGGCCGGGCATCGGGGACTGGGTGGTCTGCGCGCCGCCGGGGAACGTCTCGGGTGCGGCGTAGTGCGCGTTCGGCCGGCCGTAGGTGCCCTGCTGCTGCGGCGGCACGTTCGGCTGGCCGTAGGCCTGCTGACCGTACGGCCGCTCGCCGACCGTACGCACCCTGCTGACCGAGTTCGGGTAGCCGTAGCCGCCGGACGGGGGCTGGGCGCCGTTGGCCTGACCGTCGGCGTACAGGTAGCCGAACGGGTCGTCGTCCTCGGGCGTGCTCGCGCCGTTGTTGCCGGGCGTCATCCCTTGGTACTCCTCAACAGGTGCGGAACGGATGCGGTACGTGTGGTGAGAATGGCGAGCCTACCCGCTTCCGGTGGCCCAAACGGGTGACCCGAGTCGCATCACCCTGTCGACCTGCTGATCATCCCGCACGGCGGTGCTGTCTGGGACGAGATCGTTTCTCGACGTACATCCGCTCGTCGGCGGACTTCAGCACCTCGTCCGCCGTCATGCCGCAGTGCGCCCAGCCGATGCCGAAACTGGCCCCGACCCGGACGGCCCGGCCCTCGGCCCGGATCGGCTGGATGATCTCGTTGCGCAGCCGTACGGCGAGGTCCTGGGCGTCCGCCCGGCCGAGCCCGTCGGCGAGGATCACGAATTCGTCGCCACCGAGCCGGGCGACCGTGTCGCCGTCCCGGACGCCGTTGCTGAGCCGCCGGGCGACCTCGATCAGCACGGCGTCGCCCGCGTTGTGGCCGAACCGGTCGTTGATCGACTTGAAGCCGTCGAGGTCGCAGAAGAGCACCGCGAGCCCCTTCGTGCCGTCGTCGTGTTCACCCTCGGGGGCGACGGTGTGCACATGGTGGTCGTAGACGTCGTACGCGTCCTTGCCGCCCGGCACGAAGTCGAAGCCGTGCCCGCCGGCGTCGTAGACGGGATGGCCGAAGGCCGCGTCCTGCGACGCGAAGGCGCCGTGGTGCCCCGTCTGCGGGCGCTGGCAGAGCCGGGCCGCGAGCCGGGAGCGCAGCTCGGCGGAGTTCGGCAGGCCGGTGAGCGAGTCGTGGGAGGCGCGGTGGGCGAGCTGGAGCTCGCGGCGCTTGCGCTCCTCGATGTCCTCGACATGGGTGAGCAGGAAGCGGGGGCCGTCGGCGGCGTCGGCGACGACGGAGTTGCGCAGGCTGACCCAGACGTAGGTGCCGTCCCGGCGGCCCAGGCGCAGCTCGGCCCGGCCGCCCTCCGCGGAGGTGCGCAGGAGCGTGCCTATGTCCTCGGGGTGGACGAGGTCGGAGAAGGAGTAGCGGCGCATCGCGGAGGCCGGGCGGCCCAGGAGCCGGCACAGAGCGTCGTTGGTGCGCAGTATGCGGCCGTGCTGGTCGCCGCCCATCTCGGCGATGGCCATGCCGGAGGGCGCGTACTCGAACGCCTGCCGGAAGCTCTCCTCGCTGGCCCGCAGGGCCTGCTGCTCGCGCTCCAGGCGGACCAGCGCGCGTTGCATATTCGCACGTAGACGCGCGTTGCTGATGGCGATGGCGGCCTGGAAGGCGTACATCTGGAGCGCCTCGCGGCCCCATGCGCCGGGGCGGCGGCCGTTGCGCGGCCGGTCCACGGACAGGACGCCGATCAGTTCGCCGGAGGTGGCGCCGCCCTGGGCGCCCGGCGCGTACATCGGCGCGAAGAGGCGGTCCGAGGGGTGCCACTCGTCCTCGAAGCGCGGCGCCGGCCCCTCGGTGTACCACTGCGGAACGTCGTCGTCGTCGAGGACCCAGCCCTCGGTGTGCGGTATGAAGACGAGGTCGCCCCACTGCTCGCCCATGCTCAGCCGGCGCTCCCAGGACTCCCGGGAGCCGACCCGGCCGGTGATCAGGGCCTCGGCGGCGGGGTTGCCGGAGAAGGCGGCGACGACGAGATCGCCGTCCGGGCGTACGAGGTTGACGCACGCCAGCTCGTAGCCGAGGGCGCTGACGACCCCGTTCGCGACCGTCTGCAAGGTGTCCGCCAGGCTGCGGGCCGTGTTCATGTCGGCCATGACCTGGTGCAGTTGTCGCAGGGACGCAAGGCGGACGTACGGCTCCGACTCGGTCTCCATGCTCGCCCTCCCCCCGAGTCCTAGCGGCGATTCAAGGGTTCTCTTCGGCGCCCTTTTCTGAGTGGTGCCCTTACAGCTTCCAGTACAGCTTCCCGCCACTGAATCACAGCGCGCTGCTCACTCGGTACACAGGGTCAACAATTAATGCCCCTTGTGACTCAAGTCACAGTAGAAGATGAACAATTGAGTGGAGTTTCTGCGTTTTTCCCGTGCGTTTAACGAACGCAAAATTTGTGCGAGTGTCCCGCGAGTGTCCATCGTGTGTCCATGACCGTCCGTCGCAGGTCCTAGGACCGCCTTCGGGCCGGGGTCCGATGCGGAGCGCACGCATCGGAGATTAGCGTTTCGGGTGTGCCGAACACACACGCAGCCGTACCGCCCGTCACCGTTCCCGCCCAGCCGTCCCCGGCCTCGGCCGTTGGGCATGCTGTGGGGGTGACCAACGACGAGTTCCGTGCCGCGATGTCCCGGCTGGCCGCAGGGGTGGTCCTGGTGACCGCGCGCGAGCCGGCGCTCGATCCCGACGACCCGCGGGCGCCGGCGGGCGAGGACGTGGGCATGACGGCGACGGCCTTCATGTCCGTCTCCCTCGACCCGCCCCTGGTCATGGTCAGCCTGCGCGACGGCTCCCGCATGGACGACCTGCTCGCCGAGCAGCCCGAGTGGGCGGTCTCGGTCCTGTCCGAGAGCCAGCGGCACATCGCCGGCCGGTTCGCCATGAAGGGCCGCATCAGCGACCGCCTGCTGTTCGAGGACATCCCCTACGTCCGCGGTGAGACGACCGGAGCGCCCCTGGTGGGCGGCGCGCTGGCCACGCTGGAGTGCCGGACGGAGCAGCGAGTGGCGGCCGGTGACCACACGCTGGTGATCGGGCGGGTGCTGACGGCCCGGGTGCCCAGCGCGGACGGGGGACCGCTGCTGTACTTCAAGGGGCGGTACCGGCACCTGGGGTGAGCCGCCGAAGCGCCGGGCGCCGCCGTGGACGCCGACAGGACCCTGACGGATGGGCGGCGGGAAATGTGACGGGGTGCACCGGGCGCGAGAGGGGAATCCGGCACCGGACGGCTCGGCGGCCGCTGATTTTTTGTTCAGTACATGCTGACCAATTGTTTAGTAGCCGCCGCTCGCCCTACGCCGTGACAGCCGGCCGTTTCCTACCTCCCGCCAATCGGCGGTCAATGCCAGTCGCGGCCGGACCGCCCTCGCTTGGTGTCGGACCGCTGCTTCTTCTCACGGAGCCGGCGTTCGTTGATGCCGCGCGGGATACGGGTGGGCCTGCGCGGCCTGGGCGGGGGCGCGGTGGCCTCGGCGAGGAGCGCGGCAAGGCGCACGGCCGCCGCCTCACGGTTGCGCCACTGGGAGCGGTGCTCGGAGGAACGTACGGTGACGACCCCGTCGACCAGCCGGCCCGCCAGCCGCTCCAGCGCACGCTGCTTCCACACCTCGGGCAGGGCCTCGGTGGCCGCCAGGTCGAACCGCAGCTCGACGCTGGTGTCGCTGGTGTTGACATGCTGGCCACCGGGCCCGGAGGAGCGCGAGAAGCGCCACTGGAGCTCGGCCTCGGGGAGCGGGACGGAGCCACGGATGACGTGCGGGCGACCGGACATGACTGACATGTTCCCGCCTGAACGGGGTCGGAGTCACCCGAATAACGCCGCCGGACGCGGCAGCCGGGTAAAGAAAGTAAAGCGCGGGGAACCCATGGCACCACCTGCGGCGTTCATAGGGGTAGCTGTAGCTTCAGCAACGGCACCGCATAGCGCACGCTTCGAGGGAAGGAACTCCCGACCATGGCTGTAAGCCTGTCCAAGGGTGGCAACGTCTCGCTCACCAAGGAGGCTCCGGGCCTGACCGCCGTCACCGTGGGCCTCGGCTGGGACGTCCGCACCACCACCGGCACCGACTTCGACCTCGACGCCTCCGCGATCGCGGTCAACACGCAGGGCAAGGTCTTCTCGGACCAGCACTTCGTCTTCTTCAACAACAAGCAGACGCCGGACCAGACGATCGTCCACACCGGTGACAACCGCACGGGCGAGGGCGCGGGCGACGACGAGCAGATCAACGTCAACCTGGCCGGTCTGCCCGCCGACATCGACAAGATCGTCTTCCCGGTCTCGATCTACGACGCGGAGAACCGCACGCAGAACTTCGGCCAGGTCCGCAACGCCTACATCCGCATCATCAACCAGGCAGGCGGCACCGAGATCGCCCGCTACGACCTCTCCGAGGACGCCGCCACCGAGACCGCCATGGTCTTCGGCGAGCTCTACCGCAACGGCGCCGAGTGGAAGTTCCGCGCCGTGGGCCAGGGCTACGCCTCGGGCCTGGTCGGCATCGCCCAGGACTTCGGTGTGAACGTCTGAGCGACGCTCACCCCGGCAGCCTGAACACCGGGCCCCTCATCGCCCCGCGGTGAGGGGCCCGTGGCATGCGCGGCCCCACATCCGTCCCGGATGCCGCCCGCCCTCGCCCGGCAGAGCGCGCCGCCGGCGGCCAGCATCGCCGCCGGCGACACGCATTCCCTCGCGTGGAGCGCGCCCCCGGCCTCACGGCCGATCCGGCTTCCCCTCCCCGTACAGCCAGTCCTCCCAGACGCCGCCGAAATCCTTCTCCGGCGCCTGCTCCTCGACGAACTTGGTGAAGTCCTCCGTGCTCGCGTTGCCGTGGCGGTGGGCCGTGGCCCAGTCACGGAGCAGGGCACGGAAGGCGGTGTCGTCGGCGAGCGTCCGGCGGATCTTGTGCAGGACCATCGCGCCCCGGTCGTACACCGGGCTGCCGGAGATGTGCGCGGCGCCGGGCGGATCCGCGGGCGGGAAGGACCAGACGGCCGCGTTCTCCTCGGGGGTGGTGTAGCGGGTACCGGCGTAGAGCTCGTCGAAGGTGCGCTGGGCGCTGCCGCCGCCGTGGTCCTCCGCCCACAGCCACTCCGCGTATGTGGCGAAGCCCTCGTTGAGCCACATGTCCCGCCAGGACTTGGGCGTGACGGAGTCGCCGTACCACTGATGGGCGAGCTCGTGGACGAGGAGCGGGACGTCGGGGGCGCCGGGGAAGACGGGACGGGTCTGGGTCTCCAGGGCATAGGCGACGTCGCCGGGACGGTCGACGATCACGCCGGTGGAGGTGAAGGGGTACGGACCGAAGCGCTCCTGCGCCCAGGCGAGGACCTCGGGGAGCCGCGCCAGGACCTCACGGCTCCCGGCGGCCTCGGCCGGGTCGACGGCGGTGTACACGGGCAGCCCGTCCGGGGTCTTCGTGCGGCTGATGTCGTAGCGGCCGACGGCGACGGTGGTGAGGTAGCTCGCCATGGGCCGGCCCATGTGCCAGGTGGCGGTCGTACGGCCGTCGGTGGTGCGCTCGGACCTCAGTTCGCCGTTGGACACCGCCCGCAGGCCCTTCGGCACGGTCACCTCGATGTCGTACGACGCCTTGTCCGAGGGGTGGTGGTTGCCGGGGTACCAGGCCATCGAGCCGACCGGCTGGCCCAGCGCCAGCGCGCCGTCCGCCGTGGGCAGCCAGCCCTCCCGCGAGCTGTCCGGGTCGGTGACGGTGGCCGGCGTACCGGAGTAGCGGACCGTCACGCGGAAGGTGCGGCCCTCGGTGAGGTCGTCGTGGGGGCGGACGGTCAGTTCCTGGCCCGCGCGGTTCCAGCGGGCGGCGGTGCCGTCGACGGTGACCTTCTCGACGCGCAGTCCCCTCAGGTCGAGGTTGAAGGCGGAGAGGTCCTGTGTCGCACGTGCGGTGATCGTCGTACGGCCGGTGAGGTGGCGGGTGCCGGGGGTGTAGTCCAGGGCCAGGTCGTAGTGGGTGACGTCGTAGCCGCCGTTGCCCGCCTTCGGGAAGTACGGATCGCGCAGGCCTGAGCCGCCGGGGGTGCCCCCCTCGACACCGCTGCTCGCACACGCGGTCAGTGCGAGGGCCAGCAGGGCGGCGGGGACGACCGGTACAAAACGGGACACGTCTTTGATCCTACGAAAGGCGTGACACCATCGCGTACGTGCTCGACATCGGCTACGCCCTCTCCAACCGCTTCCCGGACCCACCCCAGACCGACTACCGCCGCGCGGACGTGCACGCCCTGCGCCACGACCTTTTCTGCGGTGACGTCTATCTCGCCGACACCAAGTCGGACCGGGAGCTTTCCACAGCCTGGGGATGGGTGCCGGTACTCGACTTCGCGTGGGCACTGTGCGACATCGTCGAGCAGCTGGACCGTGATCCGGCGGGCTCTCGCGCCTCCCGCCCCCAGCACGCGGAACTGGACTTCACCGAGTCCACCGACCGTCTGCTCTTCGAGCGCCGCTTCGGCTGGGTCGACGTCGAGGCCGACTGGCAGCCGGCCGAGGAGCCGCCCCTCACCTTCTCCCACAGCGAACTGCGCCGCGAAGCACGGGACTTCCTGCACGACCTGGTCGCCGACCTGTGCGATCTGCACGAGGACCTGGAGGAGAACCCGGCGATCTGGTCGCTGCAGGCAAGGTTCCCGCGGGTGCCGTGACGCGGCGGGGGGCGGGGATGCGGCGCGCGCCCCGCGCCGGGGGCGCTCACTGGGGTGCCTGCGCCGGGGGCCACCAAGCCGGGGCGGTCACCTGCACCGGGGGCCGGCTCACTGAGGGCGGTCACCTGCACCGGGGGCCGACTCACTGAGGGCGGTCACCTGCCCTCGTGGCCACCACCCGGCAGGCACTCACCTGCACCCGTCGCCCACCACACCCGACACGGCAACCTGCGCCAACGAGCCACCCCCCGGCAGACGCTCACCTGCACCGATCGGCCACCCCCGGCAGACGCTCACCTGCACCGATCGGCCACCCCCGGCAGACGCTCACCTGCACCGATCGGCCACCGCACCGCACCCGGTCCCCCGCACCGCACCCGTCATCCCCCTTCGACCCTGATCCCCAACTCCCCCGCCAGCACCGGCGCCAGATCCAGCAGCTGGCTCGCGCTGATCACAGCCCCCGACAGCCGGTCGATCCCCCGCGTGATCTCCAGCGGCGCCGCTCCGCGCAGGTCCACGTCGGTCAGGGTGGCCGTGGTGAAATCCGCACCCGTCAGAGCGCAGTCCACGAACTCGACGCGCTCCAGGGACGCGCCCCCGAAGTCCGGCTCCACCAGGACGCACCCCTCGAAGACCACGTCCTTCAGCCGGGCCCCCCGAAGGTTCAGGAAGTCGAGCTTGCCACCCCGGACCAGGACGCGTTCCAGTGCGGAGCCGTGCAGTTGCGTGCCGCCCAACCGGGCGTCGAGCAGTTCGACGTCGCGCAGAGTGACCTCCGACATGTCCGTCCCGACGCCGCGCGGGGCGGTGAGCACCGAGTCCAGGAAGCGGGCCCGGTGCAGTCGCGTCTCGTCCAGAGCGCATCGCGTCAACGCGCAGTCCATGAAGCGGGCGCCCCCGCCGTCCTGCCCACCGAGCTCCGCACCCTGGAACTCCACCCCGTCGTAGTCCCCGTCCGGCTCCAGCCCACCCCCTCCGTACGCCTCCAGCTCCGGCAGCCTCAGCTCCGGTCGTCGTGCCGCCTTCACGCCGCCCGCCGCTCGCCTCACCATGCCCCCATCCTGCACCCCACCACTGACAATCACCCTGACCTGCGCAGACGCCCCGCCCCGAGAGTGGGAAGCGCCCCGATCGACCGTCGATGTCACATCGGAGGCGCCTCGCGCAGTCGTACTTCCGGAAACAGAGAGGCGAACCCGAGCAAGGGAGACCGACCCCATGCCCCACCTCACCGTCATCGGCGGCGGCTTCGCGGGCCTCACCGCCGCCATCGCCGCCGCCGAAGCGGGCGCGAAGGTCACCGTCCACGAGGCCCACCACACCCTCGGCGGCCGGGCGCGCACCGCGGAGGGCCCCTACCGGACGAACGAGGGCCCGCACGCCCTCTACAACGGCGGCCCCCATTGGACCTGGCTCTCGCGTCGCGACCTGATCGGCCCCCTCGCCGCGCTTCCGCCCTGGGAAGCCGCCCGGCTGCGGCTGCGGCACAAGGGCGTGCTGCGCCGCCTCCCGCCCTTCGCCATGCTGAAGCTGCTGCGCCACCCGGCGCGTCAGGCGCCCGTCGACATCGACTTCCTTACGTGGGCCACCGAACAGGTGGGCGAGGAGGGCGCACGGGCCGCCGCGCACTACGCGGCCGTCGCTCTCTTCCACCACGACCCCGGCATCCTGTCCGCCGCGTTCGTGCAGGAGCGACTGCGCCGGTCCACGAAGTTGCCACCCGAGGCGCACTATCCGCGCGGCGGCTGGTCGGGCGTCGTCGACCGGATGGCCGCGCGTGCCTGGAATCTGGGCGTCCGGATCGAGACCCTGTCCCGGGTCGACACCCTCCCCACCGGCACGCCCGTGATCGTCGCCACCTCCCTCGACGCCGCCCGCCGCCTCCTCGGCGACGACTCGCTGACCTGGCCGAGCGGCCGTACGGCCCTCATCGACCTGGCCGTACGCACCCGGCGCGGCGACCCCTTCGTCATCAGCGACCTGGACGCGCCCGGCTGGCTCGAACGCTTCACCGCGCAGGACCGCTCCCTCGCCCCCGCCGGCGAGCAGCTCGTCCAGGGCCAGATCCCGATCGCCCCGCACGAGTCCCGCGCCGACGGCATCGCCCGCGCCGAGCAGTTGCTCGATCTCGGGTACGACGGCTGGCGCGACCGCGTCGCCTGGCGGCGCGAGGCGATCGCGAGCGGCCGTACCGGCGCCGTGGACCTGCCCGGGACCACCTGGCGCGACCGGCCCGCGGTGCGACGCGGCGACGGCGTGTACCTGGCAGGCGATCAGGTCGCCGCGCCCGGCGTCCTGTCGGAGGTGTCCTTCAACAGCGCCCTGACCGCCGTATCCCTGGCACTTGGACAGCACGGCACCCGGCCGCTTGACCTCGAGCGCGCTTGAGGTCGAAGAGTGTCAGTCACCACCGGCCACCGGCCACCGGCCACCAGTCACAGGGGGACCCATGCACGCCATCCGCCTCCACGCCTTCGGACCCGCAGAGAACCTCGTGGCCGAGGAGGTCGAGGACCCCGTACCGGGTCCCGGCCAGGTCCGTGTCGCCGTCGCGGCCGCCGGCGTACACCTGCTCGACGCGGCGATCCGCGCGGGCCACGCCGGGCCGGGCCCCGCGCCGGCCCTGCCCACCGTCCCCGGCCGCGAGGTCGCCGGAGTCGTCGACTCGCTCGGCGAGGGCACCGACGAGTCCTGGCTCGGCAAGCGCGTCGTCGCGCACCTGGGCTTCGTCCCCGGCGGCTACGCCGAACTCGCGGTCACCGACACCGACCGCCTGCACGAGATCCCGGCGGGCCTCGACTTCGCCGAGGCGGTCGCCATGATCGGCACAGGGCGTACGGCGATGGGCATCGTGCAGTTCGCCGAGCCGGGCCCGGGCGACGTGGTCGTGATCCCGGCCGCCGCCGGGGGCCTCGGCACCCTCCTCGTGCAGTACGCCAGGAACGCGGGCGCCACCGTCATCGGCCTGGCCGGCGGCCCGGACAAGACGCGGCGGGTCGCCGCGAACGGCGCCGATCTCGCCGTCGACTACCGGGACCCCGCCTGGCCGGAACAGGTCCGGGCGTACGACGGCAAGGTCACGATCGTCTACGACGGGGTCGGCGGCGACATCGCCCGTACGGCCGTACGGCTGCTCGCCCCCGGCGGCAGACACGTCGTCTTCGGCTGGTCCGCCGAGGGCATCCGGGGCGGCGGACCGCTCGTCGTCGAAGGCGTCACGGTGCAGGTGCTCGGCCCACCGATGCTGGAGAAGGCGGGCGGCCCGAATCCCCTGCGCACCCTGGAGCTGCGGTCTCTCGCCGAGGCAGCCGCGGGCCGGCTGACCCCCGCGGTCCACCGCTTCCCGCTCACCGAGGCCGCCGCCGCACACCGGGCGCTGGAGAACCGCGACACGACCGGCAAGGTGGTCCTGGAACCGTAAAGACCTGACCGGGTGGGGCGTGGCATCACGGGAGGTACGCCCTGATTCATGGTCTTCTGTCCGAATGACCGCGCCTAGGACCGGAGACCCCAGGGCTTCCGCCGATGCCGACCCCCACCGCTGGTGGGGGCTGGTGGTGATCGCCCTCGCCCAGCTGATGGTCGTCCTCGACTCGACGATCGTGAACATCGCGCTGCCGTCGGCCCAGGAAGAACTCGGGATGTCCGACGGCAACCGCCAGTGGGTGATCACCGCGTACACCCTCGCCTTCGGCGGCCTGCTGCTGCTCGGCGGGCGGATCGCCGACCTGATCGGCCGCAGGCGCACGTTCGCCATCGGGCTGATCGGCTTCGCCGCCGCCTCCGCGCTGGGCGGCGCCGCCGTCACACCGGGGATGCTGTTCGGCGCCCGCGCCCTTCAGGGCGCGTTCGCGGCCGTGCTCGCCCCGTCCGCGCTGAGCCTGCTCGCCACGACGTTCACCGACCCCAAGGAGCGCGGCAAGGCCTTCGGCATCTTCGGCGCTCTTGCGGGCAGCGGCTCCGCCATGGGCTTCATCGTGGGCGGGGTGCTCACGGAGTACCTCAACTGGCGCTGGTGCCTGTACGTCAACACCCCCATCGCGTTGCTCGCGCTGCTCGGCGCCTTCACCGTCCTGCGCGACCGGCCCGGGCGGCCGGGCGCCCGCCTCGACGTGCCCGGCGTACTGCTCGGCTGCGGCGGACTGGTCGCGCTGGTCTACGGCTTCAGCGAGGCCGAGTCCCACGGCTGGGCCCACCTGTCCGTCCTCGGACTGCTCGCGGCGGGCGTCGCGCTGCTGGCGGCCTTCGTGTGGTGGCAGACCCGGGCACCGCTGCCGCTGCTCCCGCTGCACATCGTCAGGGACCGCAACCGCGCGGGCTGCTATCTGACGATGATGCTGGCCATCATGGGGATGTTCGGCCTGTTCCTCTTCATGACCTACTACTTCCAGGTCGTCCTCGGCTACTCGCCGGCGTGGAGCGGCCTCGCCTTCGTGCCCATCACCGCCGCGACCGTCATCGGCTCCACCCAGATCGCGGGCCGCCTGCTCCAGCACGTGCCGCCCCGCACCATGATGGCCCCGGGGATGTTCCTGTCCGCGTCCGGCATGGTGCTGCTCACCCAGCTCACCGTGGACTCCTCCTACGTCGTCGACATCCTGCCCGGCCTGATCCTGGTGGGCCTCGGCATGGGCCTGACCTACATGCCGGTGTTCGCCACGGTGACGGCGGGCGTCGCCCCGCAGGACTCGGGCGTCACCTCGGCGACCCTCAACACCTCGCAGCAAGTGGGCGGTTCCATCGGTACGGCCCTGCTGAACACCATCGCCAACACCAGCACCGCCGCCTTCCTCACCGCCCAACTCACCCGGTCCGCCGAACCCGCGGAGGTGGCCCGCGAGGCCGTCGTCCACGGCTACACGGTCGCCCTGTGGTGCGCTGCCGGCCTGATGCTCATGGCGGGCCTGGTCACGGCCCTGATGGTGACGGCACGGGCCCCCAAGCACGCGGCGGCGCCGAAGGCACCGGTTCCGGAGGCCGCGGGCTAGCCGCCGTCCACGGCCGCGCACCGCCCCCCGAGGCAACCGGCCGACCGCCGGCCATGGCCGCCGCGGCTCTGTCCCGGCCGGCGCCCGTCTGTCAGCAGGACGGCGTCACTCGCCCCCACTCGCGCTCACACCCGGCCCCGCAGCCGCCGCGCGATCTCCAGCTGCTCGGCCTGCACGGGCCGGCCGTCCTCGATCTCCCACAGGCAGTTCTGGAGCACGCGCCCGAGGGTCCATGCGCGCGCACGCGCGCGTTCCAGCCCGATCACGTCCGTCATGGCGTCGAACCGGCGGCGGACCTCACCGGCGTCGAACCGGTTGTCGATGGCGGGCAGCAGGTCGAAGCCGGGGTCGCCGGCCAGCGGCTTGGGGTCGATGGCGAGCCAGGGAGCGCGGTCGGAGGCGAGGACGTTCTCGAAGTGCAGGTCCCAGTGCAGCAGACGGTCCCCCGGCTCGTCCACGACCTCCCGTACGGCGGCGGCGCAGTCGGCGATCAGGCGGCGGGCCTGCGGATCCGGGACCCGCTCCAGCGCCCAGGGGGTCTGCTCCAGCATCGCCCGCGCGATGTCACCGAGCCTGCGCATGCCGGCCGGGGCCGGGCCGGAGGTCAGGTGGGCCAGCAGCCGGGCGATGACCAGCACGGCCTCGTGGGAGTCGGGCAGGTGGGACAGCATCCGGGCGGGGTCGAGGCGTTCGAGGAGCATCGTGCCGGTCTCCGGGTCGTGGTCCAGCAGCCGTACCGCCCCGTCGCCGTCCCACACCCGCAGGGCGACGGGCTCGCCCACGCTCTCCTCGTCGAGCAGCTGCAGCTTCAGCACCGCGCGCGTGCCGTCCGCCCGGACCACGGGCAGGACCAGCGCGGACACGCCGTACATCGAGGGACCCTCGATCCGCAGCTCCCAGCGCTCCAGGAAGGCGGCCACCAGCCGCGGCAGCCCGGCGACGAAGGCGCTGCCCTCCTCGCCGTTGTACATCGCCTGGGACGCGGCCAGTTCCTCGGGAACATCGATCACGGAGAAGACCCTACGGACGGACCGGCGACCGCTTCGACCCCATTCCGCCGAACCGCTCCGCCCCCATTCCACCGCACCACGTCTCCCGGGGCCTTGCGCACGCTTCGAGTGCCGACCGGCCCACAGAACGACGAAATCCGAAGGAGACAGCTCCCGAGACCACGGGTAACGTCCCGGCCATGAGCAGCTCGGCAAGCGGCGTGGTGAACGGCGGCGTCTCCTTCTGGTTTGCCCAGGAAGGCTTCCCCGTCCCCCGGGAGCCCCTCTCCGGCGACGCCTCCGCGGACGTCGTGATCGTCGGCGGCGGCTACACGGGGCTGTGGACGGCGTACTACCTGAAGAAGGCCGCGCCCTTCCTGCGGGTCACCGTCCTGGAGCAGAAGTTCTGCGGCTACGGCGCCTCCGGCCGCAACGGCGGCTGGCTGTACAACGGCATCGCGGGCCGCGACCGGTACGCGCGCGTGCACGGCCACGAGGCCGCCGTACGCCTTCAGCGGGCCATGAACGACACCGTGGACGAGGTCATCAGGGCCGCCGGCGAGGCGGGCATCGAGGCCGGCATCCACAAGGGCGGCGTCCTGGAAGTCGCCTGCACGCCCGCCCAGCTGGCCCGTCTGAAGGCGTTCCACGCGCACGAGTTGTCGTACGGCGAGAAGGACCGCGAGCTGTACGGCGCCCGCGCGACCGCGGAACGGATCAGGGTGGCCGGCGCGGTCGGCTCCTCCTGGACACCGCACGGGGCCCGGATCCACCCGGTGAAACTGGTGACCGGCCTGGCGCGGACCGTGGAGGCCCTCGGTGTGACCATCCACGAGGCGACGCCGGTGACGGAGATCCGCCCGCAGCACGCGGTCACCCCGTACGGCACCGTCCGCGCGCCCTACGTGCTGCGCTGCACGGAGGGCTTCACAGCGTCCCTGAAGGGCTTCAGGCGCACCTGGCTGCCCATGAACTCCTCGATGATCGCGACCGAGCCGCTCACCGGGGAACAGTGGGAGAAGGTGGGCTGGGAGGGCCGCGAGACGCTCGGCGACATGGCCCACGCCTACATGTACGCCCAGCGCACCGCCGACGGCAGGATCGCGCTCGGCGGCCGCGGTGTGCCGTACCGCTTCGGCTCCCGCACCGACAACGACGGCCGTACCCAGGACGCGACGGTCGCGGCCCTGCGGGAGATCCTGGAGCGCTTCTTCCCGGCCCTGACCGGCGTCCGGATCGAGCACGCCTGGTCGGGTGTCCTCGGCGTACCCCGCGACTGGTGCGCCACCGTCACCCTGGACCGCGCCACGGGCCTCGGCTGGGCGGGCGGCTACGTCGGCTCCGGCGTCGCCACCGCCAACCTCGCCGCCCGCACCCTGCGCGACCTGGTCCAGCTCGACTCCGGCCAGGGCACCCGCACGGAACTGACGGACCTGCCCTGGGTCGACCACAAGGTCCGCAAGTGGGAACCGGAACCCCTGCGCTGGCTGGGCGTCCACGGCATGTACGCCACCTACCGCACCGCCGACCGCCGCGAACTCACCACCCACAGCGCCGAGCCGTCCCGACTGGCCCAGCTGGCGGACCGGGTGGCAGGACGCCACTGAGCCCGGGGCACGCCCGCGCGATCCATGATCACGGGGGCGTCGACGCACGTCACACCAAGAGCCCCCTGTCGGATTCGAACCGACGACCTTCGCTTTACAAGAGCGGCGCTCTGACCAGCTGAGCTAAGGAGGCCTGCACGCGCGCGTGGGCGGCGTGCCCGTGCAGTGTACCCAGCTCCCACGCCCTCCCTGTCGAAAATTCCCGCGAAGTTCACAGGGGCTGGGGTACTGACAGAACACGTGAACGCGGGGTACCGTCCTCACGCAGTTCACGCGTGTGGACTACACCACCTTCCTACAACGGATCGTCCGGCACGTTCCTGCCGGTAGAAGGGGGCCCATTCACCATGGCCACTGTCTCGTTCGACAAGGCGACCCGGATCTACCCGGGTTCCGACAAGCCCGCCGTCGACGCACTCGACATCGAGATCGAGGACGGAGAGTTCCTCGTTCTGGTCGGCCCGTCCGGCTGCGGCAAGTCCACCTCCCTGCGGATGCTGGCCGGCTTGGAGGACGTGAACTCCGGCGCCATCCGCATCGGCGACCGCGACGTCACGCACCTGCCGCCGAAGGACCGGGACATCGCCATGGTGTTCCAGAACTACGCGCTCTACCCGCACATGACCGTCGCCGACAACATGGGCTTCGCGCTCAAGATCGCCGGCGTCAACAAGGCGGAGATCCGGCAGAAGGTCGAGGAGGCCGCGAAGATCCTCGACCTCACCGAGTACCTGGACCGCAAGCCGAAGGCGCTCTCCGGTGGTCAGCGCCAGCGTGTCGCCATGGGCCGCGCGATCGTGCGTGAGCCGCAGGTCTTCCTCATGGACGAGCCGCTGTCCAACCTGGACGCCAAGCTCCGCGTCTCCACCCGTACGCAGATCGCCTCGCTGCAGCGCCGCCTCGGCATCACCACGGTCTACGTCACCCACGACCAGGTCGAGGCCATGACCATGGGCGACCGGGTGGCCGTGCTGAAGGACGGTCTGCTCCAGCAGGTCGACTCCCCGCGCAACATGTACGACCGCCCGGCGAACCTCTTCGTCGCCGGCTTCATCGGCTCCCCCGCGATGAACCTCGTCGAGGTGCCGATCGCCGACGGCGGTGTGAAGTTCGGCAAGAGCGTCGTGCCGGTCGACCGGGACGCCCTGTCCGCCACCACCGACAAGACGGTCACCGTCGGCGTCCGTCCCGAGCACTTCGACGTGGCCGGCGCGGAGGCCGAGCAAGGCCTCGCGATCACGGTGAACGTCGTCGAGGAGCTCGGCGCCGACGCCTACGTCTACGGCACCGCCCAGCTCGGCGACACCGCCAAGGACCTGGTGGTCCGCGTCAACGGCCGCGACGTCCCGGAGAAGGGCAGCACGCTGAACGTCGTGCCGCGCTCCGGTGAGACGCACGTCTTCTCGACGTCGACGGGTGCGCGCCTCTCCGACTGAGCCGCCTGCCGGTCGACCGGCCGACGGAAACACCCAACCCGGGTAATTCACCCAGGTTGACGAATCGGGCCCCGCAGCATGGCCGCGGGGCCCCTTTTCGTGTCGACAAATACCCCGGCACACTGGGCCATTTCGAGCAGCGTGCGTCAACCTCGCACTCAGAAAAAGCCGTCTCTTCGTCACCCGTACCGGTGACCAAATGTCGCCAAATCATTACCGGGCGCTACCCTCACTCGCGTGAAGCACTCCACCACCTCACTGACGCGACGCGGCCAGGGCCCCGCCCGCCGGATCGGCCGCTCACTCGCCCTCGTTCTGCCCGTCGTCCTGGTGCTCTCCGGGACGCTCGCCGTCACGCGGGTCAACTGGTCGGGAGATCCCGAGAGCTCGGTGCTCACCGCAGCAGACGTCTCGGCCTCCGGACCCCACGCCCGCACGGCGCACCGCGCACCTCACGAGGTGCTGCGCGACCAGCTCCTCACCGAGCTCCAGGAGACCAACCCGGGCACCGCCCTCACCCACCTCCAGCAGGCGGTGGACGAGCGCCCCTCGCTGGCCCGCCACTGCGCCTCGATCGCCCGCGCCCTCGGGCAGGCCGCGGTCCGTATCTACGGCCCGACGCGCGCCCAGTCCTACTCCCGCCCCGTTTGCGACACCTCGTTCGCCTCGGGCGTCCTGGCCGCCCACGGCTGACCCACGAGCACCAGAGCGACCTGGAGCCCCGCTCCGGCCCCCGGGCCACCGGCGGGGCTCCCACGCGCCACCACAGCCCGACGCAGTCCACCCCATGAGCCACCTCACCCACAGACCCGCCACGCCCCGCACCACCGCAGGGCAGCGAAACCGCTCGCCCGTCCGCCCGTCCGCGTCCATCCAGCCGACGCCCCGCGACCACCGACCCGTGTAACAGCTCCCTCCGCCACCGCAGGGCTCCACGCCCGCCCCACCGGCCGGTGTGACAGCCCCCTCCGCCACACCACGCCCGCCCAGCCACCCCTCCACCGCCACCGGCCCGGAGCACCGCCCCTCCACCGCCACCGGCCCGGAGCACCGCCCCTCCGATGACCGCCCCCCTCAGGGCCCGGCGACCGCCCCTCCGACCACCCGGCCCCCACGACCCCCGGCCCCCGGGGCGCACCCCCTCGGCCACCGCGCCCCCCGCCACCACCGGCCCCCAGGACCCACCCCTCGGCCACCGCGTCCCCCACCCCCCAGGCCCCCGGAATCACCCTGGCCGGTGCCGCGTACAGTGCCGGGCATGACCGATCCGAACGCCGCCTCGCGTCCCGTCCAGGCCGTCATCCTGGCCGGAGGCCAGGGCTCCCGGCTGCGCCCCTACACCGACGACCGTCCCAAGCCGATGGTCGAGATCCCCGGCACGGGCACGCCGATCATCGGCCACCAGCTCAACTGGCTCGCCGAGGAGGGCGTCACCGACGTCGTGGTCAGCTGCGGCCACCTCGCCGAGGTCCTGCAGGAGTGGCTGGACTCCGCCGACCTGCCGGTCCGCGTCACCACCGTCGTCGAGTCGGAACCCCTCGGCCGGGGTGGCGGCCTGAAGTACGCCGCCGCCCAGCTCCCCCACCCGGACCGCCCCTGGTACGCCACCAACGGCGACATCTGGACCCGCTTCTCGCTGCGCGACATGGCCGACTTCCACACCGAGCGCGACGCCATAGCGACCCTCGCCCTGGCCCGCCCCCGCATCCCCTGGGGCGCGGTGCAGACGGACGGCTTCGGCCACATCACGGACTTCATCGAGGCCCCGCCGACGACGTACGAGGTCAACGCGGGCGTGTACGTCTTCTCGCCGGAGTTCGCCGGGATGCTCCCCGAGCGCGGCGACCACGAGCGCACCACGTTCCCGCACCTGGCCCGTGAACACCGCCTGGCCGGCTTCCCGCTCCCCCAGGGCGCGTACTGGCGCGCCATCGACACCGCGAAGGACCTCACGGAGGCAGCGAAGGAACTGGCCGCGCTGGGCCGTTGAGCGCAGGACCCTCGCAGGCCCCGCCGCTCACGCACGACAGCACGACAGCACGACAGCACGACGGCGCAACGGCACGACGAAGGGGCCCCGCGCTCACACAGGCGGGGCCCCGTCGTCGTACCGAGGAAACGGTCTAGCCCAACAGCCCCCCGACCAGCCCGGGCTGCCCGGCGGACGACTCCTCCTCGCCGGACCCCGTACCGCCCGTGGATCCCGAACCGCCCGTCGAGCCGCTGCCGCCGCCCCCGGACGTGGGACCGCTGCTGGTGCTCGGAGCCTCTTCGACGGGGGACGTCTGCTGCGGTGGCGCCTGCCCCGCCGGACCCTGCGTCTGGCTGGGCGAGCCGCCGGTCGCCGTCCCGGATTCGCGGGTCGCACCCGGCGTGGTCGCCGCGCCCGCGGTGGGCGCGGCCGAGGTCGCGCCCTGCGTAGGCGAGCCGGCCGAGGCCGACGGCGTGCTGCTCTGCCGGCGTTCACCGGGCGTGGAGGGCAGCGGCGAACCGGGCAGTTCGTTGCGCGGCGCCTCGCCGGGCCCCGGGACGACGACCCGGTCGGAGTCCCGCACCGCGCCACCGAGCAGTGAGCCCACCAGCAGCGTGATCCCGGTGACGATCGCGGTGACGAGGGCGCCCCGGCGCAGCACGTACCGCCGCAGCTCCCAGATGTCGGAGCGGGGGCCCAGCCGCCGCCAGGCGAGCCCGGCCAGCCGCCCGTCGACCGAGTAGACGGGCGCCCCGGCGATGATCAGCGGCGACCAGGCGGCGAGGTAGATGATGTCGGGGGCGTCGTAGACGGGGACGCTCTTCCAGCTGACGGTGACGAGCAGCGCGGCGGAGAGCAGCGCACCGCCGACCGCGGCGACCCGCTGCCAGCAGCCCAGGACCGTGAGCACGCCCACGATGACCTGCGCGAAGGCGATCACGAGGCCGGAGCCGACCGGGTGCTGGAGCGCGAACTGGCGCAAGGGCTCGGCGACTTCCCAGGGATGCAGGGTGTTGAGCCACTTGACCATGGAGCCGCGGTCGCCGCCGTCGAAGTAGACGGGGTCGCAGAGCTTGCCCATGCCGGCGTAGACGGAGATGGCGCCGAGGAAGACGCGCAGCGGTAGCAGGACGACACCGAGGTTCATCCGGCGGCCGGGGAAGTAGGCGTGCCGCGCCGGATCCTCGCCGTGCCGCCGGGAGCGCGGCTCGGCGTCCTCGTCGTCCAGGCCGGCATCCTCGTCGACGTCGTCGGCGTAGCCGCCGTCGAAACGCTCCCCGGCGTAGGCGGGGGGTGCGTCGTACGCGCCCTCGACGGTCCGCATGGCCGGCAGCAGTCGCGTACCGAGGCCCTCCGGGGTGCGCTGGGCGCCGACCACGGGGGTCTCGACGGTCTGGTCGAGGTCGCCGTAGCCGTCGTAACCGTCGTAGCCCTCGTAGCGGCCGTATCCGGGGCCGGCGTCGACGCGCGGGATGACCTGGGTGGCTCCGGCGTCCGCGGACGCCTCCTCCGGGTGGCGGACGCCCGCACCGCGCACAGCCTGGAGCAGGCGGTGGGCGCCGGTGTCGTCGGGAGCGGACCGGCCGCTCCACACGACCGGGCGGCGGCGGGCGTCGCCGGCCTGGGTCGCTCTGCCCGCCGTCCCGACGACCGGCATGCGGGCGGCGTCCTCGGTGGCGCTCAAGTACCGTGCGACCCGCGGCGACTGGGCGCGGCGCGAGGAAGTGCCCAACTGCACGCGGAAGCTGGCGTGATTGACGATGATCTGCGCCGGGTCGCTCGGCACCTTCACCATGCTCAGCGCGGGAGCGTCGTCGAATCCCGACGAACGGTCCCCCGTGGGTGTGCGGGGTGTTCTGGTGTCCACACTCATCTAACCGAGTGACGTGTGTTTAGGACACTGCTTTGACCCGCCGGATCTGTCCGGACCGCGTCAAGCTTGCCCGGACCGCCCGGAACACCCCGAGTGGGTGACTATGACGAACGCTTGTTCAGGCCCGCCGCCGCGCCGCCTCGTACAGCACGATCCCCGCCGCCACACCGGCGTTGAGCGACTCCGCGCCACCCGGCATCGGAATCCGCACCCGGTAGTCGCACGTCTCGCCGACCAGCCGCGAAAGGCCCTTGCCCTCGCTGCCGACCACGATGACGACCGGCCCTCCCAGGGCTTCGAGCTCCCCGAGTTCGACCTCGCCGTCGGCGGCGAGCCCGACCACGACGATCCCGGCCTTCTTGTACGCCTCCAGCGCGCGCGTGAGGTTGGTGGCGCGCGCGACCGGCGTACGGGCGGCCGCACCGGCGGACGTCTTCCAGGCGCCGGCGGTCATACCGGCCGCGCGCCGCTCGGGCACGACGACACCGTGGCCGCCGAACGCGGAGACGGACCGCACGACCGCGCCGAGGTTGCGCGGGTCGGTCACCCCGTCCAGGGCGACGATCAGCGGGTCCTCGCCCCCGTCGGCGGCCGCGTCGGCCAGGTCCTCGGGGTGGGCGTACTCGTACGGCGGCACCTGGAGGACGAGGCCCTGGTGGTTGAGCCCGTTCGTCATCCGGTCGAGCTCGGGGCGCGGCGCCTCCATGAGGTTGATGCCGCCGCGCTCGGCCGCGAGCTGGAGCGCTTCGCGGACCCGCTCGTCGCTGTCGATGAACTGCTGGACGTACAGCGTGCTGGCGGGCACCCCGTCGCGGAGCGCCTCGAAGACCGGGTTGCGCCCGACGACCAGCTCGGACGTCCCCTTGCCACCGGCGCGCCGCTGCTGCGGACGCCCCTGCGTGCGCCGCACCTTGGCGGCGGCGGCACGCTGCTTGGCGTGGCCCTTGCGCATCTCGGCGGGGGGCGTCGGCCCCTTGCCCTCGAGGGACCGGCGCCGCTTGCCGCCGCTGCCGACCTGCGCGCCCTTCTTGCCGGACATGCGGCGGTTGTTCGCGGCCATGATCTACCTGTCTGTGGGTGCGTACGTACGTCTATGAAGTGTGCCGCCCGGATCCGCGAGCGGCACACCGTGGTGCCGGAACCTCGGCTCTCGCGTCGGCTCCTGCCTGCAGCTCGTCACCTCGGCTCCCGCCTCGGGCCGCCGCTCAGCGCGAGCCGAGACTCCAGCGGGGCCCCTGCGGGCTGTCCTCGATGACGAGGCCGGACTGCTTGAGCTGGTCGCGGATGGCGTCCGCGGTGCCCCAGTCCTTACGGGCGCGGGCCGCCTCACGCTGGTCCAGGACGAGGCGTACGAGGCTGTCGACCACGCCGTGCAGATCCTCGCTGCGGTCGCCCTCGCCCGCCCAGTGTGCGTCCAGCGGGTCCAGGCCGAGGACGCCGAGCATGGCGCGCACCTCGGCGAGGCGGGCGACCGCGGACTCCTTGTCGTCGGCGGCCAGGGCGCTGTTGCCCTGCCGGACCGTGTTGTGCACGACCGCGAGAGCCTGCGGCACTCCGAGGTCGTCGTCCATCGCCTCGGCGAAGGCGGGCGGCACCTCGGTGGCGGGGTCGACCGGACCGCCGGCCAGCTCCACCACGCGCTGCACGAACCCCTCGATCCGCGCGAACGCGGACTCGGCCTCGCGCAGGGCCTCCTCGCTGTACTCGATGGTCGAGCGGTAGTGCGGCGTGCCGAGGTAGTACCGCAGCACGATCGGCCGCCACTGCTTGACCATCTCCGACACCAGCACCGAGTTGCCCAGCGACTTGGACATCTTCTCGCCGCTCATGGTGACCCAGGCGTTGTGCAGCCAGTACTGGGCGAAGTCGTCGCCGAAGGCCTTGGCCTGGGCGATCTCGTTCTCGTGGTGCGGGAAGATCAGGTCCAGGCCGCCGCCGTGGATGTCGAAGGCACTGCCCAGGTACTTGTGCGCCATGGCCGAGCACTCCAGGTGCCAGCCGGGGCGCCCACGGCCCCACGGCGTCTCCCAGTCGGGCTCGCCGGGCTTGGAGGCCTTCCACATGGCGAAGTCGCGCGGGTCGCGCTTGCCGGTGATGCCGTCCTCGGCGGGCTGGCGCATCTCGTCCAGGTCCTGCCGGGACAGCTCCAGGTAGTCCGGCCAGGACCGCACGTCGAAGTAGACGCTGCCGTCGGCCTCGTAGGCGTGCCCGCGCTCGATGAGGCCGCGCATCATCTCGACCATCTCGGTGATGTGGCCGGTGGCGCGCGGCTCGTACGTCGGCGGCAGGCAGCCGAGCGCGCGGTAACCGTCGTCGAACGCGCGCTCGTTCTCGTACCCGATGGACCACCAGGGGCGGTTCTGCTCGCCCGCCTTCCAGATGATCTTGTCGTCGATGTCGGTGACGTTGCGGACGAACGTCACGTCGTAGCCGCGGTACTCGAACCAGCGGCGCAGGATGTCGAAGTTGAGTCCGGAGCGGATGTGCCCGATGTGCGGGGCCGCCTGCACGGTGGCACCGCACAGGTAGATCGAGACACAACCCGGCTGAAGCGGGGAGAAGTCACGGATCTGCCGGGCGCTGGTGTCGTACAGGCGAATGGTCACCACTCCAGGGTAGTGGGCCGGGAGCTATGCCTCGTGCCCCTTGTGGACAAGGGCGCCTGTTCGTCACATGCCCTTCGGGCCGGCCTCAGCCGCTGCGCACCACCAGTGCCGTGGCCACCGCCATCAGACCTTCGCCGCGGCCGGGGAAGCCGAGCCCGTCCGTGGTGGCGCCGGAGACGGAGACCGGGGCGCCGGCCGCCTCGGAGAGCACCTTCTGGGCCTCGTCCCGGCGCTTGCCGATCTTCGGACGGGGGCCGACGACCTGCACCGCGACGTTGCCGATCCGGAACCCCGCCGCGCGCACGATCCGGGCGGCCTCGGTGAGCAGCGCCACGCCCGAGGCCCCGGACCACTCCGGCCGTCCGGTGCCGAAGTGCTGTCCCAGGTCGCCGAGCCCGGCAGCGGAGAACAGCGCGTTGCACGCGGCGTGCGCCACGACGTCGGCGTCGGAGTGCCCGGCAAGACCGGGCCCCGCGTCCTCCCATCTCAGGCCGGCGCACCACAGCTCGCGGCCCTCCTCGAAGGCGTGGATGTCGGTGCCGATGCCGACCTGCGGGAGCGGTGCCTCAGAAGCCATCGTTGAGCCTCCTGCGGGCGAGGACCGCCTCGGCGAGCACCAGGTCCAGCGGGCGGGTGACCTTGAACGCCTCTTCGTGCCCCGGCACGACGACGACGCGTTCGCCGAGCTGCTCGACCATGCCGGCGTCGTCGGTGACGTCGCTCGTGACGGTCCCGTGCGCCCGCAGCAGTGTCTCGCGGTCGAAACCCTGCGGGGTCTGCACGGCGCGCAGCCGCGCCCGCTCCGGCGTGGCCAGCACGGGCTCCGGCTCGCCGGGCGTCCGCGCGGGCTCGACCTCCTTGACGGTGTCCGCCAGCGGCAGCGCCGGCACCACCGCGGGCGCGCCGTCGCGGACCGCCTCGATCACCGCGTCGACGGTGTCGACCGGGACGAGCGGGCGGGCGGCGTCGTGCACCAGCACGATGTCGTAGCCGGGCGGCAGCGCGTCGAGGCCGAGCTTGACCGACTCCTGCCTCGACTCGCCGCCGGGGACGACCAGGAAGTCGGTGCGCTCGGGCAGGGCGTGCGCGTCGAGCAGGGACTTGACCTCGGCGGCGCCGTCGGGCGGGGCGACGACGACCACGAGGGAGACGGCACGGGATGCGGCCAGCGCGCGTACGGCGTGGATGAGCATGGGCGTGCCGTTCAGCGCGCGGAGCGCTTTGGGGGCTCCCGGACCGAGGCGTACGCCTCGGCCGGCGGCCGGGATGACCGCAGCGGTACGGACTCCTGCGGGCGAAGGGCGCGAAACGTCAGACATCGGTTCCTGTCAGGTTTGTGTGCTCGGCCTACATGGGTATGGCCTCAGCGTGCAAGAGTGCGGGCGCGCACCGCTCTGACCGGACCCTTCCGTGACCCTGGTCGAGCCGGCCGCCCGGGCACGGCACGCACAGTACCGGGGGGAGTTTTCCTCGGCGTAGGCGGACGTACGGGACGTACGACGGCCATCCGGCAGGGGACGCGCGGATGGCCGGAATACGACCATATGGTTCGGGTACGAACATGCCGCAGCGCCCGGCGACTGGAATTCCGTCATCGGGCACCGCGGCATTTCGATGTGCTGAGCGGAGCGGGCCTGCCTCACGTCAGGAGGCGAGCACCTCGTCGAGCAGAGCCTCGGCCTTGTCCTCGTTCGTGTTCTCCGCGAGGGCGAGCTCGCTCACCAGGATCTGGCGGGCCTTGGCGAGCATGCGCTTCTCACCGGCGGAGAGTCCACGCTCGCGCTCACGACGCCACAGGTCACGCACGACTTCCGCGACCTTGATGACATCGCCGGAGGCGAGCTTCTCCAGGTTTGCCTTGTAACGACGCGACCAGTTCGTGGGCTCCTCGGCGTACGGCGCGCGCAGCACCTCGAAGACCCGGTCCAGCCCGTCCTGACCGACCACATCACGCACGCCGACGAACTCCGCATTGTCCGCTGGCACACGTACTGTCAGGTCACCCTGGGCGACCTTCAGCACCAAGTAGGTCTTGTCCACGCCTTTGATCTGGCGAGTTTCGATGGCCTCGATCAGCGCGGCCCCGTGATGGGGATAGACCACGGTGTCGCCAACCTTGAACGTCATGTGACAGGTACCCCTTCCGTGGCTATCCAGGGTAACACGGAAACGGCGGCTTCTGAATGGCGTTTTCGCAGGTCAGGGCATATCTCGGGGCTTGACAACAGCAACAGGAACGTGCTTCGGACGGCCTCCGGAACAAGGTATTCGCAGGTCGGAGCGGCTCTCCGGGCCGACTGAAACGTGCACGTCACACTCGTCCGGCACCCCTGCCAGGCGCCTGAACATCCCTAAATGTCTGGTTCCAAACGCTCGAGTTCCGCTACTCCGTTCGGCGCCCTGGGGCCGGTCCGAGACGTTTCCAGAATTGATCACGACACTCCGCCACGCCTCTCCGGTGATCAATTTCCGGGTGGCCGCGCATTCCTTCACGTAAATTTCGCGAAGGCTTATGTGAATGCCGTACCGGCGCCGACGCGCCCGGACAGGGAGGGCCCGCGTACCCCCTGCGGAGGGAAGCCTGGTGGTCGTGGGGGAGGGTCGGGTGCGGCCGCCCGGGAACGGCTCGGTAACCTGAGGCCGCTGACAGCCACTTAGGGCGGCTTTACAAGGAAAGCTGCCCGTGCGTTCAAGGAGTTGCCGCCGCCGTGAGCAGCAGCCTTCGACGCGGCGCCCTCGCCGCCTCCGCCATCGCGTTCTCGATCGCCTCGCTCGCCGCCTGCGGCGCCGGCAACAACTCGCAGACCCTGGAGATCAGGCCGGACAACGCGGCCACCAGCGTCGGCGACATCAAGATCCAGAACGCCGTGGTGATCACCCAGGCCGACCCGGAGGCGACCGGCCCGGCCGCCGTCTCCGCCACCGTCTTCAACTCCAGCGACCGGGCCCAGACGCTCGAGTCGATCAGCCTCGACGGCACCGAGCAGGTCAAGCTGACGCCCGCGTCGGGCAAGGGCGCGCTGTCCATCCCGGCGGGCGGCTCCGTCGTCATCGGTGGCAAGGGGAACGCCTCGGCGGTCCTGCAGAACGCGGAGTCCCTCACCGACGGCAACGCCCACAAGGTCACCTTCGCGTTCAGCGAGACCGGTGACGTGAGCCTGGAGGCGTTCATCGTCCCGGCCGAGGGCTACTACGCCTCCTGGGGCCCGAGCGGGTCTCCGGCGGCGAGCGCCTCCCCGTCCCCCACGGCGACCGCTGGGGCCGGTGAGGGCGCTGAGGCCGGCGACGAGGGCGCGACCGGCACTCCGGAGGACACCGCCTCCGGCACGCCCGCCGATCCCGCCTCCGGCTCGGACGCCGGGTCGGCGGAGGGTGACGCCGGTCACTGACCGCCGCACACGGACGCACACGGGTACACGAAGAAGGGCGGGACCTCACGAGGAGGTCCCGCCCTTCAGTGCTGGTACGTGGGCCGGTCTACGGCTCGAACTTGTAGCCGAGGCCGCGCACCGTGACCAGGTAGCGCGGCGCGCCCGGGTCCGGCTCGATCTTGGCGCGCAGTCGCTTGACGTGGACGTCGAGGGTCTTGGTGTCACCGACGTAGTCGGCGCCCCAGACGCGGTCGATCAGCTGCATACGGGTCAGCACCCGGCCCGCGTTGCGCAGCAGCATCTCCAGGAGGTCGAACTCCTTCAGGGGCAGGTCGACCTTGGAGCCGGCGACCGTGACCACGTGGCGGTCGACGTCCATGCGGACGGGACCGGCCTCCAGGGCCGCCGGGGTCACCTCCTCCGGCTCACCGCGGCGGCGCAGGACGGCCCGGATACGGGCGACCAGCTCACGCGAGGAGAACGGCTTGGTGACGTAGTCGTCTGCTCCTATTTCCAGCCCGACAACCTTGTCGATCTCGCTGTCCTTGGCCGTCACCATGATGACGGGGACGTTGGAGCGGCCGCGCAGCTGGCGGCAGACCTCCGTGCCCGGCAGGCCGGGCAGCATCAGGTCGAGCAGGACGAGGTCGGCGCCGTTGCGCTCGAACTCGTCGAGACCGTCGGGCCCCGTGGTCGCGACGGCGACCTCGAAGCCCTCCTTGCGGAGCATGTACGACAGGGCGTCGGAGAAGGACTCCTCGTCCTCGACGACGAGCACACGGGTCACGGAAGGACCTCCGGGGCGGGAAGCGGTTCGTACGATGGTCTGGCGGGGGACGAGTCGGCGGACTGCCCGGCCTCGTCGTCGAGGGAGGGGTGCTGGTGCGCCCGGTCGCGGGCCAGACCCGCCTCCGGCAGCCGCAGCGTGAAGGTGGAGCCCTGTCCCTCGGAGCTCCACACCGTGACCTCCCCGCCGTGCGAGGCGGCCACGTGCTTGACGATGGCGAGCCCGAGGCCCGTGCCACCGGTGGCACGGGAGCGGGCGGGGTCGACGCGGTAGAAGCGCTCGAAGATGCGCTCCTTGTCCTTGTCGGAGATGCCGATGCCCTGGTCGGTCACGGCGACCTCGATGGTGTCCCCGCCGGAGCCGCTGACCCGGCGGGCGGCGATGCCGACGCGGGTGCGGGCGGGGGAGTAGTTGACGGCGTTCTCCACCAGGTTGCCGAGGGCGGCCGCCAGCTGGCTGCGGTTGCCCCAGACGTGCAGGTCGGCGGTGCCGCCGGCGGCCATGGTGATCTGCTTGGTGCCCGCCTGGTGGCGGCAGCGGTCGACGGCCTCGGCGACCAGTTCGTCGACCCGGACCGGCTCGGCGTCCTCCAGCGGGTCGTCGTTCTGGACCCGGGAGAGGTCGATGAGCTCCTGCACCAGGTTGGTCAGCCGGGTCGCCTCGATCTGCATCCGGCCGGCGAAGCGCTGCACCGCCTCCGGGTCGTCGGAGGCGTCCATGACGGCCTCGGAGAGGAGGGAGAGCGCGCCGACGGGGGTCTTGAGCTCGTGGCTGACATTGGCGACGAAGTCGCGCCGTACCGCCTCTATCCTGCGGGCCTCGGTGAGGTCCTCGACCAGCAGCAGCACCAGCCGGGAGCCGAGGGGCGCGACCCGGGCGGAGACGGCGAGCGCCTCGCCGCGGCCGGAGCCCCGCCGGGGCAGGTCCAGCTCGACCTGGCGTATCTCTCCGTCACGCCGGGTGTCGCGGGCCATCTGGAGCATGGGGTCGACCGCGAGCCTGCCGCCCCGCACCAGCCCGAGGGCGTACGCGGCGGAACTGGCCTTGACGACCGCGTCCGCCTCGTCGAGGACGACGGCCGAGGAGCGCAGCACGGACAGCACGGTGTCCACGCCGGGCGGCAGCACGGGGTCGGTGTGCAGGGAGGTTCGGGTGGGTCGCTTCAGGTCGCGTTCGCTCCAGCGGAACGCCAGCATGGCGATGACACCGGTGAGCACACCGGCGATCGCTGCCGCTGCGGCGACCGCCGCGTTCACGTCCATGCACCCAGGTTAGGCATGCGCTACCCCTTACCCACAGCCGTCCGAGTGGGACCTCGAACACTCGTCGCCCAGAGTTCACCTTGGAGCCAGTATTGATTCATTTGGGGTGGCCGAAACGGACGCGTAGGGACCGGAACGTGGGAGCGTGGGGTTCGCACCACCGGTTCACGACGGGGTCCCGGCATGTCCGGGTGCTTCGGCAGGCCCCCATGAATCCCCCAGGACATCGCACGAGAGGGAAACCTGATGCGGGACGCGTACCATGAGGAACTTGACTCGATCGGCGACGGCCTGGTCGAGATGGCCCGCCTGGTCGGGTCGGCGATCGGACGCGCCACGACGGCCATGCTCGACGCCGACCTGAAGCTGGCCGAAAGTGTCATCGAGGGCGACAAGAAGGTCGACGACCTGCAGCACGACCTGGAGGCCCGGGCGATAGCCCTGCTGGCCCGCCAGCAGCCGGTGGCCACGGACCTGCGCATCGTGGTGACGTCGCTGCGGATGAGCGCCGACCTGGAGCGTTCCGGCGACCTCGCCCAGCACGTCGCCAAGCTCGCCCGCCTGCGCTTCCCCGAGCGCGCGGTCCCCCAGGACCTGCACGCGACGCTGCTGGAGATGGGTCAGCTCGCGCAGCGTCTGATGGCGAAGACGGCCGAGGTCATCATCACCAAGGACATCGACCTGGCGATGCAGCTGGAGCAGGACGACGACGAGATGGACCAGCTGCACCGCACGCTGTTCCAGCACCTGATGGAGGACCGCTGGAAGCACGGCATCGAGACGGCGGTCGACGTGACGCTGCTCGGCCGCTATTACGAGCGGTTCGCGGACCACGCGGTGGCGGTGGCCAAGCGGGTGGTGTTCCTGGTGACGGGTGAGCACGCGGATGAGCTCCAGGCGGATGTCGTGCCGGGGGTTGAGGGGGCCTGAAGGCGGGGCCGAGGAGCCTGAAAGGGGCTCCTGAGGTCCGTCGGGGGCGCATTTCCGCCTCTGTGCGCCGTTGATGCGCCCGGAGAAGCGGGCATGGAATGGGCACAGGCACAGTGCCTTGAGGAGGGACCCATGGCCGAATCCCCCAGCACGCCCCGTACGCCCACGCCCGACCCCACGCAGGAACGCCCCACCGAGCAGCCCGCCGACATCAGGAGCCTGAACCTGATCGGCGCGTGCGGCTGCGGCTCGGGGTGCACGTGCGGGTGCCAGCAGGGAAATCCCTGCCAGTGCGGCTGATGTTCTTACGCAGGTGAAGGGCCCCCGGCGAAACCGCTGGGGGCCCTTCGCGCTTCCCGCGTCGCCGTGGCCCCGCGTGCGGGCGCAGCATGGAGGAGGAAGCGACCCAGCGGGCAGCACGGAAGGAGGTGCGAGGCCATGCCCCAGTTCATGGACGTCCACCGCGGCATGCGCGGCATCACCGCGGACGAGCTCCACTCGGCCCACCAGGCCGACCTCGCCATAGAGAACGAGGAGAGCGTGCACTTCAAGCAGGCCTGGGCGGACCCGGACTCCGGAATCGTCTACTGCCTCTCCGAGGCACCTTCGGCAGAGGCGGTCCAGCGCATCCACGAGCGGGCGGGACACAAGGCGGACGAGGTCCACGCGGTACCGCTGACGATCTGACGCGCGGCCCTTGTCACGGATCGGGCCAGGTCGCTGACGCCCGGAGACGGCCCCGGCACAGGAACAAGCCCCCCGCCTGTAAAAGCCGCAGGCAGGGGGCTCACTTGGAGGCGGCCTCACCTCACGGAGACATCAGCCGCCGTCTGGACGCGGGGCGCGCAGGTGCGCCCGTTCCTTCAGCTCTTCCTCGTCGACCAACGTGAGCATCGGCTGACCCGGCGCACACACCATGGTCACGACGAACTTGTCCGGTTCGTCGGCGCTGGCGTTGCCGTCCTGGTAGTGGATCACGTCACCGCCCGGCTCCCAGAACGTCTCCCCGGCCTTGACCACGCGCTCCGGCTCACCCTCGATCTCGAACCGGACCGCGCCCTCCATCACGTAGCCGAACGCCGGCCCCGAGTGGCGATGCGGAGGGAGCCCGGGGTGACCAGGAGGCCACTCGACGAGGATCGTCATCGCCGATCCGCCTTCGGGGAAGAAGGGCGGATTGACTTCCTGCAGCATCTTGACCTCGGGTGGCAGCGAGACCTGGTTGCCCTCGGCCGGGGACTCGTGCGCTGGGTTCTTCTCCGACATCTACCCCACCTCCGTAGGCCTGCCGGGAATGGACGCCGGCCACAGCTCACATCCGTGGCACACCACTCCCAGACCCACCCTGCCTCACGCCGGTGGGCGCCACAATCCGGAGGCCATGTCCGAGCGGGTCGGTGAGATCAAGGCGCCTTGGCATACCAGGCGCTGTCCGGTGGATCATGTGGCTGCGACGGCCCCAGGCCGGTTCCCGCGGGCCGGACTTCGCCGGTTGCGATTCTGCCCCCGGGCACGGGCAGGACCGCCAGTGCGGTGTCCGCGATGTTCCGCAGCGTCTCCGGGTCCAGGCCGGCCTTGCCCACCGCCTCGATACCGCGGACCACCGTCAGCAGCAGTGCCGCCAACCGCTCCGGATCCGCCTCGCTGTCAATGTCGCCGTGGCGCTGGGCGGCACTGATCTCCGTCCGCAGCAGGGTCAGCAGTGCGGTCATGGTCTCGGCCGACCGTCCGGCGACCGTCGGATCGTGCTGGGCCAGTTCCGCCGCGCCCTTGGCCAACAGGCACCCGCGGCGCTCGGTGTCGGAGGCGGTGTTCTCCGCCATGAGGTGCACGTATCCGGACAGCCGGGCCAAGGCCTCCGCGTCCGGGCCACCTGCCAGCCGTCCCTCGGCAACCTCGACGACCGCGGTGCACCAGTCGCCGAACACACGGTGGAACAGCTTGCCCTTGTCGCCGAACGCGCCGTACAGGCTGCCCTTGCCCAGGCCGGTCGCCTGCGCGATGTCGTCCATCCGGGTTCCTGCGTAGCCGGTCGCCCAGAACTGTTCCCGGGCCCGCTCCAGGACTTGGCGTTCGTCGAATGCGCGTGGTCTCGGCATGGTTTCAGCCTACCCATTCTTGACTCGATCGTCCATTACGGCATACGTTATGGACGATCCATTCCAGAACTTAGGGGTTCGACATGCCAGGCGTGCTGCAGGACAAGGTGGCCGTGATCACCGGAGGGACCAGCGGGATCGGGCGGGCCATCGCCCACCGTTTCGTCCAGGAGGGCGCACGGGTCTTCGTGACCGGCCGGGACATCGACCGCATCGAAGCGGCGGTCAAGGAGATGGGGCCTGCGGCCACCGGCGTACGGTCCGACGTCTCGGTCCTGGCCGACCTGGACGCCCTCTACGCACGAGTCCGCGAGGAGGCCGGACGCATCGACGTGCTGGTGGCCAACGCGGGAATCGTCGCGGACGCCGCGCTCGGCGCCCACACCGAGGCGAACGTCGACCTGACGCTCGCCGTCAACGTCAAGGGCCCGCTGTTCACCGTCCAGAAGGCGCTTCCGCTGCTGGCGGAGAACGCCTCCGTCCTGGTCGTCGGCTCGAGCAACAGCGTGCGGCCCCATGAGCAACTCGAGGTCTACAGCGCCTCCAAGGCGGCGGTGAGCAACCTCGTGCACAACTGGGCCCGGCAGTCGCGGGAGCGCCGATTCCGGGTCAACGTGCTCAGCCCGGGACCCACGCGGACCCCTGGCCTGCTGGGCGCCGCGGGACCGGACGCCGACCGGTTCGCCGAGGCCGTCGTGCCACTGGGGCGGCTGGCCGACGCCGAGGAAATCGCCGAGGCCGCCCTCTTCCTGGCCTCGGACGCCTCGTCGTTCGTCACCGGCGCCGAACTCTTCGCCGACGGCGGCTACACCCGGGCCTGAACGACGGCCGGTGGCGCGCGTCCGGCCCCCTCGAAGTCACGGGCGCACTCCCGGTTCCGGTCGGGGATCACTCCGGCGGCACGAGTGCGCGCCGGTGTCCCCGCGCAGGCGCCAGAGCGGAGTGGAGACAGGAGCCGGAGCCCGGAGAGCGCACGGCCCCATCGCCCTGCCGGCCCGATGACCGCCCCAAGAGAGCCTCAAGCCCCCTACTCGCGAAGAATCGCAGGTAGGGGGCTTGATCAATACCGGCTGGTACCGGCTACTTCTTCTTGCCCTGGTTCTTGACCGCCTCGATCGCCGCCGCGGCCGCCTCCGGGTCGAGGTACGTGCCGCCGGGGACGACCGGCTTGAAGTCGGCGTCGAGTTCGTAGGACAGGGGGATGCCCGTGGGGATGTTCAGGCCCGCGATCTCGGCGTCTGAGATGCCGTCCAGGTGCTTGACCAGGGCGCGCAGGGAGTTGCCGTGGGCGGCGACCAGGACCGTGCGGCCGGTGAGGAGGTCGGGGACGATCGCGTCGAACCAGTACGGGAGCATGCGGACGACGACGTCCTTCAGGCACTCCGTCTGCGGGCGGATCTCCGGCGGGAGGGTCGCGTAGCGCGGGTCGGAGAACTGGGAGTACTCGGCGTCGCGGTCCAGCGCGGGCGGCGGGGTGTCGTAGGAGCGGCGCCACAGCATGAACTGCTCCTCGCCGAACTCGGCGAGGGTCTGCGCCTTGTCCTTGCCCTGCAGGGCGCCGTAGTGGCGCTCGTTCAGGCGCCAGGAGCGGTGGACCGGGATCCAGAGGCGGTCGGCGGCCTCCAGGGCCAGCTGCGCCGTGCGGATGGCGCGCTTCTGGAGGGACGTGTGGACCACGTCGGGCAGCAGGCCGGCGTCCTTCAGCAGCTCACCGCCGCGCGTCGCCTCCTTCTCGCCCTTCGGGGTCAGGTTGACGTCCACCCAGCCGGTGAACAGGTTCTTCTCGTTCCACTCGCTCTCGCCGTGGCGGAGGAGGATCAGCTTGTACGGTGCGTCGGCCATGGCTTCGAGCCTACCTAAGCCCGAGCGGCCCGAGAGGGCCGAGGGGCGGCGGCAGAAAGGGCCCGTGTGGCCCGGAGCACGCACCCGCCGTGTCCACCTTCCCGCTGAATTTTTGGTTAACTCCTACGCAACCCTCCCCCACAGTCGACTGTCTGTTCATCGCAGGACCGGTATGGGGGTACACGAAGAGGAGCTCTGAACGTGACCGTGCGTTCCTTTGCGCGGCGGATGAAACCGCGAGTCGAGCGGAAGGCCGCCGAGCAGGTGTGGCAGCTGCGTACCATGCGGCGGCGCCGCAGAGCAGCGGTCGGCGATCCGGTTCTGCGCCCGGTGGCGGTGCGAGGCCAGCGGCTGTACGGCCGGGTCGTGACCCGGTTCACCGCCGCCGAGGCGGCCGCCGCCAACCTCGACCTGGTGGTCTCAGCGCTGGAGCAGGAGGGGATCTCGTACTTCCTCGTGCCGGTCTCCCGGGTCCGTCACACCGTGGGTGTGAACGCCGTGGACCGGGAGCGGTTCCTGGCCGCCCTGGAGGCGCGGAACACCGGAAAGGCCGTGTTCATCGGCAGGCCGGTGGCCGGCGGCCAGCTCAAGCACCCCGCGATGTTCCTGGACGGCGTACTGCCCGCCAAGCTGCGTACGGCTCCCGTGCTGCGGATCGGCGAGAACCACCTCGGTCCCGCCGGCCAGCTGCTCGCCGGACCCGAGCTGGCCTGCGACGTCGAGTTCTGGGAGGACGGGGCCGAACTGCTCGCCACCGAGCAGGGGGAGCAGCGACTGGCGAAGGTGCAGCCGCAGGCGTCCGAGGACGTCTTCCGCGAGTCCCTGATCACGCCGCGCAACAACGGCGTCACCGACGTGCTGCCGGCGGCCGAGCAGAAGCCCGCCACGGTGCGGGTCGGCGATCGGGAGCTGCCGAGCTTCGCCCCGCTCACCCTGCCGACCGTGAATCGCGTCACCTTCCCGGTGGATGTCGTCTACACCTGGGTCGACGGCGAGCAGCCGGAGATGCGGGCCAAGCGGGCCCGGTACCAGGGCCGCGGCACGGCCGAGATCCTGGACAAGGAGACCAACGCCTCCCGCTACACGAGCCATGACGAGCTGAAGTACTCGCTGCGCTCGCTGGCGATGTACGCCGACTTCGTCCGGCACATCTACATCGTCACGGACGGCCAGAAGCCGCACTGGCTCGACGACTCGGCCGAGGGCATCACGGTCGTCGACCACCGCGACATCTTCCCCGAGGGCGTGCTGCCCGTCTTCAACTCGCACGCGATCGAGACCCGGCTGCACCACATCCCGGGCCTGTCGGAGCACTACCTGTACTTCAACGACGACGTGTTCGTCGGCCGCCGGATCACCCCGGAGCACTTCTTCCACGGCAGCGGCCTGATGAAGATTCCGGTGTCCCCGCTGAAGATCGGCATCGGCAAGCCGCACGCCGAGGAGACGGCCACCAACTCCGCCAGCAAGAACGTCCGCGCGCTGCTGCTGGAGAAGTTCGGCCGGATGACGACGAACAACTTCATGCACACCCCGTTGCCGCAGCGGCGCGAGACGCTGCTGGAGCTGGAGGAGCTGTTCCCGGAGGACGTCACCCGCACGATGGCGTCCCGTTTCCGCTCGCCCACGGACATCGCCATGACGGCGCCGCTGCTGTACCAGTACGCGCTGATGACGGGCCGGGGCGTGCCGGGCAAGTTCGGCTTCCGGTACGTCAACATCAGCCGTCCGGACGCCGACAGCCGCCTGGACGACCTGCGCAAGAACCGCCGCTTCGACTTCTTCTGCCTGAACGACGTCGATGTGCCGCCGCAGGAGCGGGAGCAGGTCAGCGTCCGGATGCACCAGTTCCTGGAGAACTACTTCCCGTTCCCCAGCCCGTACGAGAAGCACGGCGCGAAGCAGACCGGCGCGCAGTCGGGGACGCGGACCGAGTCGCCCATGGGGAAGTCCGTCGGCCGGCAGGCCGGGGAGCCGGCGCAGAAGCCGGCCGTCGGCTCCGAGCAGCAGCCCTCATAGGGCAACGGCCATGGGAATCCGTCACCGTCTCGCGGCGCGCCCGGGCCTGCGGGCCGCCCGGGACCTCGCGCTGCGCCTCAGGCTGAGGCTGCCGGCCGGGGTCTGGGCGCTGCGCGCGTCCCGGGCCCGCCGGCGGCTGCGGGCCGACGTCCCCGGCCTGCGCCGGGTCACCTTCGGCCCGGCGCGGCTGTACGGGCGTATGGTCACCGGCTACACCGCGGCGGACGCCGCCGCCACGGATCTGGAGCGGGTGTGCGCCCTGCTGGACGCGGCCGAGGTGCCGTACTTCCTGGTCCCCGCCGCCCAGGGGTACGCCGGGCCGCGTCAGGTGATCGGCGTCGCGGAGACGCACCGCGGCACGGTCCTCGACCGGGCGGCGCGGCACTTCGCCGGCACGGCGGCGTTCGTCGGTGCCGTCGGCCCTGACGGCACCGTCACCATGGCGGTGCTGTGGGCCGACGGGGGGCTGCCGCGGGCGCTGCGGCGGGCCGCCGTGCTGCGGACCGGCGAGGTGCGCCTCGGGCCGCAGGGGCAGGTGCTGGGCGGCCTGGAGACGGGCTGCGACATCGAGTTCTGGCAGCACGGCGAGGACCTGGGCACGGACCCGGGCCATCTGACCGTGCCCGGCGTCCAGTTGCCGGACGCCTTCGGGACGGCGCTCGTCGCGCCGCGCCGCAACCCGGTCTCGGAGGTGCTCCCGGTGTCGGCGCAGCGGCCGGCCGTGGTGGACGCCCGGCGCCGCAGCGTGCCGACGTTCGCCCCGTTCGCCGAGCCGCGGATCGACGAGGTGTGCTTCCCCGTCGACGCCGTGTACACCTGGGTCGACGGGGAGGACCCGGCGATGGCCGCGAAGCGCCGCGCCCATCAGGCGGTCTCCGGCAGCGTCATCGCTCCGCGCGAGACCGGCGACTCCCGCTACACCAGCCATGACGAGCTGAAGTACGCGCTGCGCTCGCTGGAGATGAACGCCGGGTTCGTCCGGCACGTCTACCTCGTGACCGACTCGCAGGTCCCCGACTGGCTGGATCCGCGGGCGGAGGGCCTGACCGTCGTCGACCACCGGGACATCCTCCCGGCCGACGCGCTCCCGGTCTTCAACTCGCACGCGATCGAGAGCCGGCTGCACCACATCCCGGGCCTGTCGGAGCGCTATCTCTACTTCAACGACGACGTCTTCATCAACCGCCCGGTGGGGGCCGAGCACTTCTTCCACGGCAACGGCATCGCCCGCATCCCGCTGTCCCCGCTGAAGCTCGGGGTCGGCGACCCGCATCCGATGGAGCCGGCCCCGAACTCGGCGGGGAAGAACACCCGCGAGGTGATCCGGCGCTTCCACGGCCGCCAGATCACGCACAAGTCGCTGCACACCCCGCATCCGCAACTGATGGCGGTGATGCGGGAGATGGAGCAGCTCGGCATCGAGGAGCTGGAGCGGACGTCGTACTCACGGTTCCGCGCCACCACCGATGTCGCCCCGGCGTCCACGCTGCACCACCACTGGGCGATCGCCACCGGCCGGGCCGTACCGGCGGACTACCGCTTCCGCTACGTCCAGCTGGGCACACCGGACATGCGGCGGCGGCTGGCCCGGCTGGAGGCCGGCGAGGACGTCGACTTCTTCTGCCTCAACGACGTGGACACCGACCCCGCGGAGCGGGCGGCGGCCCAGGCGGCCATCCATGCCTTCCTGGAGCGGAAGTATCCGTTCGCCAGTCGCTTCGAACGGGCGGCGGAAGTCGCCCCGCAGCCCTCTCGATTGACGCTCCCCGTCAATTGAGTGGCGGGCCCGCGGATCCCGTTTGTAAGTTGTGGGCTCCGCTTGCGCCGCTTACAGCTGTGGGGGATCCGCGATGTCGTCAGCCGCCCTGAGACGTGCCGTCCGGGAGAGCGTCTCAGGGCTCCCCCGCGAGTTCTGGTGGCTGTGGACCAGCACGCTGATCAACCGGCTCGGCGGGTTCGTGGCCACCTTCATGGCCATGTACCTGACCATCGACCGCGGCCACTCCGCCTCGTACGCCGGACTGGTCGCGGCCCTGTACGGCCTGGGCGGCGCCGTCCTCTCCCTCGGCGGCGGCGTCATGGCCGACCGGCTGGGGCGGCGGCCGACGCTGCTCATCGCCCAGTCGTCGATGGCGGTGTCCGTCGCGCTGCTCGGGTTCGTGCGGCACCCGGTGGCCATCGCCGCCGTCGCCTTCCTGGTGGGCGCGGCCTCCAGCGCCTCCCGGCCCGCGGTGCAGGCGATGATGGCGGACATCATTCGCCCCGAGGACCGGGTCCGCGCGTTCTCGTTGAACTACTGGGCGATCAACCTCGGCTTCGCGATCTCCTCCACCGCCGCCGGCTTCATCGCCGAGGTCAGCTACCGCGCCGGCTTCCTGCTGGAGGCGGGCATGACCATGATCTGCGCGATCGTCGTCTTCGTGAAGCTGCCGGAGTCCAGGCCCGACCGGACGGCCACGGCGAAGCAGGCGGACGCCGTCTCCCTCGGCACCGTGCTGCGGGACGGCCGCTTCATGGGTGTCGTGGGGCTGTCCTTCCTGCTCGCGCTGATCTTCCAGCAGGGCTCGGTCGGCCTGCCGATCGCGATGGGCGAGGCCGGCTTCACGCCCGCCGACTACGGCATGGCCCTCGCCGTCAACGGCGTACTGATCGTCGCGCTCCAGATCCCCGTCACCCGCTACATCGAGCACCGCGATCCCCGGCGGCTGCTGATCATCTCGTCGCTGCTCGCCGGGTACGGCTTCGGCCTCACGGCGTTCGCCGGATCGGTCGCCCTCTTCGCGCTGACCGTCTGCGTGTGGACCCTCGCCGAGATCGTCATGGCGCCCACCCAGACCGGCCTCGTCGTCGCCCTCTCCCCCGACCACGGGCGCGGCCGCTACCAGGGCATGCACACCATGTCCTGGTCGGTCGCGGGCCTGATCGCGCCGCTGATGTCGGGTGTCGTCATCGACCGGTACGGCGCGCAGTGGCTGTGGGGAATCTGCGCGGTGGTCGGTACGGCGGCGGCGTTCGGGTACGCCGTCCTGATGGGCCGCCTCCCCCGGCGCGAGCCGGCCGTCATCGCGGCGCCTTCCCCGGCGAAGTCCGGGGTCGGCACCGCCTGACCCGGCGCTACGGGTGCATCCGGGCGCCCTTGAGGGCCTTGTCCACGGCATTGCGCGGGCCGTGGACCGCCAGCCCCACCAGGTCCAGCTCCCCCGTCGGCACGGCCCGTACGGCCGCCCGGTTGTCCCGGTCGTTGCCCGTCGCGAACAGGTCCGAGGTGAACACCGCGCGCGGGAGGGCCCGCGAGAGCACGCGCGCGTGGGCCGCGGTCAGGGTTTCCTTGGTGCCCTCGAAGACCAGCACCGGCTGGCGGAACATCGGCAGGTAGGGCACGCCGTCGGCGTCCTCGTAGGGTTCCCCGATCACCTCGGGGACCTCCCGGCCGAGGCCGCTGACCAGGAAGGCGGTGACGTTCAGACGCTGCCAGGTCTCCAGGTCCTCGCGGAGCAGGACGGCGATCTTGGTGTCGAAGCGGCCGGCGGGATCAGGTGCGGAATCGTTCATGGGAGCAGCCTGCCGACCGTCGTACGGGCCGGTCTTGTACGTTTTTTGCATGGCCCAGCAGCGGGAGGTCTCCGCCTGGCGGCCGTCCGTCCCGGGCGTCGTCGAGGTCTTCCACGCCCACTTCACCGAGTACGCCTATCCGATGCATGTCCATGAGGCGTGGACGTTGCTGATCGTGGACGACGGCGCCGTGCGGTACGACCTCGACCGGCATGAGCACGGCACCCCCCACGACACGGTCAGCCTGCTGCCGCCGCACGTCCCGCACAACGGCTCGGCCGCCACCCCGCACGGCTTCCGCAAGCGGGTGCTGTACCTGGAGGGCCCGCTGCTGACCGACGAGCTGATCGGGCCCGCGGTCGACGGGCCCGATCTGCGCGATCCGGTGCTGCGGCGGCGCGTCGGGCAGTTGCACGCCGCGCTGGCCTGCCCCGGTGACGAACTGGAGGCCGAGAGCCGGCTGACGCTGATCGGGGACCGGCTGCGCGCCCATCTGCGGCCACGGCTCGCCACCACCGGCCCACGCACCGACCCCGCCCTCGCCCGGCGACTGCGTGAACTCCTCGACGAGCGGGTCGTCGACGGGCTGTCGCTGGGCGAGGCGGGCGCACTCCTGCAGGCCCATCCCGCCCATCTGGTACGGGCGTTCAGCGGGGCGTACGGCATCGCACCGCACCAGTACCTGAACTCGCGGCGCGTCGAGCGCGCCCGGCGGCTGCTGCTGGCGGGCGCCCGCCCGGCCGAGGCGGCGGCCGCCACCGGGTTCTACGACCAGGCCCATCTGACGCGGCACTTCCGGCGGTTGGTGGGCGTGACCCCGGGACGCTACCGGGAGGGCGCGCCGCCCTCGGGCTCGTCGCGCTGAATCAGATGCGCGAACGCCTCCAGGTTCCTGGTCGACTCGCCTCGCGAGACCCGCCAGGCGTACTCCTTGCGGATCGCCGAGGCGAAGCCCATCTCCAGAAGGGTGTTGAAGGCGCCGTCGGCGGCCTGGAGGATCTGCCCGAGCAGCCGGTCGACCTCGTCCGCGGTGACGGCGGCGAGCGGCAGCTTGCCGGTGACGTAGATGTCGCCGAGCGGGTCGACGGCGTAACTCACGCCGTACAGCTTGAGGTTGCGCTCCAGGAGCCAGCGGTGGACGGCCGGTTCGTTCTCGTCGGGGTGGCGGATCACGAAGGCGTTCAGCGACAGGGAGTGGCGTCCCGCGATCAGGGAGACCGTCGTCGACAGCTTGCGGGTGCCGGGCAGCTTGACCACGTAGTGGCCGGGCGTGGGGCTCTCCCACTCCAGCTCGGCGTCCTTGAACACACCCTCGAGGACCTGCGCGGCCCGCTGCTCTGCATCGCCCATGGCGGCAGCGTACGTCAGGCGTGCTGGGCCCGGGCGCGGCGGCGGTGCGACTGCAGGGCCGCCGAGTAGACCTCCGCCGTGGCGGCGGCCGAGGCGTCCCATCCGAAGGAGCGGGCGTGGCGGGCGGCGGCCGTGCCGAGCCGGGCACTCAGCTGCGGGTCGTCGGCGAACTCGCGCAGCACGCGCGCGTACGCCGCCGGATCGTGCCCCTGGACGAGGAATCCGGTCGCGCCGTCCCGCACGGCGACCGGGAGCCCGCCGACGGCGGCGGCCAGCACCGGCGTCCCGGCCGCCTGCGCCTCGATGGCGACCAGGCCGAACGATTCGCTGTACGACGGCATGACCAGCACGGACGCGGCCCGGAACCAGTCCGCGAGCTGATCCTGGCCGACGGGCGGGCGGAACCGCACGACATCGGCGATCCCGAGGCGCGCGGCCAGTTTCTGCAGGCCCTCCGGCTTGGCGAGGCCGCTGCCGCTGGGGCCGCCGACGACCGGGACGACCAGCCGGGAGCGCAGGCCGGGCCGCTGGTCGAGCAGGACGGCGACCGCGCGCAGCAGCACGTCGGGGGCCTTCAGGGGCTGTATCCGGCCCGCGAAGAGGGGGATCAGCGCGTCCTGCGGCAGGCCCAGGCGGGCGCGGGCGGCGGCGCGGCCGTCGGCCGGGTGGAAGCGGTCGAGGTTGACCCCCGGGTGCACCACGGCGACCTTGGCGCGGCCGGCGGCGTAGTGCCGTACCAGCTCGTCGGCCTCCTCGGCGGTGTTGGCGATCAGCCGGTCCGCGGCGGCCACGATCTGGGTCTCGCCGATGACCCGGGCGGCGGGCTCGGGGGTGTCGCCGTCGGCGAGGTTGGCGTTCTTGACCTTGGCCATGGTGTGCATGGCGTGCACCAGGGGGACGCCCCAGCGCTGGGCGGCGAGCCAGCCGACGTGGCCGGAGAGCCAGTAGTGCGAGTGCACGAGGTCGTAGTAGCCGGGGCGGTGGCCCGCCCAGGCCTGCATCACACCGTGCGTGAAGGCGCACAGCTGGGCCGGGAGGTCCTCCTTGGCCAGGCCCTCGTAGGGGCCCGCGTCGACGTGCCGGACGAGCACGCCGGGGGCCAGCTCCACGGCGGGTGGCAGGGCGCCGGTGGTCGCGCGCGTGAAGATCTCGACCTCGATGTTGAGGGCGGCGAGGCGCTGAGCGAGCTCCACGATGTAGACGTTCATGCCGCCGGCGTCGCCGGTGCCGGGCTGGTGGAGCGGTGAGGTGTGCACGGAGAGCATCGCCACGCGGCGTGCGCGGCGGTGCCCCAGGCGGAGCCGCGAGGGGGCCGCCGGCGAGCGGCGACCGAGCCTGCTGACGTATTGGCTCACGTGCCGTTCCTCCCTGCCGCGGGCATGCCTGACCGAGGACGCCGGGCCCTCCGAACCTGTGCAACGCCGGAGGTGGGTGCTCCATTTCCGGTGACTGGTTTTTTGCTGAATCATTACTGCTGATCGCTCAACCGTTCGACGCGCGGCAGCGTTCTGCCGCCACCTGGACGGAGATGTCCGGCGAAGCACTGCCCAGGCACCCCTACCCTCGTACGTATGACAGCCCGCCCCACGGCCCTCCCGCACCCTCGGCTTCGCCCGAGCGGGCGGACCCCTGCCGTGGGGACGGTGACGCGCGGGACGACCAATCCGAACCGGCTGCGGCGCATGGACCGCTGGATCGCCGCCACACACGGCCACGAACTGCGCCGCGTCAGCGATCCCGTCGCCGTCGACCTCGGCTACGGCGCCGCTCCCTGGACCGCCGTCGAGCTTCTGACGCGGCTGCGCGCGACCGCGCCCCGCGCGCGCGTGGTCGGCGTCGAGATCGAACCCGCGCGCGTGGCCGCGGCGCAGCCGTATGCGCGCGAGGGGCTCGCCTTCCGGCACGGCGGCTTCGAGATCCCGCTCCCCCGCCGGCCCCATCTCATCCGCGCGGCGAACGTCCTGCGCCAGTACGACGAGGCGGAGGTCGCCGGCGTATGGGCACGGCTGTGCGCGCGACTCGCGCCCGCCGATCCCGTGCGGGGTTCGCGCGGCGGGCTGCTGGTCGAGGGGACCTGCGACGAGATCGGGCGGCGGCACGTGTGGGTCGCGCTCGGGCCGGAGGGCCCGCGCACGGTGACCTTCGCGACCAGGCTCGGCTCCCTGGAGCGCCCCTCGGACCTGGCGGAACGGCTGCCCAAGGCGCTGATCCACCGCAATGTCCCCGGCGAGCCGGTGCACGCCTTCCTGCGTGACTTCGACCGCGCCTGGGCGGCCGCCGCGCCCTACGCGTCGTACGGCGCCCGCCAGCGCTGGATCCGGGCCGTGCGGGACCTGGCGGCCGACTGGCCGGTGACGGACGGTCCGGCGCGCTGGCGGCAGGGGGAAGTGACGTTGTCCTGGGGGGCGTTGGCACCGCGCGGGTGACAGGCCCGCTCGCCGCCGCGGGTGAGCGGCGCCCAGCGGCCTCGGCACCGAAACCCGCGGGTGAGCGGCGCCCAACTGCGTTGGCGCCCCGGCCGTTCGGCTTTTCCCCCTCGTTTCCCCGGTGAGCCGGATCTCACGGAACGATCTCCGTGAGTCGTTCGTCACAGAAGGCGGGGGGATCGTCGTGCGACGGCCGGAATGGGGGAGGGAGTCACTGCCTCTGTCGTTTTGCGCCACGGCATGGCACGATCGCCCGGGCGTTCGATGTTACTGACGGGCAATCAGTTTGGGGGCAGGGAATGGCCAGGGGCAAGCGCGGTCTGATGGCGGCAGCGGTGACCGTGGTCTGCGCGGTCACCGTGCTGGCAGCCCCCGGAATGGCGTTGGCGGCACCCGCGCCGACCCCCACCCCCTCCACCACCGCGGGCTCGGCCCCCGCCACGAACGAGGAGCTGGAGGCCGTCCGCAAGCAGCTCGACACCCTCTACCGCGAGGCCGCCTCCGCCACCGACGCCTACAACGCGGCGGAGGAGAAGGCGCAGCGGCAGTCCGCCGAGATCGTCGCGCTGGCGAAGCGGATCGTCGAAGGCAAGGAGAAACTCACCGAGTTGAAGCGGCGCGCCGGTGCCGCAGCCGCCGCCCAGTACCGCACCGGTGGCCTCCCGCCGGAGGCCCATCTGATGCTCAGCGACAACCCGGGCGAGTTCCTCGAGGGCAGCGGCCGGGTCCGCCAGGGCGAACGCGCCACGAAACACCTGCTGGCGGAGCTGACCCGCACCCAGCAGGACCTGGAGCAGTACGCCAGGGACGCCTCCGCCCAGTGGAAGAAGCTGGAGGCCGGCCGCAAGGCGAAGGCCGCCGCCCAGAAGAAGATCGAGCAGCGGATCGCGGCGGCGGAGAAGCTGGAGTCGCAGCTGGAGAAGGAGGAGAGGAAGCGCCTGGCCGAACTGGAGGAGCGGGCCGCCTACGCGGCGCAGACCGCCTGGCTGGGCTCCGGAATCCTCGACGAGTTGGACGGCACCGCCACCGAGCAGGGCACGAAGGCCGTGAAGTTCGCGACCGAGCAGATCGGCAAGCCGTACGAATGGGGCGCCGAGGGCCCGAAGACGTACGACTGCTCCGGTCTGACCTCCCAGGCCTGGGCGGCGGCCGGCAGCGCCATCCCGCGCACCTCGCAGGAGCAGTGGAAGCAGCTGCAGCGCGTCGGCATCGAGGACATGCGCCCCGGTGACCTGATCATCTACTTCGGTGACGCCAGCCACGTCGGGATGTACGTGGGCGACGGCGCGATGGTGCACGCGCCGCGGCCGGGCCGGGCGATCACGATCGCGGGGGCGGGCTCGATGCCGATCCTGGGCGTCGTAAGACCGCAGACGGACTGAGGGACCGGTCCGGTAACGCCCCGCGGATCGCGGTGACGTGGCGCACGTGACCCATCCCACCCGCCTCCGCCGCCAAACCCACCACCGACGTGACCTTCGTCATCCCGGAGCGGACGGCGTCCTGTCCAACTGCGGTACGGAACGCGGCATATGACGGTGGCCGATCCCTGAGCGGCGTGCCTCACACCATTCCACTGCGGCGCCGGCACCCGCTATGGTCCCGGTCGGTGGGTCGAGGTCCCTCGCACCCGCCATGCCCTCGGGGGGAGGGAAGGAACCCAGGACAATGCCCGTACCCGTACCGCGGCAGAGAGCGATCCCGGCCGTGGAGAGTGGTCAGGCGCAGGCCGCGCCCGCAGTCCGCGGCCTCTCCGGTGCATCCGGTGATCCCGGTACTGAGGCTCCGCGCAAGGAAGCGCACAAGGAAGAGAAGGCCCAGAAGACCACCATCAGCACGACCACGGACACCAACCTCACGCTGCTGCTGATCGAGGACGATCCCGGCGGCTCCCCGATCGTGCCCGAGATGCTCGACCAGGCCGGCAAGCCGATCAGGGTTCGCACCGCCCGCAACCTCACCGAGGCCGAGCGGCTGCTGACCGACGACGTCCACTGCATCCTGCTGGACCTCGCCCTGCCCGCTCCCGGCCGTGCCGAGGACAGCGACGACGAGCTGTACGTCCTGCGCCACGTGCTGGAGCTGGCGCCCCGGCACGCCGTCCTCGCCCTCACCGCGTCCGGCGACTCCGAGCGTGGTGCCCAGGCGGTGCGCGTGGGCGCCCAGGACTACCTGTTCCGCGACGAGCTGGACGGGCGGCTGCTGAGCCGCGCGATCCGCTACGCCGTGGAGAGGAAACGTTCCGACTCGGCCGAGCGGCGGCTCGCCGAAGGCCGTCTGCGGGCTCAGGAGAACCGCCGGCTGGAGCGTGGTCTGCTGCCCACGCCGCTGCTGCACGGCTCTCCGCTGCGCTTCGCCGCCCGCTACCGCCCCGGCCGCTCGCGCGCGCTGCTCGGCGGTGACTTCTACGACGTCGTGCGCACCCCCGACGGCACCGTGCACGCCATGATCGGCGATGTCTGCGGACACGGCCCCGACGAGGCGGCACTCGGCGTGGAGCTGCGCATCGCGTGGCGCGCGCTGACGCTGGCGGGCCTGTGCGGCGACGAGCTGCTGAACACCCTCCAGCAGGTGCTGGAGCACGAACGCCCCGACGACGAGATCTTCGCGACCCTGTGCACGGTCGACATAGCGCCGGACGGCCGCCGCGCGGGCCTCTGCCTGGCCGGTCACCCGGCGCCGCTGATCGCCCGCCCGGGCCGCGCGCCGCGCCTGCTGCCGTACGACAACAACGGTCCCGCCCTCGGCCTGCTGCCGGGTGCGCGCTGGCCGCGCATGCAGGTGGAGCTGGGCCCGGAGTGGAGCCTGATGCTCTACACCGACGGCCTGATCGAGGGCCACACGGGCCAGGGCCGCGAGCGGCTCGGCCAGGACGGCATGGTGGAGATGATCAGCCGGCAGCTGTCCCAGGGGCTGCGCGGGGAGCAGCTGCTGCGGGAGGCGGTCAACGAGGTCCGCGAACTCAACGGCGGCGAGCTCGCGGACGATGTGGCCGTGCTGCTGCTGGACCGGGTGCCGTAGCGACGGGGCCGCGGCGGTGAGCCGGTGGCACGACGCCGGCCTTCACGGCCCCGGGGGCCGCACTCCGGCGGTGCCGGTTACCGTCCGCCGTTGTACGGGCCGTACGGGCCGTCGCTGCTCGAACCGCGGCGGGCACGGCCACCGCCCGGCAGGCCACGCAGGGCCGGGCGTACGTCGACCATGTACACGATCGTCGCGATCAGGCCGATGATCGGCAGGAACGACAGGATGTTGAAGATCAGGTTCACCACGAAGGCGAGCCCGAGGATGATCAGCCAGAAGGGCTTGGTCTGCTTGTCGGCCGCGCGGTAGGCGTCCTCGCGACGCGTGGCGGCGTCGATCAGCGCGAAGCCGCTGAAAAGGATCAGGGCCATGCTCAGCAGCCACATGAACCCGACGAATCCCTGCATCAGCACAACGTCCACCACCCGTATCGGCTAAGTCCCTACGCGGTCACCGTACCCGCAACCGTCTGCCCGCTACCCGAAGAACGGGCCGGGCACCCCAGGAGTGCCCGACCCGTTACCGATCACCCGTCCGTGTCACCGGGCGGGACCGCGGACGCCGTCCGCGGGGAGTGTCACTTGGCCGACGGCGTGGTCTTCTTCGCCGGGGTCGCCTTGCGAGCGGCCGGAGCCTTCTTCGCGACGGGCTTCTTCGCCGTGCCGGCGTCGGCCGGAGCCGTGGCGGGCTTGCTCGCCTTGGCCTCGGCCGGCTTGCTCTCCGGCTCGACGGCGATGGCGAGCTCCTCGATCTCCTCGGCGGCCTCGCCCCGCCAGGTCCGCACGGCCTGCTCACCGTGCTCGGCGACCTTCTCGTAGGTCTCGCGGGCCTTCACGGCGTACTCGGCGGCCATGCCGACACCGCGCAGGGCGAGGTCCTGGGCGGTCTCGCCCAGCTTCTTGAGGTCGGAGTCGAGGGAACCGAGGAACTCGTTGACCCTGGTCTGGACGTTCTCCTGCGTCTCCTTGACGCGGGCGGTGGCCTTCTCCTGGACGGCCTTGGGGTCGGTGTTGCGGACGGCGTCGATGCGGGCCGGTGCCTCGTTGCGCAGCTGGTCGACCAGGCTGGGCACCTTCTTGGCCTGCTGGAAAGCCAGGTCGGCGGTGCCGGCGGCGAAGTAGAGCGGCCGCGGGTCGGTGAGGGTCTTGCGCAGGTCGTCGGTGATGGCCATGGTGCTGGTCCTCCCGGTGGCTTTCTGTGAGGGTTTCGGGGCCCCGCCGCGTCCGGCCGGCTCAGCCGGCGGATCGCCGCCGCGGGTCGGCGTCGCTACCGTCGGCAGAGCGGGTGTCGCGTACGGCGCCGTCGCCGCTGCCGCTGCTGCCGTCGTCGTCTCTCGCGCCGCTGCGATCGCTGTCTCTCATGCCGCTGCGATCGCTGCCGTCGCGACTGTCGCTGCGGTCGCTGTCGTCACTCGGGTCACCGTCCTGCGCCGCGCTCACCCTGCCGGCCTCGAAGCCGTTCTCCTTGCGGAACGACTCGTAGACCTGGAGCAGCACCTGCTTCTGCCGCTCGTTCAGCGTGGGATCGGCGAGGATGACGGCGCGCGTCTCCACCTCGTCCCGGTCCCGCTCGGCGTCGAGGATCCCGGCCCGCACGTACAGCGTCTCGGCGGAGATCCGCAGCGCCTTGGCGACCTGCTGCAGCACCTCCGCGCTCGGCTTGCGCAGCCCGCGCTCGATCTGGCTCAGATACGGATTGGACACCCCGGCGGCGTCGGCGAGCTGCCTGAGCGACAGCTGCGCGTTGCGCCGCTGCTCACGCAGATACTCGCCGAGATTGCCGACGTTGAGCGATGCCATGCCTCCACCATGCCGCGCCCTGCTAACAATTGCAAGCAACCCGCTTGCAAGAGTGCGCCACACCACCCGTACGGCAGCACCGGGCGCCCCGCGCGGCAGACTGGCGCCATGACCGCAACGGACGCCAAAGCCGATCTCCACTTCTCTCTGCAGTCCGCCCGCGACGCCCTGCTGTGGAAGCTGGAAGGGCTCCCGGAGTACGACATCCGCCGCCCCCTCACGCCGACGGGTACCAACCTTCTGGGCCTCGTGAAACACGCGGCGAGCGTGGAGTTGGGCTATCTCGGCGACACCTTCGGGCGGCCCTCCGGTGAGCCGCTGCCCTGGCTCGACGAGGGTGCGGAGGTCAACGCGGACATGTGGGCCACCGCCGGCGAGTCCCGCGAGTTCGTCGTGGGGCTCTACCGCCGGGCGTGGGCGCACGCGGACGCGACGATCGACGCCCTGGCGCTGGACACCCTCGGCAAGGTGCCATGGTGGCCCGACGGCAAGGACGAGGTGACGTTGCATCACGCCGTCGTCCGCGTGATCGCCGACACGCACCGGCACGCCGGGCACGCCGACATCCTCCGCGAGCTGATCGACGGAGCCGTGGGGATGCGGGAGGACAACACCAGCATCCCCACGGGCGATTCGGCGTGGTGGGAGGAGTACCGGGGCCGGCTGGAGCGGGCGGCCCGGGAAGCGGGCGGGGGCGTGTGACGGCGGGAAGGGCCCGGAGGCGAGAGGTGGGAGCCGGGCCAGGGGAGCCCTGACGCTGAGCCCTGCGCACTTCGGCCTCCCTTCCGGCTCACCGCGTCAGGTGGACGTCTGCCCGTCGAGCGTCTCGCGCAGGATGTCCGCGTGCCCGGCGTGCTGGGTGGTCTCGGCGATGAGGTGCAGCACCACCCCGCGCACACTGCGCACCGCTCCCGGCTCGTTCCACGGCGCCTCCGGAAGCGGGTGCGTCGCCGACAGGTCGGGGACCGAGGCGAGGGTCTTCTCGCTCGCGGCGGCGACCTCCTCGTAGCGCCGCAGGATCCCGGCCAGCGTCTCGCCGGGCTGCATCGCGAAGTCGTTCTGGTGGTCGATCATCCACTGCGGCACCGCGCGTGCGGTACCGGCCGCGAGGTCCGCCCAGGTGACACCCTCGGGCAGGTCGAAGTTCATCGCGGAGCGCCCCTCGACCGCGAAGCGCATCCAGGACTCCTCCATGGACGCGACGTGCTTGATCAGCCCGCCCAGGCACAGCGCGCTCACCGTCGGGCGTTCACCCGCCTGTTCGTCGCTGAGGTCGCGCGTCGTCCTGACGAGGGCGGCTCGCGCCGTCGCGAGAGCGGCGAGCAGGTCGGTGCGCTCGTCGTGGGGAGGGGAGGCGGGGGTGGTGTCGGCAGCCATGATGGTCGGGCCCTTCCGGTCGTTGTCGGTTTTCGGCACGGATTCACCGTCGCATCGGAAGCGGTCAGGTGGTGGCCGCTACTCCGGGCAGGATGCCGGGCATGCCGAAGACCTCAGCGCGACTGCTGTCGCTGCTCTCCCTGCTCCAGGCGCGCCGGGACTGGCCGGGCGCACTGCTGGCCGAGCGGCTGGACATCAGCCCCCGCACCGTGCGCCGCGACGTCGAACGCCTGCGTGAGCTGGGGTATCCCGTCGTGACCGTCAAGGGCCCGGACGGCGGCTACCGGCTCGCCGCGGGCAGCGACCTGCCCCCGTTGCTGTTCGACGACGAACAGGCGGTCGCCCTGGCCGTCGCCCTCAGGAGCGCCACCACCTCCGGGGCCGGCATCGAGGAAGCCGCGGCCCGCGCGCTGACCACCGTGCGTCAGGTCATGCCCGCACGGCTGCGTCACCGCGTCGACACGGTCCAGGTCACCGCCGTCGAACAGCCCGGGCGCCGGCCGGAGACCCCGGTCGGCAGCGGCGTGCTGATGACGCTCGGCGCGGTCACCCACGCGCGGGAGGTGCTCCGCTTCGACTACCCGCCCGGCGTGGACGACTCCGGCGTCCCGCGTCCACCGCGCCGGGTGGAGCCCCACCACGTCGTCACCTGGGGTGGCCGCTGGTACCTCGTCGCCTGGGACCTCGACCGCGCGGACTGGCGTACCTTCCGCGCCGACCGCATCACGCCGCGCGTGCCCACCGGGCCCCGCTTCACCCCGCGCGTACTGCCGGGAGGCGACGTGGCCGCCTTCGTCACGGACCGGTTCCGAGGCTCCGGCGGAGCCGGTGACTGGCCGTGTCGCGGCGAGGTGATCCTCGACCTTCCCGCCACCGCCGTGTCCCGGCACAGCCATGACGGAGTCGTCGAGGAACTCGGCCCGGACCGCTGCCGCCTCGTCCTGGGATCCTGGTCGTGGCCGGGCCTGGCGTCCCTCATCGGCAGATTCGACGCCGGCATCGAGGTCGTCGGCCCGCCCGAACTCCGGGAGGCCTTCGCGCACCTGGCCCGCCGCTACGCCGAGGCAGCGAGCATACGGCGTGACGCCGGCTGACGGTTCGGTCACGTCCCGCGCACCCACGCCGCCACCACACCGAGGTCCGCATCGGTGAGCCCCACCCGATGGTCCACGCGATGCAGCAGGGCCCGCCCAGGGTGGTGGGCGGTCACCCAGTCCTGGTCGGCCGCGCCGATCTCGTCGTCGAGCCACACGAAGGGCCGGCCCGCCGCCCAGGCCACGAGCGGCCGGGTCTTCCAGTGCAGCGGGCCGGGCCGCTCGGCCTCCTCCGGCCAGTCCACGACCGGCAGCGGGGGCAGGCCGAGCCAGGGCGCCATGGCCTCGTTCGCCTCGTCCAGCCAGGTGGTGGCCCACACCAGTTCGCAGCCCAGCGCCCGCAGCCGCGGGCCCAGCGCCGGATCGACCCTGCTCAGCAGCGGGTTGCCGGAGCCCTGCCCGGAGGGCGTCTCGAACACCGCATACGGATCCGCCGACCCGAACGGAAGCAGCGTGCCGTCGATATCCAGGAAGAGGAGCATCGAGTCCAGGCTACTGTTACCCCCATGACTGCCGGGTTTGCGGCCAAGTGCCGCGAGCGAGTTGGGTGCCCGGCCTCTGAATGAGGCCGCGGCGGGCCAGGAGTCCGCCGATCTCTCTCCGCGCCTACGCGCGTTCGATCACAGATCCGAGATCCCCGATCCCCGATCACCGATCACCGATCACTCGTGACGATCACGAACCGGAGAGAGAAGAGAACCACGAACATGCCCGACAACAGTGTCAACGACTTCAACCAACAGGTCATCGAGGAGTTCCGCGCCAACCGGGGCCGCGTCGGCGGCTACTTCGAAGGCGCCCGCCTCATCCTGCTCACCACCACCGGCGCCCGCACGGGAGCCGAGCACACCACCCCCGTGGCCTACCTCCCCGACGGCGCCGACCGCATCCTGGTCATCGCCTCCGCGGGCGGCGCTCCCCGGCATCCCGCCTGGTACCACAACCTTCTCGCCCATCCCGAAGTCACCGTGGAGAGCGGTGCGTTCACATACCGGGCGCGGGCCGAGGTACTGAAGGGCGAGAAGCGCGACCAGGCCTTCGCGCGAGCCGTCGAGACGGACGCCGGCTGGGCGGAGTACCAGCGGAAGGCGGGCCGGGTGATACCGGTCGTGGCACTGTACGAGATCGCGGGCGGCCCGCCGAACATCAACGCCGGCTCCATGGGCGAAGCGATCAAAGTCGTCCATGACGCCTTCCGGCGCGAACTCGCTCTCATCCGTGAGGAGATGAGCAAAGGCACGGAAGGCGGCAGCCCTCTCGGCGCCCAGTTGCGCGCCAACTGCCTCACCTTCTGCCACGGGCTGCACAACCACCACACCGGCGAGGACCTCGGCCTGTTCCCCTTCCTCGCCGACCGCCACCCCGACGCCGCCCCCGCCGTGGCACGTCTCCGCGAGGAGCACGAACGCATCGCCGCCCTGGTGGAGGACCTGCGCACAGCGCTCGGCACGGCCGACCCGGCCGCCGCCCGCGCCGAGGTCGAGCGCCTCACCCGGGAACTGGAGGCGCATCTGACGTACGAGGAAGAGCAGTTGATCCCCCTGCTCGACGCCTGACCTCCGCACGGCGGGACGCCTCCTGGAGGATCACCCTGGAGGCGCCCCGCCCTCAGAAGGGCAGCACGCGCGCGTGCACGACGTCCAGCCGCGACACGGCCCGCGTCACCACCACGTACAGCCGGTGCAGCCCCCGCCCCGCCGCCGGCTCCCCCGCCACGATCGCCGCCGGTTCGACGGCGACGACATGGTCGTACTCCAGCCCCTTGACCACACTCGCCGGCGCCACCGTCACCCGGGCACCGGGCTCCTCCGGACCCGCCACGTCGATCCCGGACTCCGTGAGCGCCTCCCGCACCCACCCGGCGTCCGTGTCGGCCGCCACGACCCCCACCGACCCCTCCCGACGCAGTGCGTCCCGCACGGCCGCCACGACCGCCCCGCGCAGGTCACCCGCGGCCTCCCGGATCCGCAACTCCCCGTCTTCACGCACCGACCGCGCCTCCGGCACGTCCACACCCAGCCGCCGCAGCAGCCGGTTGGCGAGCCCCAGCACAGCCGCCGGCACCCGGAACCCGGTCGTCAGCGGCACCACCACCGCTTGCGGCTTCCCCAGGTGGCGTAGCTGTGCGTCCCAGCCGCGGGCCGCCCACGGCGTGGTGCCCTGCGCGAGATCCCCGAGGACGGTCAGCGAGCCGAAGGGCGAGCGGCGGGCGATGGCGCGGCATTCCATCGGGGAGAGGTCCTGGGCCTCGTCGACGACGACATGGCCGTACCCCTGGGGGTGTTCGAGGAGCCCGGCGACCTCGTCGAGAAGGACGAGGTCGGCGGCCGACCAGCGCGCCGACCTCCACGTCCGCGGCGGCCGGGCCCACAGCAGCGCCTGCTGCTCCTCGCCGTCGAGCTGTCCGTCACAGGCGCGCGACAACGCCTCGGGGTCGGTGAGCAGTTCGGCGACGAGCTCCTCCGGACGCACCCGCGGCCACACGGTGTCGAGGTGAGCACCGATCGCCCGTGATCGTTCGATCTTCCGAACCCAGGTGTTCGTACGGGGGCCGCTTCGCCGTTCGGCCTGCGCCCGCACCCGGGCCACCACGCGCGCCCGAAGCCGTTCCCTCCCCACCTGATACGGCGGCTCCTCGGCCCGTACCCCGTCGAGGATCGCCCGCAGCTCCTCGGCTCCGACCCGCCAGCGGTACGACCCGTCCGGTACGGCGAGGCAGTCGTCGCCGGCCCGCACGCGCGCGTACAGCGCGCGGCGCAGCACCCCGGCCATGCGGGCGTCGTGTTTGACGGCGGCCGTGCGCGGGTCGTCATCCCCCGTGACCGGATGCCGCGCGATCTCCTCGCCCAGCGTCGACTGCCGGACACCGCTCTCCCCCAGGGCCGGCAGGACCTCCGAGATGTACGACAGGAAGGCGCGGTTGGGGCCGAGGATCAGCAGGCCGGCGCGACGCACGCGCTGGGGGTGGGTGTAGAGGAGATAGGCGGCGCGGTGCAGGCCGACCGCGGTCTTGCCGGTGCCGGGGGCGCCCTGCACGCACACGGAGCCGCCCAGGTCGCTCCGTACGAGGTCGTCCTGCTCGGGCTGGATCGTCGCGGCGATGTCCCGCATGGGCCCGACGCGGGGCCGTTCGATCTCGCGGGCGACGAGGTCACTGGGCCGGGACTCGCCGCGCCCGAGGTGCTCGTCCTCCAGGGCGGTGAGGTCGGCGGAGTCGCCCCGGCTGCCGGGCGCCCAGCCGAAGCGGCGGCGTACGGCGACGCCCTGCGGGTCGCGGGCGCTCGCCTGGTAGAAGGCGCGGGAGACGGGGGCGCGCCAGTCGACGACGAGGGGCGGCACGGCGGGGTGCTCGGCGATACGCACCCGGCCGATGTGCAGTGGCTGCCGGGCGGCCTGCGGACGCTGCTCTGCGGGGTCCGTGCCGAAGTCCAGCCGGCCGAAGAACAACGGCCCTTCGGGCAGCTCCCGCAGCTCCCTGGCGCGGCTGCGCAGCCGGTGCCCGAGGACCTCGGCGTCGGCGCCGGACGCGGAGACGTCCTCGCCGGTGACGACGTGGTCATGTGCGCCGTCGATCATGGCGGCGAGCGCGGTGCGGCAGTTGTCGTGGTGGGCGCGTTCCTGGCGGAGGGCGTGGTCGAGTGCCGTCATTCCGGTGAGCGTACCGGATAACGTAACCGAGTAAAGTTTTTTAGTCAGTCTCACCTAATGCACGGTGAGCCACGGCAACCCCGCCCCCAGCACCCCGAACGCCCGCTCCGCCGCGCCGACGGCCTCCGCCCGTACGGCCACGGCCCGCTCCCCTGCCGCCATCCGCCGCCAGTTCTCCTGCGCCAGCACCCGCTGGACGGCGACGATCTGGCCGGCGGCCAGCCGCGCGTCGAGCCCCCCACCGAGCGCCTCCGCCAGCGCCACCTCGGAGCGCTCCAGGTACTGGTACAGCCGCGCGACCAGCGCGGGAGTGCCGTACAGCAGCCCATGGAAGGCGAGCACGCCCGGCTCGTCGTTCAGCCCGGTGACCGGATCGAACCGCTCCAGCCCGTCCAGGAAGTGCCGCCGCAGGGCGACCAGCGGCGCCTCGGCCCCCTCACCGACCACCCGCGCCGCCTCGCCCTCGTGATCGGCGATGCGGTGCAGGACGAGGTCCTCCTTGGCCGGGAAGTAGCGGAACAGCGTCGGCTTGGAGATCTCGGCAGCGGCAGCGATCTCGGCGACCGGCACGGCGTCGAACCCCTTCTCCAGGAACAACCCGATCGCCAGGTCCGACACCACCTGATACATCCGCTGCTTCTTGCGCTCACGCAGCCCGATCTCGCTCATGCGCCGAGCCTACGGGGGCCGGGTCACGCCAGGGCCCGGGTCAGATAAGGGCCGGCCGTGGGGCGGAGCGGCAGACCCAGCGAGGCCGTGGCGGCCACCAGGGTCATCGCGTACGAGTCCACCGCACGCCGTACGTTCGGCGCGTCGAGGCTCGCTCCGGTCACCAGGCGGTCGAGGTCGACGTACGCCGAGCGGATGATCTCGATCCAGCGGTAGACCCGCCAGTCCTTGCGCCAGTCACAGGTGTAGACGTCGGACAGCCGGCTCTCCCAGCGGCGGAACATACGGTCGCGGATCTCCGGCCGGGTGGGGGTGAGGTGCATGTGCCGGACGAGGTCGTAGAGGGGGTCGCCGACCAGGGCCATCTCCCAGTCGATCAGCGTCAGGGCCGGCCAGTCGTCCCGGCGGACCAGGTTCCACGGGTTGAGGTCGCCGTGCAGCAGGGCGGGCTTGCGCGGGGTCACCTCGTAGCGGGCGAGGATCTCGCGAAGGCGTGCGGCGTCCGGGAGGCCGAGCAGCCGTGCGAGTTGCTGGGACCTCTTCGGCAGATCGCGGACGAGCGCGACGAGCTGCTCGCACAGCCAGGCGTGGAAGCCGCCGTCGCCGGCGGTCGGGTCCACCTGCTTGTACTTCACCTCGGTCAGGGCGCACAACTGGTCGACCAGCCCGTCCGCCTCGTGCGGCAGCAGGCCGTGCACCGGGTGGTTCGGGGGACGGTCGATGTCGCGCGATCCGGCGTACGGCCCTACATAGGTGTGGATGGTGAAAGGTTCACCCTGGTAGCACCTGCCCAGGGCCAGCGCCTTCGGTGCCGCGACCGCGACCTGCGACTCCTCGATGGCCCCGAGCACGGCGTGCTCGCTGAGGTAACTGGGTTCACGACGGCACAGGTTCGCCACCTTGCGGCGTACGACCACGGGGAAGTCCACCCCGTCCACCCGGACCACAGAGTTGAGATGGGCGGTGCCCTTGAACACCCGGCCGGCGGGGGCGGCACCCTCCTCCCGCAAGGCGTCCGTCACCGCCCGACGCGGGAAGTCGGCGCGTTCCGGCAGCCGCTCGTCCGGCGTCCAGCCGAAGGCCCGCGCCAGTGGTTCGCGGACACCGGTGAGCGCCGCGAGCCGGGACGCCCGCCAGCGGAAGAGGATCTGCTCGATCTCCCGGGGGCGCGGCACGTTGCTGAGCCCGAGCGGTTCCTCGGCCGTGCGAAGAGCCAGCCGTACAGCCGCTGCCGCGTCCCGCAGGCTCTGCTCGTCAAAGGAGTTCTCCAGCGAACGCGCGGCGCGCACGATGTCCGGATAGACGGACTGGGCCTGTTCGAAGGCGAGGTAGTGCCGAAGGTCCTTGTGCAGCCCGTGCACGGCGGCCGGGCGGACCCGCCCCATCTCCTCGGCCCACGCCACGATCACTTCCGGCTCCTGGGAGGCGGGATACCCCATACGTACGAGGTGGATGGCGAGGTCGTGCAACGGGTCGCCGTAGGTGGCGAGTTCCCAGTCGACGCCGACCAGGGCCGGCTCATCTGACGTCGGCACGATCAGGTTGTCACGGTGCAGATCCGTGTGGAGCAGGCTGTACGGCCGCCGTGTCATGGCCGGTACGCGCTCGCCGAGCCGCACCAAGGCGTCCTCCGGGACGCCCAGCGCCTTGAACAGGCCGCCGAAGGCGGACCAGTTGGGCCTCCGGATCTGCTCGTCCGCGAGGCGGGTCAGGGTGCGCAGAAAGCCCTGGCTGTCCGTGTCGTTGGTGGGCCAGCGCGTCGGGAGGGGCGGCAGCGCTCCCCGGCGCACCTGGGCCATCGAGGCGAGCAGCCGGGCAGCTTCCTTCAGCTGCATGGGGTCCAGAGGCTTACCGTTTCCGCAGACCTCGGAGAGCGGCACGCCGTCCACATAGCTGTGGATGGCGAACCCGTCCCCTTCGAGGAGGCACTGCGGCACATCGGGCAGGGCGCCGCCGACCGCGTCGAGGATCTGGGCCTCGTCCCGCCAGGTCCGGATCACCAGCGGTAACGCGTCGTCGCGACGGATCCGTACGATCACGGGCGTGCCCGGCGGCTCGCCCAGCAGCCGTGCCAGGTCCGGGGTAAGGAATCGCACATAGTTGCGGTTGTGATGGCCCGTGCCGACGCTCCCGCCCTCCACCGCGCCCGCCACGAAGGCCCTCACGGCCGGGGGCAGGTCACCGTCGGCGCGCGTCCCGCGCAGGCGCCGGGTAACAGGACGTGCGCGCACTGGCCGCTCCGGGGTCTTCGCGCGAGGGGTGGACGGGTTCGGGCAGAGAGATGAACGGGCAGAGATGTGTACGGGCAAACGGTAGGGCCGACTCACCTTCCACACGAGCCGAGTCGGCGCCGAGGTCGGCTCGACGGGTGGTGCGCCACTCTTGTGGGTGATGCCGTTCGAGCGCGGCCGATTCGCCGACTCACCCGTACGGTTGTGAGCGCTTGCTCATGCGGTGGTCGCATGCTAGCGCACGCCGCTCACCGTCCGGTCGACTCCACCACGCGCAGCACCGGCTCCAGCGACCCGACGACGACCGTGGCCCCGGCGTCCCGCAGGACGGCGGCCTTACTGGCGTTACGCGCGTAGCCCAGGAAACCGGTGCCGGCCCGCGATGCGGCGTGCAGGTCGGACGGTGTGTCGCCGATCATCAGCGCCTCCCCCGGGGCAGCCCCGACGGCCGTCAGTGCCTGATTCAGGCTGTGCGGGTGCGGCTTGAGCCGAGCGAGGTCCCGGGTACGGCCGTAGATGTGCGGGGCGAAGCAGGGGAGCAGACCGCGGCCCTGCAGATAGCTGCGGGCCGTGCGCGCCGAGTTGTTGGTGGTGACGGCGAGCCGGGAGCCGACCGCCTGCCATGTGCGTATCAGCCGGTCGGCGTACTCGGTCGGCCACGCGGAGGACGCCGCTCGCAGCTCCTCCGTGGTCAGACGTTCCTCCAACTCGGCGATGAGGTCGCTGCCGGGATGCCTGCTGTCCACGGCACGCAGGATGTCGTGCGGGTCACGGGCCTGTCTCTCCTGCTCCGACAGCAGGCCGCCCAGTCCCCGTTGGTCGAGCCACTTCACCAGGTCACGCGCCACGTCCTCAGCCGAATGCCCGGCGAACAGCCGGCAGATGGGGCCGTCGAAGTCCCACAGGACGACACGGGCGCGGGCGATCAGCCGGCGCAGGGCCTCGGTCTCGTCGTCGGTCTCCGCAGTCACATGATCAGCCTGCGTCGCATCAGAAGTCACTCAAAGAGTGTCAGGTCCGTCGTGATGGTTTCCCAGAGGGCGTTGAACCACATCTGCGATTGCTCCACAAACGCCGCGTCCCGGCGGCCGGAGTCCTGCTCGAAGGAGAAGAGGAGGGACTCGCTGCCGAGGACGTCGTACATGTCCAGGGGCCCGGTGCCGTCGTCCTCGGCGCGGCGGGTGACCATGTAGTACGCGATCAGGGCCTCCTCGCCGTTGAGCAGGTACAGCTTCACCGGCGGTGTGAACGGCAACGCGCGGAAGGTGACCTGGACGTCGATGCCGTGGGAGGCGCGCAGGGAGCGGAGGTTGTGCTGGAGGACGTGGCCCTGGGCGTTGCGCTGGGAGAGCCAGCGCCTGTGGACGGGGTCCTCGTCGCCGCCGCCCTCGACGGAGATGGGGAAGGCGAGGTTGATGTCCCGGGAAGGCAGCAGGATGCGTACGTCGACCGACGTGGGACGGACGCGGCCCTCGTGGATCGCGCGGACCGGCTCGCTCAGCGCCAGCATCAGGGTCTCGGCGGTCAGGCAGGCGGCGTCGATGCGGACGTGCGGGGCGGAGAACGCGGCCGTGAGCCGCGGCGCGAGGCCGACCATCGTGGGCTGGGGCTCGCTGCTCGCCACCGCCGGTACCGCGATGCGCGGCGGGCTGCCCTTGCTGACGTTGCTGAGCAGTCCGTCTTCCTGGAGCGCGCGCAGGGCCTGGCGGACGGTGCCGCGCTCCACGCCGAACTCCTCGGCGAGTTCGGCCTGCGTGGGCAGGCGGTCGCCCGCCTTGAGGGCGCCGCTGCGGATGCGCTCCCGCAGCGTGTCGGCGATGTTCTGCGGCGAGAGCCTTCTGCTGCCGTTCACTGCCACGTTCTCCTGAGTCACGACCAAACGCTACAACTCAAAGCCATCTAACGGCAGTTGCCTGCGAGTTGTTTATGGATGTCTGCCAAGTGGGGACAACTTAAGCAGAGTTGGTTGCCAACTTCGCGCTACCTCAACCGAGTTGGCGGAAGCTTTGCCTCCCCGGCGGCCAGAAGGGGGAACCACCGTGCCGGCCCTCGCTCTCCTCTCCGCAGTCTTCGTCGTCGGCTTCGAACAGGTCGTCGCCTGGCAGTACGGCGCCACCGGCGTCGTCGGCCTGCTCCTGCTCACCGTAGGCATCAAGGCGAAGAGCCCGACCGTCAGCTCCATCGGGGCGGTCGTGCTCGCACTCCTCGTGACCGGCCCCGCCATGTGAACGACCCGCACCCACGGGAGGCGTCAGTTCGTGAGCACCAGCTCCGAACTGATCGTCTCCCACAACGCGTTGAACCACAGATGGGACTGTTCCACGAAGGCCGCGTCGCGCAGCCCGGCGCCCTGCTCGAAGGCGAACAGCATCGACCGGGTGCCCTCGGCGTCGTACAGCTGGAGCTGTTCATGGTCGATCTCCTCCTCGCGGCGCCGGAGCGTGTAGTAGGCGAACAGCGCCTCCGACTCGTTGAGCAGGTAGAGCTTCACCGGCGGCGTGAACGGCAGGGCACGGAAGGAGACCCGCACGTCGATCCCGTGCGTGGAGCGCAGCGCCAGCAGGTTGTGCTGAAGCACCTGCCCCTGGGCGTTGCGCATCGCCAGCCACCGCTGGTGCAGCCGGTCGGCGTCCGCGGGATCGAGGTCCACCGGCGCCGGGAAGGCGAGGTCGATGTCCCGGCTGGGCAGCAGGACACGTACGTCGACCTTGGCCGGTTTCAGCTCACCCGCGTGGATCCGGCGCAGCGGCTCGCCGATCGAGAGGGTGAGCGATATCGACGTCAGGCACAGGGCGTCGATCTCGACGTGCGGCGCGGCGAACGCGGCCGCCACCCGGGGCGCCAGGGCCACGGTGGTCGGCTGGGGCGGGGCTTCCGGGCCGGCCGGCGCCCAGCCGGGGTCGGGGGCCACCGTCGCCGGACTCCCTTTGGACACGTTGGTCAGCAGCCGCTCCTGCTGCAGGATGCGCAGGGCCTGCCGGACGGTCCCCCGGTCCACGCCGAACTCGTCCGCCAACTGCGCCTGCGTGGGCATGCGCCGGCCCGGCTGCAGCACCCGGTCCCGGATCCGCGTGCGCAGTTCGTCGGCCACCTCGCGGTGTGACATCTGCGGCCGCTGTGGCCGCTTCCGTCCATTGACGGAGACGTGTTCGCGCTCCACGACCGAACACTACAACTTCTCGCCATCTTCCGTCAGTTCAGAAGTAGGTGGTTATGAGACGCTCCCAAGTGGAGATAACTGAAGTGAAGTTGGTCGCCAACTTCGGCAACATGGTCAAGAGTCCCGAGTGTTGGCCACCAGGGCGGAACGTTCGAAGGGGGACCGAATGCCGCTCATCGCCATCGTCATCGCCACCCTGGCCATCGGGGTCGAACAGTTCATCCAGTGGAGGTTCGGACCGATGGGCATCGTCGCCCTGGTCGCGCTCACCATCGGGATCAAGGCCAAGAACACCATGATCGGCGGCATCGGAGCAGTGCTCCTGGTGATGCTGCTCGCCCAGACGGGCTGACCGGGCTCCCTTCCGGAGGGGAGCCGGGAGCTCGGTCGGTCCGCCCAGCCACAACTGCACACCGACAACTGCACACCGACAACTGCACACCGACAACTGCACAGTCACGGCTACACGGTCACGACCGCACAGTCACAACTGAACAAGCAGAGGGACAGCCACAACTGAAGAGCACGCTACGGATAGCAAGAAGCGTCCACCGTCGCCGGCAGAGGGGAGTACTAGAACAGGTCCGGGCACCAAGGCCGCCTGGACGTGCGCAGCAGGGCGTCGGCCGAACGGGCGGCGCCCGCTCGTTCTTCCCGCACCCGGCCCAGCGCGGCCAGCCGCACCGCTGACTCGTCACCCAGCCACAGCGCCGCCAGATCGGCGACGTCCAGCGTGAGATCGGCGCTCGCACTGCTCGGCGCACAGGACGCGCCCTGCTCCGACGCCTCCAGCCGGTACCGCCCGCCCGCGAACCCGCCCGCGTCGACGACCTCCAGCACCAGCGAACCCGATCCCTCGTACGTCCGCGCCTGGAGCGCCCGTACGACGTCCAGCACCCGCACCCACAGCCAGTCGGCCTGCTCGGTCAGGCGCGCGGCGCGCGGGTCCGGCAGGAACATCGGCAGCAGGTCGTCCGGGGCCCGCCAGCCCGACTTCACTTGCGTGATCCAGTCGATCGAGCACAGGAAGTGCCACAGGGCGCGCTCGGCGGCCGGTGTCACCGCGATCAGCCAGTTCACATCGGCGGTGTTCTGCGGCTGCTTGCCGTGCCACTTGTCGTCCGACTCGTAGGAGACCAGTCCCTCGACCTCGCCCGTGGCCGAGCGGTACAGGGCGTAGTAGGGCTCCGTCCACGAGCTCTGGAAGCGCGCGGCGCCGGTGTTGATCCGCCACCAGAGGTCGCTGCGGCTGACCGCGCCCGGCTGGGTACGGCGGAGGCGCTCGTGCAGCTCCGGGCCCAGCTTGCGGACGTCCTCGGCGTCCACCAGGTCTATCCGCCCGCCGTCCTGCGGCCCCGACCACCGGCGGTCGAGGCCGGTCCGCGGTACGTCGACGGTCCACTCGGCGGCCGTGGTGGCGGGGCCGAAACCGTAGCGGCCGTAGATCGGGTACTCGGCGGCGACGAGCGTCGCGACGACGTCCCCGCGTTCCTTGGCTGCCGTCAGGTCCTGGGCCATCATGCGGCTGAGCAGGCCACGGCGGCGGTGCGTCGGGCTGACGGTGACGTTCGAGACGGCGTCGGCCGGCACGAAGGCGCCGCCCACGGCCGTGACCTCCTGTGCGAAGGAGCGGAAGGTCGCCACGCACCGGTCCCCGTCGAACGCCCCCAGCAGCCGCCCCGGAACGAACTGGGCACGCCGTGCCTGAAGTTGCTCCTCGGCCAGCGTGGGCCGTTGCAGGAAGCCGACGTTCATGGCGCGATGCCAGTCCGCCAACTCCTCTTCGGTGATCGGACGTACGGGGAGCTCGTCGCGGCGCGTCATGAGTGCACCGTAGGCACAGGAGGGCGCGGGTGTCGCGGGATTTTCCAGCGGGGATGCGCGGCAGGACACCGCACCGGGCAGGTCGGGGCGCGGGGCCCCACCCGACGGGGCCGCGCGCCCCGCCCGAGCGGGGCCCCGCGTCACATCAGCAGGTCGTCCACCTGCGCCTCCCCCTCCCGGTACCGGCGCGCGATCTCCGCGCTGCACTCGTCCGCCGTCCGCTGCAACCGCTGCCGGCGCCGGGACACCTGCTGCTCGTAGCGCACGAGCCGTCCCATCGCGGTGGTCAGTTCCCCGTCGGTACGGGCATCCAGCGCGGACAGTTCGACCTCGGCCAGCATCTCCGCCGCGAGCCGCCGGTACTCCTCGTTGTGCGGCGTCCCCAGCGTGACGTGGCGCGCGGAGGAGCGGTGCCGGGCCGGGGCGTCCTTGAGGATCTCCGGCAGCCGCTGGACGACGGACGCCTCGGCCGGGCCGGTGTCCACCAGGGACGCCGGCCCCCTGCGCGCCAGCTCGGCGCGCAGGATGTCGATACGGCCCTGGAGCAGGCGTCGTACGTAACTGAGGTCCGCCTCGTCGCGCTGGGAGTCCCGGCGCAGGGAGCGCAATTCGGCCAGGCTCAGCGTGGTCAGATCGTGCGCGGGCGGATCCGGCGGCAGCTGTGGACTGTCCGTGCGTTGCACGGGTGGCCGGAGTGACTCCCCGGCTCCCGCTTGGGTCAACGAGACAGCCCCAGGCGGCTGCCCGGTACTCGGTGTTCTCATATGCCTCAACCGTCCCCTCGACCGGCGTGTGGCGCCATCGTGCCACCCCAAGTGGTCCGTATGTGACCGAGTGCCCCCGAACGGCCCCAGATGGGGGGTTAGGGATCAAAAAGAGCGCCGGTACGGACCACCCGCGAAGCCGGGCGACGCGGCCCGGCATGATGGCCTTATGCGAGCAGTGGTGCAGAGGGTGGACGGCGCGAGCGTCGTCGTCGACGGCGAGACGGTGGGGGAGATCACCGGCGAGGGGCTGTGCGTCCTGGTCGGTGTGACGCACGAGGACACCAAGGAGAAGGCGGCCCAGCTCGCCCGCAAACTGTGGTCGCTGCGGATGCTGCACGACGAGAAGTCGTGCAGCGACATCGGCGCCCCGCTCCTGGTGATCAGCCAGTTCACCCTTTACGGCGACGCCCGCAAGGGCCGCCGTCCCACCTGGAACGCAGCCGCGCCCGGTGACGTCGCCGAGCCGCTCGTCGACGAGGTGGTCGCGCAGCTGCGCGCGCTGGGCGCGACGGTGGCGACGGGCCGGTTCGGCGCCCGGATGCGGGTGGGGCTGACGAACGACGGCCCGTTCACGGTCCTGCTGGAGATCTGAGCCTCAGGGCTCGACGACGACTTCCTGGGCCGCGGCCGTCGTGTCCGCCACCAGGCGGGCGTCCACCGGCACGTTCCGCTTCACCAGCGCCAGCGCCACCGGACCGAGCTCGTGGTGGCGCACGGACGTCGTCACGAAGCCGACCCTGCGGCCGTCGGGACCCTCGTCGGCGAGCCGGAGCTCGGTGCCGTGCGGCGGCAGGTGCACCTCGCTGCCGTCGAGGTGGAGGAAGACCAGCCGGCGCGGCGGCTTGCCCAGGTTCTGCACCCGGGCGACCGTCTCCTGCCCCCGGTAGCAGCCCTTCTGCAGATGCACCGCGGTGCCGATCCAGCCCAGCTCGTGCGGGATGGTGCGGTGGTCCGTCTCGAAGCCGAGCCGGGGCCGGTGCTGCTCGACGCGCAGCGCCTCGTACGCCAGGATCCCGGCCGCGGGTCCGGCCTTCGCGGCGAAGGCCTCCAGCTCGGCACGCGGCAGGAAGAGATCACGGCCGTGCGCCGTCTCCCGTACGACGGCCTTGTCCGGCACCTCGGCGATGGAACCGGCCGGCAGGTGGACGACGGCGAAGTCGGCGGTGCGGTCGGCGACCTCGACCCGGTAGAAGAACTTCATCGACTCCAGGTACGCGATCAGGGCGTCCTGGGTGCCGGGTTCGACGTGGGCCCAGACGGTCGTGCCGTCGTCCACCAGATAGAGCGCGTGTTCGATGTGACCGTTTGCGGAGAGGACCAGCGCCTCGGTGGCCTCACCCACGGGCAGTTCGCTGACGTGCTGGGTGAGCAGCAGGTGCAGCCAGCTCAGCCGGTCGTCGCCGGTGACGGTGACGACCCCGCGGTGCGAGAGGTCGACGAAACCGGTGCCGTCGGCGAGGGCGCGCTGCTCGCGGAACAGGTCGCCGTAGTGAGCGGCGACACCTTCGTCCAGCCCTTCGGCGGGGACGGCGCCGGGCAGGGACAGCAGAGGGCTCTTCATACGCTAAGCCTACGACCCGGTACTTGAACCCTCGCCGGTCGCGCTCCTGGCTTCCGGGTCCCCGCCCGCCGCGCAGTCCGCGCACCGGCCGAAGATCGCGAAGTGCTTCATGTCGGTGTCGAAACCGAAGGTCTCGCGCAGCTTGGCGGTGAACTCGGCGGCCACGGAGACGTCCGCCTCGATCACGTCGGTGCAGTCACGGCAGACCAGGTGGAGATGGTGGTGCCGGTCGGCGAGGTGGTACGTGGGCGCGCCGTGCCCCAGGTGGGCGTGGCTCACAAGGCCCAGCTCCTCCAAGAGCTCCAGCGTCCGGTAGACGGTGGAAATGTTGACCCCCGACGCCGTCTTCCGCACTTCAGCGAGGATGTCGTCGGGGGTCGCGTGCTCCAGGGTGTCCACGGCTTCGAGCACGAGTTGCCGCTGCGGCGTCAGCCGGTAGCCGCGCTGCCTGAGGTCGCTCTTCCAGTCGGTGCTCACCACACCCACGAGTCTAGGGCTACTTGAAGAAAGCGATCCCGTCGTCGGGCAGGTCGCCCGGCAGGGCCTTCGCCCAGCGCTCGACGTCCTCCGGGGTGACGACCTTCTTCAGCTGCGCCGACATGTACGGGCGCAGCTCGACCTCCGGGGTCTGCTTCTCTCCCACCCACATGAGGTCGCTCTTGACGTAGCCGTACAGCCGCTTGCCGCCGCTGTAGGGGCGGGAGGCCGCGGTGCGCGCGACGGCGTCCGTGACCAGGTCGATCTGCGGCTTCTGGTCGGCCAGCTCGCCGTACCAGATCTCGATGACGCCGTCGTCGCGGGTCATCGTGACCTCGACCTTGCGGGCGGCGTCGATGCGCCAGAAGCCGTGCTCGGACTCCAGCGGCCTGACCTTGTTGCCGTCCTGGTCGAGCACCCAGCTGTGGGAGTGGTACTCCAGGAAGTCCCGGCCGTCGTGCGTGAAGGTGACCTCCTGCCCGAAGTTGCACTTCTCGGCACCGGGGAAGTCGTGCACGCCCGCGCCCGCCCAGTTGCCGAGCAGGAAGGCGAGGGGGACGAGGTCCTTGTGGAGGTCGGACGGGATCTCGATCATGAGCAGCTCAGACGTCTCGTACGGGTAGGGGGAGGATCAGCGCTGGCCCTGGTACAGCTTCTTCACGACCAGACCGGTGAAGGCGAGGACACCGACGCAGACCAGGATCAGCAGGATTTCGAAGAAGAGGGTCACGGGATGCTCCTTGGTGAGCGGGGTGCGTGGTACACAAGGCCGGGCCCCAGCTTACGCGGCTGCGACCCGGCCCTCCTTGTGAGGTACGCCCTCAGCCCAGCAGCTGGCTCTGCAGGACGACCGTCTGCCGGAACGGCACGGCCGGCACCCCGCCCTTGCGGGACTGCACGATCACCGCGTAGACGTCGCCGGCCGCGAGATAGGCCTGGCGGACCTGCTCGGCGCCGTACGGCTCCGGTTCGGCGTAGGCGGTGCGGGCGATCCCGCGGACCGTGGCCGACTCGGGGAACTTCGCGTCGTACTCGGTGTCAGGGGCGCCACGCAGCGGGTACGTGGGCCAGGCGAACGCCAGGGCGTCGGGTGCCATCTCGGTGTCCACGACCTGCGCGGTGTCGAACTGGAGCAGGTAGATCCGGGTCCGGACGCCGTCCGGCGTCGTCCAGCCCCGGGCGGCGATGTGCCGCAGGCCGGTGTCTACGAGTTTCCGCCGCAGCAGCTCCCGGTCCTCCTCGGCGTACTCCGCCAGGTAGTCCTCCGACGCCAGCCAGCCGTCCGCGCCGCGCAGCGTCTTGGCCTCCCGCGCTCCGGCGGGGGCGGGCAGCACGAGGGCGCGCAGGTCGGCGTGGTGGGCGCCGGCCGTGTTGCCGTCGGCGAAGGGGCCCGGGCTGCCGACGGGCAGCGGCGGCCTGGTCAGCTCGGGGTAGTCCCAGCGGCCGTCCGACTCCGTGGCGAGGCCGGGGAGGTCCGTGCGCGCCAGGCCCGTGATCCCGTACGCCGTGCCGGTGCCGACGGCCGCGAACACGAGCGCGGCGGCGGTCCAGCGCGCCACGGCCCGCAGGACACGGCGGTCCCGGGGCGCGGGGGCCGGAGCCACGGGGGGAGCAGCCGGCTGCGGCGGTTCGGTGACCCGCTGGTCGAGCGGCTGGGCCTGCGTGGTGCTGTCGGTCATATCGCCTTCCCGGGTTCGGCGATGCGGTCGAGTTGGAGGCGCAGGAGCGAGGCGACTCCGGCGCTGTCGAGCGTGCCGGTGCCGTACGCGGTCGCCGTGACCAGGACGTCACCGACATGGGCGGAGCAGAGCACGGCGGCGAGCTCCTCCTGGCTTCCCCCGGGCGCCCCGAAGCACTCGGCGTTCTTGTGCCCCTTGATCTTCGGTCCCTTGCGGCCGCCCAGGGCGCCGACGAGCTTCCGCTGGAACTGAGAGAGGTCACGGACCGCGGTACGGTCCTCCATCTGCGTCAGCACGACGCTCACCGAGTAGATCTCCTCGTTGTAGAAGTACGGCTTCGCCTCCCCGCTGAAGTAGCTGCGCATCGCCATGCCCTTGACGCGCTGCCGGTCGATCTCCTTCTCCAGCTCCTTGCGCGCGGAGCGGGACAGGCCGCGCAGGGACTGCTTGCGCAGCGCCGTGGCCTGGGCGCCGCTGAGCCGGGCGTCGGAGCCGAACTCGCCGATGTCGGGGCCGCGGACCCAGCCGTCGGTGCCGTAGGGCACGAGCATGCCCGCCAGCCCGGTGGCGATCGGCGCCTTCCTCTCCTCGCCGGTCTCCTTCGGGAACTTCCAGCGCGGGGCGCCCGCGTCCCGGTCCGCGTCCCGCACGGTCACGACGGTCGCGCTCACGCCGGCGACCAGTGCTCCGGCGAGCAGCAGGCAGCCGGCGACGGCCGCCACCCGCCCGCGCCGCACCGGTTTGCGCGGCGGTGCGTCCACCGGTGCGCCCGCCCCCTCCGGCAGCGGCTCCGGCACCTCCGGCTGCGCCTGGTCCTGCGTGGCTCCGGTCTCCGTCACAGCCGCTCCATCTGCCGTTCTGCCAGGTCCATGACCGTCTTTCTCGCGATCCGCCGGTCGCCGTAGATCCAGATCTCCATCGCGATGTCACCGCGCCAGGCGTGTGCCTCGGCGGTGTACAGCGGCTCGTATCCGGGCTTGTTGCCGGGCCGGGGGTGGACGTAGGCCATGCCCTCGCCGGTGCCGGGGACGTTCCAGCTCTCGACGCCGCTGGCGCGCTCCGCCCAGTCCTGGAGGTTGGCGACGGAGTCGACCGCCGCCATCGAGTCCTCGTGGCGGAACTGCACGAGACGGATCTCCACGCTGTACGAGTTGCCGACCTCCCAGCCGGCGACGGCGGCCCGGCGGAACTCGTCCGAGACGAGGGAACTGAACTTGCTGCCCGGCTCGGTGAAGGTGCCGGCGTAGACCGGGAGGTCCATCCAGCCGTCGGAGCCGGACAGCCACTCGGCCTCCTTCGCGCCGGCCGGCTTCTTCAGCAGCAGCTTGCGCAGGTCGCCTTCGGTGCGCACCTTGCGGTCCTGCGCGGCCGACAGCGGCTCCGGGGCCGGCCCGGTCGCCTGCGGCAGCACCGGCTGGGACAGCGGCGGCAGCGGTTCGGGCGCGCGGCCGGCCTGTACCTGGTATCCGGCGCAGATGCCCGCGACGACACCGAGTACGGCCGCGCCGGTGATCAGAAGGGCGGTACGGCCACGGCGTCGGGGCCGCGTCCGAGGCGGCTCCGGCGATGCCTGTACGGCCTCCGGGATCACGTCCGCGTCGGCGGTGTCCGGCGTTCCCGGTCTTTCAGAGTCTTCCACGACGTCCCCCACAGGACATGAAGCGCGGATTCCACTACCGCGCCTCACAGGTGACCCATGGCCCAGGCGTCCGGTTGTAAGGATCTTGATTACGATTCAGCCATGGCGAAGAAGATGGTGATCAAGGTGACGGCGGGGGCCGATGCTCCCGAGCGGTGTTCGCAGGCGTTCACGGTCGCCGCGGTGGCCGTGGCGAGCGGAGTGGACGTCTCCGTGTGGCTGACCGGCGAGTCCGCCTGGTTCGCGCTGCCGGGGCGGGCGGCGGAGTTCGAGCTGCCGCACGCCGCCCCGCTGCCCGACCTGATCGACTCCGTGCTGACCGCCGGGCGTCTCACGCTGTGCACGCAGTGCGCTGCCCGCCGGGACATCACGGAGAAGGACGTCATCGAGGGCGTACGGATCGCGGGGGCGCAGGTCTTTGTGCAGGAGGCGCTCGCGGAGGACACGCAGGCGCTCGTCTACTGACGCACGCCGGTCGTCAAGGGGTCTCGGTCCAGAGGCAGAACGGGTGGCCCGCCGGGTCGAACAGGACGCGCACACCGGCCTGGGGCTGGTACCCGGCGGGCGTGGCGCCCTCGGCGACCGCCCGCGCCGTCTCCGCCTCCAGATCCTCGACCTCGATGTCGAGGTGGAGCATCATCTGCTGGTCACCGGGGTGCCGGGAGGGCCAGACCGGGCGTACGTACCGGGCTCGGTCTCGAACGCCAGGGCCGTGCCCTCGCTGCCGGGCGGTGGGCCGATGAGCACCCAGTGAGGCTCCTCGCGGCGCACCTCGTAGCCCAGCAGACGCCGGTAGAAACCGGCCAGTTCATGCGCGTCGTGCGCGTCCAGCACCACGGTGGACAGTCTCGCGGGCGACATGGCCGCCTTCTTACCGCGGCTTCTTCTTGCCGTCCAGTTCGTCCCACCACTCGTCGGACTGCGGATCGCCGGACGGGTCGTCCCACCAGCGGTCGTCCGGGCCCCGGCGATTGGCGACCATCGCGGCGACGGGAGGGATCACCATGGCGACCACGCACATCCCCACGGCCGCGGCCGTCGACCACAGGCGTACGACTCCCCAGGCCAGGACGAACAGCCCGATGCAGATGCCCATCATGGCGAAGTAGACGTGCCGTCGGCGCGCGTACATAACTCCAGCGTAGGTCCGCGTCCGTGATCCGCACGCGAAAGGGCCGCGCCCCAGGTGTCCGACCCATGGGACGCGGCCCCTGCGCTCGGCGCCGGGTCGTCAGACCGCGATCGCGACCTCCGCGAGGCCGCCCTGCTGGGCGACGACCGTACGGTCGGCGGTGGCACCGCCGGGCACGAGGGCGCGCAGCGTCCAGGTGCCCTCGGCCGCGTAGAAGCGGAACTGGCCCGTCGCGGAGGTCGGCACCTCGGCCGTGAACTCGCCGGTCGAGTCCAGCAGACGGACGTAGCCCGTCACCGGCTCGCCGTCGCGGGTCACCTGACCCTGGATCGTGGTCTCACCGGGCTTGATCGTCGAGGCGTCGGGGCCGCCGGCCTTCGCTCCGCACATGTCGAATCTCCTGAGGGGTCTTGAAGGTCGGGGCTTACTTGTTGGCGCCGAGCTCGATCGGCACGCCGACGAGGGAGCCGTACTCGGTCCAGGAGCCGTCGTAGTTCTTGACGTTCTGCACGCCGAGCAGCTCGTGCAGGACGAACCAGGTCAGCGCGGAGCGCTCACCGATACGGCAGTAGGCGATGGTGTCCTTGGCGAGGTCCACCTGCTCCTCGGCGTAGAGCTCCTTGAGCTCCTCGTCCGACTTGAAGGTGCCGTCGTCGTTGGCGTTCTTCGACCACGGGATGTTGCGGGCGGTCGGGACGTGGCCCGGGCGCTGCGACTGCTCCTGCGGCAGGTGCGCGGGGGCGAGCAGCTTGCCGGAGAACTCGTCGGGCGAGCGGACGTCGACCAGGTTCTGCGCGCCGATGGCGGCGACCACGTCGTCACGGAAGGCGCGGATCGAGGTGTCCTGCGGCTTGGCCGTGTAGACGGTGGCCGTGCGCTCCGGCACCTCCTCGACCAGCTCGCGGGCGTCCAGCTCCCACTTCTTGCGGCCACCGTCGAGAAGCTTGACGTTGTCGTGGCCGTAGAGCTTGAAGTACCAGTAGGCGTACGAGGCGAACCAGTTGTTGTTGCCGCCGTAGAGGATCACCAGCGTGTCGTTGGCGATGCCCTTCGCCGACAGGAGCTTCTCGAAGCCCTCCTGGTCGATGAAGTCACGGCGGACCGGGTCCTGGAGGTCCTTGGTCCAGTCGATCCGGATGGCGTTCCTGATGTGGTTCTTCTCGTAGGCGGAGGTGTCCTCGTCGACCTCGACAATGGCGATGTCCGAGTCGTCCAGGTGCTCCTGCAGCCAATCGGCGTCTACCAGGACGTCGCTGCGGCTCATGCTCTTTCTCCTCCGGGGCAGTTGCGGCGGGGCGTGCGAGTGCGAAGGGGTGCGCGTGCCGGGTACGGCGTGGCGCACGAGTGCCCTGAGCAGGGCAGGGGAACGCGGAAGTCGGAGCTTCCGCTCAGAAGGTGCGACAGAGCATGGCGGCAACGCGGCACAGGTCTACTGCCCGCCGCTTCGTGAGGTCCGCCTGTCGCTTCATGCCGTCGAGCTTAGGGACGGACCGGCGGGCGTGTCACCGGTGTGTCGCATCGTGAGACAGGATCGTCCGACATGCGGGAACACAGAAGCGCCCGGCCAGCCGCGGCACGGCTCCCGGGCGCTTGCGCACGCTCTCTCATCTGCGGTACGGACGAGGCGTCTCGCCTGCCGGACAGCCGCACGATGTCCGGCCCGGTCCTACCCGGCCAGCCGTACGTTCGAACCCGCCACCGAGATCTCCAGGCCGTTCGGCGCCGCCTCGACCTTGTCGAGTTCGATGCCGCCGGGCAGGTCGTCGATGGCCTGCTGGAAGTCGGTGATCTCACGGACCGAGTTCTCGGCGAGGTCGAGCCCCGCCAGGTCCGGCAGGGAGTCGGTGCGCACCTCGACGTTGTCGCCCTTGACGCTCACCGCGCTGAGCACGGAGAGCTCCCTGGTGCCGATCACCGGGGCGTCGATCTCCAGCCCGACCTCGATCTTTCCGTTGCCGCCGTCGGAGAGGCTCACCACGCGGGCCGTGATGCCGGGGGCGACCTGCGTGGGCTCCGACTTGGCGGCCTTGAGCAGCTCGTCGTACGCGATGGTCGCCGTGCCGGTCGCGGAGGCGGCCGTGGCGGAGCTGAAGTCGCCGGAGAAGTCGACGCCCTTCAAGTTCGCCCGCAGGTCGTCGATGCGGATGCGCTCGCCGTCGCCCGCGGCCGCCTCGTAGTCCTGGATGCCGATCTCGACGTCGTCCAGCGTGCCGCCCGCCACCTGGGTGAGGAAGGGGAAGCCGTTGATCGACACCTCGGGGGTGCTGGACAGGCCCTCGTTCGTCCGCACCCGGTCCGCGACCTCGCCCTCGGCGAAGTTCACCGCGAGCCGGTCGGCGGCCACGAACAGGCCGCCCAGGATCACGACGACGATCAGAAGTATTCGCAGCGCGCGCATTTTCCCCACCCCGGCGATCGGTCTCGGACGACGGTCACCGTAACCCCAAAGGCAACACCGGTCGCGGAATTGTCGATCACCTGTGACAGGCGGACCTCAGACCAGCGCGCGCCCGAGCACCCACACCACCGGCGCCGCGGCGCTCAGCGGCAGGGCCACACCGGCGGTGAAGTGGACGAACCGGGACGGATAGTCGTAGCTCGCCACCCGGTGGCCGATCAGGGCGCACACCCCGGCCGCCGCGCCGAGCAGGGCGCCCTCGCCGTTGCCCACGCCGGTCAGCCCGCCGGCCGCGATGCCGGCCCCCGCCGCCGCGAGCAGCGCCACCACCACGGAGGCGGGCGTCGGCAGCGGCAGCGCCCGGGCCAGGACGGCCACGGCCACCGCGACGGCGCCGAGGACGACCGCGTCCGGCCCGGCGGCCAGATAGCCGGTCGCGACGACGGCCAGCGCGGCCGAGACGACGGTCGCCATCAGGCCGTACATCCGGGTGTCCGGGTCGGCGTGCGAGCGCAGCTGCAGCACGAGGGTGAGCAGCACCCACACCCCGAGCGTGCCGAGGATCGCGGCCGGCGCCTGCTCGCGGCCCGCGACCAGCAGCGCCACGTCCGCGGTCAGCGCGCCCGCGAACGCGAGCGCGATGCCCTGGCGGGCCGGCCACATGCCGTTCAGCCGGAACCAGCCCGCCGCCGTCACGGCCTGGAGCAGGACCAGCGGCACGAGCAGGCCCCACGCGCCGAGCGCGGCGCCGCCGGCCATCAGCAGTCCGAGCACCGCGGTGAGCGCGGCCGGCTGCAAGCCGGGCTCGATGATGGGCGACCGCCCCTCCAGCCGGGCCCGCTGCGCGGCCGTGAGCGGCGCCTCGGGAGCGGCGGGGGGCTCGGCGGCGTGCTGGGGCTGCCCGTGCGGCTCCTGCGCCCACTGCCCGTTCTCCGGCTGCTGCTGCGGAACGTACGCCGGGGTGGCCGGCTGGGTCTGTGTGTCCCAGGTCCGGCCCTCCCACTGCTGGGTGTACGGGCCCCCGTACGGCTCCTGCTGGTACTGGGCCTGCGGGTGCTGGGCCGGATGGTACTGGGCCGGATGGTGCTGCGGGGTCTGCTGGTAGTGGGGCCGGTCCTGCTGGTACGGGGCCTGTGCCTGCTGGTACGGGGCCTGTGCCTGCTGGTGCGGGGCCTGTGCCTGCTGGTACTGCGCGGCCTGTGCCTGCTCGTGCCGGGGTTCGTCCTGCTGGTGGCGGGGAGCCCGGCCCTGCTGGTACTGGGGCTGTCCCTGCCGGTAGGGGTCGTACCCGGCGTCGTACGCGCCCTCGTACGGCTGGTTGCTCATCGGTGTGGTCACCCTCCTGCGAACGGCGGGAGCACCTCGACCGTGCCGCCCTCGGCCAGCCGTACCGTCTCATGCCCGCGGGTGCCCACGGGGTCACCGTCGACGAGGAACGAGCATCGCTGCAGGACGCGCACCAGTTCACCGGGGTGTCGCTCGCGCACCGCGTCGAGCGCCCCGGCGAGCGTCGCCGCGTCGAAGCGCTCCTCGGCGATCCCGGCGGCGGCCTTCGCGGCCGCCCAGTAGCGCACCGTGACCTTTGCCATCTCGTCCTCAAGTCGGTCGGCGGAACCTGGCTGTGAATACCGTCAGGCTAGCCCGCCGCGCGGGCGGCCCAGTCCCCGATACGGGCCAGGAGGGCGTCGGTGGCCGCGTGCTCGGCATGGCCCATGCCGGGCTCCAGCCAGAGTTCGCCGTGGTCACCGGCGGCCTCGGCCAGCATGTGGGGGTGGTCGACGGGGAAGTAGCCGTCGCGGTCGCCGTGGACGATGAGCAGCGGCGTCGGCGCGATCCGGGGTACGGCCTCGACCGGCGAGAGCGGGACGGGGTTCCAGCCCCGGTGGTGGATGCGGGTACGCAGGCCGTAGCGGCCGAGCAGCCGGCCCTCGGGCCGGGTGACCAGCCAGTGGACGCGACGCATCGGTGCCGTACCCCGGTAGTACCAGCGGGCCGGGGCGCTCACCGACACCACCGCCCCGGTCTGCCGGGCGTTGAGCGCGGCGTGCCGGAGCACCACCGAGCCGCCCATGGAGAAGCCGACGGTGACCACGCGCGCGTGCCCCTGTTCGCGCGCCCACGCCACCGCCGCTGCCAGGTCGAAGACCTCGCGGTCGCCGAGGGTCGAGCGCCCGCCGGAGGCCCCGTGGCCCCGGAAGGAGAACGTGATCACGGCGCCGTACCGCCCCAACGCCGTGGCGACCCGTCGCACGTGCGGCTTGTCGACATCGCCGGTGAAGCCGTGGGCGACGACGAACACCGGGTGGCCGGCAGGTGGCGGCGGCGTTTCGTATACGACCGCGCCCGGTTCGTACAGCGCGTCGACGCGCACACCGTCGGCGGTCTGCAGAAACGTCCGCGACGGCGCGGGTCTGCCCGCCCCCGGCGTCTCACACTGCGGACGGACGGTGGTGGAACGTGCCACTTGGCCTGCCGGACCGTTGCTCATGTGGGCTATTCTGCTGTGCAGAGGACTCGGGCAGCGTTGCCCCCGGGTCCTTTTGTGCTTTCGGAAGCGTTGTATACGAGGCGGAGAACCACAGGTGACCGCCGGTGTACGGGCCCCGGGATCGCAGAGCGGTGCCGCATCGCACAACGTCCTCGCAGGGACCGAGGAGGAACCAGACGTATGAGTTCTCTGCTGCTCCTGACCAACGCCCTCCAGCCGTCGGCGGAAGTACTGCCCGCGCTCGGCCTGCTGCTGCACAACGTGCGAGTGGCTCCGGCGGAGGGCCCCGCCCTCGTCGACACCCCCGGTGCCGACGTCATCCTCGTCGACGGCCGGCGCGACCTCCCCCAGGTCCGCAGCCTCTGCCAGCTGCTCCGCTCCACCGGGCCCGGCTGCCCGCTCGTCCTCGTCGTGACCGAGGGCGGCCTCGCCGCCGTCACCGCCGACTGGGGCATCGACGACGTCCTGCTCGACACCGCGGGGCCCGCCGAGGTGGAGGCCCGCCTGCGGCTCGCGATGGGCCGGCAGCAGATCGTCAACGACGACTCCCCGATGGAGATCCGCAACGGCGATCTGTCGGTGGACGAGGCCACGTACAGCGCCAAGCTCAAGGGGCGCGTGCTCGACCTGACGTTCAAGGAGTTCGAGCTCCTGAAGTACCTCGCGCAGCACCCGGGCCGGGTCTTCACCCGCGCCCAGCTGCTCCAGGAGGTCTGGGGCTACGACTACTTCGGCGGCACCCGCACGGTCGACGTCCACGTACGGCGGCTGCGCGCCAAGCTCGGACCCGAGCACGAGTCGCTGATCGGGACCGTCCGGAACGTCGGTTATCGATTCGTTACGCCGGAGAAGGTGGACCGCGTCGCGGACGAGACGAAGGCCAGGGCGGCCCGGCCGAAGCCGGAGGATGCGGGCGAGACGGCCTCACCGGCCGTCGCCGAGGTTCCCGCGGACGCGTAGCGGGGGCGCGGGCGCGCCCCCAGCGGTGCGCCCGCCCGCGCACGGGTTCGCACAACGCTCCGTACGCCCTGCCCAGCGGGGGTCCATCCGCGTAGACTCCGCGCGTGGCCAAGGTGACTCGGGATGATGTGGCACGGCTGGCGGGTACCTCCACCGCCGTGGTCAGTTACGTCATCAACAACGGACCCCGGCCGGTCGCCCCGGCCACGCGCGAGCGTGTCCTCGCCGCCATCAAGGAGCTGGGCTACCGGCCCGACCGGGTGGCCCAGGCGATGGCCTCACGGCGCACCGACCTCATAGGCCTGATCGTCCCCGACGCCCGCCAGCCCTTCTTCGGGGAGATGGCGCACGCGGTGGAGTGGGCGGCCGCCGAGCGCGGAAAGATGGTCCTGGTCGGGAACTCCGACTACGTCGGCGAGCGCGAGGTCCACTATCTGCGGGCGTTCCTCGGGATGCGGGTCTCCGGGCTGATCCTGGTCAGCCACGCGCTGAACGACCTGGCGGCCGCCGAGATCGACGCCTGGGACGCCCGGGTCGTCCTGCTCCACGAGCGCCCCGAGGCCATCGACGACGTCGCCGTCGTCACGGACGACCTGGGCGGCGCCCAGCTCGCCGTACGCCATCTGCTGGAGCACGGCTACGAGTACGTGGCCTGTATGGGCGGCACCGCCGAGACGCCCGCCGTCGGCGACCCCGTCTCCGACCACGTCGAGGGCTGGCGGCGCGCCATGGCCGAGGCCGGGCTGCCCACGGAGGGACGGCTCTTCGAGGCGCCGTACAACCGCTACGACGCCTACCGCGTCGCCCTGGAGTTCCTCTCCGGCCCCGACCGCCCACCCGCCGTCTTCTGCTCCACCGACGACCAGGCCATCGGCCTGCTGCGGGCGGCGCGCGAGCTGCGGATCGACGTGCCCGGGGAGTTGGCGGTGGCCGGCTTCGACGACATCAAGGAGGCGGCGCTCGCGGACCCGCCGCTCACCACGATCGCCTCCGACCGCTCCGCGATGGCGCGGGCGGCGGTGGACCTCGTCCTCGACGACGGGCTGCGGGTGGCGGGCTCGCGCCGGGAGCGGCTGAAGGTGTTCCCCTCGCGGCTGGTGGTACGCAGCTCCTGCGGCTGCTAGCACACCGGGCCTTATATCGGGCATACAACGTTCTGCCGGGCTTCTCAGGCAGCACTCAGGGTGCTCTCATGGTCGGGCGACACGCTCATGGACATGACCGAGAGCTTCCGCCGCGACGGCGCGTACGAGAACTACGGGAACCCGTACCAGGGCGGGCAGCAGCACGCCCCCTCTCCTGTCGACCCCGAGTGGCCCCCGCCGCCCGCGCACCAGCCGACGGCGGGGACGGCGGGGGCGCCGCACCGGCCGACGGCATTGCTCGCCGAGCCCGTCGCCGCGCCGCCCGGGCCCAGGAAACGCAGCCGCGGGACCGTCGCGCTGCTGGCCGCCGTGGCGATCGTCGCCGCGGCCGTCGGCGGCGGCACGGCCTACGGCTTCCAGGAGCTCGCCGGTGGCGACACGGTGGCCTCCGCCGGCACCGGCACCGACGTCGTGCCGGCGAGCCGGAAGGGCACCGTCGCCGGCGTGGCCAAGGCGGTCAGCCCGAGCATCGTCGAGATCAGCGCCGCCACGAACGCCGGGTCGTCCACCGGCTCCGGCGTGATCATCACCGGTGACGGCGAGATCGTCACCAACAACCACGTGGTCTCCGGCGCCTCCCAGGTCAAGGTGACCACCAGCGACGGCAAGGAGTACACCGCGCAGGTCGTCGGTACCGACAGCAGCAAGGACCTCGCCCTGATCAAACTCGACGACGCCTCCGGACTGAAGGCGGCGACCCTGGGCGACTCCGACGGTGTGCAGGTCGGCGACGAGGTCGTGGCGATCGGCTCGCCCGAGGGCCTGACCGGCACGGTGACGAGCGGCATCGTCTCCGCGCTGGACCGTGACGTGACCGTCTCCACCGAGGAGGGCCGGCAGCAACAGCAGCCCGGCGGGGGCTGGCCGTTCGAGTTCGACGGCAGGGAGTTCAACGGCGACACCGGGTCGTCCACGACGACGTACAAGGCGCTCCAGACCGACGCCTCCCTCAACCCCGGCAACTCCGGGGGTGCGCTGATCGACATGAACGGCGACATCATCGGGATCAACTCCGCGATGTACTCGGCGGCGGGCTCGTCGTCCGACGCGGGCAGCGTGGGCCTCGGGTTCGCGATCCCGGTCAACACCGTCAAGGCCGACCTGGCCAAGCTGCGGGCGGGTGCGACGGACTGAGGGCGGCGGACCACAAGGGCGGACCGGCCGCCGTCCGCAGACATGCGAGGCTGGCAGCGTCAGCCTCCGCCTCCCCATCGCACCCGAGGAATCCGAGCCATGAGCCCCGCCGAAGGCGACCGTGACCCCCAGCGCATCCTGATCGTCGACGACGAGCCGGCGGTGCGCGAAGCACTCCAGCGCAGCCTCGCCTTCGAGGGGTACGACACCGAGGTCGCCATCGACGGCGCGGACGCCCTGGAGAAGGCGGCCGGGTACCGGCCCGACCTGGTCGTCCTCGACATCCAGATGCCCCGCATGGACGGCCTGACCGCCGCGCGGCGCATCCGGGGCGCCGGGGACACGACCCCCATCCTGATGCTGACGGCCCGCGACACGGTCGGTGACCGGGTGACGGGGCTGGACGCCGGGGCGGACGACTACCTGGTCAAGCCCTTCGAGCTGGACGAGCTGTTCGCCCGTATCCGCGCCCTGCTGCGGCGCAGCTCCTACGCCGCCGCGCAGGCGGCGGCCGGTGCGCACCAGGACGAGGCGCTGGTCTTCGCCGACCTGCGCATGGACCTCGGGACGCGGGAGGTGACGCGGGGCGGGCGGCCGGTGGAGCTGACGCGCACCGAGTTCACGCTCCTGGAGATGTTCATGGCCCATCCGCGGCAGGTCCTCACCCGGGAGCAGATCCTGAAGGCGGTGTGGGGCTTCGACTTCGAGCCGTCGTCCAACTCCCTGGACGTGTACGTGATGTACCTGCGCCGCAAGACGGAGGCCGGGGGCGAGCCGCGGCTGGTGCACACGGTGCGGGGCGTGGGGTACGTGCTGCGGCAGGGCGGCGCGGAGTGAACAGGATGACCCGCGGCTTCCGTGCCCTGCCCATCCGCTCCCGGCTGGCGCTGCTGGTGGCGGCGGCGATGGCGTTCGCCGTAGCCGCGGTGTCCGTGAGCTGCTGGTTCGTGGTGCGCAACAAGCTGTACGACGAGATCGACGACGACCTGCAGGCGTCCATCGGCTCCGTGTCACGCATCGAGGTCGCGGCCGCGCTCGGCGCCTGCGGCCAGGCGCCGGCGACCGGCCCGCTCGGGCCCCGGTCGGACAGCTACGTCCAGATCGTGCGGTCGGACGGCGAGGCCTGCCCGTTCGCCGGTTCGGCGGGCACGATCAAGGTCGCCGACGCCGACACGGCCATGGCCAAGGCCCCGCAGGAGCGGAACGGCACGCTGCGCACCGGCCAGGACAGCGACGGCGATCCGGTGCGCGTACTGACCACGGCGCTCGTGGTCAAGGTCAGTCCCGGCGAGCAGTACGTCGCCGGGGACTCCGCGCTGGTCCTCGGCATCTCCCTCAACGGCACCCGGCGCACCCTCAACGAACTCGCCCTGCTGCTGCTCATCGTCTCCGGCGTCGGAGTCGTGGGCGCCGGGGCCGCCGGTCTGGCGGTGGCCCGGGCGGGCCTGCGCCCCGTCGACAAGCTCACCGAGGCCGTGGAGCACGTCGCCCGCACCGAGGACCTCCGCATCCGCATCCCCGTGGAGGACGACAGCGAGGACGAGGTCGCCCGGCTCTCGCGGTCGTTCAACTCCATGACCTCCGCCCTGGCCAGCTCCCGCGACCTGCAACAGCAGCTCATCGCCGACGCCGGTCACGAGCTGCGGACGCCGCTGACCTCGCTGCGCACCAACATCGAGCTGCTCACGCGCAGCGAGGAGACCGGCCGCCCCCTGCCCGAGGCGGACCGCAAGGCGCTGCTGGCCTCGGTGAAGGCCCAGATGACGGAGCTGGCCGCGCTGATCGGCGACCTCCAGGAACTGTCCCGGCCGGACGTGGACCAGCACGCCGGCAGGGCGCAGGTGATCGCCCTGCACGACACCGTCGAGTCCGCACTGCGCCGCGCCCGCCTGCGGGGCCCGGAGCTGACGATCACGGCCGACGTGCAGCCGTGGTACGTACGCGCGGAGCCGTCGGCGCTGGAGCGGGCGGTGGTCAACATCCTCGACAACGCGGTGAAGTTCAGCCCCGGCGGCGGCGCCGTCGAGGTGGTGCTGAACGACGGGGTCCTCACCGTCCGCGACCACGGCCCCGGCATCCCCGCCGACGAACTCCCCCACGTCTTCGACCGCTTCTGGCGTTCACCCACCGCACGCGCACTGCCAGGCTCCGGCCTCGGCCTGTCCATCGTGGCCCGCACGGTGCAGCAGTCGGGCGGCGAGGTGACCCTGAGCCCGGCGGAGGGCGGCGGCACGCTGGTGACGGTACGACTGCCGGGGGCCCCGACGCCTCCGCCGGAGACCGCGCAGGCCACCGGCTGAGCACTCCGGCCGGCCGCGGCTCACCGACGCCGAGGCCACCGGCCAAGGGGGCGGCCGGCCCGCTGGACGCCTACGGGGTCCTGACAGATCCGTCCGGCGGGCGCAGATGATCGACAAGTGCCCGGAACCGGCCCCACACCTCAGCCGGCGTCCCGTCGCCCAACCGGTAGTGCAGGGCGGGCCCGGCGGCGTGACCGAGCGGCACGGGCGCGAGGCCGTGCGGCGGGGACTCCGCACGCGACCGGCCGACGCGCCGGGCCTCTTCCCGGCCGAGCGTGAAGGTGACCGGCACCGGCGGCGCCCCGGCTCGCGCGGGGACGGTCAGGTCGCGTCGGCCCGCGCGCAGGGACGCGAGCAGGGTGACGAGGCCGTGGCTCGCGTCGAGTTCGACGGCGAGCTCCTCCAGGGCGTGCAGGGGCGGCCGCTCGTCCTCGCCGTAGCCGAGCGCGACGGTGATGTCCTCCTCCACGCCCGCCGGTGTGCGCCGTACCCGGACCGTGGCCAGGACGGGGCGGTCGGGGTGCCCGACCGCGATCAGCCAGGTGGGGCGGGGTGCGCGGGACTTGGCCAGGTCTGTCAACCCCCTTGTCGACCAGGGCACGTTGACCGGTTCGGCGGTGCTCCACCCGGCAGGCGCGGTGCCCGTCAGATGGCGGAAACAGGTCTCCAGCGCGTGCCCGAGGACCAGGTACGGTTCGGCGGGGTGACGGGTACGGAGGGTCAGCAGGAACTGGCGCTCACCCGTGACGGCACCGGCTGTGAAGGCCCCGGCGACGGGCGTGGAGCCCTGCTCGCCGGATACGGGGGTGAAGGTGCCGCCCTTCCAGTGCAGCACGGCGCCGGACAACCCGTCGTAGTAGCCGTGGTCGGGGTCCTGGACGACCCAGCGGTTGGGCAGGCCCCGCAGAGCGGTGCGGGTGGCCAGGGTGAGACGTGCGGTGGGCGGGGTGACGATCTGCAGGGCACGGTCGCTCTCGTTCGCCGTGCGCAAGGCGTCGGAGAGCCAGCTGGTCAGGGGGACCAAGGGGCGGTCCTGGATGACCACGGCGGTTTCCGGGGTGAGGACGTCCACGGCGGGGCCACCGGTGGCGGACGCCACGGCGGAGACATCCGTGGTCAGCGGGACGACCTCGGTGCAGGCGGCCTCGGCGGGCCATACCGTGCCGCCCAGAACGGTGACCAGGCGCCCGGCGAAGGAGCCCGCGAGACGTCCGGCCTCCGCCACGGCCGTGGAGGCACGAGCCTCCGTCCACCACACCGGCCCGGTCTGCCCGGCCCCGTCCACACCGTCCACGCCGTCCACGCCGTCCACGCCGTCCAGCAGGCGGGAAGTCTCGCCCGGAACCTGGACCAGGACGGGAGCCTCCACGGAGACGAGGGGACGGCCGCCGGGGTCGCAGAGCTGGACGACCGCGCCGGCGGCGAGGGTCTGCACGCCCAGGTCGGGGCCCCCGGCGTACATGCCTGCCAGCAGCGTGCGCAGGTCCGGCATCGTGGGGGTGAGGGCGATGACGTCCTTGGTCACAGGGCCCCTCCGGCGGCTTCGGTGCTCATGTCGGGAATTCGCCCAACCAGCTCCGCTTCAGCAAGTGCTCGGGCAGATACTCCGAATCGACCTCGATGGGACGACCGGCGTCGTAGGCGAGGCAGGCGAGGGCGAGAGGCGCGAGGGCGACATCGCCGTCGCTGGTCTCCTGGCGTTCCTCGACATCCGCCGTCCAGTACTCCTTGTGCAGTTGTACGGCCTGCACCAGGGCCTCATTGAATTTCTCCGGATCCCGGCTGATGAAGCGGAAGAACATGTTGATCGGCGGATAAAGGACCTTGAGCATCAGCTCCCGGTCGACATACCGAAGCCGGTCGGGATCCGTCTTGTCGAAGGCGGCGGTCAGCTTCTCGCCCAGCCCAGGACGCTCCAGCCAGTACGTCTGGAGGGCGTCGACCCAGTCGTAGATGTACTCCTCGAACACCGCGTCCGAAGCACGCAGCGTCTCGATCGGCACCTGGCACAGCTGGGTCAGCCGAGCCTCGTCACGACAGATCACCGCAAGCCAGAAGGCGTCCAGCCAGGTCCCCGCGTCCACGAAGTGCCGGATCCCCACGGCCGGGATGGTGCGCACCTTGTGAGCGATCATGCACTCGACGGTGGACCCTTCGGGAGCGGTCGCCGAGGCGAAGAGGGCGGAGCCGACCTGCATGGCGGTGGTCCAGGCTTCCCAGGTTTCCAGGAATTCGGCGGTGGGATCATTGCGGCATTGGGATTTGGCGGTGCTCAGTGCGCTGCTGAAGGTCATGCCGATGCCATCCGGCCACTCCGCCAACTCCTCGATGCGCTTGAGCATGCGTTCATTGCGCACCTCCCGAAGCCGCTCCGGATCAGGATGGCTACCTTCCAGCCTTGGCCGGGAAATCCTCGTGAGCACGGACAACTTCCTCATTTCGCGATATTGAACTGCTTCATCTCGTAGCCAGCGTACTGAGCACCGTCAGCACGTGCCTTTACAAGGACATAGTCGACTTTGCCCCCCTTGAGCGCGGTACCGAGTTCATCCGCCAGAGCCAGCTCGGCATCAGCCTGCTCCAGCAGGCCCCTGTCCTCGTACCTACTGGCCCTCTCTCGCATCTCATGGAGGATCGTCTCGAAATACTCCCGCGTCCCCTGCGTAACCAACCGCCCGCTATGCCCCTTACGCACCCCGAGCGGAGCCCTGAGCGACCCCTTCGCCTCGACCACCACATACCGACCGTCCGGCGTCCGGTAGACCTGATCGAACCGGTTGTTGCCGAACGCCCCGTCGTCCACGCGTACCGCGCCGGGGTAGTGCTCAGGCACCGCGTGTCTCTCGGCGACCTCCTCGCCGAAGATCTCTCTCTGCCGGTTCGCGTCGCCGTGCAGCGGCGAGTGCTCCGCGTCGGCCCGGTGCATGGCCTCGGCCAACTCCTCGGTGCGGTGTGCCGCGTACGCCTTCTCGGCGTCGCTGAGCTTGCGCTCCGCGGCCGTGTCGAGCGCGATGGCCTCGTCCCGTCTGGCCGCCTGCTCATCCAGGTGGCGGAGATTGCCGGCGTCGACCGCCGAACGCGTTCCCTGGATCGGGTCCTTGTGGAGGTAGTGCTCCCTGAGCGCCGGCGGCATGTCGCTCTTCGCGATCCAGTTCCCGGGGTTGTACGGGTCGGGCACGATCTGCGGAACGGGCCGGCCGTAGCTGCTGTGGGCCGATGTGGAGCGCCGGTAACCGTTGGATCTGTAGTGATCCCTGAACCACTGAGGGTCGTTGTTGGCCCGCTCGACCTGCTGCCGCATGATCTCGCGGTCGACCTCGAGCGGGTTCCGGCTGCCGGGGGCCTGGCCGTCGTGGCCACCGCTGCCGCCGGCTCCTCCGCTGCTGGGCGGCGGCACTCGGCCGGTGCCGGGACCGGACACCTGCGCGTGCCCCGCCCCGGTACCCGGGGTATCGGTGTGATGGGAGGTGCCCGCATGAGCAGCCGTATCCGTCGTCCGTGACCCCGCGCCGACAGCTGCCAGTTCGCTCTCCCGCCCCGCGGTGGCCTCCGCGGTGACGGATCGTTCCGGCATCGGAGCGTCGGTGACGGCCTTGCCGTCCTTGAGGACGATGAAGCTGCCGTCCTCGACGACGAGCACCGTACGCCCGGCGGCATCGGAGAATTCGAGGACACTGTGAGCGGCACGCGCGCCGGCCATATGGTCCATGCCACGCAGGTTCGCCGTCACTTCGGCGATCTTGGGCATCGCCTGCCCCGTCACCTTGGCCGCCGCGCTGAACGGGTCGATGGCGTCGCCGACCTTCGCGACCGCTGCCGCGGCCTTGGCCGCGCTTCCCGCCCGCCCCGCCGACGCCGCCTTCAGCGGGCCCGCGCCCAGTGTGAGGCCGTTGAAGACAACCGTCGCCGCGGCGCGGGCCGGGTTCTCCTCCCACTGGTCCCAGGCGACGAAGCCCTTGGCGAACTCCTTCGCGTACGCCTTGCTGCCCTGAGCGAAGTCCGTCGCGAAGACACCCGTGGGTTCCTCGCCACCGGCCTCCATCAGGTAGGTCTCCGCGCCGACCACCACCCGGGCCAGGCCCGACCAGGAGTCCTTGAACTCCTGCGACCCGTTGATCCCGGCCAGGGAGAACATCCCGTCGACGGTCCCCCAGACGTTGTCGACGATCAGTCCGTCCCAGACGAAGCTCTTGAAGTAGTGGTCGAAGTCCTCCGGGTCCCACCAGTCATGGGACTGGGACACCGGCGTACCCCAGGGCAGTTCCCTGGCCTGGTCGAGCACCTCGGCGCTGTAGCCGTACAGTTCCGCGCCGAGCGGCTTGAACTGCTTGGCCCCGGTGTTCATCACGTACTGGGTGCCGTCGACCAGTGCGGTGATCGTGTTGTGACAGGCGATCTCGGCCGCCGTGAACGCCTCCTGCGCCACCGCGACCTCGTGCATCAGCGTCTGATGCTCCTGGACCTTTTCCGCGTCGTCGGTCCAGTTCTCGTCGAACGCTCCGCTGCTGGTCCTCAGTCCCGCCACGAACGCCGTGGCCTCGCTCCGTAAACGCTCCAACCGCTCGGCGATCGGGGCTACTTCCGCCGCGTACGTCCGCAGGGCGTCGGCAACCGTGGCGACCTTGTCCGCGAAGCTGTCGGCGGCATCGCGTGCGGGCGCGGTGCCGGCGAACAGGTCCTCCGCCTCCGGCGCCCGGTAGAAGGCCGAAAGCCCCTGGAACTGCCGATGCGCCTCCCCGCCGGCCCGGCGGATTCCGTCCGCGTCGACGCGCAGGGCGTCGACGTGCTGCTCCAACTGGCCCAGATCACCGGTGAACAGCGGGATCGACTCGGGCTTGATCACAGGCGGCCGGTCTTCCACCCGGCCGGCATGTCGGGTACGACCAGCCCGGCCGCCCTCCGCTGCGCCTCGGCCGCCATCTCCAGGTCACCCTCGCGGTAGGCCACGGCTGCCTCGACCGCACCGTTGACCGACCGGCCGACGCGCACACCGACGAAACTCAGCTCGTCCGTCGTGCCCGCCATGAACTCCGCGAGAGCCGCCGCCACCAGGCCGCCCTGACTCCCGTGCCCGCCGCTCGCCCCACCCGGAGCGAGCGTCCCGGCCGACCTGGCGGCACCTTCCATGTCGTCCGCGTACGCCTGGGCGATCTCCGCCAGGACCGTCATGACGTCCCCCACGTGGGAGACCACGGTCGCGACGCCGGACGGACTGACGTCCCAACCACTCACTGCAACCCCCCGCGCCTCACTCGCCCCCTGATCTCGAACATACTGTCGCACGAGGAATTGCAGACGCAACGCAGCACAGCGGGAGTTGGCCGGATCCGGCCGCTCGCAGAGGTGAGGCTCAGTCACTTCTGAGCTCAGTTGCGGCCGACCGCCAGCCCGGAGCCCGTCAGCCGTACCCGGATTCCCTCCTTCTCCACCCGCACGTCCCGCAGCCGCACCTCGCCCTGCTCCGGCTCGGGCAGTTCGAAGGCGAGGGACAGCCGGTCGGCGAGGACCGGGCGGGTGAGCCGGGGCAGGGCGTCGAGGAGGCCGGGGTCCAGGCCCAGCCGGCGCAGCACCTCGGGGTGGTCCAGCGCGAGGTCGACGAGGTTGAGGCGGACGGCCTGCCGGGCGAACCGCGTCGAGCCGGTCAGCTCGGCGAGCTTGCCGTCGTCGGCCAGCGCCTCGCGTACGGCGGAGTCGGGCACGCCGAGGCGCTCGACGATCGCGGGAACGGACAGCAGCGCCTTCGCCTTGCGGGTCTCCCGGGCGAGGCCGGCGGCCGCCTTCGGTGTCAGGTGCAGGCCCTCGGAGGCGCGGGTCCCCGGGCGGTACGTCGCCAGGTCGCCGATGTCCAGGCGCATCCCGCCGATGTGCGTCGCGATGCCCCGCTCCCCCTGCCGCCGTATCTGTGCCTCGGCCCGCAGCCGCAGGTCGTGCCCGGCGACCGGCAGGGTGCCGCTGGCCCGTACCCGGTCGCGGCCCTCCCCGGTGAAGGTCACCTGGGACGCGCCGAGCTCACGGTTGAGGTCGGCGAAGGACAGCAGGACGTCGCCCTCCAGCCGGGGCACCCGGGCGCCGCGCACCGACGTCGGGCCGTCGCCCGACAGCGTCACGTCGCGCGCGGTGGCCGAGACGCGGGCCAGCGAGACCCGGTCGGCGGCGACGTCCGGGACGGTCAGCCGTACCGCGTCCAGGCGCTTGTCGCCGAGCTGCGTCAGGAAGGGGAAGCCGTCGATCTCGACCTCGGGTGCCGCGGCCAGTCGCAGGCGGTCCCGCAGCGCGTCCGCGGCCCGGTGCTCTGCGTAGAGCACCGCCCAGCGGTCGGCGAGGGTGAGGAACGCGGCGCCGGTCAGCAGGACCACCGTCGCCTTCAGCGCGAACGGCAGCCCCGCGAACCGGCCGCGCCGCCGGCGGCGTGGGCCGCCCCGGCGGTGGTTGGGCGGGGCCCATGGCTCGTCCTCCTCGGGCCGGCCGGGACCGAGGAGGTCCGTGGGGGGATGCGTCAAGGTGTGGTGGGGGGTACGCATCGATCTATCCGAACATGCGTACCGGCCCCACCCGCAACCTCAATCGGAGGTATGCGATCCAGTTCACTGCGGACTCCCGGCCACAGTGAACTGGTCGCGGTCCTTGCCGCTACCGCACGACCGTGATGCGGTTCGCCGCCGGCGGCGCCATCGGGTTCGCCGCGGAGGAGTTGGCGGTCAGGTACTTCTCCAGGGCCGTCAGGTCGTCCTCGCCGACGAGGTCGTCGGTGCCCTGCCCGAGCGTCGGGAAGCCGTCGCCGCCGCCCGCGAGGAAGCTGTTGCTCGCGACACGGTAGACGGCCGACGGGTCGATCGCCGCGCCGTTCAGCTTGATGGAGTCCGTGACGACCCGGTCGGCGCCGCTCTTGGTCAGGTCCAGGGTGTACGTCAGTCCGGCCGACGGCTGGAGCACCTTCGGGGCGGCCTCGTTGGCGCCGCTCACCTGCTCCTTGAGTACCTGGATCAGCTGGGCGCCGGTGAGGTTCTGGAGGTTGACGGTGTTGGCGAACGGCTGGACCGTGAAGCCCTCCGCGTACGTCACCACGCCGTCACCCTCACCGGCCTTCGCCGCGTAGGTGAGCGGCGCGCGGATACCACCGGGGTTCATCAGCGCCAGGTCGGTCTCCGGGTCCAGCTCCTTGCCGTAGGCGAACTGGGCGTCGGCGATGAGGTCGCCGAGCGGGGACTCGGTGCCCGTGCTGGTGATGTCGGCGGAGATGTGGCCGATGGCCCGGTTGCCGATCGGGGCGGCGAGGGTGTTCCACCTGTCGATCAGGCGGGTCATGTCCGGTGCCTTGGGGACGTCCCGGGTGACCACGTGGTTGGCCGACCTCACGGCCGTACGGGCGATGTCACCCGTCCACCGGTCGTAGGTGAGGGTGGTGTCCGTGTACAGACGGCCGAACGAGGCGGCCGAGGTGACCATGCGGGGCTTGCCCGCCGGGTCGTCGATGGTGCACACGTACGGCGCGTGGGTGTGGCCGGTGACGAGCGCGTCGACCTGCGGGGTGACGTTCTTGGCGATGTCGAGGATCGGGCCGGAGATGCCGTCGCCCGCGCCCGGGGAGTCGCAGTCGTAGTTGTACGCGGTCCCGGCCGGGAAGCCGCCCTCGTGGATCAGGGCGACGATGGACTTCACGCCCTGCCGCTGGAGGACCTTGGCGTACTTGTTGATCGTCTCGACCTCGTCCTTGAAGACGAGGCCCTTGACGCCCTCGGCGGAGACGATGTCCGGGGTGGCCTCCAGGGTCACACCGATGAAACCGACCTTGACGCCGTTCTTCTTCCACACCCAGTAGGGCTTGAGGAGAGGCTTCTTCGTCTTCTCCTTGAGGACGTTCGCGGCGAGGTAGGGGAAGTCGGCGCCCTTGAACTTCTTGTCCGTGTAGCAGCCCTCGGTGGGGTGGCAGCCGCCGTTCTGGAGGCGGGCCAGCTCCTTGGCTCCCTCGTCGAACTCGTGGTTGCCGACGCTCGTCACATCCAGGTCGAGCTTGTTCAGCGCCTCGATGGTGGGCTCGTCGTGGAAGAGACCCGAGATCAGCGGGGAGGCGCCGACCATGTCGCCGCCGGCCGCGGTGATCGAGTACCGGTTGCCCTCGCGGGCCTCGCGCAGATGCGTGGCCAGGTACTCGACGCCGCCCGCGTCGATGGTCTTCGTGGTGCCGTCCGGCTGGAGTTCGGTGACGCGGCCGGAGGAGCCGGCCGGCGGTTCCAGGTTGCCGTGCAGATCGTTGAAGGACAGCAGCTGCACATCCTGGTAGCGACTCGGCCGGTGGCCGCCGTGGCTGTCGTGCGCGCTCGCGTTCGACGGCATCGCGGCGGCCAGCGCGCCGACGGTGGTGAGTCCGGCGGCCGCGGCGAGCAGTCGGGTGGTACGGCGTCTGCGGTGCGGCTCGGGTGTGACCGGCATGTGCTCCCCTGTGAGTCGTCTCAAGCCTTTGTTCGATCGCCCGAAGCCTAGAGTCAACGCGCGTAGCGGCACAGGGGGTTCATGGTTACATCCTGGTATCCACAGGCGTTTTCCCATGCTTTTCCCCCCGCGCTCCCCGTGCCGCCACTTTGCCCCGCCCGCCCCTTACCCTCGTAGGTATGACCAGCGACGACAGCGCACGGACCGGCGGCCCCCTCTCCCGTTCCCTGGAGACCCGCGCCGCGCTCACCCCGGAGCAGAGCGAGGCCGTGCTCGAGCTGCTCGCCACGGCCGCGCGGGGTGACGGTCAGCAGGCGGTGTCCGAGCAGGGCAGGCTGCGGATCCGCGGCGGTGCCCGCCAGGGCGTGTCCCATCTGCTGCTCACCGCAGGCGGCCAACTCGTCGGCTACGCCCAGCTGGAGGACACCGATCCGGTGGAGGCGCCGGCCGCCGAACTGGTCGTCCACCCCGCGCACCGCGGCCACGGGCACGGCCGTGCCCTCGGTTCCGCCCTGCTCGCCGCGTCCGGCAAGCGGCTGCGGGTGTGGGCGCACGGCGGCCATGCCGCCGCCCGGCACCTGGCCCAGGTGCTGGGTCTCACGCTGTTCCGCGAACTGCGCCAGATGCGCCGGCCGTTGGCCGGGCTCGACCTGCCCGAGCCGGTATGGCCGCAGGACGTGACCGTGCGCACCTTCGTGCCGGGGCAGGACGACGCGGCCTGGCTGGCCGTCAACGCCGCAGCCTTCGCCCACCACCCCGAGCAGGGTTCGCTCACCCAGCGGGACCTCGACGACCGCAGGGCCGAGCCGTGGTTCGACCCGGAGGGCTTCTTCCTCGCCTTCCGCGGCGACGAACTCGTCGGCTTCCACTGGACGAAGGTGCACGCCGAGGAGCAGCTGGGCGAGGTGTACGTGCTCGGCGTCGCCCCGGGCGCGCAGGGGACCGGGCTGGGCAAGGCGCTCACCTCGGTCGGCCTGCGGCATCTGGCGGCGCAGGCGCTGCCGACGGCGATGCTGTACGTCGACGCCGACAACAAGGCGGCGGTGAGCGTGTACGAGCGGATGGGCTTCACGACGTACGAGACGGATCTGATGTACCGCACCGAGACGTGAGACATTCCGGCACATAACCCCCTGATGCGGGCGGCAATCTTGACGCCGCCCGCATTCATACACCACCCTTTCACTACTCAATTAGTGAAAGGGTGGTGTGCGAATGGTCGAATACCGTATCGACCGGCGTAGCGGCGTCGCCACCTACGTCCAGATCGTCCAGCAGACCAAACAGGCGCTGCGGCTGGGCCTGTTGCAGCCCGGCGACAAGCTGCCCACGGCGCGCGAGGTCGTCGAGGCCACCGCCATCAACCCGAACACCGTCCTGAAGGCCTACCGCGAACTGGAGCGCGACGGCCTCGTCGAGGCGCGGCGCGGGCTCGGCACGTTCGTCCGGCGGTCGCTCGGGGCCGCACCGGCCGACTCGCCGTTGCGGGCGGAGCTGGTGCTGTGGGCGCAGCGCGCACGCGGGGCGGGGCTGGAACGGGAGGACGTGGCCGCGCTCTTCGCCGCCGTCCTCGACGAGCAGTTCACGGCACATCAGCGGCACGAGGGGGACCAGGCATGACCGACACCGCCATCGAGGCGGCCGCACTGGGCAAGAGGTTTCGGCGCAGGGGGCGGCAGGCGCTGGACTCCTGCACCTTCCGGCTGCCCGCCGGTGCCGTCTGCGCCGTCATGGGACCCAACGGCGCCGGCAAGTCGACCCTGCTCGCCCTCGCCGCCGGACTGGCCACCCCGACCGAGGGCACGCTCACGGTGCTCGGCGGCACCCCGGCCCAGGCCCGCGAGCGTCTGGCGTACGTCGCCCAGGACAAGCCGCTGCACCCGCAGCTCACCGTCGGCGAGACCCTGCGCCTCGGCCGCGAACTCAACCCCCGGGTGTGGGACGCGGCCGTCGCCGAGCGGGTCGTCGCGGACGGCGACCTCGACCCGGACGACCGGATCCGCGTCCTGTCCGGCGGTCAGCGCAGCCGGGTCGCGCTCGCCCTCGCGCTCGGCAAGCGGCCCGAACTGCTGCTGCTGGACGAGCCGATGGCCGACCTCGACCCGCTCGCCCGGCACCAGCTGATGGGCACACTGATGGCCGACGCCGCCGAGCGTGGCACCACGGTCGTGATGTCCTCACACGTCGTCGCCGACCTCGAGGGCTCCTGCGACCACCTGCTCCTGCTCGGCGCGGGACAGGTCCGGCTCGCCGGCCCCCTGGACGACCTGCTCGCCGCGCACACCCTCGTCACCGGCCCGGCCGGCGGCGACCTCGGCCCGCACACCGTCGTCGAGTCCCGCACGACCGGCCGCCAGCTCACCGCCCTGATACGCGCCCGGGGCCCGGTCGACGCCCGCTGGGAGACGGCGGAGCCGTCCCTGGAGGAACTGGTCCTGTCCCATCTGCGCTCCGCCGAGGCACCGGCACTCCGCCTCGACGCCCCCGAGGAGGCCGCCGTATGACCGCCGTGACCGCTCCCGCGCGCCATGGCCGTGTGCACGGCCTGACCTGGGCGCTGCTCCGCCTGCACCGCTCGGCGCTGTGGTTCTGGCTGATGCTGCTGACCGTGGCGGCGGGGGCCCTGCTGTGGGCGTACGGCCCGGGTGTGGCCGCGGCCGAGGCGGTGTACCGGAAGCTGGACTGCGGGCCCGGGTACTGCGACACGAGCCTCTCCGCGTTCCAGCGCTACGACCTCGCCGTCGCCGTCGGCGGCGGTCTGCTCACCGTGTCGCCCGTTCTGATCGCCGCGTGGGCGGGCGGCTCACTGATCGGCCGCGAGCTGGAGCAGGGCACCGCCCGGCTGGCCTGGACCCAGTCCGTGACGCCGGTCCGCTGGCTGGCGGCGAAGCTCGCCGTCCCCGCCGCCCTCATCACCGCGGGCACCCTGCTCCTGACCCTGCTGCACCGGCTGCTGTGGTCGGCGGACGGGCCCCTGCGCGCGGCAACCGGCACGCGCGTCTGGTACGGCGGCTTCACCTTCGCCGCCAACGGCACCCTCGCCACCGCCTACGCCCTGCTCGCGCTGGCCGTCGGCGCGCTCGCCGGTCTGCTCACGCGCCGCAGCACGGCCGGCCTCGGCCTCGGCGTCCTGGGACTGCTGACCCTGACGGCGATCGTGTCCGAGCTGCGCCCGCGGCTGTGGCCGGCCGAGACGGTGACCGGTACCCACGGCTACCCCGGCATCGGCGGTGGTTCGCTCGTCGACGAGGGCGCCCTCACCGCGGCCGGCGCGCGCGTGCAGGACCCGATATGCATCGACGACGCCAAGTGCCTCGCCGAGCACGACGTCGTCGCCTTCTATCGCGACTACCACCCGACGTCCCACTTCTGGCCACTGCAGCTGGTGGAGACGGGCATCGTCCTCGCCCTGACCGCCTTGGCGACGCTGGCCGCATTCCAGCTGCTGAAGCGCCGCACCACCTGACCGGGAACGAGGGGCGGCCGAGGACGGAAACCGCGCGTCGCGGCCGGCCACGTGACCGACGTCAGGGCCACCATGGGCACAGGGGCCCGGCGCAGACGCACAGGGCCGCCCCGGCCGGCCCCTCCCGAAGCCCCCCGAGGCCGTCGAGGCTCCCCGAGACCCCCGGGGAGCCGCCCCCCGCTATCCCGCACGTCATGTCTCCGTAACCATCGATTCAGCCAGACTTGCAACGCTCAGCCAATGACGCCCGCTGTGCCAGAGCCTTCGCCACCCCCCGAGGGTCGCGCGGGATACGGGGCCCCGGTGATCCCGCCCGCCCTCTCCGACGCGCCCGTTTCGCCCCAGGCGCGGAAGAATGGGGCCATGAGCCAGCAGAACGCCCCGGCAGAGGTCCAGCACGCGCAGCCCTCCGTGGGCTCCATCGCCGCGCACCGCTCCCACGCGGTCTCGGCCACCGTCTCCGACCTGGAACCCGACCTCGACGCCGACCTCGATGTCTACGAGGAGACGACCGTCGACGGGGTCCAGCTGCCCCAGGGCCGTTTCCTGGACCGGGAGCGCAGCTGGCTCGCGTTCAACGAGCGGGTCCTGGAACTCGCCGAGGATCCGAACACGCCCCTTCTGGAGCGCGCCAACTTCCTCGCGATCTTCGCCAGCAACCTGGACGAGTTCTTCATGGTCCGGGTCGCGGGACTGAAGCGCCGTATCGCCACCGGCGTCGCCACCCGCTCCGCCTCCGGCCTGCAGCCGATGCAGGTGCTGGAGATGATCTGGGCCCGCTCCCGCGAGCTGATGGCCCGGCACGCCGCCTGCTACCACGAGGACGTCGCCCCCGCGCTCGCCGAGGAGGGCATCCACCTGGTCCGCTGGAGCGAGCTGACCGAGAAGGAACAGGCCCGCCTGTTCACCCTCTTCCGGCACCAGATCTTCCCGGTGCTGACCCCGCTGGCCGTGGACCCCGCGCACCCGTTCCCCTATATCTCCGGCCTGTCCCTGAACCTGGCCGTCGTCGTACGCAATCCGGTCAGCGGCCACAAGCACTTCGCCCGCGTCAAGGTGCCCCCGCTGCTCTCCCGCTTCCTTGAGGCCACCCCCGGCCGGTACGTCCCGCTGGAGGACGTCATCGCCGCGCACCTCGAGGAGCTCTTCCCCGGCATGGAGGTGCTGGAGCACCACGCCTTCCGGCTGACCAGGAACGAGGACCTGGAGGTCGAGGAGGACGACGCCGAGAACCTGCTCCAGGCACTGGAGAAGGAACTCATGCGCCGCCGGTTCGGCCCGCCGGTCCGCCTGGAGGTCGAGGAGTCCATCGACCGCGAGGTGCTGGACCTGCTGGTGCGCGAGCTGAAGATCGGCGAGGCCGAGGTCTACCCGCTGCCCGGGCCGCTCGACCTCACCGGCCTGTTCCGCATCCACCGCCTCGACCGCCCCGAGCTGAAGTACCCGAAGTTCGTCGCCGGCACCCACCGTGACCTGGCCGAGGTCGAGTCCGCGTCCGCGCCCGACATCTTCGCCGCGCTGCGCGCCAGGGACGTCCTGCTGCACCACCCGTACGACTCCTTCTCCACCTCCGTGCAGGCCTTCCTGGAGCAGGCGGCGTCCGACCCGGACGTCCTCGCGATCAAGCAGACGCTGTACCGGACCTCGGGCGACTCGCCCATCGTGGACGCGCTGATAGACGCCGCCGAGTCCGGCAAACAGGTCCTCGTGCTGGTCGAGATCAAGGCCCGCTTCGACGAGCACGCCAACATCAAGTGGGCGCGCAAGCTGGAGGAGGCCGGCTGCCACGTGGTCTACGGCCTGGTCGGCCTGAAGACCCACTGCAAGCTGTCGCTGGTGGTCCGCCAGGAGGGCGACACCCTGCGGCGCTACAGCCACGTCGGCACCGGCAACTACCACCCGAAGACGGCCCGCCTCTACGAGGACCTCGGCCTGCTCACCGCCGACCCGCAGGTCGGCGCGGACCTGTCCGACCTGTTCAACCGGCTCTCCGGCTACTCGCGCCGGGAGACCTACCGCCGGCTGCTGGTCGCGCCCAAGTCGCTGCGCGACGGCCTGATAGCGCGGATCAACAAGGAGGTCCAGCACCACCGAGCCGGACGTCCCGCCTACGTCCGCATCAAGGTCAACTCGATGGTCGACGAGGCCGTCATCGACGCCCTGTACCGCGCGTCCATGGCAGGTGTCCCGGTCGACATCTGGGTACGCGGCATCTGTGCGATCCGGCCGGGCGTGACGGGCCTGTCGGAGAACGTCCGGGTCCGCTCGATCCTCGGCCGCTTCCTCGAGCACTCCCGGGTCTTCGCCTTCGGCAACGGCGGCGAACCCGAGGTGTGGATCGGCAGCGCCGACATGATGCACCGCAATCTCGACCGCCGCATCGAGGCGCTGGTGCGCGTCGTCGACCCGGCGCACCGCGCCGCGCTCAACCGGCTCCTCGAAACCGGTATGTCCGACTCCACCTCCTCCTGGCACCTGGGCCCGGACGGCGAGTGGACCAGGCACGCGGTGGACGCGGACGGCGGGCCCCTGCGGAACATCCAGGAGATGCTCATAGACGCCCGGAGGCGCCGGCGTGGCACAGCAACACCTTGACCCGACCGACCCGATGGCCGGGCCGGTGACAGGAGACGCCCTCGCGGGCTACCTGCGCGCCCAGGCCACGGAGTTCCTCCGTGCGCTCCGGCAGCACCGGGAGACCGGTGCCGGGTCCGCACACAACGGCACGGAGGAGACCGTCGACGCGGCGCGAGCCCTGCGCCGCTCGGCCCGCCGCATCAGCGGCAGCCTGCACACGTTCCGTCCGTTGCTGGACAGCGACTGGTCGGAGGGCATGCGCCCGGAGCTGGCCTGGCTCTCCGGCACGCTGGCCCTGGAGCACGCGTACGCGGCGCGCCTGGAGCGGCTGCTGCAGGCGCTGCACCGGCTGTCGGGGGCGACGTTCCCGGCACAGTCGGTCAACGCGGCCGCGGGGGTGGCGGCGGGCGGTCGCGCCGCCGGCGCGGCCCGGGTGGCCTCGGGGGCGCCGCCCACCGCCGGTCCCCCGATGGCCCCGGAACGCGGCAACCTCACCGTCGGTGCGGCCAAGGCGGGCGCCCTGCTCGAACGCCAGCTCACCCTCGCCCGGACGCGGGCCCACTCCAGCGCGCTGCAGGCGCTCGGCTCCTCCCGCTTCCACGCGGTCGCCGACAAGGTCGCCGTGCTGGCCAGCGAGGTTCCGCTGACCCCCGCGGCGCTCACCGCCGACCTGCGTCCGCACGCGGCGGCGGCCGAGGAGCGCCTCACGGCCGCGGTGGCCGTCCTGCCCCTGGTCACCGCGGGTCACCCGTACAACGCGGAGGCCCTGATCCACGGCCTCTCCCCGGACCCCGCCCCGCACCCCCAGGACGCTCCCTGGCACCAGGTCCGCCTCCTGCTGCGCCTGCACCGCTACGCCCGCGAGGTCCTGCAGGGCACGGACGCCCCGGTCGACGTCCGCCTGCTGACCGCGGGACAGGCCCTCAACCGGCACCGCGACGCCGCCGAGGCGGCAGCGGCCGCCGCCGCGGCGGCCCGTACCCCCCGCATCGCCCCGGCGACGGCGTACGCGCTGGGCGTGCTGCACGCCGACCAGCGGCACGAGGTGGAGGCGGCACGGTTCGAGTTCCAGCAGTCGTGGCAGAAGCACACGGTAGGCACTTCCTGAGCGCGCGAGGGGGGCGGTGAACAGCCCTTGACCAATACGAACGACACCCCCGTCCGGGCGGCCGGCTGCGTGCTGTGGCGCCGCTCCCGCACCGCCGCCGGACCTGAGATCTGCCTGGTCCACCGCCCGAAGTACGACGACTGGTCCCACCCCAAGGGCAAGCTGAAGCGCGGTGAGGACCCGCTGGCCGGCGCGCTGCGGGAGGTCGAGGAGGAGACCGGCTACGCCGCGGCGCCGGGCGCCGAACTGCCCACGCTGCACTACCTGGCGAACGGCCGCCCCAAGCAGGTCCACTACTGGGCGGCCGAGGCCACCACCGGCGGCTTCAGCCCGAACGACGAGGTCGACCGGATCCTGTGGCTGCCTCCCACGGCGGCCCGGCTGCGCCTGACCCAGCCGCGTGACCGCGAGCTGGTCGACGAACTCCTGGCGACCCTGCGCCACGCCCGCGACGCCTGACGTTCCCACCGGGACCGTCAGGATCCGGCCACATGCCCAGCCGCGTCCGTCCGTGCCTGGCTCCGCGCCCGGCGCGCGGGCCCGCGCCAGCCGCAGACGCAGCGGGCCACGCAGAACGGCCCCTGCTCGACCGTGCTCGCGCGATGCTCCGGACGGTCCTGACCTGGGGCGAACCGATCCTGCTCTGTCACGCCGACAACGTTACCCAGCCAAGGTGAACAGCCGGTCAGGCGGGAGTAAGCGTCTCGCCCGGATCCGCCGGCCGCCCCGCGCACCCGGTCCGCATACGCCCCGCGCACGCCTCCACCACCCCAGGCCCGGCGTGACGGCTCAACCTACCCGTCGTTAACCGGAACAAAGGGGGGGCCGAGACGGACGTACGGCTGGGGGTAGGCAGACGATGGCGGAGCAGTACGGCAGGACGGGCGGGACGGTCGTGGCGGCGGGGCTGACGGCCTGCGCCTGCCTTCTCGCCTCCGGATGCACGAGCAGCGGCGCCGCCGCCGACGACGCCCGCCCCGCCGACCCGGTCGGCACCCTGCACCGCGCCGCCGACGCACTGGCCGACGCCGGCACGTCCAAGGCCCGTACGTCGATGGAGATGGCGACCGGCGGCACCCGCGTCACCATCCGCGGCGAGGGCGTCTACGACTTCGGCCACCGGCGCGGCCGGCTGAAGGTGCTGCTCCCCCAGGACCCGTCCGGCCAGAGCGAGCACCGCCCGATCACCGAACTCCTGGCCCCCGGCGCCCTCTACATGAAGAACCGCGGCGCCGGGGTCCCGGCCGACAAGTGGGTACGGGTCGACACGGCGACACTCTCGGACGGGAACCTGGTCACGGGCGGGGCCACCGACCCCTACGCCGCCGCCGAGGTGCTGCGCGGCACCCGCACCGCGACGTACGTCGGCCGGACCGAGGTCGCCGGCACCGAAGTGCACCACTACCGGGGCACCGCCGATCTCGCCAAGGCCGCCAGGGCGGCGTCCCCCGGGGGCCGGGCGTCGCTCGCCGCGGCGGCGAAAGGGTTCGCCACCGCCGAGGTCCCGTTCGACGTCTTCCTCGACGACGAGGGCCGGATCCGCAAGGTCAGACACCGCTTCAGCTTCGTCAACGGGCGGCAGGAGGGCACCGTGGCGGTCGCCTCCACGACGCTGCTCTACGACTTCGGCGCCCCCGTCGACGTGAGCCTGCCGCCCGAGGAGGACATCTACGCGGGCCGGATCGCCGAGGAGTGACCGGCGTGAACTAGCCCGTCCGTGCCATGCGCGTTGTGTAGGCCACTCCCTACTCTAGGAAGCCGGTGACGGCAGAGAAGAGGTGATGCACGTGGCTCCGGTCGGCGGTACGGCAGTTCAGGACCACGTGGCCCTCGCCGAGATCGAACTGTGCGGAGAGCTGATCATCGCGGCCTCCGCGGCGGACGAGGACCGGCTGAGTCTGGAGAGCATCGACGAGGTCCTGAGGGTGGCCGAAGAACGCGGGGGCGACGCGCCCGCTCGGTGAGCGCGGAAGTGAGCGCCGGAAGTGAGCGAAAGCTCACGTCCGCAGCAGCCGCCCGATGGCCTTCGTGGCCTCCTCGACCTTGGCGTCGATCTCGTCCCCGCCCTTCAGCGCGGCGTCGGCGACGCAGTGCCGCAGATGCTCCTCGAGCAACTGCAGGGCGAAGGACTGCAGGGCCTTCGTGGACGCCGAGACCTGCGTGAGTATGTCGATGCAGTAGACGTCCTCGTCGACCATCCTCTGCAGCCCCCGGATCTGCCCCTCGATCCTCCGAAGCCGCTTCAGATGCTCGTCCTTCTGCTTGTGGTAGCCGTGGATGCCCCGGTCGTGGTCGGTCACCACGCCCTCGCCGGCCTCGGTGGTCGTCATCACGCACCCTCCATCCACATACCCCTACTGGGTATATCGTACCGAACTTTGCTGGGTATAGGCCCCTTGGTCACTGCCCGGCGCCGGCCACCGAACCGCCCCCGTACAGATGCACGGAATACATGGGCGACACTGGGGGACGGCCCATTAGCCGTGGCCGGATGATGCGCCTAGCATCAGCCTGTCCGAAACCGAAGCACCCCGAGGACCCCACGTGCGCTTTCGTCTGACCCCCAGGGAGACGAGCTTCTATGACATGTTCGCCGCATCCGCGGACAACATCGTCACGGGCTCGAAACTCCTGATGGAACTGCTCGGGGCGGACGCTTCCGCCCGGGCCGAGATCGCAGAGCGTATGCGGGCAGCGGAACACGCCGGTGACGATGCCACTCACGCGATCTTCCACCAGCTGAACTCCTCGTTCATCACGCCCTTCGACCGCGAGGACATCTACTCCCTCGCGTCCTCCCTCGACGACATCATGGACTTCATGGAGGAGGCCGTCGACCTGGTCGTCCTCTACAACGTCGAGGAACTTCCCAAGGGTGTCGACCAGCAGATCGAGGTCCTCGCCCGCGCCGCCGAACTGACGGCCGAGGCCATGCCCCACCTGCGCACGCTGGAGAACCTCACCGAGTACTGGATCGAGGTCAACCGCCTCGAGAACCAGGCCGACCAGATCCACCGCAAACTTCTGGCCCACCTCTTCAACGGCAAGTACGACGCCATCGAGGTGCTGAAGCTCAAGCAGATCGTCGACGTCCTCGAAGAGGCCGCCGACGCATTCGAGCACGTGGCGAACACGGTGGAGACCATCGCCGTCAAGGAGTCCTGACTCGTCCATGGACACCTTCGCCCTGGTCGTGACCATCCTGGTCGCCCTCTTCTTCACCTACACCAACGGCTTCCACGACTCGGCGAACGCGATCGCCACGTCCGTGTCGACGCGCGCCCTGACGCCGAAGGCCGCTCTGGCCATGGCCGCGGTCATGAACCTGGCCGGCGCGTTCCTCGGCAGCGGCGTCGCGAAGACGGTCAGCGAAGGCCTGATCGAAACGCCCAAGGGCTCCACGGGCATGGGGATCCTCTTCGCCGCCCTCCTCGGCGCCATCACCTGGAACCTCATCACCTGGTACTACGGCCTCCCGTCCTCCTCCTCCCACGCCCTCTTCGGCGGCATGGTCGGCGCGGCGCTGGCCGGCGGCACGCAGGTCTACTGGCACGGTGTGCTGGACAAGATCGTCATCCCCATGTTCGTCTCGCCCGTGGTCGGCCTGATCGTCGGCTACCTGGTCATGACGGCGATCATGTGGATCTTCCGCAACTCCAACCCGCACAAGACCAAACGCGGCTTCCGCATAGCGCAGACCGTCTCGGCGGCGGGCATGGCCCTCGGCCACGGCCTCCAGGACGCCCAGAAGACCATGGGCATCGTCGTGATGGCCCTGGTCATCGCCGACGTCGAGGACTACGGCGACCCCATTCCCCTCTGGGTCAAGATCGCCTGCGCCCTGATGCTCTCCCTCGGCACCTACGCCGGCGGCTGGCGCATCATGCGCACCCTCGGCCGCAAGATCATCGAACTCGACCCCCCGCAGGGCTTCGCCGCCGAAACCACGGGCGCGTCGATCATGTTCACCACGGCCTTCCTCTTCAAGGCCCCCATCTCGACCACCCACGTCATCACCTCGGCCATCATGGGCGTCGGCGCGACGAAGCGCGTGAACGCCGTCCGCTGGGGCGTCGCCAAGAACATCGTCCTGGGCTGGTTCATCACGATGCCCGCGGCAGCCATCGTCGCGGCCTGCGCCTTCGGCGTCGTACACCTGGCCTTCCTCTAGCAACCCGCGAGGGCGACGGACGTACAGCCCGCACCCACCCACGCCGCCGCGGACCCGCACTCGCGTACGGCGGGAAGGGGCCGTGCCGCGGGGTCTCCGCCCGCAGCGGTTGGCGCGTCAACCCGGGCGAGTCGGTGAGAGACCGATTCCGCGCCGTTCCGAGGCCGGACACCCTTGGGCACGGCCCCGCCCCACCCCGCCACCGCACGTGCTACAGCAACCCCCACCGGACAGAAACGGGCCGTCGCAGGCACCGGCGCGAGGGGGCCCGACCCACCCGCCACCCACCGGCGCCACAGCCCCCCGAACGCGAGAAGGCCGCCGCATGGCGCCGCCGGAAGGCCGGAAAACGATGGGGGCCCGCCCCCGGGAGCCAGGGGCGGGCCCTTTTCGTCCTCGCGGTGGCACCGCCATGCAGCACCGCGAGGGGCTTGATCAGCCGAAACGCCCGGAGATGTAGTCCTCCGTGGCCTGGACCGACGGGTTGGAGAAGATCCGCTCCGTGTCGTCGATCTCGATCAGCTTGCCCGGCTGCCCCACGGCAGCCAGGTTGAAGAACGCCGTCCGGTCCGACACACGCGCGGCCTGCTGCATGTTGTGCGTCACGATGACGATCGTGAAGCGCTCCTTCAGCTCCCCGATCAGATCCTCGATCGCCAGCGTGGAGATCGGGTCGAGCGCGGAACACGGCTCGTCCATGAGCAGCACGTTCGGCTCGACGGCGATCGCCCGCGCGATGCACAGCCGCTGCTGCTGACCACCCGACAGCCCCGACCCCGGCTTGTTCAGCCGGTCCTTGACCTCGTTCCAGAGGTTCGCTCCCTTGAGCGACTTCTCCACGATGTCGTCCAGCTGGGACTTCTTGTACGACCCCAGCAGTTTCAGCCCCGCCGCCACGTTGTCGTACACCGACATCGTCGGGAACGGGTTCGGCCGCTGGAACACCATGCCGACCTCACGCCGCACGGCCACGGGGTCGACCCCCGTCCCGTACAGGTTCTCGTCGTCGAGCATGACCTTGCCCTCGACCCGCCCGCCCGGAGTCACCTCGTGCATCCGGTTGAGCGTCCGCAGGAACGTGGACTTGCCGCATCCGGACGGCCCGATGAAGGCCGTGACCGAACGGGGCTCGATGGTCATCGAGATGTCCTCGATGGCACGGAACGAGCTGTAGTAGGCGCTGAGGCCGCTGACATCAATGCGCTTGGCCATGTGAAATCACTGCTTCTTTCAGAATTCGGTCGCTGTGTGGCCGCGTCAGCGACCGGACTTGGGGGCCTTCCAGCGGGCGATGCCGCGGGCCAGCAGGTTCAGGATCATCACGAAGGCGATCAGCGTCAGCGACGCCGCCCACGCACGGTCGTACGCAGGTTCGGCACCGGCGCTCTGAGAGTACTGCTGGTAGATGTACAGCGGCAGCGAGGCCTGGGCCCCTTCAAACGGGTTGTTGTTGATGAACGGGTTACCGAACACCAGCAGCAGCACGGGCGCGGTCTCACCGGCGATACGGGCGACCGCCAGCATGATGCCGGTGGTGATACCACCGAGCGCCGTCGGCAGGACGACCTTCAGAATCGTCCGCCACTTCGGCACGCCCAGCGCGAGAGACGCCTCACGCAACTCGTTCGGCACGAGCTTGAGCATCTCCTCCGTCGAGCGCACCACGACCGGCATCATCAGGATCGCGAGCGCCAGCGAGCCGGCGAAGCCGAAGGGCTGCATCTCGAAGATCAGCATGATGCTGAGGATGAACAGACCGGCGACGATCGACGGGATGCCCGTCATGACGTCGACGAAGAAGGTGACCGCGCGGGCGAGATTGCCCCGCCCGTACTCGACGAGGTAGATCGCGGTGAGCACACCGATCGGCGCGGCGATCAGCGTGGCGAGGCCGACCTGCTCCAGGGTGCCGATGATGGCGTGGTAGATACCGCCACCCACCTCGCGGTCACCGACGACGCCCATCGAGTGGGTCAGGAAGTAGACGTCCAGCACCTTGGTGCCGCGCTGCACGGTCGCCCAGACCAGCGAGGCGAGCGGCACCACGGCGAGCAGGAAGGCGACCCAGACCAGCGAGGTGGCGATGCGGTCCTTGGCCTGCCGCTTGCCCTCGACGGCCGTGGCGATCGCGAAGGTGCCGAGGATGTAGACGATCGCGGCGATCAGACCCCACTGGATACGGCTGTCCAGTCCGGCCGCCAGGCCGATGGCCACGGCGACGGCGAGGGAGCCCGCGGCGATCCCGTAGGGGGCCCACTTGGGCAGGTTGGCGCCGCGCAGCGAGCTCGGGCGCTTGGTGACGACGGCGTGGCTCATGCGTTGGCCCCCGAGTACTCCTTGCGGCGGGCGATGATCGCGCGGGCCGCGCCGTTGACCAGCAGCGTGATGACGAACAGGACCAGGCCGGAGGCGATGAGCGCGTCACGGCCGAAGGTGTCCGCCTCACCGAACTTGCTGGCGATGTTCTGGGCGAACGTACCGCCGCCCGGGTCGAGCAGGCTGGTCTGGATGAGGAAGGAGGGGGAGAGCACGGTGGCGACGGCCATCGTCTCGCCGAGCGCGCGGCCGAGGCCGAGCATCGAGGCGGAGATCACGCCGGAGCGGCCGAACGGCAGCACCGCCATGCGGATGACCTCCCAGCGCGTGGCGCCGAGGGCCAGGGCCGCCTCCTCGTGCATCTGCGGGACCTGGCGGAAGACCTCGCGGCTGACGTTGGTGATGATCGGCAGGATCATGATCGCCAGCAGGATGCCGACCGTGAGCATCGAGCGGGCCGGGCCGCCCTCCCAGGAGAAGATGCCGGTCCATCCGAAGTACGCGTCGAGCCAGCTGAACAGGCCGCCCAGCTGCGGAACGAGGATCAGGGCGCCCCAGAGGCCGTACACGATGGACGGCACGGCGGCGAGCAGGTCGATCACGTAGGCGATCGGGCCGCTCAGCCGGCGCGGGGCGTAATGGGTCAGGAACAGCGCGATGGCGACCGCGATCGGGACCGCGATCAGCATGGCGATGATCGAGGAGACCACGGTGCCGAAGGCCAGCACGGCGATACCGAAGACCGGCGGCTGAGTGCCCGTGTTCCACTCGAAGGTGGTGAGGAAGTTGCCCTCGTCCTTGCTGATGGCGAGGACGGCGCGGTAGGTGAGGAAGACCGCTATCGCGGCCATGATCACCAGCAGCAGGATGCCCGACCCACGGGACAGACCGAGGAAGATCCGGTCACCGGGCCGGGTGGCGCCGCGGGCGGCGCGCTTGCGCTCGGTCTCCGTCGGCTGGGGCATGGGTGGAGGCGCGTCAGTGTTCTTGGTCGTTATGTCCATCAGGTTCTCCGGTCTGCGGAGCCGGACTTGTGGTACGGCTCCTGGCGGCGGTGCACCGGACGGTGCGGAGCCCGGCCCCCGGGTCGGGGGCCGGGCCGCGCACTCAGGTCAGCTCAGGCCCTCGATGGTGGTGCGGACCTTGGCGATGATCTCGTCGGGGATCGGCGCGTAGCCGGCCTCGGCCAGCAGGCCCTGGCCGTCCTCGCTCGCGACGTAGTTCAGGAACGCCTTCGTGGCGGGCAGGCTGTCGGCCTTGTTGCCCTTGTCGCAGACGATCTCGTAGGTGACCAGGGTGATCGGGTACGCACCCTCGGCCTTGGTCTTGTAGTTGATCTCCAGGGCGAGGTCCTTGCCCTGGCCGACGACCTCGGCGTCCGCGATGGCGGCGGTGGCACCGTCGGTGGAGGCCTTGACCGGCTCGGCGGCGCCCGTGTCGATGGCGACGACGTCCATGCCCTCGGCGTAGGACAGCTCCATGTAGCTGATGGCGCCGGAGACCTGGGAGACCTGCTGCGCGACACCGGAGGAACCGGACGCGGACTGGCCGCCCTTGGCCTGCCAGGCCTTACCGCCCTCGTACTCCCAGTTGTCGGGGGTGGTGGCGATCAGGTACTTGGTGAAGTTGTCCGTGGTGCCGGACTCGTCCGAGCGGTGGAAGGCCTGGATCTTCAGGTCGGGAAGGTCGGCCTCGGGGTTCAGCTTCTTGATCGCCGGGTCGTTCCACTTGGTGATCTTGCTGTCGAAGATCTTGGCGATCGTCTCGGCGTCCAGCACCAGGTTGTCGACACCCGGGATGTTGTAGGCGAGGGCGATCGGGCCGCCGACCATCGGGAGGTCGATGCCCTGGCCGCCCTGGCAGACCTCCTTGGAGGCCGCGATCTCTTCCTCGTCCAGCGCGGAGTCGGAGCCGGCGAAGGCGACCTGACCCTGGTTGAACGCGGTGATACCCGCGCCGGAGCCGGAGCCCTTGTAGTTGATCTGGACGTCCTTGCAGGCAGCGGTGAACTGCTTGACCCAGGCGTCGATGGCGTTCTTCTGCGCGGAGGAGCCGTCGGCCAGCAGCTGACCCTTGGCGTCACCGCAGTCGATCGCGCCGGCGGCGGGGGCACTCGCGGACGCGTCGCCACCGTTGCCGGTGTCGTCGGAGCCGCACGCCGTGAGGGCCAGGGCGCCGGAGACGGCGAGAGCACCGAGGGTGAGGGCCCGCCGGTTCATGCGCTGAAGCTTCACTTTCGGGAGTTCCTTCCAGGAGCCGCCGTCCTGTTCGGCGGCGTGCGAAGTTTGTTCGATGCGGACGCGTTTTCGAGCACCCCGTCATCGGTAAGGCCGAAATTAGGCAGAACAGGTGAAGCCGCCTATGGCCGTAAGTGAACGGAGGGTGAACCCCTGCGGTCGGTGCGGTTAGGTCACGGAATGCTCACGGGGAGAACACGTGAAGGTCCCAACCGGACCCGCACCGGCGTAAACGCCCCTCATCAACCTCCCTCAGCGCACCTGGGTGCGGACATAACCGGAATTGCCGAGAAATTTACCTGAACCCCCACACCCCAGGTCAAGACCTCCCCGACCACCGTGACGGTGTGTGACTGATCCAGGTAAGAGCCGGTTCGGAAACGCCGCCGGGCGCAACCCTCGCCCCCGTTGAGCCGTCTCGTCCCACGTAAGCGGTGGGAGCGGGAGGCAGGCGCATGGAACGGCGTTCGTTCATCGGGGGCGGGGCAGCCGCGGTCGTGGGGATCGCGTCGGCGGCGGCGTGCAGCGGCGGTTCCGGTACCGCCACGGCCACCCCCACCACGAGCCGGGCCCCCACCCCGGCGGAGACCGGGCTCCGCACCACCGCCACCACGACAGCCCCGGCGACCGCCACCAGGGCCGCCGCCGACTGGCAGGCGCTGGCCCGCGATCTGGACGGCACCCTGGTCCGCCCCGGCGACGCCTCCTGGACGACCGCCCACCAGCTCTACAACACCCGCTTCGACACACTGAAGCCCGCCGCCGTCGCCTACGTCGCCCACCAGGAGGACATAGGCACGGCCCTCGCCCACGCCCGCGCCCGCGGCATACGCGTGGCGATCCGCAACGGCGGCCACTCCTACGCCGGCTGGTCGTCCGGCAACGGCCGTCTGATCATCGACGTGTCCCGGCTCGACCGCGTCCGCGCGAGCGGGAGCACCGCCGTCGTCGGCGCCGGCGCCAAGCTGATCGACGTCTACCGTTCCCTCGCCGCCAGGGGCGTCACCATCCCCGCCGGCTCCTGCCCCACCGTCGGCGTCTCCGGCCTCGTGCTCGGCGGCGGGCACGGTGTCGTCTCCCGCGCGTACGGCCTGACCTGCGACAGCCTCACCGCCGCGACCCTGGTCACGGCCGGCGGCAAGCAGATCACCGCCGACGCCTCCCACCACAGTGACCTCTTCTGGGCCCTGCGCGGCGCGGGCAACGGCAACTTCGGCGTCGTCACAGAACTGCACTTCCGAACCCACCCGGCCCCGCAGACGGTCTCGGCGTATCTCACCTGGCCGTGGAGCAAGGCGGCGGCGGTCGTGAAGGCCTGGCAGGAGTGGGGCCCGGACCAGCCCGACGAGATCTGGTCGTCCCTCCACCTGGCGAACGCCGCCGGTGGCACCCCCACCGTCTCCGTCGCCGCCTTCTCCCTCGGCACCTACGGCGAGCTCCAGAACGCCGTGGACCGCCTCGCCGCCCGGGTCGGCGCCTCCGCGTCCCACGTCTCGCTCAAGCGCCGCTCGTACGAGGAGTCGATGGAGGTCTACGCCGGCTGCTCCTCCTTCGCCACGGACGCACAGTGCCACCTTCCCGGCACGACCCCCGGCCGCTCCCCACAGGGCGCCCTGGGCCGCGAGACGTACGCCGCCCGGTCCGACTTCTTCGACCGTTCGCTCCCGGCGGCGGGCATCAGCACGCTGCTCGCCCAGGTGACGGCGGTACGCGGCGGCGCGGGCAGCATCGCCTTCACGGCACTGGGCGGCGCGATCAACCGGGTCTCACCGACGGCGACGGCCTTCGTCCACCGCCGCTCGCGGATGCTGGCCCAGTACATAGCGTCCTGGCGGGCGGGCACGTCCGGCACCACGGCCCAGTCCTGGCTGACCTCGGCCCACGGCGCGATGCGCCCCTACGCGTCGGGAGCGGCGTACCAGAACTACACGGACCCGACGCTGAAGAACTGGCGGGAGGCGTACTACGGGGCCGCGGCCCCGCGCCTGACCAAACTGAAGCGGATCTACGACCCGAACAGGATGTTCACCTACCCCCAGGCTCTGTAGCGCCCCGGCCAGGAACGGAACGGCCCCGACTCCCGAAGCGTGCGTCCCCGGCTCAGGGGCGGAGCAGCCAACCTGGGGCTGTGCCCACCTCAGGCCCGGCCTGCGATCGACCCGGCCCGCGATCCCGCGCCCGCCCGTGCACCGCCGCGCGAGCGCTACGCGGCGAGGTCACGCTCCTCCGCCTCCGTGGCCTCCCTGCGCGCCCCCGGAATCAGAGCTTCCGGCTCCTCCACCGCGGGCCGCCGCCGCACCAGCCGGCCGGCCCGGGGCGACCGTTCCACAGCCGTCATCACGGGCGTCAGCATGGCCATGGCCAACGGCGACAGCAGCAGTGCGACGGCTGTCCCCAGCGCGAACCCGCCGACGACGTCCGTCGGATAGTGCACGCCCATGTACACCCGGCAGAAACCTTCGAGCAGCGCCAGCCCGATCCCGGCCAGGCCGAACTTCCGGTGCGCGACGAACAACCCGACCCCGAGCGCCATCGCGATGGTCGCGTGGTCGCTCACGAACGAGAAGTCGGACTTCCCGGCGACCAGGACCTCCAGCCCCTCGTGCTCGAAGAAGGGCCGGGGGCGCTCCACGAACCCCCGTATCGGCACGTTCACCAGCACCGCGATGCCCGCGGCCAGCGGCGCCCACACCAGCGCCGCGGCGGAAGCCGCCGCCTCGTCGCCGGAGATCCCGGGACGCCGCCGCACGGTCCACCAGCAACACACCACCAGCAGCACCATCGCGAGCAGCAGCCCGTACTCACCGACGAACTCCATGCCCCGGTCGAACCACCGCGGTGCGTCCTTGGCCAGGCCATTGATGTCGTAGAGCAGCTCGACGTCAGGGTTCGACCCGGATTGCGCGAGTCCAGCCATGATGCAGCGGCCCCTTCGTCGTCGTCTGTCCGGCGCATCCGTGCATGCGCCGCTCTGCCACCCCCGTGGTCAGTAGATCCGCGTCGATCCGCTGTGTGGATCCGTCCCGCCGGAGCCCGCTGAGACGTGCCCCGGCCGACGTCCGCTCGGCTACGTCAACAGGAACGCACGAACTCCGTCACTACGTTCCACATTCCACGGAATGATCACGCAGACGTTATCGAAGAGAGATACATCGCCGCAGCTCAGGGGTGTGGTTCACGCTCTGTCTCGCCTCGCTTCAGACCGCCGAGGGGAGCGCTTTCGCGCCATCCTCGGTTACCCGCGTCGCGCCGAAGTAGTCGGGGGTGTCGATCGGGTCGAACCTGATCACCGTGTTCCGCCGCGGTGCGTTGATCATGTACCCGCCGCCGACATAGATCCCCACGTGCCGGATGGCCCGGGAGTTGGTGAGGTCGTCCGAGAAGAACACCAGATCACCGGGGAGCAACTCGCTCCGCTGCGGATGGGGCCCGGCGTTGTACTGGTCGTTGGCGACCCGGGGCAGGGTGATCCCCACACTCTCGTACGCCGCCTTGGTCAGACCCGAGCAGTCGAACCGTCCGCCCTGCTCAGGCGTGCCGTTGCCGCCCCACAGGTACAGCGTGCCGAGCTTCTTCTGCGCGTAGTGGATGGCGCCGGCGGCCTGCTCCGACGGATCGACCCGCCCGACGGGCGCGGCGAAACTCTCCTGGAGCGTCGTGATGACCCGGACGTAGTTCTGGGTCTCCTTGTACGGCGGCACGCCCCCGTACTTGATGACGGCGTAGGCCCCCGCGTTGTACGCGGCGAGCATGTTCTTCGTCGCGTCGCCCGGCACGTCCTTCACGTACTTCGCGAGCGTGCAGTCGTACGACGCGGCCGACGGAATCGCGTCATTCGGGTCCCACACGTCGCGGTCCCCGTCCCCGTCCCCGTCGATGCCGTGCGAGGCCCAGGTCCCCGGGATGAACTGCGCTATCCCCTGCGCCTGCGCCGGGCTCTGCGCGGTCGGATTGAACCCGCTCTCCTGGTACAACTGCGCGGCGAGCAGCGCGGGGTTGATGGCCGGGCACAGATTGCCCCACTTCTGCACCAGCGTCTGATAGGCGGCGGGCACGGACCCCTTGGCCAGCTTCCGCCCGGCCCCGCCCACGCCGTTGACCAGATTCCCGGCCACGACGTACACCCCGACAACCAGCAGCATCACGAACGCGACCCCGGCCCCCGTCGCGGCCACCGCCACGACCCACGCCTTACGCACAGTCAACCGCCCCTCACCGCCCGGGAGTACGCCCACGTCAGTGTAGAGGCGCACCCCACGAACGACGCGAAGCTTCCCGGCCTCCCTACCACCTGACCGCTTGTCAGTCCCTTGGCCTACTGTGCCGGTCATGGCGCTGACAGACATCACCCGCCCCGAGATCGAGCAGGCGCTCGTGGAGTTCCGCCCTCGGCCAGGCGGGCGGTGCTGCGCCGAAGCCAGGGGCGCTGCGAGAACCCGCACTGCACCGGTCAGCCGGCCGACGTGACCGACAGAGGGCAGTCGATCACCGAAGTGGATCACATAATCGACCTCGGCCTCGGCGGCCGCGACCACCCGAGTCAGATGGTGGCCCTCTGCCCGAACTGCCACGCCGTCAAGACCCGTGGCAGCAGTCGTGAATCGTTGCGCTCATCGCTGCTCGGGATTGCGGCGGAGCGCCATGCGGCGGCGCTGGCGGCTGTGTCGAGCCCGGCCCGGGATCAGTCCCTGCCAAGTCCGGCCACACCCGCACCCGCACCCACAGCCGGCAGCACCGGGAAGCCCACCCCCGTCATCTCCTCCGAGGCCCTCCACAGCTGACGCGCGGTCTGCGGATCACTCGCCGCCGCCGACCGGCCCACCAGCGTCGGCGCGCCCCGCATCTCGCCGAGGCCGTCCGGGCCCACGTAGCTCGCGCCCGGCAGGTCCATGACCGCCGCGTACAGGGTCGGCAGGGCGCCCGCCTTGTCGTCCTGGGCGAAGACCCTGTTGCCGAGCTGCATGGCGACGCGGGAGACCGGGTTGGACGCGTGGCTCTGGAGGTTGGTGGCCGCGTAGCCGGGGTGGGCGGCGACGGCGCGGACGCGTGAGCCGGCCTCCGTCAACCGACGCTGGAGTTCCAGGGTGAACAGCAGGTTCGCCAGCTTGGACCGGGCGTAGGCGCGGACCGGCGTGTAGCCCTTCGTCAGGTTCAGGTCGTCGAAGTCCATGACGGCACCGCCCCAGCGATGCGCTCCCGACGACACGGTCACGACGCGGTCGGTGACGTACGGCAGCAGCAGGTTGGTCAGCGCGAAGTGCCCGAGATGGTTCGTGCCGAACTGCATCTCGAAGCCGTCCTTGGTCCGCAGCTCGGGCAGCATCATCACGCCCGCGTTGTTGATCAGCAGGTCCAGCGGACGGTCGCCCCACTCCTGCGCGAACTCCCGCACCGACGTCAGATCCGCGAGGTCGAGGCGCCGGACCTCCGTACTGCCGCGCACCCTCCCCGCCGCCGCGCGCCCGCGCTGCGTGTCCCGCACCGCGAGGACCACATGCGCCCCCGCCTCCGCCAGCGCGTCGGCGGCCGCGAGGCCGATACCGCTGTTGGCGCCCGTGACGACCGCCGTCCGTCCGGCGAGGCCGGGCATCCGGTCGAGGTTCCACTTGCTCGTGTTCTTCGTAGTAGCCATGAGCCTCAATGTAGGCATCGCCAACAATGCTGTCAACGACAACAAAGGTGACGTCGCCAACAATGCTGCCACCGTCAACATCGAGATACGATGAGAGGCATGCCCGCGACCCGCCCCTACCACCACGGAGACCTGCGCGCCGCCCTGCTCGCCGGCGCGGAACGCACCCTGCGGGACAAGGGCGCCGCCGCGCTGTCCCTGCGGGAACTCGCCCGCGAGACCGGCGTCAGCCACGCCGCCCCCGGACGCCACTTCAGGGACAAGCAGGCCCTCCTCGACGCGCTCGCCCTCACCGGCTTCGAACGCATGACCAGAACCCTGGAGGCCGCGGACGACCCCGAACTCCCCACGGAGGAACGGCTCACCGCACTCGCGCGCGCCTACCTCGGGTTCACCATCGACAACGCCGAGCTGCTGGAACTGATGTACGCCCGCAAGCACGACCCGGACGTCTCCGAGCAGCTCGCCGCCGCCGTGGAGCGCACGATCTCGCCGTTCCTCCGCCTGATCTCGGACGCCCAGCGACGCGGCGAGATCGTCGAGGGCGACCCCGAGCGCATCACCCTCCACGCGGGCGCCACCCTGCACGGCATCGCCGCGTTCGCCGCCAACGGCACGTTCCCGCCCGAGGCCGCCCTCGACAGCGTGGGCGAGGTCGTGCACCACCTGCTGCACGGGCTGCGCCCCCGCTGACCCCGCGTCACCGCCCGTACCGTTCGCGGCGATAGCCTTCACCCGGAGAACATCGACGCGACCGCTCAGGTCGTAAAGAGGCTCAACGACGGCACCACATCCCAGGTTCCGCACCCACCTCGTTGCCCGGCGTTACCTGCCGTGATACACAGAGTGACCATACGAGCTATTCGTACGAAACCCGCCAAGCAATGACGCCAAGTCGACATCCGGCAGCGCCATTGTCAGCGAGAATGAGGCCTGACCTCTGCGCACCGCAGGGGACTGCGGAACTACCCAACAGGGGCGGTGACTTACATGCTCTTTGCGGCCGACGAGGGAGACATCAACACCATCATCGGCGGGATCGCTCCGGACTGGGGCCCCTTCGGCAGCCTGGGCAACGAGGCGAAGGTGATGATCGAGGTGGTGATGGCGGTCGCCATCCTCATCTGCCTCGGCATCGCCATCTGGGGGGCGGCCAAACAGCGCATCGGTGCGACGGCCCTCCGGGACACCTTCAGCGCGGAACAGGGCAAGGGCCTCATCATCGCCGGCCTCACCGGGGTCTTCATCATCGGTTCCCTCGGCACGCTGTTCACCATCGTGTACGGCATGGCGGTGTAAGCGCCCACCACGTCCTCCCCGGGCGCGCCCGGTCCCCACTATCCCCACCCGCCCGTCGTGCCCACCGGCTGAGGTTGCGTTTCCCTGATGTCCCTGATGTCGAGTCACCACACCGCGCCCGCGCGGGAACCAGCGCGGCTACCGTCGTACACCTACGCGGTCATTCGGTACGACGGTCTCCGCTACGACATCGAGGGGGCGGACGCGGTATGAGTCCCGGGGACGAACACGAGCCTTCCGGCGGTTACGCCGGAACCGGGCACACGCGTACCCGGCTGCCGGACGGCGAGCCCTACGACGGCGCACCCCGCCGCCCGCGCAGCTCCTCCCGGAGCCTCGTCACGGTGGTCGGCGTGGTCGTCCTCCTGATCGCCGCGATCGCTTTCGCCAACCGCGGCGGAGACGAGCCGACACGGACGGAGGGCAGCGCGTCGGGCCCCCAGACCTCATCAACGGCAGCAACCGGCGAACGCCCGGTGCAGACGGAGTCGGGGGGGATTCCGACGGGGTTCGCGCAGACCGAGCAGGGGGCACAGTCGGCGGCGGCGAACTACGCTGTGGCACTCGGTTCGACAGGGATGTTCAACAAGAACAGCCGGCACAGCATCGTAGAAACCCTCTACACCTCGGAGGCGGCAGCCGGTTTGAAGGGCCCGATGGACGAGGCCTATTCGACCAATTTCCTCAGCAAGTTGGGGCTGGATGCCAACGGCAATCCACCCGCGGGCAACACATTCGTCTCACGCGTGGTTCCGGTGGGCACGACCGTCGAGAGGTACAGCGACACCAGCGCAAAGGTCGCCGTCTGGTACATGGGGCTCATCGGCATGTCCGGGGTGAAGTCGACCGACCCCGTCACCTCCACGTGGAAGACCTGGACGTTCGATCTGCAATGGTCCAGCGACGACTGGAAGATCGTCAGGGACTCGCAGAAGGACGGCCCCGCCCCGGTGCCCGGCGACGACCGAGCGGCAGCCTCCGAGGAGATCAGCAAGGCCATCCAGGAGTACGGAGGGTTTACGTATGCCCGGTAACCCGCATCGCGTGCTCAAGCTCGCCGGCGCCGTAGCAGCCGTACAGGCGGCGGCCGTGCTCTCGGCCACCCGTGCCTTCGCCGCGCCCACGCCTTCACCCACGCCGAGCAATGACCCCTGCGATCTCATCGTCGGCGAGGCCAAGAAGTACTGCGAACGAGGCGAAGGCGCCCGCAGCGGAGGCAGCTCACCCACCCTCGACCCCACCTCCACCCTCGACCCCCTCTCCTCCCTCGCCAAGGGATGTGCCGACGCCGCCGCCTGGACCATCGACAAGCTCAGCGCGGCCGTGAAGGACACCGCAAACGTCGACTTCACGAACGAGAAGTTCCTCCAGCAGTACGCGGTCGTCTTCGCCGCGTCCACCATCCTCACGCTCCTCCTGTGGCTCCTGGCCGTCGCCAAGCGAGCCGTCCGGGGCGTGCCCCTGGCCACCGCCATCGGCGAAGCCATCGGCTTCCTCTGGCTCACCGTCCTGGCCTCCGCCTTCACCCCGCTGATCCTCTACACCGTCGTCTCGGCCACGGACGGCGTCTCCGAGGTCCTCGCCAAAGCCACCGGCGACCAGACCGACGCCTTCTTCGGCAACTTCTCCGGCGCCCTGGAGAAGGGCGAGGACATCGGCGGCGGCCCGATCATGCTGATCGTCGTCTCCCTGGTCAGCATCCTCGCCGCCGGCGTCCTGTGGCTGGAGCTCGTCATCCGGGCCGCCCTGCTCTACGTCGGCGCCCTCCTCGGCACCGTCGTCTACGCCGGCCTGGTCGACAAGAACCTGTGGGGTCACGTCCGCCGCTGGGCCGGCATCATGATCGCGGTCATCCTCGTGAAGCCCGTCATCGTGATCGTCCTCGGCCTGGCCGGCGCCCTGAGCGCCGACGACGGCCCCGACGCCTTCTCCGCCGTCGTCTCCGGCCTCGCGATCATCCTGCTCGCCATCTTCGCGTCCGCGATGATCTACCGCTTCGTCCCCGGCTTCGGCGACGAGATCGCGGGCTCCCGCAACAACCGCATCATGCAGAACGCCGAGGGCAAGGCCGCCGCCGTCATCAGCTCCCCCGCGACCCTGGTCGCCCAGGGCATCAAGACCCACAGCACCCGCGCGGACAACAACGGCCAAGCCCAGTCCGGCGGTGGCGGCGCGCGCCCGGCCAACCAGGCCGCCGGCGGCGTCGCGGCGCACAGCTCCCGCCCGTCCAGCGGCGGCGGATCCGCCCCCTCCGCCGCACCCGCCCCCCGCTCCGCCAGCCCCATCAACACGCCCCACGCCAGTAACGCCCGCAACAGCAGCAACCGCTCGGGAGGTGATGGGCGTTGACGGCCGAGTCCCACCTGTCCCATCCGGTCACGCCCCGCCGTACCTATCTGATCGGCCGCGCCCGGCCGAACGCCATCGTCGGCCGGAACCGGGAGACCGGCGAGATCGCCCTGATCATCATGGGCGCCTTCCTCGGCATGATGTGCGGGCTCCTCGTCCCGGTGCTGTCGCTGCGGATCGTGCTCCTCATGGGCTTCCCGATGCTCGCGCTGGCCGCGGTCTACGTGCCGTACAAGCACCGCACGCTCTACAAGTGGTTCGAGATCAACCGCAGCTACAAGCGCACCCTGCGCAACAACGCCACCTACCGCTCGGCCGCCGCCGAGGCCGGCACCCGCCTCGACGGGCGCGAGGTCGAGGTCGGCCCGCCGCCCGGCATCGGCCGGATCACCTGGCTGTCCGCCCCGTTCGGCCCCGACGAGATCGCGGTCCTGCTGCACGCGGACCGCAAGACCGTCACCGCCGCCATCGAGATCGAGGGCCCCGGTGTCGGACTGCGCGACAGCGAGGACCAGGAAGCCCTCGTCGACCGCTTCGGCACCCTGCTGAAGCACGTGGCGAACGGCGACGGCTTCGTCACCCGCCTGCAGATGCTCGCCCGCACCCTCCCCGCCGACCCGGACGCGCACGCCAAGGACGTCGCCGTACGCGGCGACGACCGCGCACCGACGTGGTTGCAGCAGTCGTACGACCAGCTCCAGTCGATGGTGTCCACGAGCAGCGAGCAGCACCGCGCGTACCTCGTCGCCTGCATGCACTACGGCCGTGAACTCGCCGCCGAGGCAAACGCCATGGCCCGCGCGGCCCGCCCGCACGGCGGCAAGGCCGACCGCGACGCCGGCCTCGCGGTCGTCATGGCCCGCGAGCTGACCGACATCTGCTCCCGGCTCCAGGAGGCCGACATCCGCGTACGCCAGCCCCTCGGCCAGGGCCGGCTCGCCTCGCTGATCCACTCCATGTACGACCCGGACCACCCGATCGACCACATCCAGGCCATGACGAAACGCAACGCCTGGCCGGCCGAACTGGACGCCACGGAGGCGACCTTCCTCCAGGCCAAGACCCGGGAATCCGCCACCCGCGCGCCGTGGTGCCACGCCACGGCCTGGGTCAAGGAGTGGCCGATGACTCCCGTCGGCGTCAACTTCCTGGCCCCGCTGCTCGTCCACACCCCGGACGTGATCCGGACGGTCGCCGTCACGATGGATCTCGAACCGACCGAGATCGCCATCGAACGCATGCTCACCGAGAAGACCAACGACGAGGCCGAGGCGTCCCGTGCCGCCAAGATGAACCGCACCGTCGACCCCCGCGACATCGCCGCCCACAACCGCCTGGACCAGCGCGGCGAGGACCTCGCGAGCGGCGCCGCCGGCGTCAACCTGGTCGGCTACATCACCGTCTCCTCCCGTCACCCGGAGGCACTGGCCCGCGACAAGCGCACGATAAGAGCGTCGGCCGGAAAGTCCTATCTGAAGCTGGAGTGGTGCGACCGCGAGCACCACCGGGCCTTCGTGAACACGCTCCCGTTCGCCACCGGAATCCGAAGGTAGGGGTTGATGCCCTGATGCGGGACCCGCTCTCCGTCATCACCGAAGCCTTCACGTCCTTCCTGTTCGGGAAGGTGGAGACCACCCGGCTGCCGGTGCGCACCTCCACGGGCCAGGCCCAGGCGGTCTACCTGCCCACCGCCGCCCCCGGCCTCGGCGACTCCGGCGTCATCATCGGCCGCGAGGTCTACTCCGGGAAGGGCTACATCTACGACCCCTTCCAGCTGTACGGCCAGCAGCTCCCGGCCCCGCACTGGCTGGTCCTCGGCGAGTCCGGCAACGGCAAGTCGGCGCTGGAGAAGACGTACGTCCTGCGCCAGCTGCGCTTCAAGGACCGCCAGGTCGTCGTCCTCGACGCCCAGGGTGAGGACGGCGTCGGCGAGTGGAACCTCATCGCGCAGGAGCTGGGGATAACTCCCATCCGTCTGGACCCGATGGCGGCCCTGGACCACGGCATCCGCCTGAACCCCCTGGATCCGGCGATCACCACCACCGGCCAGCTGGCCCTGCTGCGCACCATCATCGAGGTCGCGCTGGGCCACGGCCTGGACGAACGTTCCGGCTTCGCCCTCAAGGTGGCGCACGCCTACGTCAACGAGACCATCGTCGAGCGGCAACCGGTCCTCACCGACATCGTGGAGCAGCTACGGCACCCCGAGCCGGAGTCGGCCGAGTCGATGAACGTCGACATAGACGACGTACGGGCGTGGGGCCTGGACGTGGCGCTGGTCCTGGACCGGCTGGTCGACGGTGACCTCCGGGGCATGTTCGACGGCCCCACGACGGTCGGCATCGACCTGGACGCCCCGCTCACCGTCTTCGACCTCTCCCACATCGACCGCAACTCCATCGCCATGCCGATCCTGATGGCGATCGTCGGCGTCTGGCTGGAGCACACCTGGATCCGCCCCGACCGGAAGAAGCGCATCTTCCTGGTCGAGGAGGCCTGGCACATCATCAACAGCCCGTTCGTCGCACAGTTGTTCCAGCGGCTGCTGAAGTTCGGCCGCCGACTGGGTCTTTCGTTCGTCGCCGTGGTCCATCACCTGTCCGACGTGGTGGACGGGGCGGCGGCGAAGGAGGCCGCGGCCATCCTGAAGATGGCCTCGACCAGGACGATCTACGCGCAGAAGGCCGACGAGGCACGGGCGACGGGACGGGTGCTGGGTTTGCCCAGGTGGGCCGTGGAAATCATCCCCACACTGACACCGGGCATCGCGGTGTGGGACGTCAACGGCAACGTCCAGGTCGTCAAACACCTGGTCACGGAGACGGAACGCCCGCTGGTCTTCACCGACCGTGCCATGACCGAGTCCTCCGCCGACCTCACCGACGACGCCCTGCGCGCCGCCGAGCTGGAGGCGGAGGAACGGGCGGCGGCGTTCATGGAACAGCACCTCGGCGACTCCGAGTCGACGGTGGCGTAAGACGGTGGCGTAAGGGGACGGCGTGAGAGCGGACGACCACCGGCGGGAAGCCCAGGGCGGAATCCCCGACGGCCTGCTGATCGGCATACTCGGGTTCCTGCTCGGGATGACCCTGCTGGTCTGGTCGGCGACCGGCCTGGCGGGCTGGTTCTCACACGGGGCGTGGCCGCAGGGCGTGACGTTCGCCCGGACGCCGCTGGCCATGCGCCACCTCGTCGCCCAGCCGCACGACATCACCGGCGCCTGGCCGGACACGCCGGGAGCACAGCTCTCGGGGTACGGGCTGTTCTGGGGCCTGTTCATCGGCCAGATGATGGTGCTGCTCGTACTGACGATCTTCGTGATGGGCACGACGGCCCGCTGGAGAGCGGGCAAGGTGAGCCGCCGGGCGGCCACGCAGCAGGCACCGGCCCCCGAACCGGCGGCCTCCCACGAGGTCCCGGCCCCGAGGCCCGCGGCGTCCGCGGCCGTCCCCGCGGCTGTGGCACCCACAGCGGTGGCAGCAGGCCCTGGCGCCGCAGAGCCCGCCGCGACGGCACCGGGGCCGAAACCGGCGGAAGCGCACACGAGCGAGCCGGAAAAGGTGCCCCACACCGCCCTGTTCGGCGGCACACGGATCGGCGGGTGGGAGAAGATCCACGCGACGACGCGGGAGACCCGCCGGGCAACCGCGACCGAGGCCATCCGCGAAGCGGACGGCCCCACCCTCGTCGTCACCTCCAATCCGGCCCTGTGGCAGGACACCAAGGACGCCAGATCCAAGCTGGGCCCCACCCTCCTCTACGACCCCACCCACACCTGCGACACCCCGGCCCGCATGCACTGGTCACCCATCACCCACTGCGAGGACAAACAGACGGCCGTCGCGAGAGCCGCCGCACTCCTGACGCCGGTGAGCCCCACCTCACGGCTCGACCAGGCGGTGGGCGACACCGCACAGACCCTCCTGCGCAGTTACCTGCACGCCGCCGCCCTGGACAACCGCACCGTCCGCCATGTCCACCGCTGGTCCCAGGGCACCCAGATGCAGGAAGCGGTACGCACCCTCCGTACCCATCCCAAGGCAGCTCCCGGCGCCGCCGGCGAACTCGAGGCCGCCCTCACCGCACATCCCGAACGCCGTGACATGGCCCATGAGTTGACCGCCCGTGCGCTCTCCTCGCTGTTCACGCTCAACATCCGCGAGTCGTGCACACCCAACCGAGCCGACGCCCTCGCCCTGGATTCCTTCGTCGCGGAAGGGGGCACGCTTTATGTGGTCGGTGAATCCATCGAGGACCCCCGCACCAACCCGGGCGCGATGCCCCTGCTCACCGCGCTCGTGTCCAGCGTGGTCGAGCACGGCCGGCGCATGGCCGAACGGTCATCCTCCGGTCGGCTCGACCCACCACTCACCCTCGTCCTCGAGGACGTCGCGGCGGTGGCCCCCGTCCCCCAGCTCCCGTGGCTGCTCGCCTCCGGCGCCGACCAGGGCCTGCCCACCCTCGCCCTCGTCCGCTCCCGTGAACAGGCCCGCACCCGCTGGCCCCACGACGAGCTCCCGGTCTGACGTCAGCCCCGCTCCAGCACGAACTCCCGCTCACAGGCACCGGCCTGGCCGGGCAGCGGGACCGTCAGCCCACTGGCCTCGAACCCCACCTTCCGGTAGAAGGCCTGCGCACGCCCGTTCTCCTCGTGCACGATGAGCCGCACCCGCTCGAGACCGCGCCCCCAGCACCACTCCAGTGCCTCATCGAACAGCAACTCGGTCAATCCGCAGCCCCGATGCTCGGGCCGCATGTACACACCCACGACATGCCCCTGCCGCCGCTCGACGGGGAACCCGGCCCAGTCCGTCGTCCCCGGCTCCTCGACGAGCACGGTCACCGTCCCGACCAACTCCCCGTCCGGCCCCTCGGCGACGACCTGCTGCGCCTCTGCCTCCCCCTCCGCGGCCCGCTCCGCCCGCTCGCGCCAGAACGACTCCGGCCGGGCCAGCGCCTCCTCGTACGTCTCCAGGAAGGCGATCCGCGCGACTGGATCCCGTAGCGCGGCAAGCCGCAACTCCCGCATCGCCGGCCACTCCCCGGCTCGCAACGACCGGACCACGTACCGCTCTTCGGCGCTGGTGCTCATGGGCCCACCGTAGTACCCCCCTGAACGCAGAAAACCCCGCATCCGAAGATGCGGGGTTTTCCTCAATATTTGTTCGGCGGCGTCCTACTCTCCCACAGGGTCCCCCCTGCAGTACCATCGGCGCTGTAAGGCTTAGCTTCCGGGTTCGAAATGTA
>NZ_JBIUBW010000010.1:236285-279673 GCF_044548465.1 Streptomyces sp. NPDC052023 | reverse complement strand
GGGCAGGCCACCCGCACGATCTGGCAGCCCGACGCCGTCAGCTCCGCGATCTGCTGGAGCGTGGCACCGATGTCCGACGTACGCGTCGTCGTCATGGACTGGACGGAGACCGGGGCGTCCCCGCCGACCGGCACCGTGCCGACCTGGATCTGCCGGCTCTTGCGGCGCTCGGCGAGCTTGGTCGGAACGGACGGCATGCCGAGAGAAATCGCAGTCATCTGCTGTGCAACCCCAAGTCGTGGATCAAGATCCGGTCCCGTCAGCAGCGGGCTCCAGGCTTCGAGATTACGGCACGGGTTTGCGCCTGAGCACATCCCGCCCGGGTAAACCCACTCAATGGTGGGCGGCCCGGCACCCAACGTGCCGGGCCGCCGCCAACTCCGTATGACTAGGAGATTCTCACCGGGTTAACCACGTCGGCGATGAGCACCAGGATCGTGAAGCAGATGAAGATCCCGGCCACCACGTAGGCCACGGGCATCAGCTTCGCCACGTCGAACGGACCCGGGTCCGGGCGGCGCAGCACCCTGGCGAGGTTCCGCCGCAGCGACTCCCACAGCGCGCCGGCGATGTGGCCGCCGTCGAGCGGGAGCAGCGGGAGCATGTTGAACAGGAACAGGGAGAGGTTGAAACCGGCCACCAGCATCAGGGCCATGGCCAGCTGCTGGGTGGGCGGGATGTCGAGGGTGAAGATCTCGCCGCCGACACGGGCCGCGCCGACCACGCCCATCGGGGAGTCCGGTTCGCGCTCGGCGCCGTCGAAGGCGGCGTTCCACAGGGCCGGGATCTTGCCGGGCAGGGCGGCGAGGGAGTCGACGGCCTCGTCGATCCGGTCGCCCATCCACACCAGGGACTCGTCGAAGTCCTGGCGTACGACGCCGGTGGCGGCGCTGAAGCCGAGGAATCCGGCGCTCACGTACTCGCCCTGGACGATCTGGCCCGCGGAGTCCTTCTTGGCGACCTGGTTGGTGGCGATCGTCGCGTTCAGGGTCACTTCCTCGCCCTTGCGTTCGACGACGACCGGCACCTCCTTGCCGGGGTTGGCGCGGATCAGGTCGGACAGCTCGTTCCACTCGTCGGTCCGGACGCCGTTGAAGGAGACGATCTTGTCCCCCGCCTTCAGGCCGGCCGCGGCGGCCGGGGAGGGCTTGTCCGCCGAGGTGCACTTGTCGCGGTTCTCGCTCTGCGCGATCACGCACTGGGAGACCGAGCTGACGGTGGTGGTCTGCTGCGAGATGCCGAAGCCCATCAGCACGATGAGGAACAGCACGACCGCCATGACCAGGTTCATGAACGGTCCCGCGAACATCACGACGATGCGCTTCCACGGCTTGCGCGTGTAGAACATGCGGGACTCGTCGCCGGGCCGCAGTTCCTCGAAGGCGGCCGAGCGGGCGTCCTCGATCATGCCGCGCCAGGGCGAGGTGGAGCGGGCCTCCATCCGGCCGTCGGAGCCCGGCGGGAACATGCCGATCATGCGGATGTATCCGCCGAACGGGATGGCCTTCACTCCGTACTCGGTCTCGCCCTTGGTGCGGGAGAAGAGCGTCGGGCCGAAGCCGACCATGTACTGCGGCACGCGGATGCCGAAGAGCTTGGCCGTGGACAGATGCCCCAGCTCGTGCCACGCGATCGAGATCAGCAGGCCGACCGCGAACACGACTATGCCGAGGATCATCATCAAGGTCGTCATGCACGCGCCTCCGCGGTGGCTGTCTGCGCCGTGTTTCCGGTCTGGGCCGTCAGTTCACGGGCCCGGGCGCGCGCCCAGGTCTCCGCTTCGAGGACGTCCGGCACGGTGAGCGAGGTTCCCGTGCCGGGGGTGCCGTGCTCGTCGACGACCCGGGTGACGGTCTCCATGATCCCGTTGAACGGCAGCGCGCCCCGCAGGAAGGCGTCCACGCACTCCTCGTTGGCGGCATTGAACACCGCCGGGGCAGTGCCCGCGAGCTCGCCGACGTGCCGGGCGAGGTCGACCGAGGGGAAGGCGTCGGTGTCGAGCGGGAAGAACTCCCACGTCGACGCCGTGCTCCAGTCGAAGGCGGGCGCCGCGTCGGGGACGCGCTCGGGCCAGCCGAGGCCCAGGGCGATGGGCCCGCGCATGTCGGGGGGCGTCGCCTGGGCCATCGTGGATCCGTCAGTGAACTCGACCATCGAGTGGACATACGACTGCGGGTGCACGACCACCTCAATGCGCTCGAAGGGAATGTCGTACAGCAGGTGTGCCTCGATGACTTCCAGGCCCTTGTTGACAAGGGTCGCGGAGTTGATCGTGATCACCGGTCCCATCGCCCAGGTGGGATGGGCGAGGGCGTCCTCGACCGTGACGTTCGCCAGCTCCGCCCTGGTCCGGCCGCGGAACGGGCCGCCGGAGGCGGTGACGACGAGCTTGCGCACGTCCGCGCGGGTGCCCGCGGCGATCGCCTGGAACAACGCCGCGTGCTCGGAGTCGACCGGGATGATCTGACCGGGCTTGGCGAGCTCCTTGACCAGCGGGCCGCCCACGATGAGCGACTCCTTGTTGGCGAGCGCGAGGGTGCGGCCCGCCTCCAGGGCGGCGAGGGTCGGGGCGAGGCCGATGGAGCCGGTGATGCCGTTGAGGACGGTGTGGCAGTCGGAGGCGGCGATCTGCGTGGCCGCGTCCGGTCCGGACAGGATCTCGGGGAGCGGCTCCCCCGCGCCGTACTGTGCGGTCAGCGCCTCCCGCAGCGCCGGTACGACCTCCTCGCGGGCCACCGCGACGGTCCGCACCCTGAGCCGGTGGGCCTGCTCCGCGAGGAGGCCCACCCGGCCGCCGTTGGCGGACAGGGCGGTGACCCGGAAGCGGTCCGGGTTGCGCAGGACGAGGTCGATGGCCTGCGTGCCGATGGACCCGGTGGAGCCGAGGATCACGACGTCCTTCGGGCCGTCACCCGTCACCGGGTCGAAGACGAGGTGCGGGTCTGCGAGAGGGGCTGGGCTTTCGCTCATGCCCCCATGTTGCCGTAACGGGTGTCCGGCCGGAGCAGGGTGTCCCTCACGCGGGTGCCGGACGGTCGGGGAGGGTCCGTTCCCGGCCGGACGGAGCCTGTTTCCCCATCTGTGAAGTCGACGTGAAGATCATGTGATAACTCTTCACTCCTGGCCGGGACAACCTCCGGCCACCGGACGACATCCTTGGGGGGATATCTCCATGCGCATACGCGCTGCTTTCGCCCTGCCCGCGCTCGCGGGCGCCTTGGCGCTCACCGGCACCGTTCTCAGCACCCCGGCCCAGGCGGCCGGCGGTGTGGTCCTGCGGCACGTCTGGTTCGACAGCCCGGGCTCGGACACCGGCTCCAACTCCAGCCTCAACGGTGAGTGGGTGGAGATCAAGAACACCAGCCGCTCGGCGATCTCGCTGAAGGGCTGGGTCCTCAAGGACAAGGCGAACCACAAGTACGTCTTCCCGAACGTGAAGATCGGGGCCGGCAAGACCCTGAAGGTGCGCACCGGCACCGGCAGGGACACCGCGTCGAACAAGTACCAGGACCGCGGCTGGTACGTCTGGAACAACACCAGCGACACGGCGACGCTGACCAGGGCCAACGGGGCCAAGGTCGACACCTGCTCCTGGACGACGCGGGACCCCAGCGACAAGTGGTGCTGACGCGCCGCGACGAGTGCGGGTGCCGACCCGCACTCGTCGCGCGCCGGTCCCTCACCTGATGGGCCGGTGCACGTTCTCCTTCTGGCTCGGGCCGGGGGTCGCGTCCGCGATCCACGGTCCGTCGCCCGAGGGGTCGACGATCCCCTGCTCCAGCCACTCGTAGCCGCCGGCCAGGACGTTGCTGACCACCTTGCGGTCCAGGTCGTCGGTGTTGGTCCACAGCCGGCCGAAGAGCTCGTCGACGCGGATGCGGGACTGGCGGCAGAAGGCGTCGGCGAGCTGGTAGGCCTCGCGGCCGTGTTCGCCCCGGCTGCGCAGGAGTTCGGCACGGACACAGGCCGCGCTCATCGCGAACAGCTCGGCGCCGATGTCCACGATCCGGCCGAGGAAGCCCTGCTTGGTCTCCATCCGGCCCTGCCAGCGCGACATGGCGTAGAAGGTCGACCGGGCCAGCTTGCGGGAGGTGCGCTCGACGTAGCGCAGATGCGGCGAGAGGTCGATGCCGTGCTTGAACTCCCCGTACGACGCCGGGAGCTGGCCGGCGCCGGCCACCAGCTTCGGCAGCCACTTGGCGTAGAAGACGCCGGCCTGAGCGCCTGCCTTCGCCTTGTCCTGGAGGGACTTGTCGGGGTCGATCAGGTCGCCGGCGACCGACAGGTGCGCGTCGACGGCCTCGCGGGCGATCAGCAGATGCATGATCTCGGTCGAGCCCTCGAAGATGCGGTTGATCCGCAGGTCCCGCAGGATCTGCTCGGCGGGTACCGCGCGTTCCCCGCGCGCCCGCAGCGACTCGGCGGTCTCGAAGCCGCGGCCGCCGCGGATCTGGACCAGTTCGTCGGCCATCACGCAGGCCATCTCGGAGCCGTAGAGCTTGGCGAGGGCTGCCTCGATGCGGATGTCGTTGCGGTCCTCGTCGGCCATCTGGGACGAGAGGTCCACGACGGCCTCCAGCGCGAAGGTGGTGGCCGCGATGAACGCGATCTTCGAGCCGACCGCCTCGTGGAGCGCCACCGGCTTGCCCCACTGCTCGCGGGCGGCAGACCACTCCCGGGCGATCTTCAGGCACCACTTGCCGGCGCCCACGCACATCGCGGGCAGCGACAGCCGGCCTGTGTTCAGGGTGGTCAGCGCGATCTTCAGGCCCGCCCCCTCGGGGCCGATACGGTTGGCGGCCGGGACGCGGACCTGGTGGAAGCGCGTGACGCCGTTCTCCAGGCCGCGCAGGCCCATGAAGGCGTTGCGGTTCTCGACGGTGATGCCCTCCGAGGCCGCCTCCACGACGAACGCGGTGATGCCGCCCTTGTGGCCCTCGGACTTCGGCACCCGGGCCATCACGACCAGCAGGTCGGCGACGACACCGTTGGTGGTCCAGAGCTTGACGCCGTCGAGGACGTAGTCGTCGCCGTCCGGGACCGCGGTGGTGGCCAGCCGGGCCGGGTCGGAGCCGACGTCCGGTTCGGTCAGCAGGAAGGCGGAGATGTCGGTGCGGGCGCAGCGCGGCAGGAAGGTGTCCTTCTGCTCCTGGGTGCCGAAGATCTTCAGTGGCTGCGGGACGCCGATCGACTGATGCGCGCTCAGCAGCGCGCCGACGGCCGGACTGGCCGAGCCGACCAGGGCGAGGGCCTTGTTGTAGTACACCTGCGTCAGGCCCAGGCCGCCGTACTTCGTGTCGATCTTCATGCCGAGGGCGCCGAGCTCCTTGAGCCCGTCGATCACGTCGTCGGGGATCCGCGCGTCCCGCTCGATGGTGGCGGAGTCGATCTTCGTCTCGCAGAAGTCGCGGAGCTTGGTGAGGAACTCCTCGCCGCGCTGGGCGTCTTCGTCCGGGGGGAGCGGGTGGGGGTGGATGAGGTCGAGGCGGAAGCGCCCGAGGAAGAGTTCCTTGGCGAAGCTGGGCTTGCGCCAATCCTGTTCCCGGGCCGCCTCGGCCACCTGGCGGGCCTCACGTTCGGTGACGGTGGGACGGTGGGTGGGAGCTGCGGACATGAGGCTCACCTCGCCGTGAAGAGGGATCAAGGTCCGTTTTGGTTACCGACGGGTGCTACCCGTTCGTATCTACCCGATCCCGGGGCCGGCCACCACCCCGCGCGCAGTTGTTCGGCCGATGCCGGCGGAGCGTGACCCGGTGTCGAGGCAGCTCCCGCCCCGGGATACCTCGGTCCCGGAGACATGTGTGCCGTGGCCGGCGGCTTGCTCCGGACGGGTGCATGGGTGAAGGGTCGAAGATTCACGTGGCGCCCTGAACATTCGGTGTCGAAGCGCTTCGACAACCTATGGACACCCACCTCGGCTGGAGCTACTGTCGAACCACCCTTACCCTCCATTGTTCACACTGCGCACTGTCGAAGCGCTTCACAAAGCTGGGAGAGCTGGATGGTCACCCTTGCCGAGGTCGCCCAGCACGCCGGAGTGTCGGCGAGCACGGTGAGCTATGTCCTCAGCGGCAAGCGGTCCATCTCCTTGACCACCCGGCAGCGGGTCGAGCAGAGCATCCAGGAGCTGGGCTACCACCCGAACGCCGGCGCCCGCGCCCTGGCCAGCAGCCGGTCGAACATCATCGCGCTGATGATCCCGCTGCGGACGGACATGTACGTGCCGGTGATGATGGAGATCGCCATCGCCGTCGCCACCACCGCCCGCACCCACGGGTACGACGTCCTGCTGCTCACCGGCGAGGAGGGCCCCGACGCGGTGCGCCGGGTCACCCGCAGCGGGCTCGCCGACGCGATGATCCTGATGGACGTCGAACTGCACGACGACCGGTTGCCGTTGCTGCGCGGCACCGACCAGCCGTCCGTCCTGATCGGCCTGCCCGCCGACACCAGCGGACTCACCTGCGTGGACCTGGACTTCGCCGCGACCGGCGCGCTGTGCGTCGAGCATCTCGCGGCGCTGGGCCACCGCGACATCGCTGTCATAGGTGAGGCGCCCGCCGTGTACGAACGGCACACCGGGTTCGCCGAGCGCACCCTCGACGGACTCCGCTCGCGCGCCCGCGAGCTGGGCCTTCGGGTGCTGCACCGGCCGTGCGAGGGCGGGTACGACGCGATGGCGGCGACGCTCGCCCGGGTCTTCGACGAGCGCCCGGCGACCACGGGCTTCGTCGTACAGAACGAGTCGGTGGTCGAACCGCTGCTCGCGCTGCTGCGCCAGCAGGGCCGGGCCGTGCCGGAGGACGTGTCGGTGGTCGCGATCTGCCCGGACCAGGTCGCCACCCAGGCGTCGGTGCGGCTGACGTCGGTCGCGATCCCGGCGCAGGAGATGGGCCGGCACGCGGTGGAACACCTGGTCGCCAAGCTGGATGGGCGTGGCGGCGACGAAGTACTGCTGCTCCCCCCCGAGTTGACGGTCCGCGCGAGCACCGGCCCGGTGCCGTCCACGTCCTGACCCGCACCTTCTCCGGGGCCCTTCGACGGCCCTCCCTGTCTGCACTCCTCCCAGGAGCACCCCACGTGAATCAGTCTGCCGAAAACCAGACCCCTTCAGGCGCGGTCAGCCTCGCGCAGTCCTCTCCCACCGTCGGCACGTTCCGGGAACGGGACGGTGGGCTGGAGTGGAGCGGCCGCCAGGAGACCGTACGGATCGAGCCGTGGGGGCCGGACGCGGTCCGGGTCCGGGCGCGGCTCGGCGGTCCGGTTCTCGACGGACTGCCCGGCGCGCTCCTGACCGAGGCGCCGGCCACCGAGAGCACCGTCAAGACAGGCGACAGCGAGGGGCAGCTGACGGTCGGCGCGCTGACCGTGCACGTCGACGCCGAGGGACTCGTACGTTTCCTGCGCACCGACGGCTCGGAGGAACTCCTCGCCGAGGAGCGCGCCCACTTCTGGTGGCCCGGCCCCCGCCTCTACACCGCCGTCGGCAACGGCCATCACCGCCTGGAGCAGCGGTTCGCCGCCTACGAGGGCGAGAAGCTGTACGGCCTCGGGCAGCACCAGCACGGGCGCCTCGACCAGAAGGGCCTGGTCGTGGACCTGGTCCAGCGCAACGCCGAGGTCGCCGTCCCGGTACTCACCTCCAGCCGCGGCTACACCCTGCTGTGGAACAACCCGGCGATCGGCCGCGTGGAGCTGGCCCACAACGGCACCCGCTGGGTCGCCGACTCCGCCCGCCAGATCGACTACTGGATCACCGCGGGCACCCCGGCCGACGCCCAGCGCCGCTACAGCGCCGTCACGGGCCGGACGCCGATGCTGCCGGAGTGGGCGGCGGGCTTCTGGCAGTGCAAGCTGCGCTACCGCACCCAGGACGAACTCCTCGCCGTGGCCCGGGAGTACAAGCGTCGCGGCCTGCCCCTCGACGTGATCGTGTGCGACTTCTTCCACTGGACGCACCTGGGCGAGTGGAAGTTCGACCCGAAGGAGTGGCCCGACCCCGCGGCGATGGTGCGGGAACTGGCCGAGCTGGGCGTGAAGCTGGTGGTGAGCGTGTGGCCCTCCGTCTCACCGCTCTCCGAGAACCACTCCCTCATGGAGCAGCGCGGCTACTTCATCGGCACCCAGTACGGACCGACGGCCCACGCCGACTGGCCGGACAAGGAGGTGGCGTCGACGGTCCAGGTCGCCTTCTACGACGCCACCAACCCGGACGCCCGCGCGTTCGTCTGGTCCCGCGTCCGCGACAACTACCTCCTGCCGTACGGCATCAGCGCCTTCTGGCTGGACGCCTGCGAGCCCGAGCTGAAGCCCGGCTTCCAGGAGAACCTGCGCTACTGGGCGGGCCCCGGCCTGGAAGTCGGCAACCTCTACCCGGCGGAGAACGCCCGCACCTTCCACGAGGGCCTGCTCGCCGAGGGCGAGTCCGACGTCATCACCCTCAACCGCTCGGCCTGGGCGGGCAGCCAGCGCTACGGCGCCGCCCTGTGGTCCGGCGACATCGGCACCGACTTCCCGACCCTGCGCCGCCAGATCGCCGCCGGTCTCAACACCGCGCTCTCGGGCATCCCCTGGTGGAACACGGACATCGGCGGCTTCCACGGCGGCGACCCGGACGACCCGGCGTACCGCGAGGTGCTGGTCCGCTGGTTCCAGTTCGGCGCGCTGTCCCCGCTGATGCGCCTGCACGGCTTCCGCGACCCGGGGACGCCGCTCGGCCCCGAGATGACCGGCGGTCCGAACGAGGTGTGGTCGTACGGCGAGGAGGCCGGCGCGATCCTGGAGAAGTACCTGCGGCTGCGCGAGCGCCTGAAGCCGTATGTCCTCGACGTCATGCGCGAGGCCCACGAGGAGGGGCTGCCGGTGATGCGGCCGCTGTTCCTGGAGTTCCCACAGGACCCGGCTGCCTGGTCGGTGGACGACGCCTATCTCTTCGGCCGGGATCTGCTGGTGGCGCCGGTGCTGACGGCGGGCGCGACGGCCCGGACGGTGTATCTCCCGGCGGGCGCGAGCTGGACGGACGCGTGGACCGGTGCGTCGTACGAGGGCGGCACGCACGTCACGGTCGACGCCCCGCTGGACCGGATCCCGCTGTTCCTGCGGGACGGGGTCGCGCTGCCGGTCGCCGAGTAGCCCCGGGCCTTGGCCGCCGGAAGGTCCCGGCGGCCAAGGCCCGGCAGAAACGCCTGTCCGACGACCCGGCCCAGCTCGATCCGGTCGATGTTGGGCGCCCACGCTGTCGCGTTGCCGAACGTCACCTTGTTGGAGCCCTCCTTCAGGTCGACGGGGACACCGAGGGTCCAGTAGTCGTCCCAGCTCCAGGTGTTCTTGAAGGTGACCTTCACCGGCGCCCCGTTCCCCACGGTGATGTCCGCCGTACGGGACATGATGTCCGTGTTGTAGGCGTGGCCGTTGTCGCGCCGGTCGTTGTGGGCGTAGTGCACGACCAGCAGATAGCGGCCGGCCCTGGGCGCGTCCACGGTGAACTCGGCGGTGCTGCCGGCGCTGTTGCCCAGCCAGCCGATGTACGACCCGGCGGAGGCGTACGCCGAGTCGACCAGCCGGGCGCCGCCCGTGAGGGTGGCCGAGGCGCCCTCGTAGGACAGCGTGCCGGCCCTCGAGCAGGAGCCCGAGACGTCGAGGGAACGGACGGAGGCGTTGCCCGCCGACATGGCGACGCGGTTGTTGCCCGCGACGAGGTGGAGGCGCAGGGGCCGTCCGGGTGCCGCCGTCACGAGCTGGCCGGGCACGGACAGGTCGCGGCGGTTGGCGTACTCGTCGATGTTGATCTCCAGGGGTGCGATGCCCGCCTCGCGTTCCAGCGCGCGGTAGTCGTCGTCGTGGGCCTGGAAGTCGCGCGGGGAGCCGGAGTCCAGTTCGTGCCAGGTCATCACCTGCGGGAGAACGTCGGGGACGGGCTGCGGATGTCGCTGCCGCGCACGCCTGCGGTGCTGTTGATCCGGTGCTCGCAGTCGGTCCGGTAACCGCCGACGGGAGGTTCTGCGGGCCCGGGCCGGCCCTGCGGGACCGGCCCGGGTGGGTGCTCAGCTGCTGCTGACGGTCAGGTTGTTCGTGATGAAGTCCATGCCGCCGGACGACGAGGTGATCTCGTAGCCGAACTGCACGTCGCCGATGGTCTCGTCGCCCATCCAGCCCTTGGTGTCCTTGATCCACTTCAGGATCGGCAGGACGTTGACGGAGCCGGAGCTGGAGTCGGAGGTGCGCAGGAAGGAGAAGACCTCGTTGGCGCCGTTGCTGCCCTTGTAGACGTTCCAGGAGTGGCCGCCGAGCGTGACAGTGGCCTGCCAGCTGCCCAGCGGGCCGACCGCCCCGTTGTAGTTGACCCAGAGCATGATCTCGTAGTCGTAGTCGGTGTCCCAGATGTCGTACGAGGTGTTGTACGCGCCGGACGTCGGGACGGTGACGTTGTAGTCGCTGGTGAGCGAGCCCAGCGAGCTGATCGGCTTGTTGATCACCTTCTTGGAGTTGGGGTAGGACTTGATGCCGCCGGTGTTGGGGTGGTCCGCCCAGGCGCCCCAGTTGGTGCCGGAGTTGGCCCAGATGGTCTGGGGGCCGGCGCCGGAGCCCCAGATGTTGTTGTAGAGCGTGTAGCCGTTCAGGGTGGTGCTGCCCCACTGGTCCGACGACCACCAGACGGCGGCGTGGGCGGGGGCGGAGGCGAGACCGACGGTCGCGCCGAGCGCCAGGGCGGGGGCGAGCAGGGCCTTGGTGACCCTGCCGAGGGTGCGTGTTGCCATGGTGTCCCTTCCATGGGTGGGGGGAACTACGGGATCTCCTGCGCCCCCAGGGTGAGGACGCGGGCCTCTCCGGCGACCAGATCGAGCGGCTGCGCGCCGGAGGAAGTCCTGACGTCGATGCGGTGGGTGCGGGTCGGGTGGAGGTGCGCCGTGACGCCGTCCGGGCTCCAGGTGAGGTCGACCTCCGCCCCGAAGCGGGTGCGGATGCCCTGGAGCACGCCTCTGGGGAGGCCCGGCGGCAGCGCGGGGAGCAGGACCAGTCGGTCGGGGGCCGACTGAATCAGCATCTCGATCAGCACCGCCGGGAGGGCGTGCGCGGCATCCGCGTTGTAGACGTGCCGGTTGGGGTAGTGCGCGCTCATCAAGGACGCGTGGAAGTAGTCGCCCGCCAGCACCTGGCCGAGCGCGTGGGCGACCCGATCGCCGTCCCGGAGGCGGGCGGCGACCAGGGCGTGGTGCACATGACCGTGCGCGGAGTCGTTCTCGGCGCCGCGCAGTTCGAGTGCGCGGTGGGCGGCGACCGCGAGGTCCGGGGTGTCGTACGGGTTGATCTCGTCCAGCGGCCAGACGCCGTAGAGGTGGCTGAGGTGCCGGTGGTCGTACGAGTCCTCCAGGCCCGGCCAGGCCCATTCGGCGAGGGCCCCGTCGGCGTTGATCCGGTGGGGTGGGAGACGGTCGGCGAGGGCGCGCCAGCGGTCGGCGTGGTCCGGGTGGTACTCGGCCGCCGTGCGCAGGGCGTGCCGGGCGGCGGAGAGGTCCATGGCCGCGTTGATCACACCCCAGCCGGCGCCCGCGGGGCGGTTCTCGGGTGAGTAGGAGGGGACCACGACGAGGTGGCCGTCGGCGTCGGTGCGGGTGAGGAAGTCCTCGTAGAACTCGGCCAGTTCGAGGAGGGCGGCGGCGGTGCGGGGGTCGCGTTCACCGCGGGTCTCGTCGTGGTCGACGAGGGGTTTGAGCAGCCAGTCGGCGCCCGCCGTCCACAGGTGCAGGGGGTAGGCGGGGGAGAAGTGGTACGCGTGCCCGGACTCGCCGTCGGTGTGGGTGGCCGCAACGACGCCCCGGGCGCCGTAGATCTCGCGGGCGTTGTCGCGCCAGTGCGGCAGTTGCCCGTGGATCAGGGAGGCGAGGGCCTCGGTGACTTCGGGCAGGGCGGCGGAGGCCGCCGACGCCGTCTGGAGGTTGAGGTTGGCGTTGGTGGTGAAGGCGCCGGACCAGGCGGTGTTCCAGTCGCCGGTCCACAGGCCGGGCAGGCGGGGCGGGAGCAGGCCGGAGGCGGAGAGGAGGTGGTAGCGGCCGGCGGCGAAGAGGCGTTCGAGGAGGGCCGGGCTCCGGGGATGTTTGAGCAGGTCGGAGCCGGGCAGGGCGCGTTCGGCCGGGTCGGCGGCGAGGTCGAGGGTGACGCGGGCGTAGGCCGTGCGGTGGTGGGCGAGATGCCGGGCGAGCAGGTCGTCGTACGACCGGGCGAGCGCGCGCAGTGCCCTGGTCTCCGCCAGGACGTCCAGTTCGGCGGTGTGGCGTCTGGTGCGGGTGAGAAGCAGGACGGAGGTGGCGCCCTCGATGTGGACACCGGGCGGGGCGAGGGTCGTGCTGCCGCCGGTGACCGCGACAAGGGTCAGCCCGGTGTACGCGCGGTCGCTGCCGGGGTAGCGGGCGCGGAGAGTGAGGACGACGCCCTCGGGGGTGAGCAGGGAGCCCTGGCCGAGGGCCAGATCGGCGGGGGCGTTGGGGAGGTGGTGGTCGTGGTGGATGTCGAGGGTGAGGCCGGGGGACGTGATCTCGTGGACGATCACGTCGTCGGCGCGGGAGACGAAGACGCGGCTGGTCCAGCCGAGGCTGCGGGCGGTGATCTCGCCGGTGGAGAAGTCGACATGTCGCCGGTAGCCGGAGGTCTGCTTGTCCGTTCTGCGCAGCCGCACCTGGAAGGCGGGGTGGAAGGGCTGCACCCACAGCGTCGGCCGCCCGTCCGTGAAGCCCTCCGCCGCAGTGACGTCACCGGCGAGCAACCGGTCCTGGAGCGTGGGGAGTTCGCCGGCCAGACGCGGAGGGCGGGCGTGCTCCGAGCCGTTGGGGCGGACGAGGGTGTGATGGGTGACGACGACACGGTCGTCGTTCGGGTCACCGAACACGAGGACGCCGTGCTGGCCGTTCCCGCTCAGGAAGGCGTCCTCCCAGCGGGCGGCCGGGTGCGGCTCCCAGGTGCCGTGGACGGGGCCCGACCGCGTCATGGCCTCAGCACCGCCACTCCGTAGCGGTCCAGGCGGACCTCGTCGTGGACGGTCCTGTCGGTCAGCAGGTCGTGACGGGTGCCCGGGACGGGGACGGTGACCGGCTCGCGCCCGTGGTTGAGCAGGAAGAGCAGATCGCCCCGTCGTACGGCCTCCACGGTGGTGGGCAGTCCGTCGAGCACCGGGCGGACCCGTGCGCCGGCGGCGATCCGGGTGAGCAGCTCGCGCAGCGCGTCCGGCTCCGGGAGGGTCGAGACGTACCAGGCGCGGTCCTTGCGGAGGACGGCGGGGAGGCCGTCCAGCTCGCCGCCCTTGTACGGGATGGTCTCGGTGACGTGCGGCTCCGCCTCGATCTCCTCCGACCAGAGCGTGCCCTCGAAGCCGTCGCAGGCGACCGTCTCCCCCGCGTCCAGCGGCCACCACTCGTGCAGGGTGCGGATGCCGAACAGCTCGCGCAGCCGGGGGTCCATGCCGCCGGGGCGTACCCGGTCGTCCTCGTCGGCGATACCGGTCTGGAAGCCGGCGACGAGAGTTCCGCCGTTCTCGACGTAGGAGGTGAGGTTGTCGATCGCCGCGTCCCTCAGCAGGTACAGCTGAGGGACGACGACCAGCTTGTACGCCGACAGGTCGCGCTCGGGGTGGGCGAAGCCGGCGGTGGTGTGCGCCTCCCACAGGGCGCGGTGCCAGGCGCGGACGATCTCGGGGTAGCCGACCTCGCGGGACAGCCGCCCGTCCTGCCGGCTCGCCCACCAGGCGTTCCAGTCGAGGAGCACGGCGACGTCGGGGCCTTGCACCTTCGTGCCCGTCACCTTCTCGCTCAGCAAGGCGAGTTCGGCGCCGATCCGCTTGACTTCCTGGAAGGTACGGCCGTGCTCACCCGCGTGACTGACCATGGCGGAGTGGAACTTCTCCGAGCCCTGCCGGGACTGGCGCCACTGGAAATAGCACACGGCGTCGGCGCCGCGCGCCACGGCCTGGAGGGACCAGAGCCGGTTGACGCCGGCCGGCTTGGGGTGGTTCACCCCGCGGAAGTTGACCGGGCCCGCCGCCTGTTCCATGATCATCCACGGCCCGCCGCCGGCCTGCGAGCGGGTCATGTCCTGGACCATCGCCGCGTGCTGACCGCCGAAGGGGTCGGCCGGGTCCGGGTAGATGTCGACGGAGACGACATCCTCCTGCTCGGCCCAGGTCCAGGCGTCCTGGCCCTGCCAGAAGGGCATGAAGTTGGTCGTCACCGGGATGTGCGGGGTGTGCCGTGCGACGATGTCGCGTTCGGCGAGGAAGCACTCCATCAGCGCGTCGGACGTGAACCGCTGGAAGTCCAGGCTCTGCGTGGGGTTCTTCATGTAGTGCGCGCGGCGCGGCGGCACGACCTCGTCCCAGTCGCCGTACCCCTGGCTCCAGAACGCCGTGCCCCAGGCCTCGTTGAGGGCGTCGAGGGTGCCGTACTTGTCCTGGAGCCAGTGACGGAAGGCGGCGGCGGCCTCGTCGCCCCAGTCGTAGGTGCAGTACTCGTTGTTGATGTGCCACATGCGCAGGGCGGGGTGGCCGCCGTAACGGGCCGCGAGGTCCTCGGTGATGGCGGCGGCGTAGCGCCGGTAGGTGGCGCTGGAGTGCGAGAAATGCTGCCGGGAGCCCCACCACTCCGTCCGGCCGTCCTCGTCGCGCGGGAGGGTGTCCGGGTGGAGGCGCCCCATCCACGGGGGCGGCGAGGCGGTGGGGGTGGCGAGGACGACGCCGATGCCGCTGTCGTGCATCAGGTCCATGAGCCGGTCGAGCCAGCCGAAGTCCCTCACTCCCGGGCTGGGTTCGAGCTTCGCCCAGGAGAAGACACCGAGGGTGACGGAGTTGACGCCGGCGTCCTTCATGAGGCGGATGTCCTCGTGCCAGGTCTCCTCGGGCCACTGCTCGGGGTTGTAGTCGCCGCCGAAAAGGAGGCGGCCGCGGCCGGCATCACTGAGCTGTGGCATCAGACAGGCTCCCCGTACTGGATTCCGCGCCCGTTGGTGGCCAGGTACACCCGCCCGTACACGCGCGGGTCACCGATGACGACTTCTCCGATCCAGCCCCACTGGTGGGCGTCGTCGTTGATCCGCACCCAGCTCTTCGCCTCGTCGTCGGAGCGGTGGACGGCGGTGATGTTCTCGGTGGAGCCCACCTGGTAGATCGCCGGGTAGTCGGCGCCGTCGGCGGCCTTGCCGAAGCCGACGGTGTGCGAGGCCCAGCAGCTGTCGACCTTGGTGAAGGTGGCGCCGCCGTCGGTGGAGCGGTACAGCCCGTTCCACTTGGTGCTCAGCCACAGGTCACCGGACCGGCCGGGCGCCGCGACCAGCTTGAACTGGCTGTCACCGGCAGGCAGATCTGTCGCACGGGCCGTGAAGGACCGGCCACTGTCAGTGCTGGCATACAGCGTGCCGGTGTCGGTGTCGTACGCGTAGAAGAGCGCCGGGTCGGCCGGATCGGCGACCGGCGTGGCGCCCTTCGGGAAGGAGGACACCTCGGACCAGGTAGCGCCGTTGTCGGCGGATCGGTGCGCCGCGTACCTCGTGCCGTCCCAGTGCACGAAGGACCACAGCAGCACGCCGCCGTCGGCGTTGGTGGCGATCGGCCCGGGTGCGCTCTCGGCGATGTCGGGCTGGGCCGCGAAGGGCGCCCAGGTCCGCCCGCCGTCGTCCGAGTGGGCGCCGTTGCCGTGGTCGCCCCATCCGGTGCGCACGACGTACGCCGGCCTGCCCGCGGCCTGCGCGAGTCCCACCGCCGACCCGAACACGGGGTTCGTCGCCATGCCGCGGGACGGGGACGCCGTGAGCCGCTCGTGGTACATCATGCCGATGTCCCTGGACCCGCTGATCAGGTGCGCCTCCCCGACCGGGGGCGAGATCAGCTGGAGCACGGACGACTCCTCCAGGCCACGGATCTGCGGAGCCCAGTGCTTCAGGTCCCGGGTGCCGTAGAGGGTGGCGCCGGTGCCGTAGACGATGTGCTTCGAGTCGTACGGGTCGATGGCGAGCGCCTGGATCCACCAGCCGAACTTGGGCTGGTCACCACCCCACTTGAGGAACGGGGTCTCGGACACGTCGAAGACGGCGGAGTCCTTGAGGGATGTCCAGGTCCGTCCACCGTTCGTGGACCGGTAGAGCGTGTCGACGGCGGCCCAGCGGTTGTTGGTGGAGACAACGACGGTGCCGGGGCAGCGGGCGTCGACGGCGACGCCGCCGTAGCCGAAGCCGTCGGTGGAGCCGTCGGGGGCGGTCCCGCCCGGCTTGACCGGCGTGACATCGGTCCACTTGCCGGTGGTGGTCGCCAGCCTGTGCACACTGCCGTCGGACTGGTTGTTGGGGCCGGGTCCGTTGGCGTACGTCATGTACAGCGCGCGGGTGTGGCGGTCGTAGGCGGCGCGGATCGGGACCTTGGCGGAGGTGCCGGTGGGCTGACCGGGGACGGGGCGCCACGTCGTGCCGTCGGTGGTGCGGTAGAGGTTGACGGAGCCGGTGGTGCCGTCGGCGTCACCCCAGCCGGCGTAGACGGCCCGCCCGGCGGCGACGAGGAGGGTGACGCCCTGTCCGGAGGGGGTGGGGATCGCGGGGAATCCGGTGGCGGGCGCCCAGGAGGCGCCCCGGTCGGTGGACTTGAGCAGTCCGTCGTGCCGGGTGCCCAGCCACAGGATGTCACTGTCGCGCGGGTCGACGAGCAGCCGCTCACCGGCCCCACGTCCGTCCTCGTTGGCACCGAGCTTCACGGTGAGGTCGGTGCGGGCCCACGTGGTGCCCCGGTCCTCCGAGCGCAGGATCGCCCCGTTGCCGGCCCAGGACTGCGAGTAGGTGCCGAGGGCGAGGTAGACACGGTCGGGGTGCGCGGTGTCGACGGCGATCGCCTCCACCCCGAGGAGGTTCCAGTCGTCCCACCCGAGGTGGTCGGTCAGGGGCGTCCATCGGGCGGCCCGGTCGTCCCAGCGGTAGGCGCCGCCGATGTCGGTGCGGGCGTAGGCGAGGCCGTGCACGGCGGGGTGGAAGAGGACGCCGCTGATGAAGCCGGTGCCGCCGATGACGGCGTTGCGCCAGCGGTAGGCGGGGGCGGAGGCGGAGGCGGCAGTGGCCTCATCGGCTGCCGCTCGCCCGGGGAGGGACGGGACGGCGGTGAGCGCGGCGGTGGCGGCGGTCCCGGCAAGGACGGCTCGTCTGCTCAGGCGGGGCGTGCGCATGACATAGACCTCGATGCGAGAGGGGAACGTGAGAAACGAAGAGTGCCGGGCTGTGCCGACAGGCGGTCCGCCGCGTGGGCGCGACCAGCCACGGACAAGGGGCGAGCGCAGCTCCCGCGCACCCCACCGGCTCGGACTTCAGCCCTTCACCGCGCCGGTGAGCATGCCCTTCTTGAAGTGCTTCTGCACGAAGGGCGACAGCACGGTGACGGGAATCAGGGCGAGCACCATGACCGCCATCTGGATGGCGAGCGGCGACAGTTCGTTGGTGTTGATGGCCTGTGCCAGTCCCACCGGCCGCTCCCGCTTGAGGACGAGCTGGTTCAGGATGTTCTGCAGCGGCAGCATCTGCGGGTCGGTGAGGTAGATCGACGCGTTGAACCAGGCGCTCCAGTAACCGACCGCGTAGAACAGCGTGATCACCGCGATCGGGGCACGGGACAGCGGCATGACGATCGTCCACAGGATCCGGAAGTCCCCGGCTCCGTCGATGCGGGCGCTCTCGATCAGTTCCTGCGCGGTGCTCATGAAGAACGCCCGCAGCACCAGGATGTTGAAGACGCTCAGTGCGCTGGGCAGGATCAGTGACAGATACGTGTTGGTCAGTCCGAGGCCCTGCACGACCAGGTAGGTCGGGATGAGTCCGGCACTGAAGAACATCGTGGCGAGCATGAACAGCAGGAACGTCCGGTGCAGCACCGACCCCCTGCGGGAGAGCCCGTACGCCGCGAGGACGGACACCGCCATGCTGAACAGGGTGCCGACCGTGGTGACGCCGATGCTCACCATGGCCGCCCGGGTCACCTGCCCGCCGCCGAGCAGTTCCTCGTAGGCGATGAAGGTGATGTCCTGCGGGATCACCACCAGGCCGCCGGTGTCGGTGATCGTCTCCACCGAGGAGAGGCTGGTGACGATCACCACCCAGAGCGGGAAGAGGATGGCGAGGCAGACCAGCACGAGCACCACGGCCTTGGAGGCGAGGCCGGCCTTCGACGGCTCCTCCTCCCACACCGGGCGGAGCCGTCCGCGTACGTACCGGCCGCTCGTGGTGCCGGTGAGCTGACTCATTTCCTGTACACCCCCTGCTCGCCCATGAGATGCGCGACCTTGTTCGCGCCGAGCACCAGCAGCAGACCGACGATTCCCTTGACGACGCCGACGGCCGTGGCGTAGCTGAAGTCGCCGTACTGGATGCCGACATTCCATACGTAGGTGTCCAGCACCTCGGCGGCGGTCGGGCCGACGGCGGTGCGCTGGAGCAGGATCTGCTCGAAGCCGACGGTCAGCGCGTTGCCGACCTGGAGCACCAGGAGCAGCGCGACGACGGGCCGCAGCGCGGGCAGCGTGATGTGCCACATCCGGCGCCAGCGGTTCGCGCCGTCGATCGCCGCCGCCTCGTACAGGTCGGGGCTGACCGCGGCCAGCGCGGCGAGGAAGACGATGACTCCCCAGCCGGCGTCCTTCCAGATCATCTCGAAGGTGATCAGGAACTTGAACAGAGCCGGGTTGGTCATCAGGTCGAAGCCGTCGTGACCGTGGTCCCGCAGGACCTGGGAGACCAGTCCCGCACCGCCGAACATCTGCTGGAAGATCGTGATGACGAGCACCCAGGAGAAGAAGTGCGGGAGGTAGAGGATGGCCTGGGCGACCGCGCGCACCCGGGGCCGGACGAAGCTGTTGATGAACAGCGCGAGCAGGATCGGGACGGGGAAGAACAGCGTCAGCTGGACGAGGAAGATCGCGAGAGTGTTCCCGAGTGCCTGCCAGAAGAGCCGGTCCTCCACCATCCGCTGGAACTGCTCCAGCCCCACCCACGGGCTGTTCAGCATCGCCTGGAAGGCGTTGTCCGAGATGTACGGGTCGTAGTCCTGGAAGGCGACGACGTTCCCGAGCAGCGGGACGTAGGTGAAGACCAGCAGGAGCAGCATCGCGGGCAGCGTCATCAGGATCAGGACGCGGTCGCGCCGGAGCCGGTGCCGCAGGGTGATGCCGCCGGCGTCCTTCCCTGTGGCGAGCCCGCTCTTACGGGTGCGGGCAGGCGGCGGTGCCGCCGCCCGGCCCTCGGGGTCCGCGGACCCCGAGGAGGCGTTGAAGCCCTCGGGGTCCGCGGCGTCCTTCGGGTCCCGGGCAGCGGCCCCGCGCATGTCAGTCGTGGCCCGTGCCATCTCAGGACGCCGAACTGCCGGTCTCGTCAAGGAGCTTCTTGTACCAGTCGCGGAGTTCGTCGCCGCCCTGGGACCGCCAGTCCGAGACCGCCTGCTGCATGTCGCTGATCTTCTTGCGGCCGCGCACGATGTCCTTCTCCAGGTCCTCGAACTGGGCACTGAGCTCGGCGTAGCGGTTGGGCTCCTGGATCTGCATGCCGTGGAACAGCGGCTTGGTGCAGTGGGCGCCCTGCCGCTGCTGCCACTCGACGACGCCCCTGACGACGTCGGGGTGGTCGGGCCAGGCACGGAACGGGGCGGGAGCGGCCATGTACTCGTAGGTCGCGAAGACCTCGTTGTTGCCCTGTTCGTTCTTGGTGAGGACGCCGTCCTTCAGGGTGTGGTGGGTGCCCTCGACGCCGTAGGCCTTCAGGCGCTGTTCCCTGGTGCCGTAGGGGGCGGAGCAGTAGTTGGCGACCGCGAGGATGTCCTTGATCTTCTTCTCGTCGGCGTTCTTGTTGACGAAGCACCAGATGCCGGAGGGCTGGGCGTTGTAGAGGGTGGGCTCACCGCCGTCGGCGGCGAAGTAGTCCATCGCCGCCATGGTGAAGTCGGGATCGGCGAGGCGCTGGACCGCTGTCTTGCCGTACCAGTCGGAGATGTCCGCGCAGTACATCCACAGCTTGCCGGAGGCGAAGAGGTTTCCGGCGTCGCCCTGCTCGGCCTTGATGTCCGGGTGGACGAAGCCCGCCGAGTACAGCGAGCGGGACCACTCCAGGGCTTCGAGGAACTCGTCGGTCTCGTAGCGGTTGACCAGCTTGCCGTCGACGAGCTTCCAGTAGTACGGCTTCTCCGGCAGCACGCCGAAGATCCCGGCCGTGGCCCAGCTCATGTCCCCGCAGGCCCAGACCTTGCTCCTCGGAGCGTTGATCTCCTTGCAGAGGTCGTAGAACTCCTGGGCGGTGGTGGGGGCCTCGTACCCCTTCTGCTCGAAGAGGTCGGCCCGGTAGAACGGTGCGATGCCGGGCACGGCCTCGGACGGCATCGGCAGTCCGCGGAGCTTGCCGCCGAACACGGCGCGCTGCCAGGCGCCGGTGGGGATGGCGGCGAGGTTCGGATACTCCCGGACCTTGTCGCCGGAGAGGTAGGGGCCGAGGTCGGCGAACTTGTTGTTGATGGCGCTCGGTATCTTGCCGTTGAGTTCCCAGCCGGGAATGACGACGGCGTCCGCGAGGGAACTGGAGGCCAGGACCGCGCCCAGCTTCTGCCCGTAGACGTTCCCGTCCTGGTTCTGCCACCGGATGCGGACACCAATGGCCTCGTCCATCGCCGTCCAGTAGGGGTTGCCGGCCTTCGGGGACGTGCCCCACAGCGGGGCCATGACGGTCAGTTGGCTCCCCTGGCCGAGCTTCTTCGGCACCGAGACGGCCAGCTTGTCGGCGGGCTCGGCGGTGAGGAAACCGGCCGCGGAACCGTTCTTGCTCGGAATGTCAGGGGTGACGGTGCTGGAGCCCACGTAGTCGGGCAGGAGGTCCTTGAGCTTCTTGCCCGTGGTGGTGCCCTCGTCGGAGCTGCCGCCCGAGCCACCGCACGCGGTCAGCAACGGCAACCCCCCGCCCACCGCGGCGGCGGCGGCCGCCGTGGAGGCGAGGAAGCTTCTCCGGCTCGGGGCGGCGGAGGCGGAAGCGGCGTTCGGCGTCATTGCGTCAACCCTTCATGGCGCACCAGGACACCCGGCGGTGGGCCGTCGGCTGCGGTGTCTCGAGTGGAACTGGCTGAGCTGAAGCGTTCCTCCGACCCTCGATCGGTGGGTGTATGCAGTCGAAGCGCTTCGATGTTGCTGCGAGGTTAAGTGAACACCGGGGGGCGCACAAGGCTCGCTTCCAAGATTCCTCGGAAGCGTGGGGAGGCGACCTTTCCTCATGCACCGCTTGAAGTGACAATGCCGGTCCCTTGACACCCACCCGCCTGCCGAACCAGCATCGAAGCGCTTCGAAAGCGCATCGCCGCTCCAGCGCAAGGGGAACCCCACGTGACCGCACAAACGCCGCCTACGCCGCCTTTCCGCGATCCTCGACTGCCGTTCGCGAAGCGCATCGACGACCTGCTGTCGCGGCTCACCCTGGACGAGAAGGTCGCCTTCCTGCACCAGTTCGCGCCCGCGGTCGAGCGGCTCGGCGTGGAGGCCTTCCGCACCGGGCAGGAGGCGCTGCACGGTGTGGCGTGGATGGGTCCGGCGACGGTGTTCCCGCAGGCGGTGGGACTCGGCGCGACCTGGAATCCGGATCTCGTACGACGGGTCGGCGAGGCCGTGTCCAGGGAGGCGCGCGCCATGCGCGCCCGCGACGAGCGGGTCGGCCTCAACGTCTGGGCGCCGACCGTGAACCTGCTGCGCCACCCGCTGTGGGGCCGGAACGAGGAGGGCTACTCCGAGGACCCCAAGCTGACCTCGGCGATCGCCACCGCCTACACCCGCGGCCTGCGCGGTGAGCACCCGACGTACTGGCGGACGGCCCCCGTCCTGAAGCACTGGCTCGCGCACAACAACGAGACGGACCGCTCCACCTCCTCAAGCTCGGTCCGCCCGCGTGTGCTGCACGAGTACGACCTGCGCGCCTTCCGCGAGACCGTCGAGACGGGCGCGGTGGCGGGGGTGATGCCGGCGTACAACCTGGTCAACGGCCGCCCGAACCACCTCTCGCCCTACCTGCGCGAGCAGTTGCGCACCTGGACCGACGAGGACCTGCTGGTCTGCTCGGACGCGGGCGCCCCCTCCAACCTGGTCGACTCCGAACACTACTTCGACACGCACGAGGAGGCGACGGCGGCCGCCCTGCTCGCCGGCGTCGACAGCTTCACCGACCACGGCACGGACAGCTCGCAGATCGTCGCCCGGGCGCGGGCCGCCCTGGCGCGGGGCCTGCTGACGGAGGCGGACGTCGACGCCGCCGTCCGCCGCCAGCTCTCGGTCCGCTTCCGCCTCGGCGAGTTCGACGGGGACGGGTACGAGTACGGGTACGAGGAGGAGGGCGTACAGGGCGCCTTCGACACGCCGGAGCACCGCGCGCTCGCGCGGGAGGCCGCCGAGCAGGCGATCGTCCTGCTCCGCAACGACGGTCTGCTGCCGCTCGCCCCCGACACCCGTATCGCGGTCGTCGGCCTCCTCGCCGACGAGTGCAAGCTCGACTGGTACAGCGGCACGCTCCTGCACCGGTCCAGCCCGCTGGAGGGCCTGCACGAGCGGTTCGGCGCCGACCGGGTGGAGTTCGCGGAGGGCGCTGACCGGGTGCGGCTGAGGACCTCCGCCGGTACGTTCCTCCAGGTGCCCGCGGCGGACGCCGCCGACGAGACACGCGGCGCCGGGGGCGCCCTCGACCCGGCCCTCCTCGCGGGCCGCACGGACCTCCCGCCCCTGACCACCAGCGCCGTCGGCACCGAACTGGCCCTCATCGACTGGGGCGAAGGCGTGCTGACCCTGCGCGCCCCCGACGGCCGCTACCTGTCGGTCGCCGAGGACGGCCACGTACGCGCCTCCGCCGACCAGCCCGGCGGCTGGGTGGTCCAGGAGACGTTCCGTCTGGAACCCCACGGCAGCGGTCACCTCCTCCGGCACCTGGGCACGGGTCGCCACGTCTGTGTCGCCGCCGACGGCGTGCGGGTTGCCGAGGAGAACCCGGAGATCTTCGAGGTCGTCCACGTCGAACGCGGCGAGGACGCGGTGGCGCGGGCCGCGGCCGGGGCTGACGTCGTGGTGGTCGTCGCGGGCAACGATCCGCACATCAACGGCCGCGAGACAGAGGACCGTACGACGCTGCGGCTGCCCGGGCACCAGGAACGCCTGCTGCGCGCCGCCCACGCCGCGAACCCGCGCACGGTGCTGGCCCTGGTCTCGGCCTACCCGTACGCGATCGACGCGGCCCCGCTCCCGGCCGTCCTGTGGACCGCACACGGCGGCCAGGCGGCGGGCACCGCCCTGGCCCGCGTCCTGGCCGGCGACGTCTCCCCCGCCGGCCGCCTCCCCCAGACGTGGTACGCCGACGACGCCGACCTGCCCGGCCTCCTCGACTACGACGTGATCGGCAGCCGGCAGACGTACCTCTACTTCGAGGGAACACCGCTGTTCCCCTTCGGCCACGGCCTGTCGTACACGTCCTTCGCGTACGCCGACGTCGCGGCCCGCGTCGAGGGCGCGACGGTGCACGTCTCCTTCACGGTCACCAACACCGGCGACAGGACGGCCGACGAGGTGGCCCAGGTGTACGGGCACGCCGCCGACCCGTCGGTGATCCGCCCACGCCGCGAACTGCTCGGCCACCGGCGCGTGACGCTGCCCCCCGGCGCGAGCGAGGAACTCACCTTCGAACTCCCCCTGTCCGCCTTCTCTTTCTGGGACGTGGCCCACGGCGGCTGGCGCCTCGACCCCGGCCCGTACGACCTCCTGATCGGCGCCTCCAGCGAGGACGTCCGCCTGCGTACGACCGTGACGCTCGACGGCGAGCCCGCGATGCCGCGTCCCGTCGTCCGACGCGGCCTGGACGCGGCCGACTTCGACGAGCAGAGCGGCACGGAGATCGTCGACCGCACGAAGAGGTCGGGTGACGCGGTGACACCGGTGGGCGGCGGTATCGGCGAACTCGTCTATCACGCCTGCGACTTCGGGTCCGGCGTCACCGAGGTGACTGTGCAGGTGGCGGGCGAGGGCAGGGTGGAACTGTCCCTCGACGGCGGCCCGGCGCTGGCGACCGTCACGCTGGGTACGCCGACTGCGGGGCCGTACGACTACACCACGGTGTCCGCCGGCATCACCGCCGCCGGCGTGCACGACGTCCACCTCGGACTGCGCGGCCCGTTGCGGCTGGCGCACGTCGGCTTCTCCGGTTGAGGGTCCGGACCGGGCCGACTCAGGGAAAGGGCCCGGCACCGGAAGGCAACGGCGCCGGGTCGCGCCACTAGGTCGCCGGCCTTGTTCGTGCGGGAACGATGCTCGCCATGGCGGCAGACACCAGCCGTGGTGTTCCCCCAGTGTTCCCACGACCGCATGCGATTCAGCCGAATGAGGCCAGTTGTCACAGGTGAGAGTGCAGGCGCACGACAACGGCCGGAGCCCCCGCACAAGTGGGCTCCGGCCGTTGGGCTGGGAGGGGTCAGAGGGCCAGGCCGGTGAGGACCAGGACGCGCTCGTAGGTGTAGTCGTCCATCGCGTAGCGGACGCCCTCGCGGCCGACGCCCGACTGCTTGACGCCGCCGTAGGGCATCTGGTCGGCGCGGTAGGAGGGCACGTCGCCGACGACGACGCCGCCGACCTCGAGAGCGCGGTGGGCGCGGAAGGCGGCCTGGAGGTCGTGCGTGAAGACGCCCGCCTGGAGGCCGTACTTGGAGTCGTTGACGGCGGCGAAGGCCTCGGACTCGCCCTGAACCTTCTGCACCGTCAGGACCGGGCCGAAGACCTCCTCGCAGGCGATCGTGGCGTCGGCGGGCACCTCGGTGAGGACGGTCGGCGCGTAGGAGGCGCCGTCGCGCTTGCCGCCGGCGAGCAGCTTGGCGCCGGCCCCGACCGCCTCGTCGACCCAGGACTCGACGCGCTTGGCGGCGTCCTCGCTGACCAGCGGGCCGACATCCGTGCCGGCGTCGGACGGGTCGCCGGTGACCAGGGCCTCGACGGCGGCGACGATGCGCGGGAGGAGACGGTCGTACACCGACGCGTCGGCGATCACGCGCTGCACCGAGATGCAGGACTGGCCGCCCTGGTAGTTGGAGAAGGTGGCGATGCGGTTCGCGGCCCAGTCCAGGTCCTCGTCGGAGGCGTAGTCGGCGAGGACGACGGCCGCGCCGTTGCCGCCCAGCTCCAGGGTGCAGTGCTTGCGCGGGACCGAGTCCATGATCGCGTAGCCGACCTTCTCGGAACCGGTGAAGGAGATGACCGGCAGCCGCTCGTCCTGGACGAGGGCGGGCATCGCCTCGTTGGGCACCGGCAGGATGCTCCAGGAGCCGGCCGGCAGGTCGGTCTCGGCGAGCAGGTCACCGATGATCAGGCCGGAGAGCGGCGTGGCCGGCGCCGGCTTGAGGATGATCGGGGCGCCGGCGGCGATGGCCGGGGCGACCTTGTGGGCGCACAGGTTCAGCGGGAAGTTGAACGGGGCGATGCCGAGGACGACGCCCTTCGGGAAGCGCCGGGTCAGGGCGAGGCGGCCCTGACCGCCGGCGTCGGTGTCGAGACGCTGGGCGTCACCGCCGTTGAACCGGCGGGCCTCCTCGGCGGCGAACCGGAACACGGACACCGCACGGCCGACCTCGCCACGCGCCCACTTGATCGGCTTGCCGTTCTCGGCGGAGATCAGCTGGGCTATCTCCTCGGTGCGCTCGACCAGCCGCCTGCTCACGTGGTCGAGGGCGGCGGCGCGGACGTGCGCCGGGGTGGCGGCGAACTCGTCCCGGACGGCGTAGGCGGCGGCAACGGCCTCTTCGACCTGCGCGTCGGTGGGCACGCTGACCTTGCCGACGAGCCGGCCGTCCCACGGGGAGGTGACGTCGAAGCTGTCCTGGCCGGTGGCCTGGCGGCCGGCGAGCCAGAAGGCGTGGGTGGCGGTCATAGGAGTCCCGGCCCTTCCGCGTTGAGGTGTGCTTGGAGTTCGGCGTTCCAGGTCAACGGTAGGTGTGGGGGGCAAGGGGCGCGGTTGTCCGATCCGTAGCAGTGCAGGGCGGGGGTACGCCGGTTTGGACTGCCGTCACGCGTGCCCCGGCACCGGCGGCACGGAAGGGCTACTCCGCCGACGTCGCCTTCAGCGCCAGCCACAGCTCCATCCGGACATCCGGATCGTCCAGCGACCGGCCGAGGATCTCCTCCACGCGCCGCATCCGGTAGCGCAGCGTGTGCCGGTGGACACCGAGGTCGGCGGCCGCCGCGTCCCACTGGCCGTGCCGGGACAGCCAGGCCCGCAGGGAGGCGACCAGATCGCCGCGCCCCGTGGCGTCGTGCTCGTGCAGCGCGCGCAGCAGGCCGTCCGCGAAGGCCCGGACCGCGTCGTCGGCGAGGAGCGGCAGGACCGACCCGGCCGCCAGCTGCTCGTGCTCGACCAGCACCCGGCCCCGGCGCCGGGCCACCGACAGCGCCTGCTGGGCCTGCTTGTAGGCGGCCGCCGCCGCGATCGGGCCGGCCGGTGCGGAGAGGCCGACGACCAGGTCGTCCTCCTCGCCCGCCATCGGCTCCTGGCCCGCCCGCGCCGCCTCGCGGGCGGCCGCGTACTCCACGCACGCCGCCACCGCCGCGCCCCCGTCGGCCGCCAGCACCACCAGCCGCTCCCCGTCGCCCTCGGGTACGGCCAGCACCGACTCCCCGGACCGGGCGGTGGCCGCCTCCACGGCCTCGGCGATGCCGGCGTGCCCCGAGGCGCACTCGGCCAGGACGATCCGGTAGGGGGCGTCGAGGAGGCCGCCGTACAGGTCACCGGCGACGGCGCGGGCGTGGTCGGGCTGACCGGCGAGGAGCATGCGCAGCACGGCCGCCCCGATCCGCTGCTCGGCGGCCTGGAGGGAGCGGGAGCGTTCGGTGGTCAGGGTGAGCAGGGCGATGGCCGAGTGGAGGGCGTAGCGCTCGGCGGTGCCGAGGGCCGCGGCCGTGCCGACGGCGAGTGCCGCGCGCGGGCGGCGGCCGGTGCCGATGGTGTGCAGCTCGACGCGGTCCTCGTGCTCGGGCCCGCCGACGACCGAGCTGGCCGGCGCGGACCGCTCCCGCAGCCGCTCCACGTCCGCCGTGAGCCGGGCGGCCCGCCGGCCGGCCCACTCCGGCGCGGCGGCCACGACGGCGCCCGAGGCGTCGTACAGCGCCGCCCATCCGTCGACCTGCGCGGCGAGTGCGGCCAGGAGCCCCTCGGGGCCCTCGCTCAGCGCCTGCTTGGTCAGCTCCCGCTGCGCCGCGAACCCTGCCGTCACCGCCCGGTACTGGTCGGCGGCGATGGCGGCCGACACGGCCTTGGTGATGGCGAGGAACGGGGTGCGGCGGGGTACCTCCAGCAGGGGCAGGCCCTCCTCGTCGGCGGCGTGGACGAGCGCTTCGGGGATCTCGTCGTAGTTCACCCCGACCGCGAAGCCCAGTCCGACGACGCCCGCCCCGGCCAGTCGCTTCACATAGCGCCGCATGGCCTGCGGGTCCTCCGCGTCCAGCTTGAGCGCGGTGATCAGCAGCAGTTCGCCGCCCTCCATGTACGGCACCGGGTCGGCGAGCTCGCTGACATGTGCCCAGCGCACGGGCACGTCGAGGCGGTCCCCGCCCGCCCGCACGGTGAGTTTGAGCGCGGAGTGGTGGACGAGGGAGGCGAGCGTGGGGGGCATGAGGCCTTCAGATCGGGGGCGCTACGGGTCTACGGAGATCGGCTGATCGTTGTGATCTTTTGGCCGCCGCGTATGAACGACCTGTGTCGATTCTGCCTTACCGTACGGGCCCGGGATCCCGGATTTCTCAGTCGCGCAGGTCCACCAGCAGCGGAGGGGCGTGCTCGCCCTTGACGTTCGTGAGCGACAGCACGGCGTGCCCCGGCGGCACCGCGTGCGCCAGTTCGGAGGCGGACCAGCGCTCCCGCTCGACCTGCCGGACGGTGACCGCCCGCGCGGTGGGCGCCTTCCCGGTGATCACCCGGCGCAGCACGTGCACGGCCTTGCCCGCCGGGGTCTCCGCGATGATCTGCCGGTCGGTGACGTCCCGTGTCTCGGTCCACTCCTTGCCCCACACCTCGGCGAAGTCCTGGCCGTCCCACGGGGTGAGCCCGGACAGCGCGACCCGGCATCCGGTGGTGCCGAGCAGCGGGCCACGCAGCGGGCGCGGTACGTCGTCCAGGGTGCGCAGCGTCAGTACGGCTCCGGCGTGTGCCGAGCGCAGCCGCTGGATACCGCGCACGGCCTCCGGCGTCACCACGCCCGTCGCGTCGTCCAGGACCAGGCAGGCGAACAGCGACCGGTCCTCCCGTACCGACACGCTCGCCGTGAACTGGGCGAGGACCAGCCGCGCCAGGATCCGGGAGGCGTCCGCGTGCCCGCGTTCGGGCAGGTCGACGCGGACCCGCACGGGGTGGTCGAGCGCCTTGAGCGAGAACGGCCGGGACTGTCCGGAGGTGTCGAAGAACCCGGCGAAGGCGGGGCGGTCCAGCAGCGCCACCCGGTCGGCGAGCACCGCGGCCACGTCTCCCGGGTGGCCAGACTGGCGCTCGCGGGCGTCGAGCTCACGCAGCAGGGAGTCCTGCCCGGAGTTCTCCAGCGCCGTACGCAGCTCGCTCATCGGGCCGGGCGCGCCGTCGAGGAGCTGGCGCAGTTCGGGTACGGAGGGGAAGCGGCCGTGGACGGCGCGGAACGGTCCGAGGAGCTGGCCCAGCACGGTGGTGGAGCGCCGGCTGTCGCTGCCTGGGTGCCCATCAGCGAGATCCCCGACGAGCGCCTCGGCCAGTACGGCCGCGGCCTCGTCGGGGTCGGTGGTGCCGCCGTACAGGTCGAGGTCGTGGACGGAGTCCGGGTTTCCGATGCGTACGACGACGTCGTAGGCGTCGGCCGGGCCGAGCCCGGCGCCCGCCGCGCCGACCACGACGACGGCGGCCCGTCCCGCGAGCGCGTGCAGGCACAGCGACTCGGCGAGCGGACGGACGACGGTGCCGGTCTTGCCGGAGCCCGCCGGGCCGACGGCAAGGAGCGAGGTGCCGAGCAGGTCGGGGCCGAGGGCGAGGCCGGTACCGCGGTAGGCGTAGGGGTTGCGGGGGTCGTCGGCGGTGGTGCCGAGCCTGACCTGGCCGGTGATCAGGTCGTGGCGGGCGAGCCGGGCGGGCAGATCACGTTCCCCCGACGGGTGCAGGCAGGCGGCGGCGCCGTCCCTGAGCACGGCCGAGGTGAAGGTGGCCAGGTCGTGCCGGCCGCTGCGGACGCCCTGCCAGGCGCGTGCGATCCGGGCGTGGTCCACGTCCCGCATCAGACCGGAGCGCGCGTCGGCGGCGAGCCGGTCGGCGGCGTCGGCCGCGCCGGCGGCACGCAGGGCGGGCCATGCGGCGGGGTCCTGCTCCGCCACCGGCTGGCGCGGCTGCTCCGGGGCGGCGCTCCGGCGCCAGGCGGGCGGCCCGTAGCGGCGCCAGATCTCGCCCCAGCGCCCGAGCCGGCCGACGCCGACCATGATGATCAGCGCGATGACGACGTAGTAGGCGTACACGGCCACGACGGCGCCGAAGCTGTGCGGCTCGGCCCAGGAGTCGGGGATCATCGCGTACAGCGGGAGCAGCCACCAGCCGCCGAGGTAGCCGTTCCACAGCAGCGACCAGATCAGCCATCCCACCAGGAAGGCGATCAGCGCCCCGCTGATCAGCTGGCGGCCGGGGATGACCTCCGGCTCCTCGTCGGGCCGCGGCCGGTGGCCGAAGCGCCACACGCCGGGTGCCGCCTCCGGCCGGGGCGTGCGCAGCCAGGCGAGGAAGGCGGACCCGTCCGGCCGGGGTGGCGCCGACGGCCTCGGCGGCACGGCGGGGGGTTCCGGCGGCCCGGCCGGCCGCGGCACCGGGTTCGCCTGTGCGCGCCGCGCGTCCTGCGTCCCGTCGCTGTCCATCGCCCTTGCCCCCTGACCAGCCGCTCCGTCCACCATCAGCGAGCCAATCTAACGCCCCCGCAAGGGCAGTTCGGCGATTGCGCGCCGGGGTGGTGCCGACGCGTTCTCCCCTCGCCATGTCCACCACGGACAAGCCGTTCTCGCGACACCGCCCACATGGAGCATGCCCCCACCCCATTCCCGGCTCTAGCCTGCGAAGAAACAAGGCAAGCGTCCGAAATCCCCACCCGGAACATCCGGCTTGTCCGGAAGTGGCCGGTATGCAAGATCATCAGGGAGCCCTCATGACCGCAATCCCGCAGGAGCGCCGCGTCGTCACCGCCATCCCCGGCCCGAAGTCGCAGGAGCTGCAGGCCCGCCGTACCGCCGTGGTCGCCCAGGGCGTGGGCTCCGTGCTGCCGGTGTTCACCGCCCGCGCGGGCGGCGGGATCATCGAGGACGTCGACGGCAACCGCCTGATCGACTTCGGTTCCGGTATCGCGGTGACGTCGGTCGGCGCCTCAGCCGAGGCCGTCGTACGCCGCGCGAGCGCCCAGCTCGCCGACTTCACGCACACCTGTTTCATGGTCACGCCGTACGAGGGCTACGTCGAGGTCGCCGAGGCCCTGGCCGAGCTGACCCCGGGTGACCACGCCAAGAAGACCGCGCTGTTCAACTCCGGCGCCGAGGCCGTCGAGAACGCCGTCAAGATCGCCCGCGCGCACACCAAGCGCCAGGCCGTCGTCGTCTTCGACCACGGCTACCACGGCCGCACCAACCTCACGATGGCGCTGACCGCCAAGAACATGCCGTACAAGCACGGCTTCGGCCCGTTCGCGCCCGAGGTCTACCGAGTGCCGGTGGCCTACGGCTACCGCTGGCCGACCGGCCCGGAGAACGCCGGTCCGGAGGCGGCCAAGCAGGCCATCGACCAGATCAGCAAGCAGGTCGGCGCGGACAACGTCGCCGCGATCATCATCGAGCCGGTGCTGGGCGAGGGCGGCTTCATCGAGCCGGCCAAGGGCTTCCTGCCGGAGATCGTGAAGTTCGCGAACGACAACGGCATCGTCTTCGTCGCCGACGAGATCCAGTCCGGCTTCTGCCGCACCGGCCAGTGGTTCGCCTGCGAGGACGAGGGCATCGTCCCCGACCTGATCACGACCGCCAAGGGCATCGCGGGCGGCCTGCCGCTCGCCGCCGTCACCGGCCGCGCCGAGATCATGGACGCCGCGCACGCCGGCGGCCTGGGCGGCACCTACGGCGGCAACCCGGTCGCCTGCGCCGGCGCGCTGGGCGCCATCGAGACGATGAAGGAGCTGGACCTCAACGCCAGGGCGAAGGACATCGAGGCGGTCATGAAGAGCCGCCTCTCCGCCATGGCCGAGAAGTTCGACATCATCGGCGACATCCGCGGCCGGGGCGCCATGATCGCCATCGAGCTGGTCAAGGACCGCGCCACCAAGGAGCCGAACCCCGAGGCCACCGCCGCGCTCGCCAAGGCCTGCCACGCCGAGGGCCTGCTGGTCCTGACCTGTGGCACCTACGGCAACGTGCTGCGCTTCCTGCCGCCGCTGGTCATCGGCGAGGACCTGCTGAACGAGGGCCTCGACATCATCGAGCAGGCCTTCGCGCGCATCTGAGCGCGGGACTGTTCATCCTTGAGCCCACGGCAGGGCGTGTGAAGAACGTGTGCGAGGTGGATGGCGGGTCGGGAATCCGTCTGTCGCACCCGTCGGCCCTGTCGTAGGTTCTTCTCAGTTGAGAGATACACCCCACCCGCGGGGAACCGCGGGTGACAGGGCGAGGCCTCCCCAGCTTCGACCTGGTCGTGCCCTCGCGCACACCCCGGAGCCCTCGGTTCCGGATCTCCTCACCGATCGGACGGTCGCCCGCCCCAAACCCCCCGGGGCGTGCGACGTTCCGGTCCGGACGGCCGCCTGGGAGCGGTACGCCCCTGAAGGGCCGGCGCACATCCCCCCCCCTTGCGCCGGCCCTTCCGCGTGTCCGGCGCCATCAGTGGTCCAGACCTGTGTCGCTCCCGCGGCGCCACCTGCGAAGCTGGTCCCCGTGTTTCCTCTGCTGCTCGCCCTGCCCGCCCTCCTCTTCTTGCTGATCACCTGGCAGGTCGTCGCCGACGGTCCGCTGGTGCGGCTGGACGAGCGGCTCAGCGTCGCGCTCGTCCGGCCGGACCGGCTCTCCGAACTCCTCGCCGATCTGGGCAACGTCCAAGTGGCCGTCCCCGTGCTGGTCCTGGCCGCCGGGTACACCGCCTGGCGTGCCCGGGACACGGGGGCGCCACGCTGGTGGCTGCCGGGCACGGCCGCCGTCGTCCTGATGACGCTGGTGCCCGCCCTCGTCGTCCCCCTCAAGGAGCTGACCGACCGGCCCGGTACGCCGGCGGTCCCGCCGGCCACCGGCTATTACCCTTCCGGCCACACCGCCACCGCCGCGATCGCCTACGGCTGCGCGGCCCTGCTCCTCCTCCCGCGGCTGCGCTCGGTGGCCACGCGCCGCGCGCTGGTCGCCGGGTGCGCCGCCGTGGTGCTCGGCGTCTCGTGCGGACTGGTGCGCCGCGGCTACCACTGGCCACTGGACGTCGTGGCCAGTTGGTGCCTCTGCGCGGTGCTGCTGGCGTGCTACGTGCGCGTCCTCAGCCGAAGTAGCCGTCGAACGTCCGCTGGAACTCCCAGTTCGAGAACCGGTCCCAGTTGATCGACCACGTCATCAGGCCGCGCAGGGCGGGCCAGGTGCCGTGGGTGGCGTACCCCCCGCAACTGGTCCGCTTCGTCAGGCAGTCGAGGGTCTTGACGACCTCGGCCGGCGGGACATGACCGTTCCCCGCGTGCGTGGACGCCGGCATGCCGATCGCGACCTGGTCCGGGCGCAGCGGCGGGAAGACGTCGTTCTGGTCGCCGGCGACGGGGAAGCCGGTGAGCAGCATGTCGGTCATGGCGATGTGGAAGTCGGCGCCGCCCATGGCGTGGTACTGGTTGTCGAGGCCCATGATCGGGCCGGAGTTGTAGTCCTGGACGTGCAGCAGGGTGAGGTCGTCGCGCAGCGCGTGGATCACCGGGAGGTAGGCGCCCGCCCTCGGGTCCTGGCCGCCCCACTTGCCGGTGCCGTAGTACTGGTGACCGAGCTGTACGAAGAAGGTCTCCGGCGCCATCGTCAGCACGAAGTCGTCGCCGTATCGGGCCTTCAGGGTCTTCAGTGCCGAGATCAGGTGCACGATGACCGGTGTCTTCGGGTTCTTGAAGTCGGTGTCGTCGGCGTTCAGTGACAGCGAGTGCCCCTCGAAGTCGATGTCGAGGCCGTCGAGGCCGTACTCGTCGATGATCTTCGAGACGGACGAGACAAAGGTGTCGCGGGCGGCGGTCGTGGTGAGCTGCACCTGGCCGTTCTGGCCGCCGATCGAGATCAGTACCTTCTTCCCGGCCGCCTGCTTGGCCCGGATCGCCGCCTTGAACTCGGCGTCGGACTCGACGTTCGGGCAAGCGGTCACCGGGCACCGCTCGAAGCGGATGTCGCCGGAGGTGACCGAGGTCGGCTCACCGAAGGCCAGGTCGATGACGTCCCAGCTGTCGGGGACGTCGGCGAGGCGGGTGTAGCCGGAGCCGTTGGCGAAGCTCGCGTGCAGATAGCCCACGAGGGCGTGCGGCGGGAGGTCCGGGGAGCCGCCACCGTCCTGCGCGGTGGTCGCGGTCACGGTCGCCGATCTCGCCGACTCCCCGGCGTCGTTGACCGCCGCGACCTGGAAGGCGTACGCCGTCGAGGGGGACAGTCCGGTCACGGTGGCCGAGGTACCGGTCACCGTCCGGACCTTCGCCCCGTCGCGGTACACGGCGTATCCGGTGGCACCCGGCACCGCCGACCAGGACAGGGAGACGCTGGAGGAGGTGACCGAGCCGGTCCTCAGGCCGGTCGGCGCGGCGGGCGGCTGCCCGGTGTCGACGGCCGGTCCGACGAGCGTGATGTCGTCGGCGTGGTAGGCGCCGGTGCCGTACCAGCCGTGCGTGTAGATCGTGACGCGGGTGGTGGCCGGGCCGGTGCGGAAGGTGGTGGTCAGCCGCTGCCAGTCGGGGGCGGACTGGGTCCAGGTGGAGACGTCGGTGGTGCCGGTGCCGGAGGCGCCCAGGTAGACGTAGGAGCCGCGGACGTGGCCGCTGAGCGTGTAGGAGGAGTCGGGCTTCACGGTCACCGTCTGTGCGCACCGGGCGTTGTCGCCGCCTGCCGGGGTCGCCTTCAGCGCGGAGGTGCCGCTGCGCACGGGTGAGCCGACCGTCGTACCGGAGGAGCAGGTCCAGCCGTCGAGGCCGGACTCGAAGCCGCCGTTGCGCACGAGGTCCGCGTCGGCGGCACGGGCGGCCGACGAGAGCGCCGTGACGCCGGACAGGGTCACCGCCGCGGCGGCGAGCAGGGCGAGGGGTCGGAAGCGGTCCACAAGTGCCTCCAGGCAGGGGGGAATTGGAGGGGTGGAGCGCCCACAACTTGGTCCAGACCAATCCTCTTGTCAAGTGTTCCCGCCGGCCGGTCCCCCCTGTTCCGTCGCCAGGCCTGCCGCGGCCTCGTGCATCGCCAGTTCCAGCAGGGCCGGGTCCGTCAGGGTGCCCGAGCCGTCCGGCGGGAACAGCCAGCGCACTCCGCCGGTCGCACGGCCCGGGTACGGGACGACGATCCAGGTGCCGGCGCCGGCGGTGCGGATGCCCGTGCCGAGCCAGCGGGACGCCGTGCCGGGCGGCACGAGGAAGCCCATCCTGGCGTCGCCGAAGTCGACCAGCACCGGGCCGGGCCGGCCGAGGATGCGGGTGAGGACGTCGAGCGTGGGATAGCCGAGCTCGCCCGGCAGGATCAGTACGTCCCAGGCCCGGCCGGCGGGCAGCAGCGCGACCCCCAGGGGGTTGCGCTCCCATTCCCAGCGGCAGGCCACGGGGTCCGGTGCGACGGAGGCCAGCCACTCCACCGCCGCGTTCGCCCCTGTCATGAGGAGACCTCCCTCTCTTCGCGTCGACGCTTCTCGCGTCACCGGAGAGAGGGAGGTCCGGCCCGGGCATTACGCGGGTTGCGGCACCCGGATCGGGTGAACCGGGTCACAGGAGGAAGCGGACGGCACCCTCAGCTGTCGAAGCCGAGCCCGAGCCGGTCCATGGCGCGCAGCCACAGGTTGCGCCGCCCGCCCTGGGCGTCCGCCCGGGCCAGCGACCACTTGGTGAGGGCGATACCGGTCCAGGCGAACGGCTCCGGCGGGAACGGCAGCGGCTTCCTGCGCACCATCTCCAGCTCCGTGCGCTCGGTCCGCTCCCCCGCCAGCAGGTCCAGCATCACATCGGCGCCGAAGCGGGTCGCGCCCACGCCGAGGCCCGTGTAGCCCGCCGCGTAGGCGACCTTGCCGCCGTGCGCGGTGCCGAAGAAGGCCGAGAAGCGTGAACAGGTGTCGATGGCGCCGCCCCACGCGTGGGTGAAGCGGATCCCCTCCAGCTGCGGGAAGCAGGTGAAGAAGTGCCCGGCGAGCTTGGCGTAGCTCTCCGGCCGGTCGTCGTACTCGGCGCGGACCCGGCCGCCGTAGGGGTAGATCGCGTCGTAGCCGCCCCACAGGATGCGGTTGCCGGCGGACAGCCGGAAGTAGTGGAACTGGTTGGCGCTGTCGCCGAGGCCCTGCCGGTTCTTCCAGCCGATCGCCCCGAGCTGCTCTGCGGTGAGCGGTTCGGTCATCAGGGCGTAGTCGTAGACCGGGACGGTGTACGGGCGGACGCGCTTGACGAGGTTGGGGAAGATGTTCGTGCCGAGCGCGACCTTGCGGGCGCGTACCTGGCCGTAGGGGGTGCGCACGGCCATTCCGGCGCCGTACGGCTTCAGCGTGAGGGCGGGGGTGTTCTCGAAGACGCGCACGCCGAGGTCGAGGCAGGCGCGCTTGAGGCCCCAGGCGAGTGCGGCGGGGTTGAGCATGGCGACGCCGCGGCGGTCCCACAGGCCCGCCAGGAACGTCGGTGAGTCCACCTGTGCCCGTACCGCCTCCGCGTCCAGGAACTCCACGCCCTCGGCGAGGCCCTGGCGGTCCATCTCCTCGTACCAGTCGCGCAGTTCCCGCGCCTGGTACGGCTCGGTGGCGACATCGATCTCGCCGGTGCGCTCGAAGTCGCAGTCGATGGCGTACCGGGCGACCGCGTCCTCGATGCCGTCGAGGTTGCGGGCGCCCAGCTCCTGGAGCTTGTGGATCTCGCCGGGCCAGCGGGTCAGGCCGTTGGGCAGCCCGTGGGTGAGGGAGGCGGCGCAGAAGCCGCCGTTGCGGCCGGAGGCGGCCCAGCCCACCTCGCGGCCCTCCAGCAGGACGACATCCCGCCCGGGATCGCGCTCCTTGGCGTTCAGCGCGGTCCACAGTCCGCTGTAGCCGCCGCCGACGACCAGCAGGTCGCAGGTCTCAGCGCCGGTCAGCGCGGGCTCGGGGTGGGGCCTGCCGGGGTCGTCCAGCCAGTACGCGACCGGCTGGGCTTCGGAAAGGGATTTCGTCCAGTTGTCGTTGCCACGGCTCATGGCGCTTGGGGCCATGATTTCAACTCCCTACGAGTGCATTACGCCTTCTGGCGCTTTCGGCGGCTGCCGATGGCCATCGAGGCCAGTACGAACAGTACGGCGATCACGAACATGGCCGTACCGATGACATTGATCTGAACGGGCGTTCCGCGCTGCGCGGAGCCCCAGACGAACATGGGGAACGTGACGGTCGAACCCGCATTGAAATTGGTGATGATGAAGTCGTCGAAGGAGAGCGCGAACGCGAGCAGCGCGCCCGCCGCGATTCCGGGGGCGGCGATCGGCAGGGTCACGCGCACGAAGGTCTGGAACGGACCCGCGTACAGATCGCGCGCGGCTTCCTCCAGCTTCGGGTCCATCGACATCACGCGCGCCTTCACGGCCGTCACCACGAAGCTGAGGCAGAACATGATGTGCGCGATCAGGATCGTCCAGAAGCCCAACTGGACGCCCATGTTGAGGAAGAGCGTCAGCAGCGAGGCCGCCATCACCACCTCGGGCATCGCCATGGGCAGGAAGATCAGCGAGTTGATGGCCCCCCGCGCGCGGAACCGGTACCGGACGAGGGCGAAGGCGATCATCGCGCCCAGCAGCGTGGCGCCCAGCGTCGCCCACAACGCGATCTGGAGGCTGAGGGAGAGCGAGCCGCACAGGTCGGCGACTCCGCACGGGTCCCGCCAGGCGGCGGTGGAGAATTCCTGCCACTCGTAGTTGAAACGGCCCTTCGGCTGGTTGAAGGAGAAGACCGTCACGACGACGTTCGGCAGCAGCAGGAATCCAAGCGTGAACAGCCCCGCGAGGACGACGAGATGGCGCTTGAGCCAGTTGACGAAGGCCATTTAAACCAGATCCTCCGTGCCGGACTTGCGGATGTAGAGCGTCACCATGACGAGAATCGCGAACATCAGGATGAAGGAGAGGGCGGCGGCCGTCGGATAGTCCAGAATGCGCAGGAACTGCGACTGGATGACGTTGCCGATCATGCGGGTGTCGGTGGAGCCGAGCAGATCGGCGTTCACGTAGTCACCGGCGGCCGGGATGAAGGTCAGCAGCGTGCCGGAGACGACACCCGGCATCGACAGCGGGAAGGTCACCTTCCGGAAGGTCGTGAACGGCTTCGCGTACAGATCGTTCGCCGCCTCGTGCAGCCGGCTGTCGATGCGCTCCAGCGAGGTGTAGAGCGGCAGGATCATGAACGGCAGGAAGTTGTAGGTCAGACCGCAGACCACCGCCAGCGGGGTGGCCAGCACGCGGTCCCCGGCGGTCATGCCGAGCCAGCTGGTGACGTCCAGGACATGCAGAGCGTTCAGGGCGCCGACGACCGGGCTGCCGTCCGCGAGGATCGTCTTCCAGGCGAGCGTGCGGATCAGGAAGCTGGTGAAGAACGGCGCGATCACCAGGATCATGATCAGGTTGCGCCAGCGGCCGGCGCGGAACGCGATCAGATACGCCAGCGGATAGCCCAGCAGCAGACACAGGATCGTGGCGGAACCGGCGTACAGCACCGAGCGCAGGAACTGCGGCCAGTACTCGGTCAGGGCGTTCCAGTAGGTGGCGAAGTGCCAGGTGACCTCGTAGCCCTCCTCCAGGGAGCCCGTCTGCACGGAGGTGGAGGCCTGGTAGACCATCGGCAGCGCGAAGAAGACGATCAGCCACAGGATGCCGGGCAGCAGCAGCCAGTACGGCGTGAGTCTGCCGCGCCTGCGCGCCGGCTTCTTCTCCGGTGCGGGCGCGAGGGGCGGTGGCGCCTCGGTGAGCGTCGACATCAGGCGGCCTCCTCCTCGATGCCCGCGTCGATGTCCTGCGTGGCGTCCAGGCCGAAGGTGTGCGCCGGGCTCCAGTGCAGGACGACCTCGGCGCCGGGGGCGAGGCGGCCGTCGCGCTCGACGTTCTGCACGTAGACGGCGAGCTCGGGACAGACGGGGCTGTCGATCACGTACTGCGTCGAGACGCCGATGAAGCTGGCGTCGGCGATCGTGCCGGTGATCCGGTTGCGGCCCTCCGGGATCTCACCGGCGTCGTCCGCGTGGACGAGGGAGATCTTCTCGGGACGTACGCCGACGAGCACCTTGCCGCCGGTCGCCGTGGCCGCGGTGCACCGCCCCGCGGGGAGCGTGAGCTTTCCGCCGCCCGCCTTGAGGACGATGTCGTCGCCCGCGCTGGTGTCGATCTCGGCCTCGATCAGGTTGGAGGTGCCGAGGAAGTTGGCGACGAAGGTGGTGCGCGGGTTCTCGTACAGGTCCGCGGGGGCGCCGAGTTGCTCGACCCGGCCCGCGTTCATCACGGCGACGCGGTCGGCCATGGTCATGGCCTCCTCCTGGTCGTGCGTGACGTGGACGAAGGTGATGCCGACCTCGGTCTGGATGCGCTTGAGCTCCAGCTGCATCTGGCGGCGCAGCTTGAGGTCGAGGGCGCCGAGCGGCTCGTCGAGGAGCAGCACCTTGGGGTGGTTGATCAGGGCACGGGCGACAGCGACGCGCTGCTGCTGGCCGCCGGAGAGCTGGTGCGGCTTCTTGCGGGCCTGCTCGCCCAGCTGGACCAGGTCGAGCATCTCCTCGACCTGCTTCTTCACCGACTTGATGCCGCGCCGGCGCAGACCGAAGGCGACGTTCTCGAAGATGTCGAGATGCGGGAAGAGGGCGTAGGACTGGAACACCGTGTTCACCGGCCGCTTGTACGGCGGCAGCGCGGTCACGTCCTGGTCGCCGAGGAAGACCGTGCCGCGCGTCGGCTCCTCAAGTCCCGCGATCATCCGCAGGGTTGTGGTCTTGCCGCAGCCCGAGGCGCCCAGCAGGGCGAAGAAGGAGCCCTCCGGGATCGTCAGGTCCAGCGGGTGCACGGCGGTGAAGGAGCCGTAGGTCTTGCTGATTCCGGAGAGGCGGACGTCGCCGCTGCTGTCCTTCGTCGTCGTCATCGTCGTCGTCACGCCCCTGTGAGCTTCGCGAACTTCTCTTCGTAGGCCGTCTCTTCCTTCGAGCTCAGGGAGCGGAAGGCGCGAGACTTGGCGGCCATGTCCTTGTCGGGAATGATCAGCGGGTTGTTGGCCGCCGACTCGTCGATCTTGGCGAGCTCCGCCTTCACCCCGTCGACCGGGCACACGTAGTTGATGTACGCGGCGAGCTGCGCGGCCGGTCCGGGCTCGTAATAGAAGTCGATGAGCCGCTCGGCGCTGGTCTTGTGACGGGCCTTGTTGGGCACCAGGAGGTTGTCGGTCGACGTCATGTAGCCGCTGTCGGGGATGACGAAGTCGACGTCCGGGCTGTCCGCCTTGAGCTGCACGACATCGCCGGCCCAGGCGATGCAGGCCGCGAAGTCGCCCTTGGAGAGGTCCGAGGTGTAGTCGTTGCCGGTGAACCGGCGGATCTGGCCCTTGTCGACGGCCTTCTGCATCCGGGCGATCGCCGCGTCGAAGTCGTCGTCGCTGAACCTGCCCGGGTCCTTGCCCATGTCCAGCAGCGTCATGCCGACGCTGTCGCGCATCTCGGACAGGAAGCCGACGCGGCCCTTGAGCTTGGGGTTGTCGAGCAGGTCGGAGACGGAGGTGACCTCGACCCCGTCCAGCGCCTTCTTGTTGTAGGCGATGACCGTGGAGATACCGGTCCAGGGATACGAGTAGGCCCGCCCCGGATCCCAGTCGGGGCTGCGGAACTGCTGGGAGAGATTGGCGTACGCGGTGGGCAGGTTGGACGCGTCCAGCTTCTGGACCCAGCCGAAGCGGATGAGGCGCGCGGCGAGCCAGTCGGTCACGCAGATCAGGTCACGGCCGGTGTCCTGGCCGGCCGCGAGCTGCGGCTTGATCTTGCCGAAGAACTCGACGTTGTCGTTGATGTCCTCGGTGTATTTGACGGTGACGCCGGTGCGCTTCTTGAACTCGTCGAGAGTGGGATGCCTCTTGCCGCTCTCGTCGACGTCCATGTACTCGGTCCAGTTGGAGAAGCTGAGGGTCTTCTCCTTCGCCGAGTGGTCCTCGGACGACACCCCGGAGTTCTGCGCGGCGGGCGGGATGCCGCAGGCGCTCAGCGCTCCCAGGCCGCCGACGGTGAGCGCGCCGCCGGTGGAGGCGCGCAGCAGTGAACGGCGGGTGAGGGAGGCCCTGCCGCTCCGGAGGCTGCGCCGCATCGCGGCCGCCTGCGCCGCGGACGGGCGGTCGGGCTCGTACTGCTCCATGCGCGTGGTGCCCTTTCGGGAGGGGCGGCCGCGGTTCGGGCGGCCTGTCGTGGTTATCGGTCCCCGAAGATCGTGCGGTGCCAGTCCTTGCGAACGACCGCCGTATTGTCGAACATAACGTGCTTGAGCTGCGTGTACTCATCGAACGAGTAGGTGGACATGTCCTTGCCGAAGCCGGACTGCTTGTATCCGCCGTGCGGCATCTCGCTGATGATCGGGATGTGGTCGTTCACCCACACGCACCCCGCCTTGATCTCGCGGGTGGCGCGGTTCGCACGGTAGACGTCACGGCTCCAGGCGGATGCCGCGAGACCGTACGGCGTGTCGTTGGCGAGCCGGATGCCGTCGTCGTCGGTGTCGAAGGGCAGGACGACGAGGACCGGACCGAAGATCTCGGACTGGACGATCTCGCTGTCCTGGGGCGCGTCCGCGACGAGCGTGGGCCGGTAGTACGCGCCCTCCTTGAGCTCGCCCTGGGGCGCCTCGCCACCGGTGACCACGCGCGCGTAGGCGCGCGCCCGGTCGACGAAACCGGCGACGCGGTCCCGCTGGGCGTGTGAGATCAGCGGTCCGAGATCGGTACCGGCGGCGAAGGGGTCGCCGAGCCGGACGCTCTCCATGAGGGCGGCGGTCCGCTCCACGAACGCCTCGTAGAGAGGGCGCTGCACGTACGCGCGCGTGGCGGCCGTGCAGTCCTGGCCGGTGTTGATCAGCGCGCCCGCGACCGCGCCGTTGGCGGCGGCCTCCAGGTCGGCGTCGTCGAACACGAGGAAGGGCGCCTTGCCGCCCAGCTCCAGGTGGAGCCGCTTGACGGTGGCGGTGGCGATCTCGGCGACGCGCCTGCCCACGGCGGTGGAGCCGGTGAAGGACGTCATGACCACGTCCGGGTGGCCCACGAGGTGCTCGCCCGCCTCCTTGCCCGTGCCGGTCACAATGTTGATCACGCCGTCCGGGATCCCGGCCTCGGTCGCGGCCTGCGCGAACAGCAGCGAGGTCAGAGGGGTCAGTTCAGCGGGCTTCAGGACGATGGTGTTGCCCGCGGCGACGGCCGGGAGGACCTTCCACGCGGCCATCTGCAGGGGGTAGTTCCAGGGCGCGATCGATCCGACGACGCCGACGGGCTCGCGACGGACGTACGAGGTGTGGTCGCCGGAGTACTCACCGGCCGACTGGCCCTGCAGGTGCCGGGCGGCGCCCGCGAAGAAGGCGGTGTTGTCGATCGTGCCCGGCACGTCGAACTCGCGGGTCAGCTTCAGCGGCTTGCCGCACTGCAGGGACTCGGCGCGGGCGAAGTCCTCGGCGCGCTCGGCGAGTACGGCGGCGAAACGGTGCAGCGCGTCGGAACGCTCGCCGGGCGTGGCACCGGCCCAGGCCGGGAAGGCCTCGCGGGCGGCGGCCACGGCCGCGTCCACGTCGTCCGGGCCTGCCAGTTCGTAGGTGAAGACCTCCTCGCCGGTGGCCGGGTCGACGACCGCGTGCGTACGGCCCGAGGTGCCCTTCGTCAGACGGCCCGCGATGTACTGGGCCCCGTCGGCGAAAAGGTCCTGGGCGGGGAATCGTTCCGGGGTGCTCTTTCCCGGGTTGTGCATGTCGCTCTCCTCCGCCGTCGCCCCGCTGTCCCTCGGGGCGGGTGGCGTAGCTCCAGCTCGATTTGAGTGCCGATCCTGACAGAGGGGTGGTCGTCCAACAAGTGATTCCGTTGTTGCCTTTTGGTTAAGCAACGGAATCTGTCGACCAGGTGTCGAGTCGGCAGTGCAAAGGAGGGACGGAGTGTCAGTGGTGCCTGCCAGACTCCCATGCATGGAAGAGATCGGGGGAGTGATCGACTCCCGGGAGGCGCTGGTCAGAGCGGTTCGTGCGGGTGCTCACCTCAAGTATCTGCACTTCTGGGGGCACCGGCCCCGTGCGGACGGGCGGCTCGGCGCGAGCTGTCTGAGCCAGTGGTGGCCGGCGCCGTTCACGGTGGACGGAGTGGAGTACGCGACGGCGGAGCACTGGATGATGGCCCGCAAGGCGCGCCTCTTCGCGGACGCGGAGGGGGAGCGGCGCGTACTGACGTCCGGGCATCCCGCCGAGGCGAAGAAGGCGGGGCGGCTGGTGCGCGGCTTCGACGGCGCCGTGTGGGAGCGCGAGCGCTTCAAGATCGTGGCCGAGGGCAGCTTCCACAAGTTCGCCGCCGACGCCGGCCTGCGGGAGTTCCTGCTGGGCACCGGCATGCGGGTCCTGGTCGAGGCGAGCCCCGTGGACCCGGTGTGGGGAATCGGCCTGCCCGCGAACGACGCGGCCGCGAGCGATCCGGAGCGGTGGCGGGGCCTGAATCTCCTGGGGTTCGCGTTGATGGAGGCACGGGAGAGGTTGCGGGCCGGGGGGTGATTAGGGGGCGCTCACGGGGAGCCGGGGGGCGGCGATTCAGGGGGCGGCGCTGTCTTAGGGGGATTGCCGGGAGGCGGCTCGGGCGGACCTGCGGGGGCAGCCACCCAGCGGCATCCCGGGCGGCAACTCATGAGGACCGGCGGGGCGCCGGCCCAGGGGCGCTCAGCCGAGAGGCATCTTTGGCGCCGGGAGGGGCTTCCGGCTGGTGCAGGCCAACCGGATGTCCCGGCTGGGGCACCGGCACAGGGCTTCCGGCCGTGGGGGCCAATCCCCGCGCGAGTTTCCGGCCCGTAGCCAGGATTCAGCTATGCGCGCCAGCTCCAACCCAGGTGTCGGTTGGGGAGACGCCGTACCGCGGGCCTGCAGTTGGTGCGGGCGCCGGCCTCGTGGCCGGCTGGGGCACCCGGGCTACGACCACGCCGAGGCCCGAGCCGGGGGTCGCCC